>NZ_OU745391.1:669671-1339342 GCF_916618895.1 Pseudoclavibacter sp. Marseille-Q3772
CAAGCATCCGCCGAGAACGGCGACATCGTCGCCGCAATGCTCGACGGCGAAGCCACCGTGAAGACGTTTAAGCAGCGCGACGGTCACACCTGGCTGCTACCCCGCAACTCCGAGTTCGAGCCGATTCTCGGCGATCACGCGCAGGTACTCGGCCGCGTCGTAGCAGTGCTGCGTTCCGTGTAGCGCGGCAGCCTTATTTTCCGCGTAGATCCCAACAGCACCGCATCCGTAGCCGAACCTCCCGGGCGCTAGTTGTACTGACCGGAGACGTTGATCGAGGTCTGGTGGAGACGAGCAGTTTGTGCAGTGATACCTGCATGATTATTGTGCAGGTATCACTGCATGATTGATGGAGGTTCCATGTCCCCCCGCGATTACCACCACCCGGAGACTGACGAGATCACCCTGGCCAGGGTTCTGGCCGCCTTGAGCGATCCCACGCGTCTGGAGATGATTCGTCGCCTGGCCGACGGGCTCGAGCACGACAGCCTTGAGCTTGCGGACGACCTGCCCCGGTCGACGCTGACGTACCACACTCGCATGCTGCGGGAAGCGGGGGTGACGTGGACCCGTGGGGAGGGCCGTGCGTGCCTGATCCGATTGAGGAGCGAGGATCTCGATCGGTTGTTCCCGGGCGTGCTTGCGGCTGTGGTCGCCAACGCCGACCCCAGGGAGGGACAGGCATGATGGGGCGACTCTGGCCCTTCGTGGTTGGCAGTGTCGCGCTCGGGCTAGACGCCTATATCGTCGCTGGTCTCCTTCCTGCTATCGCCTCCTCGCTGGACGCGCGCGAAGCCACCGTCGGCCTGGGGGTAGCGGCCTTCACGGGCTCGTATGCGGTAGCGGGCCCCTTGCTGGCCGGACGTGCGGGACAGATGTCACGACAGAGCCTGATAGTGTCCCTGCTGGTCTTCACCGTGGCGAACCTCGCCACCGCGCTCTCGCCGACGGTGTCGGTGTTCCTGGGCGCCCGAGTGGTTGCCGGCGCAGCAGCGGGCGTGTACTCACCGCTGTCGTCCGCGGTCGCGGCAGAGGTCGCAGGGAAGGGCCGTCGTGGGCGGGCGTTAGCGCTCGTCCTTGCGGGCCTGGCGGTCGGCACCGTGTTCGGCGTCCCAGTAGGCCTCGCACTGGCTCAGCGCTGGGGGTGGCGAGCTGCCATCGTGCTGATCGTTGCCGTTGGCGGCGCCTCACTGGCGGGAATCGCACTGCGCGGCGGGGAGCTGCCCGCCATCCCCGCTTCGGGTGCCGGCGACCGGATACGATCGATCGCGCGTCCCAAGAACCTGCTCACGGTGACCGTGACTCTGCTCACTGGTGTCGCCTCGCTGGGGCTCTACACCTACATGACCGTGATCTTGTCCGCGGGAACCCTTGCGGCGCACCAGACTCTGGCGATCTGGGTCTGGGGCATCGGGGGCGCGGTGGGAGCGCTGGGTATCGGCCGACTCGCGGACCGACGCAACCCGCTGCGCCTGAGCGTGATCATTCTCGTGGGCCTGATGTGCGCGCTGCTCGGCATGACGCAGGGGCAGACCGCCTGGATCGTGCTCACGAGCCTGTTCATCTGGGGAATGTGCGGGTGGGCCTCCCTCACACCCCAGCAGCACGTCCTGCTCCAGACGAATCCCACCGACGGTGCCACGGCCGTGGCCGCGAACGCCTCCGCCAACTACCTGGGGTCCGCGCTGGGCGCCACCTTCGGCTCACTGCTGGTTGCAGCACAAGCGACACCCGCCGTGCTCTGCGGTTCCGCGGCAGCCGTGGCTGCACTGGCGCTGATCTGCCAGCTCATTCGACAGCGCATGAGCACCACGGAGTAGTCGTTCATGCCAACGCTGCGCTCACTCCACGTCATCGCCTGATCGTGGCCCGACTGGTGGTCGAGGATGGGTGGCCGATCAGCGAGGTCGCCGCTCGCTTCCAGGTCTCCTGGCCCACCGTGAAGCGCTGGGCCGACCGATACCGCGCCGGCCAGTCCATGCAGGACCGCTCCTCACGACCCCACCACTCACCGAACAAAATCAGCGTCAAGACGACCCGACGCTGCATCCGCCTGCGCCTGCGACCACGAGAGGGCCCGTCCAGCTCGCCTCTCGACTCGGCATCGCACCCTCCACCGTCCACCGGATCCTGACCGACGCCCACCTGAATCGCCTGGCCCACGTCGACCGCGCCACCGGCGAACCCATCCGCCGCTACGAGCACGACCATCCTGGCTCCATGCTCCACGTCGACGTCTAGAAGCTCGGCAATATCCTCGACGGCGGAGGCTGACGCTACGTCGGCCGGCAGCAGGGCGACCGCAATCGAGCCGCCACCCCCGACAAGCCGCGCAGCAAGCACTCCGGTCCGCTGATGGGACGGGTCTGTGTCCACACCGTCATCGACGACCACTCCCGCGTCGCCTACGCCGAGATCCACGACGACGAAGCCGCCGCGACAGCCACCGGTGTCCTGGTGCGGGCCGTCGTGTGGTTCAACGCCCGCGGCGTCACCGTGGAACGCGTCCTGTCAGACAACGGCGCCGCCTACAGATCAAACCTGTGGCGCGACACCTGTGCAGAGCGGAATATCAAGCACAAGCGGACCCGGCCTTACAGACCCCAGACCAACGGGAAGATCGAACGCTTCCACCGCACCCTGGCCGACGGCTGGGCCTACGCACGCTGCTATACCTCCGAGGCTGCGCGCCGCGGAGAGCTCGACGGCTGGCTCCACTACTACAGCCACCACCGCCCCCACTCCGCCTGCGGCAACCAGCCACCCTTATCACGATTTACCACCGTCCCCGGTCAGTACAGCTAGTGCTCATAGTTCGCTTTCGGCAGCGTGATTTCCCGTTCTGCCGCCGGCTCACCCGACGCTTTTGGCCGGTGCCGAACCGTTGGGCGCTTGCGTTCTGGAGCATCGGCCCCGCCGATGCGGAACTGTGCGAACTGTCCAAGCTGGTCGGGATGCACTCGGGCACGCAGGTGGGTTCCGTCGGTGTCGTGGTGCTCGCGCAATACCCCGCCCTGTTCGTGCAAGAGCGAAACCAGATCGCCGCGGTTGTACGGAATCACCAGCTCGATATCGACCTCATTTCGCGGCAACATCTGCGCGATGTGCTCGCGGAGCTCATCGATACCTTCACCGGTTCGTGCCGAAACAAACACCGCGCCCGGAGCGAGATTTCGCAGCATCGCTCGGGTGGGCGCATCCACAAGGTCGGCCTTGTTAAACACGATGAGTTCGGGCAGCGTATGCGCGTCAATTTCGCTGATAACCTCGCGCACTGTGCGAATCTGTGCTGCGGGATCCGGGTGGGATGCGTCCACAACGTGCACGATCACATCGGCTTCGGCAACCTCTTCGAGTGTCGACCGGAATGCCTCCACGAGCTGGTGCGGCAGATTACGCACGAACCCAACGGTGTCCGCGATGGTGTAGGGCCTGCCGTCAGCAGTGGTTGCCCGGCGGACAGTTGCATCCAGGGTCGCGAACAGCTGGTTCTCAACGAGCACACCGGCTTTCGTGATTCGGTTCAGTAGGGATGATTTGCCGGCGTTCGTATACCCGGCGATCGCAACCGCGGGTACCTGGTTGCGGTCACGCCGTGCGCGTTTGGTGTCGCGGGCCGTTTTCATCCCCGCGATTTCTCGACGCAATTTCGCCATTCGGGTGTGGATGCGTCGACGATCGAGCTCGATCTTCGTTTCACCGGGACCGCGCGACCCCATTCCGGCGCCGGCCGAACCGACCTGACCACCCGCCTGACGGGACATGGACTGACCCCAACCACGAAGACGCGGCAGGAGGTATTCGAGCTGGGCGAGCTCAACCTGAGCTTTACCCTCGCGGCTTTTCGCGTGCTGACTGAAGATATCCAAGATGACGGCGGTACGGTCAATGACCTTTACTTTGACCCGGTCTTCCAGCGCGCGCCGCTGTGAGGGCGCAAGCTCAGTATCCGCAACCACCGTGTCAGCGTTGAGTGCGCGCACGATCTCGGCGAGTTCATCCGCTTTACCCCGCCCAAGATAGGTGCTCGGGTCGGGATGCGGGCGTCGTTGGAGTACGCCGTCAAGCACCACAGCGCCAGCGGTTTCACACAGTGCTGCGAGCTCGTGGAGGGAGTTCTCCGCGTCCGCAAGTGTTCCGGCTGCGTATACACCAATCAGCACCGTGCGCTCGAGCCGAACCTGGCGGTATTCAACTTCCGAGACATCCTCGAGTTCGGTCGACAGCCCATCGACATGCTGCAGGGATCGACGCGCTTCGCGCTCGAGCTGGAGTCCGTCCGCATCCGAGTCGGCGACTGTGGATGCATCCTGTAGCGCCGCGGCTCGACCGTCACCGAAGCGGGTGGTCGCAGCTCGTTGAGTGTTGCCGCGCGAGAGAATGCGCGCGATCACCGCATCCTGCTCGCTGCGTTGCGGGGTCGCGGTCTCGCTCGGTGCGCTTTGGCTCGCGTCAGCCTCGGGGGTGGGCTGACCGTCATCGGAATGTTCTTGCATGTTCTGCACCACATTACTTGCTGCGCTACGTTCATTACATGGCCGATCACTATTTCTCGCCGGACCCCAACGCCCCCGAGCAACGTCACACGATGCGCGTGGATCTCGGCGATGGTGGGATCGAAGTGGTATCGGCGAACGGAGTGTTCTCCGCACAGGGGCTCGATAAGGCGACGCGAATCCTGCTGGCCGAGGTGCCGGAACCCCCCGCATCCGGCACTGCCCTCGATATTGGCTGCGGATGGGGGCCGATCACGCTGAGCCTGGCGCGCCGATCCCCCGAGCTGGCCGTGTGGGCTGTTGATGTGAATGAGCGTGCGCTGTCGCTGACCGAGGCCAATGCGAGCGCGCTCGGTTGTGCGAACGTGACCGCGTTGCTGCCGGATGCGGTTCCCGATGATCTGCGCTTCGACGTGATCTGGTCGAATCCACCGATTCGTATCGGTAAGGCGCAGTTGGATGCCCTGCTCGGGCATTGGCTGCCGCGGTTAACAGTTGGTGGAAATGCGTGGCTCGTTGTCGGTAAGAATCTCGGCGCAGATTCGCTGCAGCGACGCTTGGGCGAACAATTGGGTGACGCCTTCGCAGTGTCACGCCACGCAACGAGCGGTGGGTTCCGTGTGCTGCGTGTGGAGCGGCTCAGCTAAGGGGTTGCGTTGCCGCGATAGCGGTGTCGAAGATCCGCTCGCAGCCGCCAGCCACACCGAGGTGTTCGCCCTCTTCGGTGGCGAACATTCGCACCTGTACGGCCCCGTAGTCGCCGGTCACACGCCAGTGGTTTGGCGCTCCCGATCCCGCCCAGTGGCGCACGGCGAGCGCGGTTGCAGCCGCGGCACCACCGGAGACTTCGGTGTCAGGGTCGTCGCTCGCCCATGCACGTGCCAGCAACCTGCCTACACCGTCACGCACGAGCGGGTCTTCGGGGATGGTGAAGGTGATGGTCACCGCATCAACGGGTTCGGGTTCGATGCGGGGCGGGATGCGCAGCGAAAGTCGGTCGAGTTCGCTGCGGTCGGCGAGGGCGATCACGATGTAGCGTCGGTCGGCGATGCTGAGCTCGAGACCGGGGCGGGGCACGTCGATGCCGGATGCGGCGACGGTCGGTTCGGATCGTGACAGTCGCCAGCGCCCAAGGTCGAGGTGAAATCCGCCGGTGCCGCTGGGTTGGATGTCGTGGATCTGCGATCCAATCTGCAGCGGCAGGGTTTCTGCCGCGGCGAGGTCAACGTAGTGTTCGTCGATCAGGATGCGTGCGGCCGCGCGTAGCTCGTCACCGTCGGCGGCTCGCTCGGTTCCGTTTGCGGTGTATCGACGGAGTTCCCAGGCGACGCGCTCGGTGCTGCGAATGGGTTCCTCGGTGGGTGTGCAGCTGACAAACCCTGACGCGCCTACTCCCGTGCGCCGGTTACACCACGCAGTGACGGCATCCGCTGATGGGGTTTCGTCTCGCTGGGTCGCGATGTGCACGAGCAGGTCGTTGCCGCCCGTATGTACTTTGTGCAGCCGTGTTGGTGACGCCATGGATCCAGTGTCGCAGCTTCGTGGTGAGTACGTTACGAGGGCAGGTAGCCCGCGTGTTCGAGTACGGTTTGGGCGGCCCAGGGGTCGTCGGCACGCAGTCGGAGTGCGGATTCGTAGCGACGGAACCAGGACACTTGCCTGCGAGCGTATTTGCGGGTGAGCTGCTGTGCGCGCGCGATGGCTTCGGCTTCGTCGAGGTTGCCGCGGAGCTGTTCGATTGCCTGTGCGTAACCGATGGCCTTACCTGCGGTGGATTCGTAGCTGAGACCCTGAGCGAGCAGTTGTTCGGTTTCTTCGAGCAGCCCGTCTCGCCACATGTCTTCGACTCTGGCGTCGAGCCGCAACACGAGTTCGCTGCGCGGGATTTCTGCGAGCACCATCTGCGTCGGCATCCACCAGCGGTCTTGGTCTGGGAGTTGAGCAGAGAAGGGCTCGCCGGTGACTTCGATTGCTTCGAGGGCTCTGACGATGCGTCGGCCGTTGGCCGGGTCGATCTTTGCCGCCGCGACCGGGTCTTTGCTTTCGAGTTCGCGGTACAGCAGGCCGGTGCCTTCTCGCTGTAATCGCAGTTCGAGCGCCGCGCGAATCACCGGGTCTCGGCCGGGGAACTGCAGGTCGAACACGACCGAGGCGATGTAGAGGCCGGATCCGCCGACGAGGATCGGTACGGCAGCGCGTGCGCGGATGTCGGTGATCGTTTCCCGCGCGTATTCCTGGTAGTGCGCGACCGTTGCCGGTTCGGTGATGTCGAGGAGGTCGAAACCGTGGTGCGGTATTCCGCGGCGCTGGTGTTCGGGCAGTTTCGCTGTGCCGATTTCCATGCCGCGATACAGCTGCATGGCGTCGGCATTGCAGATTTCGGCGCGGTGACCGTGCTGCTGTAGGAGTTCGGCGACGTCGAGCGAAAGGGCAGTTTTACCGGTACCAGTTGCCCCGCCGATGACGATCAGTTCGGCGGGGTGCTCGGCGGCAAACGGTGCCTGCACTAGTGGTTCGGGCCGGATGAGGGTGGGGCTCCGACGCGCAGGGTCGGCAGTCCGAGGTTGACTGCTCCCGGTGTCGCCGTGTTCGTGCCGGTTCCGCAGGATGCCGACTGTGCTGCATCCCAGGCGTCGCCCGCGCGGGTTCGACGAATGTTCAGGGGTACATCTGCGGCTGCGTCGGCGACGAGATAGCTCGGTGCTCCACGAGTGATGGTGACGCTGACGACATCGCCCGGTCGGGGGCGTTCGCCGGTTTCTGGCACGGAGAAGTGCACGAGGCGTCCGTCTTCGGCTCGTCCGGTGAGCCGGTGGGTTTCGCCGTCTTTCTTGCCCTCGTCAACCGAAACGAGTACTTCTTGGTTGCTGCCGACCAATGCTTGGTTCTCTTCGAGCGAGATCTGCTGTTGTAGGGCAACGAGGCGCTCGAATCGTTCCTGTACGACATCCTTGGGGATCTGGTTCGGCATCGTTGCTGCCGGTGTGCCCTCGCGGATGGAGTACTGGAAGGTGAATGCGCTGGCGAATCGTGCCTGTTCAACAACGCGGAGCGTGTCTTCGAAGTCCTCATCGGTTTCGCCTGGGAATCCGACAATGATGTCGGTAGTGATTGCTGCGTGTGGGATGCGGTCGCGAACGCGGTCGAGGATGCCGAGGAACTTGCTCGATCGGTATGAGCGGCGCATCTCTTTCAGGATGCGATCGGAACCCGATTGCAGTGGCATGTGCAGCTGCGGCATCACATTGTGTGTTTCGGCCATCGCGTCAATGACGTCGTCGGTGAATGCGGCCGGATGCGGGCTGGTGAAGCGCACCCGCTCTAGGCCGTCGATATCGCCGCAGGCCCGCAGCAGTTTCGAGAATGCCTGACGGTCGCGGAACTCGACACCGTAGGAGTTCACGTTTTGGCCGAGCAGGGTTACTTCAATGGCCCCTTGGTCGACGATGGCTTTGACCTCGTTGAGGATGTCGCCGGGGCGGCGGTCTTTTTCTTTACCGCGCAGCGCCGGAACGATGCAGAAGGTGCAGGTGTTATTGCAGCCGACTGAAATCGAAACCCACCCGGAATAGGTGGAGTCGCGTTTGGTGGGCAGGGTTGAGGGGAACGTTTCGAGGGATTCGAGCAGCTCCACCTGCGCTTCTTCGTTGTGTCGAGCTCGTTCGAGCAACACTGGCAGGGAACCCATATTGTGCGTTCCGAAGACCACGTCGACCTGTGGCGCACGCTCGACGATCTGCCGCTGTTCCATCTGTGCGAGGCAGCCACCGACGGCGATTTGCATTCCCGGATGCTCGCGCTTGCGGCTGGCGAGTTGGCCGAGGTTTCCGTAGAGTCGCGTGGCCGCGTTCTCGCGAACGGCGCAGGTGTTGATGACGATCACGTCGGCGTCTTCGGTGGCGGCTTCGGCGTAGCCTGCGGCAAGCAGCGAACCGGTGATGCGCTCGGAGTCGTGCACGTTCATCTGGCAACCGAGCGTGCGCACGAAGAACGTGCGCTGCGTGCCGTCAGCATTGGTCGATGCCGGCGACGGTGCGATGGGGGTGGCTGTCTCAGTCATAACCAGTCGATTCTACGAGTGTTCCGCGCTGCAGTCACGGGCTAGTTGTGATGCGCGATACAGAAGGCGGGCCGTGTGATATTCTGAGCGCATGATTTCCTAAGTCCTGTCATTCCCGAATCCGAGGCAGTGTTGCCCGACGGGTAAGTAACGGATGTGTCCAGGCACTTAGGAAACCAGTCTTGAACAACGTATTCGAGCGCAAGTATGCTGCGCATATCAAAGCAGACGATCTCACCGTCATTCGCTCCGGCCGGCGTATCCTCGACGGCTTTTCTCTTTCAGTCCCTGCCACGGAGAGGGTAGGCCTGATCGGAGGAAACGGTTCGGGCAAATCTACGCTGCTCGCGGCAATTGCCGGAGAGCTGTCACCCGCAAACGGTCACATAGATTCGCCCGAAACCGTCGGATTCCTACGACAAGAGCTAGATCCCGATCAACGTACACCGCAACAGATCATTGATGACGCGGTGAAGCCAGTTCGTGACCTCATTAAACAATTCGAGCGGGCCGCAGTGTCGCTGTCGCAATCTCCGACCGGAAAGGACGACTACGCCGCAGCCTTGGCCGCGGTAGAACGGGCCGACGCATGGAATCTCGACACCCGAATTGCAAAAGTGATTGATGCGTTACAACTTCGGCAGGTAATGGATGCTCCATCTCAGAGAGAAATCTCTGGTGGCCAGCGGCGACGACTTGCACTCGCTGCCGTTATCTTGCGCCGACCCAAATGCTTGCTCCTGGATGAACCAACCAACCATCTCGACGCTAATGGAGTCCAGTTCCTTACGGATGAGCTCGCAAACTGGCAGGGTCCAGTACTGTTCGCGAGTCACGACCGCGCATTTCTTGACGCGAGCGCAACCCAACTCATCGACATGGACCCAGCTCCGAGCGCTACGTCGATTCGCGGCGAGTCTCGGATAGGGCGCCGATACGGCGGCGGTTATTCCGACTATCTGCGTGCGCGCTCCGCTGAGATTACAACTTGGCGACATGAGTATGCAGTTGAGCAAGCAGAGAAAACGCGTTTACAACATCTCATTAATGTCGACGCTCACCGGATATTTCACAGCACCAAGCCAAAGAGCGAAGTCGGTATGGCAAGGAAGTTTGAAGCCGACCGTGCCGCCAAAACGATCGGCAATCGTCTGCAAAAAGCGCGTAAGCGGCTTTCGGAGATCGAACGTAGCGGCATTCCTAAGCCACCACTCGAACTGAAATTTCAGGGTTTCCAACACGGCCAGCAAACGAGCTCATTTGTTGCTGCATGCGACGATGTCCACGTTGCTGATCAGCTAGCGCCAGTTTCGTTCGAAGTGAAAGCGCGTTCGCGCCTACTTATTGAAGGCGTGAACGGTGCTGGCAAGTCAACGTTACTTCGCGTCATTGCCGGCTCTCTCGCCCCGGATGGCGGCATTCGATCAGTTGACACGTCAATAGGGTTTCTCGAACAAGATGATTCATGGACGGATCCACGCGTGAGTGCAGAGGTTGCTTATCGGTCGCGGTTGCGGAATCCAGACAGTGCGCCCTCACTGCACGAACTCGGTTTGATGTCGCAGCATCAAGCAACGTTGCCGATCGGCGAGTGCTCACTTGGGCAGCGCAGACGAGTCGCGCTTGCGGCACTAGCAGCTGAGCCACCACAACTGTTGTTGTTAGACGAGCCCTCAAACCATCTGTCGCTCGCTCTACTCGAACAACTCGAAACAGCGATTCAAGATTTTCCCGGAGCAGTCATCATCGCGAGCCACGACAAATGGCTGCGGGAGAGGTGGAACGGGGAGCGCCTCAGACTAGTTCCCTGCGCCACCGCCAGAGAAAACTAACGAAAATAGGGGCCGGACGAGCGCGAATGTGAGCCCGATCCTCCGCGGGCTCGTTCGCCGAGTGCCTCGGCGACGGCGCGTCCGACCACTTCACCGGAGAACCCGCGGCGCGCAAGATAGCCGTACAGGCGGCGCTTGGCTGCCTCATACTCAACGCTATGCAGGCGCTGCGCGCGAGCGCGTGCGATTTCGAGCGCATTGTCGTACTCGGCATCCCGATCGAACTCACCAAGGGCTTCTTCGATCACAACGTCATCGAGCCCGCGCTTGCGCAATTCACGCTCCATACCGGTGCGCCCGAGTCCCTTACGTGACAGGGCCCCGGATACGAGTTGCTCGGCAAGGCGCGCATCGTTGATGTATCCACATTCGGTGTACTCATCGACCAACGTCATTGCATCCGCGCTCGTGAGTTCGGTCTCGCGGCGCAGGTACTCGAGGCATTCGTGACGGGACTTATCGCTTCTGGCGAGCATCCGCGTGAGCTGTTCCCTGGCCGCTGGCATGCTCTCACCCTCGTCAGGGTGTTGTTCGTAACGCGCGGTGTTGTCGTTCGGTACGCGGCCGGATGCGGCCGGTTGCGATGCATTCGGGAACCCGATCACTTCAGCACCGGATTCAGGTTCAGATTCGGATTCGGATTGAGAGTCAGCTGGTGCGATGCAACCCGCTTCGGCTTCGACCGTGGCGATCTGGGCACGCAAACGCTCGAGCGCACTCTCTCGCGCTTGCTCGGTTGGTGCTTGCTCGGTTGGCGTCTGCGTCTCTGACGCACTCGGTGAGCCGGATGCAGCACCCCAGCTCCCCCAGCGCGAGCCGGTGTGCGCGCTCAGTTCAATGATCTCAGCGTCGCCACTCGCACTGCGTGTTTCGTCACTCGTTGTATCGCGCACGCTCTCGCCCCTTTCCTGGCCTTAATGCCACCATCCGCACACGACCGTTGCCGGACTACACCACTGATGCAGCGTGAGCCCATCGGTATTCCGATGGGCCCACACTGGGTCTATTAGGCGATCCGCTCGATAATCTCGCCGGTTTCTTCGTCGACAATCGGCTCGGATTCAGCATTTGGGTCGGTGCGGATTCCCAGCTTGACGAGAATCTTGTGCTCGATTTCTTCGGCGATCTCGGGGTTCTCAATGAGGTACCGACGGGCGTTCTCTTTACCCTGGCCTAGCTGGTCGCCGTCATAGGTGTACCAAGAGCCGGATTTCTTCACGAAACCGTGGTCGACACCGTAGTCGAGGAGCGATCCTTCTCGAGAGATGCCCTGGCCGAACAGAATGTCGAACTCGGCCTGCTTGAACGGCGGCGCCATCTTGTTCTTAACCACCTTGACGCGCGTGCGGTTACCGACCGCATCCCCGCCATCTTTCAGCGTCTCGATCCGGCGAATGTCGAGACGAACCGAGGCGTAGAACTTCAGTGCCTTACCACCCGAGGTGGTCTCTGGCGAACCGAAGAACACACCGACCTTCTCGCGCAGCTGGTTAATGAAGATTGCGGTGGTCTTCGTTTGGTTGAGCCCACCAGTGAGCTTGCGCAGCGCCTGCGACATCAGCCGCGCCTGCAGACCCACGTGTGAGTCACCCATCTCGCCCTCGATTTCGGCGCGTGGCACCAGTGCTGCAACCGAGTCGACGACAACGAGGTCAACTGCGCCTGAGCGCACCAACATATCGGTGATCTCGAGCGCCTGCTCACCGGTGTCGGGCTGAGAAACCAGCAGCTGATCGATATCAACACCGAGCTTGCGTGCATATTCCGGATCGAGCGCGTGCTCTGCGTCGATAAACGCTGCAATACCGCCGTTTTGCTGCACATTGGCGATGGCATGCAAGGCGACCGTCGTCTTACCCGAGGATTCCGGGCCGTAGATCTCGACAATACGGCCGCGTGGCAAACCGCCGGTGCCGAGTGCCGCATCCAGCGCAATGGAACCGGTTGGGATTACTTCGACCGGTGCGCGTTCTCCCGAACCGAGACGCATGACCGACCCCTTACCGAAGTGGCGGTCAATCGCTGATAGGGCCGTTTCGAGTGCTTGTTCGCGATCTTTTGGTGCTGGCATGAGTTGCTCCTTGTCACATATAGCGGCGGTAGTGCCCACAGGCTGTTTCGCGCTGATATAGAGCACGCAAACAGGGCAGTGATCCGGTGTTCATTGGACGTATGTCATCCTATGCGCAGCCTCCGACACAGTTTGCTGTCGGCGACTTCGCTGTGGATAACTGCGCTATCCACAGGATCGAAACTCACACTAGCGAATATCGAACACACGTTCGAACTCAATTCGGCGTG
Source organism: Pseudoclavibacter sp. Marseille-Q3772 (assembly GCF_916618895.1). Taxonomy (NCBI): domain Bacteria; kingdom Bacillati; phylum Actinomycetota; class Actinomycetes; order Micrococcales; family Microbacteriaceae; genus Pseudoclavibacter; species Pseudoclavibacter sp. Marseille-Q3772. Next base: position 682,361 of record NZ_OU745391.1, read on the forward strand.
TCTTGACTATTGTTTCGGATCGAGTCGTCCAACGCCGTGACGCCTGCCCTCAGGGACGTCCATTGCCGCACACAGCGCGAGCCACACATCCCGTGCCTCAACGCCATCGCTCAACGCTTGCTTTGCCGTGCGGTCGCCGAGTGCACCAAGCGTCAGGTCTCGAACGATCGAATCGCCATACACCGAGCCGAATTCATCCGCTACGGCGCGATGGAACTCACTGAGCCTCATCCGTGACCCTCACTCTCTACCCGATTCGTTCCGGTTGTATCAACGACAACGCCCGGTTCAACCAACGACAACGCGCCCGAATGTACGGGCGCGTTCGTTCATGTCCATCACACGATGTCGCGTGTACGGATTGCCAGCTAGCGGGCGGTGACCGCAGTCTCGGGCTGCATAGCGCCACGGTCGAGCAGGTCGTCGGGCACCGTGTCCGGAATAACGCCCATCAATCGTGCCTCGCGCTGCGCAATTTGCTCGTGTGCAGCCAGGCGGTTACCAACTTCGAAGTAGATGCTCGACAGCGGCGTATCGAGGGCTTCGGCAACGGATGCGAGGATCTCGCTCGATACTTCCTTCTGTCCGCGCTCGATCTCCGATAGGTATCCCAGCGCCACCGATGCACGGCCGGCTACTTGGCGAAGAGTGTCTCCGCGACGCAGACGGACGTCCCGCAGCACGTCGCCCATTTCGTGACGTACAAGAACCATCAGGGACCTCCTTTCTCAGTGATGCGCGGGCCATACCCGCGCGAATGTGCTGTGAACAATTCACAACATGCGAGTTATGCAGTGTACAACTCGCACCCGTGAGAATCTATTCCGTCATGCCGAAAGAATGTTGAGTGTGACCGATCGTTACCGGATGCGCTTCGGCACTGACTACTACTTGCCGTCGGCGCGTTCTATCAGATGGTCAAGCACATTGAAGACCGCTGCTTCCACCGTGGCCTGTCGGATCCGCTGCCGCGAACCGACGGGGTCGTCATCGCGCACGAGGTTGCTGAAGTCCAGTTGCACCGCGCGCTCTCCCCACAGCGAGCTGATTCCGACAAACACGGTGCCGGCCGGGTAGCCGTCCGCGGGTTCTGGGCCTGCCACACCGGTGGTCGACACACCAATATCGACGCCGCGATCCGAGGTGGCGCACGCGTCTCGAACACCGCTGGCCATCTGTAAGGCAACTTGCGGATGCACGGCGCCGTTCGCCGCGAGCAGGTCATTCTCGACACCGAGCAGTTTCGTTTTCACCGCAAATTGGTAGGCGACCACGGCGCCTTGGAACGACTCCGAAATACCGGGAACGCGCACGAGCTCAGCAGCAAGTGCCCCGCCAGTAAGCGATTCGGCTACCGCGATGGTAAGCCCCGCATCCAGCAACGTTGCGGCCAGTTTCGCAGTGTGTTCGGCGATCGCATTGATCCCTTCCACAGGGGCCGGCTGCGCCTGCGCAGCTCCGGCAGGCGACGGCGATCCCACTTCGATGGGTGGTACCAATTGTGCGGATGCGCCTCGATCGCGATCAACCGGCATCGAGTAGGGCTGAGTTGGCACGTCATTCTGGTGGTCATCGGTCGACATGTCGTCACTCCTGTTCGGCGCTGTGGTGAGTTTGGTCTCGCTGTGGCCAGTATGCCCGCACAAGATAGTCAATTCCCGACCAAAGGGTGAGCACGAACGCTAGCGACATGAACACCGTATTGACCCCATGCATCCACTCACCCCAATACTGCGGGAGCGGTACGAGCGCGAGCGAGATCGCAACGGCCTGCATCACCGTTTTCAGCTTGCCGCCGCGACCAGCCGGCAACACGATGCGACGCACCTCGATGAGTCGCCAAATGGTGATGCCAATCTCGCGCAGCAGGATAAAGGCGGTTACCCACCACGGCAGTTCGCCGAGGATCGACAGCATCACCAGTGCCGTACCGGTGAGCGCCTTGTCAGCGATCGGATCAAGGATCTTGCCGAGGTCGCTGATGAGGTTGCGGCTTCGCGCGAGGTATCCGTCAACCGCATCCGAGGCGATACCAACAATGAACAGCGCTGCCGCGGCCCATCGCCAGCCCCCGAACTGTTGCTGATCGGCAAGCAGCGCCGCAACCATCGCCGGAGCAAACCCGATACGAATGATGGTGATGAGGTTTGGCACGGCCCACGGGCTAACCGGGCCCTCCCCCGCACGCCACACTCGCGCGCCTGCGTTCATGAGCACTGCATCCTTACTCTTGTCGCTACCGAAAGCTCACCGCACCTAGTCGCGTCCGGTGAGATCCCAAGCATCCTCACTGGGTGCTTCTACCTCTTCAAGACCGTCGTATTGTGCGGTCACCATATCCGCAACCGGGTCGGCGTCGTGCGCGTCATCGGCAGTCGGTGCGGATGCGGGTGGCTCTTCACCGCGGAGCATCGCGAGTACCTGTGGCAGCTCTTCGGGCGTAACCAACACGTCGCGCGCCTTAGAACCCTCGGAGGGTCCAACAATCTCGCGTGACTCGAGCAGATCCATAAGCCGCCCGGCCTTCGCGAAGCCAACGCGCAGCTTACGCTGCAGCATCGAAGTCGAACCAAATTGCGAGTTAATGACCAGCTCGGCTGCCGCCAACAGCGGCTCGAGGTCATCACCGATATCCGAATCGATCTCGCGCTTTTCTGCGGGCGCGGTGACGTCCTTGCGGTATTCGGGCTTGGCCTGATCTTTCACGTGGCGGACCACCTGATGGATCTCGTCATCGCTCACCCACGCGCCCTGCACACGGATCGGTTTCGAGCCCTGCGGAGAGAACAGCGCGTCACCCTGACCGATGAGCGTTTCGGCACCGACCTGGTCGAGGATCACTCGCGAGTCAGTGGAGCTGGTCACCGCGAACGCAAGGCGCGAGGGCACGTTTGCCTTGATCAGACCGGTAACCACATCCACCGAGGGGCGCTGTGTTGCAAGCACCAGGTGGATACCTGCGGCACGCGCCAACTGGGTGATGCGCACGATCGAATCTTCTACATCCCGAGGCGCTGCCATCATCAGCTCGGCGAGCTCGTCCACGACCACGAGCAGGTAGGGATACGGTTTCAGCTTCCGCTTCGAACCTTCCGGCACCTCGACCTGTCCGGCGCGGATCGCCGCGTTGAAGTCGTCGATGTGACGGAACCCGAAGTTCTCGAGATCGTCGTAACGCATCTCCATTTCTTTCACGACCCACTGCAAGGCCTCAGCGGCCTTCTTCGGGTTCGTGATGATCGGTGTGATCAGGTGCGGAACGCCCGCGTACGGGGTCAGCTCCACTCGCTTCGGATCGACGAGCACCATGCGCACTTCAGTCGGTGTAGAACGCATCAACAACGATACGATCATCGAGTTCACAAAGCTCGACTTACCGGATCCGGTCGAACCGGCAACGAGCAGGTGCGGCATCTTCGCGAGGTTCGCCAACACGAATCCGCCCTCGACATCCTTACCGACACCGATGGTCATGGGGTGGTGCGCCTTGAGCGCCTTCTGTGATGCGAGCACATCACCCAATTGCACGGTCTCGCGATCAGAGTTTGGAATCTCCACACCGATCGCTGACTTACCGGGAATTGGCGAGAGGATGCGTACCTGGTTCGAGCGCACCGCATAAGCGATGTTCTTCGACAGGTTGGTTACCTTCTCGACCTTGGTGCCCGGCGCCACCTCGACCTCGTAGCGGGTGACCGTCGGGCCGCGTGAAAATCCGGTGACCTGCGCTTCAACATTGAACGATTGGAAGGTCTGGTTCAGTGCCGCGATCGTCTCGTCGTTCGCCTCCGTGCGGGTGACTGGTGCTCCCCCGCGAACCAGCGATTGCGAGGACGGTAGCTGGTAGTTCTCCTGCTGTGGGCTCGCATCCGCGCGAGTGTCCCAGGATGCGGTCTCGTCTTCTTCAACTGCGGCGAGCGCATCCGCCTCACTTGGCTCACCGGTTTGCTGCGCACGCGAGCCGGCCGCAACACCCCCGGCTGCGCCCGTGGCCGGAATCGGCTTCGTTTTGTTTGACTGCCCGCCGCCCGGCTGTGCCTGACCAGGTGCTGGCGCGCCGGCACCCTGGTGCTGCGGTGGCACCGGCTGCTGGTGCGGCAGGAACTGTGTCTGCGAATCGGCGAGGATCTCGGTGGGGTTGTCGAGCGGTGCGGGTTCGCCAAAGAGGTCGAGCGGTGATGCGTCATCGCTCGGCGGCTGCACCTGCGCGTAGTCGTCCTGACGACCGCGGCGACGCTGCTTCTTGCCCTTGCCGGTGTCGAGCACACGCGTCTCGGCACCTTCGCGGTTCTTCGGGTCAACCAGCGGTGTGTCATAGGCCGGGTCGACCTCTCGGCCGGTGTCGTTTCGGCGCCACCAGGGCACATCGTCACCATCGGTTTCAGCAGTTGCCTCGGATGCGGTATCCGGTTCTTGAGTCTTCGAGCTCGGCTTGCGGGTACCGTCACTATCGGCACCGACGAGCCAGTTCCAGCCGTCTCGCACGCGCTGCGGGAGCTGGCGTGGCGGCGTTTTGGTGATGACGAATAGCGACAGCACGAACAGCAGCGCCAGCAGGATCGTTGCCCCGACGGGCGTGATAATCGCGCCGAGCGAGCCACCGATCATCCACCCGAAGATGCCGCCGCCACCGGCGAGTGCCGGCATTCCCTGCTGCGGCTGCGGCGCTCCGGCGTGCAGGTGGCACAAGGATGCGGCGCTGAAGATGGCCAGCGCCAGCCCGGTAAACACGCGGCCGTTGCTGGATACCGACGGCGGGTTGAAGTAGAGCCACAGCGCGAACCCGGCGAGCACTACCGGCAATGCGTAGGAAACCAGCCCGAACAGTCCACCAAAGGTGAATGCGTTCAGGGTTTGCGCGACCGGGCTTCCGGGGAAGAACCACAGCGTGATGCCGCCGAGCACCGCGAGAATCACCAGCACGGTCGGGAACGTGTCGCGTCGGTCCTCTTTCGCCAGGCGGTCGGGCCCCATCGAGCGGGCAGCACCGCCGAGCGCGTGGGCGAACCCGTTCCAGACCTTTACTCCGGTACCGAGTTCGTCATCGGTGAATTGCACTTTGGTGTCCTGCTTACCCGAGTTCGACCGGGAGCGGGACTTGGATTTACCCGCGTTCTGACCCGATGATCGCTTGGAGGCACTATTCGACATGCCTTACACGCTACGGCCAGCACCTCGCATCCGGCCGCCTTGGCGTCGGAGCGGCACAGTTTTCCCAAGGCTAATGGTGGGACGGTTTCGCCCCGTCCCACCATTGACCCAATCACTGGTAGCTAGTCGGCGTCGTGCACCGGCACCGAGTCGGCATCGTTCGAGAGCAGCACTACCGGAACGATCATCGGCCGACGACGCTGCTTCGTGCCCGCCCAGCGGCCGACCACTCGCCGGACCACCTGCGAGAGTCGGTAGGTGTCGCGTACACCGTCGTCCAATGCGTCCTCGAGCGCTTTCCGCACCTGCGGAATCACCGGTTCAAACACGGTGTCATCGGGCGCAAATGCGCGGGCCTGGATTGCCGGCCCAGCGATAATCTGACCCTCAGCGGGGTCGACTACCGCGTAGATCGAGATGAACCCTTCTTCAGAGAGAGTGACGCGGTCTTTGATGTCGTCCTCGGTGACCGCGCCGACCGTCTTGCCGTCGACATACACGAAGCCAACCGGCACTTCGCCGACCTTCTTGGGTACACCATCCCGCATGTCGATCACGCCACCGTTCTCGGTGATCACCGTGTTGGTCGGCAGCACACCGCTGCGCACCGCGATCTTGGCGTTTGCGACGAGGTGGCGGTATTCGCCGTGCACAGGCATCGCGAATTCCGGCTGGATGACGTTGTAGCAGGTGAGCAACTCTTCTGAGAAGCCGTGTCCGGAAACGTGCACGCGCGCATTGCCCTTGTGGACCACATCCGCGCCAGCCTTCATCAGGTTGTTGATCATGTTCGATACCGGAACTTCGTTGCCCGGTACCAGGCTGGATGCGAGGATTGCCCGGTCGCCTTCGGTCACGTCGATTGCGTGGTCGCCCTGCGCGATGCGGTTCAGCACGGCAAGGGTTTCACCCTGCGAACCGGTGCACACAAACACCACGCGATTGCGTGGCAGCTCGAGCGCCTTTTTGTAGTCGAGGATGGTGTTCGCGGGGGCGCGCAGGTAGTCAAGGTCGAGCGCGATGCCCATGTTGCGAGTCATCGACCGGCCAACGAACGCCACCTTGCGGTTATTCGCGACTGCGGCGTTAACGATGTGCTGTACGCGGTGCACGTGGCTCGCGAAGCTGGCAGCGACAACTCGTCCCTTGGTTGTGCGTACGGCTTCGTGGATCGCCGGGCCGACACTCATCTCGCTTCCCGAGTGGCCGGGAACCTCGGCGTTCGTCGAGTCGCACAGGAAGAGGTCGACTCCTTCACGGCCGAGTCGACCGAAGGCGCGCAGGTCGGTGAGTCGACCGTCGAGCGGTGTTTGGTCGATCTTCATATCGGCCGAGTGGATGAACGTACCGGCTTTGGTCGTCACGTGCACGGCGAGCGAATCGGGGATCGAGTGACTCATCGCGATGAACTCACACTTGAACGGCCCGAACTCCTCCACATCCCCTTCGTGCACCGTGAGGGTGTAGGGGCGGATGCGGTGCTCGCGCAGTTTTGCTTCGACCAGTGCCAGCGTGAACGGCGAGCCGATCACCGGGATGTCTGGTTTGCGCTTGAGCAGATACGGCACACCGCCGATGTGGTCTTCGTGGCCGTGCGTGACGAAGATGCCGACGACATCGTCGAGTCGGTCGAGCAGCATCTTAAAGTCGGGCAGGATCAGGTCGACGCCGGGCTGCGTGGACTCGGGGAAGAGCACACCGCAGTCAATGATGAAAATCTTGCCGTTGATCTCGAACGAAGTCATGTTTCGGCCGACTTCGCCAAGACCGCCGTGCGGAATGATGCGCAGGGTGTCTGCCGCGAGTTTGGGCAGCTTCACTGGCGCGAGGTCTACATCTGTTTTGGTCATGGATTACCTGTCAATAGTTGGGCGATTGCGTGAGCGGCTGTTGTTGCCGTGACGCGGTTCGCATGGGGGTACGCGCTAGCGCGTTGTGCCCGCGATTTTTGGCAGTGCACCACCAGCGGCGGCGTTGCGATCCGGGCGGAAGTTCGTTAGGTCCAGGCCGTCAATATCGGCCACCTGGTCAATGTCGTTTTCAATAAGCGTGGCTTCCCACTCTTCTGGGCCCACCAGCGGCAGTCGCACGCGCGGGGTGGAGATCCTGCCGAGGCCGTGCAGGATGTACTTGGTCGACACGGTCCCCGGCACGTGGGTCATCGTGGCTCGCGCGAGCGGCTCGAGCTGCTTGTGTGCTTCAGTGGCGGCGGTGAGGTCTCCGCGGTTCACCGCATCCACCATCACTCGATACGGTGCCGGAGCGATATTCGCGGTGACGCCGATGAGTCCGGCAGCGCCGATCGACATCGCTGGCAGCGCCATTGCGTCGTCACCGGCGAAGTACAACAGCTCGCTTTCGCCGAGCACCTGAGAGGCTTCGGCGAGGTTCCCCTTCGCATCTTTCACGGCCAGGATGTTGGGGTGTTTGGCGAGTCGGAGAATAGTTTGGCGGTGGATGGGGACACCCGCGCGGCCGGGAATGTCGTACAGGATGAGGGGTAGGTCGGTGGCATCGGCAACCATCCGGAAGTGCGTGAGCACACCCGCCTGTGTGGGCTTGTTGTAGTACGGCGTGACCGCCATAATCGCGTCGGCGCCTGCCGCTTCGGACTGTTTCGCCAATTGGATTGCGTGGGCAGTTTCGTTAGACGGGCCACCCTGGATGATCTTGGCGCGATTGCCGGCAACCTGCTTGGTCACGCGTACCAGTTCGAGTTTCTCGGCGTCGGTGAGTGTTGATGTCTCACCCGTGGTGCCGGAAACAACGATGCCGTCGACGCCCTGCTCCACGAGGTGGTCGACGTGACGTTCCACATCCGCCCAATGCACTTCCCCTTCGTGATCCATCGGGGTGATGAGGGCAACGAGTACTTGACCAAAGGGATTATCAACTGCCACCACTCCAGGTTACCGGGTAGGGCGATTGCGGCCTAGCCCACTATCGCCTGAACTGAGCGGCGATGCTCGGGGCCTGCGAGCGTGGATGGAAGAATGATCGGCATGACTTCGACGCAGGACAACGCATTCGACTCCGATGCCGCAACCGGGCAGGACGCTCAGCCGAGCCGCGAAGAGGCGAAGGCGCAAGCGCGCTCGAGGTACCGCATTCGCTCGTTCACAATGCGCGGCCACAATCGCATGGCTCGCGACTACGAACAGATCCTTGAGCAGCACGCATCGACCTACCTCATTGATGTGCCCGCTGGGCCGACCACTGCGACGATTGACCCGGCGGCGCGCATTGACTTGGATGCAGCGTTTGGTCGCCGCGCTCCCCTGGTGGTCGAAATCGGCCCGGGGAACGGCGAACAGCTCGCCCACGCGGCTGCGCAGCATCCGGATTGGAACTTCTTGGCCTTCGAGGCATGGCATCCGGGTGTCGCGAAATGTATCGGCAATGTTGCTCGTGCGGGGTTGAACAATGTGCGCATTATCGAGGCGGATGCGGCCCAGGCGTTACCGATTGTGTTCGGTCTCGAGGTGAGTCACGATGAGCTGTCCACGCAGGGTGGTTACGGCGTGGGCGTGGATGGGACCGGGGCGACGACCGGACGACGTGACCCCGCGCATCCAAACGCCGAAAACCCGATGGCGCGGGAGCTGTGGACGTTCTTCCCGGACCCTTGGCGCAAGGCACGACACCACAAGCGTCGCCTGGTGAACGATTTGTTCGCCAATACGGTTGCCGGCGTATTGGAGCCCGGCGGGATCTGGCGCCTTGCGACGGACTGGGAGAACTACGCCTGGCAGATGCGTTCGGTGGTTGAGGATTCGCCACACTTCGACAACCCGCATTTGGGCGAGCGGCCAGACCCAGCCGATGACGAGCCGGAGCGGGGTGGATTCGCGCCACGATTTAGCGGGCGCTTGTTGACTCACTTCGAGGAACGCGGGCAGTTGGCCGGCCGTCCGCCACACGATATCGTCGGCGTTCGGCGGTAACCGGCCTCATACGCTGCCTCTCGGCAATGGGCCGCGTTGCGGTGCAGCTGACGAAGCGTAACCAACACTAAGGAGCTGGTGGGTCGCACGGATTGGCGCGGCCCACCAGCTGTTTGTTTTGGAGCGTGGGACGTCAGAAGCCCCAACCAACTTAATAAACGGAACCGATCAATAACACGTCTCTTCATCAATTCAACTGATGCATGAGAGCGCGTATCCATATTGGAGTTATCCGTCTATCTGCGTTTCTCTGTTATCGACTAACCGACCGCGCGAACTGAGCAACGAAGCACCGACAGTCGCGCAAGGAATCGAACGGAGTACGTGCAATGGGGCATGAACAAACGGAAGTCGTAGTCGTCGGCGCCGGCCAGTCCGGCCTCGCAATGAGCGAGCATCTTGTCCGCGAGAACATTCCGCACATCGTGCTGGAGAAACACGATGTCGCACACTGTTGGCGCAACGTCCGCTGGGACTCGCTCGTTGCCAACGGACCTGCATGGCATGACCGATTTCCCACGAAAGAATTCACCTGCGTTGGCCCAGATGAGTTTCCTACCAAAGACCAGGTAGCCGACTACTTTCAAGAGTTTGCGCGGGAAATTGGCAGCCCCATTCGCACGGGTGTAGAGGTGACTTCAGTCACAAAACAAGAGGGGGCACCAGGCTTCCGCGTTGAAACAAGCGATGGTGTAATCACCGCAAACTTTGTTGTGGCTGCGACTGGGCCTTTCCAAGTACCAGCCATTCCACCGATCATCCCGGAAAACGAGCACACGGTTCAGATTCACTCCAATAGCTACAAGAATCCGGATTCGCTTCCTCCGGGAGCCGTCGTCGTCATTGGCGCAGGCTCTTCGGGCGTGCAGATCGCGCGTGAACTCAATGTAGCGGGGCGTAAAACATATCTCGCGGTCGGCCCCCACGATCGTCCGCCACGTTCCTACCGGGGACGCGACTTCGTTTGGTGGCTGGGAGTACTGGGCAAGTGGGACATGTCCACACCTGCCTCAGGAGCAGAACATGTGACCATCGCCGTGAGCGGTGCGGACGGCGGTCACACGGTCGATTTCCGCGAGTTAGCGCACAACGGCATCACGCTGTTGGGCCGTGCAGAGCGTAGCGAAAATGGGACGCTCCACTTCGCGAACGACCTCGAGCGAAATGTCTTGCGTGGCGACGCGAACTACCTAGGACTCCTCGACGAAGCAGATGCCTACATTGAAGAGAACGGGCTCGAGCTACCCGAAGAGCCGCAAGCGCGAGAAATGCTACCGATGCCGGGCTGTGTCACCGATCCCACGCTTGAGCTTAACCTCGAAGATGCGGGGGTCTCGACGATCATCTGGGCGACCGGTTTTCGCGTTGACTTCAGCTGGCTCAAAACGAAGGCAATCGATGACAGCGGACGCCCGGTCCACTCACGCGGAGTTTCAGCTGAACCAAGAGTGTATTTCGTCGGCCTCCCCTGGCAGTCTCGCCGCGGGTCAAGCTTTATTTGGGGCACCTGGCACGATGCAAAATACATCGCCGATCAGATCAAGATTCAGCGCGGTTATTCCGCTTACTCATCCAAATCCGAAGCTGTAAATCAGTAGTTACCTCATGCCGTGCGGAGCACCTCTTCCACCACCTTCGCCATTGCGCGAATCCTGGCGGAGGGTTGCAGCTGCCGTAATCGCACGATCGCGATAGGGAGCCCCTGTACATCATCTGAGATGTCGAGGGGCACTGCGCGCGCTCCTGAATAGGTGGTGTCGTACACGGGCCGCTGATTCAGGATGGATACCCCCATACCGGCGGCAACCATCGCGCGAACCGCTTCAAAGTTTTCTGATCTGTGTCGCACCTGCACCTGCGCTCCACATTTGCGAGCGAGGTCAAGGAAATACTCACGACTATCGGGGAGATCAAGCATGATGAATGCTTCCCCGCTGAGTTGCCGTAAAGCGACCTTTCCTTCCGTGGCGAGGGGATGATGTTCAGAAACAAGCACATAGGGCATTGCCTCGGTAATTGCACGAGCAGTGACATCTTGGGCGAGGGAGAACGTATATGTCAGCGCCATGTCGGCTCGCCCAGAGCGCAGGTCAGCAAGATTCTGCGCGTGGTCACCTTCGAGAACTTCCAGCCCAAGTTCGGGATGCGCCTCCTCGAGTCGGCTGATGATAGCGGGCAACAACGTTGGCACGAACGTACTGAACACCGCGATTCGCACGACTCCACGAATGGCAGATTCTCCTTCGCGGACGGACTCGATGATGTTCTCTAACCCTTCAAACAGCCTTTGTGTCTCGCGCTGCAACTGCTCGCCCGCATCCGTAAGCACTAACCCTTTCGCGTGAATTCGAATGAACAGCGTTGCGCCCAGCGACCGCTCCAATTGAGTGATCGCCGTGGAGACGGCTGATTGAGCCACATGAAGCTCTTCACTCGCAGCAGTCATGTTCAACGTTCTCGCACAGGCAGCAAAATACGAGAGTTGGTTAAGCGTGATTGGAAATCGCGTTGTCATAGCCCGCTCCCCCTTGAACGTTTCGCGCAACCAGTATGCATCAATGTACTTGATGCAACCGATACGTTATTTCTTCTTTACAGATTTACCGGTTCCTCTTTGAATGAGAGCACGGCAACGATGTTGAAGCCAGACAGAGCCGTCCGGCCCGCTGCTAGATAGTGAGGAGCACCCCGTGCCAACACACACTCGAATCCGAACGTTCAACACCAAGGACACCTACCCCGAGCAGAACCTCGATAACGACCTCTGCCAAGCCGTCGTCGCAAACGGTGTCGTGTACTTGCGTGGACAGATTGGCCAGGACTTGGAGACCCGCGAGTCGGTAGGAATCGGCGACCCTGTTAAACAGACTGAACAGGCGATGTCGAACATCAAGTTACTTCTTGAAGAGGCCGGGAGCAGGCTTGAAGACATCGTCAAGGTCACGGTGTACATCGTTGACCCTCGGTATCGCGAAGACGTCTACCGGACAATGGGCAAGTGGCTCAAGGGAGTATTCCCGGTTTCAACCGGCATCGTCGTCCAGGCCTTGGCACGCCCCGAGTGGTTGGTCGAGATCGACGCGACCGCAGTAATCAGCGACTCCAACAGCGCATAGACGCGCTCTTAAGCATCAACCGACCCGTCAGATCACTCGAGGAGGACCCTCATGACCTTTTCAGTATTGTTGCGTGACCCACAAACGGGGGAACTTGGTGCTGCTGTTTCTTCTTCATCTCCTGCAGTCGCAGCTCGATGCCTCAACCTAGCCGATGGGGTCGGCGCTGCAAGCTCACAGAATGTCACCGATCCGCGCTTAGGACATGAACTGTTAGCACACCTGAAGAACGGGCAGCCTGCCGGCGACGCGCTCAGCACGGTGCTGGCGAACGCAGATTCACAAACATTGGAATACCGGCAGCTCGTCGTTTTGGATGCTGATGGAAACTCTGCGGTTCATTCAGGTGAACGCTCACTCGGCACTTACGGGAGCCGGTCACGTCCGAACATTGTGGCAGCCGGGAACATGCTCGCCTCGCTGGAAGTCCTCGAGGCGCTCGTTTCGACAGTGGAGCAGACCTCAGGCACGGTTGAAGATCGACTTGTCGCTGGTCTTCGCGCCGCGCTCGCTGCTGGCGGCGAGGAGGGACCGCTCCACTCGGCCGGTCTTGCGGTTGTGGGTGACGCCGGCTGGCGAGTAACTGATCTGCGCGTTGACTGGTCGGATGATCCAATCGGTGACCTTGCTGATTTGGTGCAGGTATGGATGCCTCAGAAGGCTGACTACATTACCCGCGGCATCGATCCCACAAAGGCACCTTCCTACGGCGTACCTGGTGATGAATAGCACTATGAGCGAGGAAGACAAAGACCGTATCCGCGAGCAACTGCACGCATATGAACCGCTCGCGATTGATCTCGCGAGGTGGCTACATGCGCATCCCGAAACTGCGTGGCAGGAGCACGAATCCTCAGCACACATTGCGGCGGTGCTGCGTGAGAACGGTTTCGAAGTAACGCACCCCTACCTTGAGCTCGATACCGCATTTCGAGCAGTCTTTGAAGCGCCTGGCTCCAGGTTTCGAGTGGGTTTCATTGCCGAATACGATGCCCTACCGGGGATGGGACACGCTTGCGGTCATAACCTGATTGCTGCCATGTCGGTTGGTGCTGCACTTGCCTTTGCATCCGTAGCTCAAGCACTTGGTGTCAGTGTTGAGGTCATTGGCACTCCCGCGGAAGAAGGCGGTGGCGGCAAGATCGAGTTGCTCGAGCGCGGTGCTTTCCGCAATCTTGATTTCGCTTGTATGGCGCACCCGGCCCCGGTGGATGTAGCGCGGTCCCAGCCATTTGCAGTCGCCCATTGGCACGTGCTGTATGAGGGAACGTCTGCGCATGCCGCCGCATACCCAGATCGGGGTGTGAATGCCAACGATGCCTTCGCCATCGCTCAGGTCGCCATTGCAATGCTGCGTCAACAGCTTCCGCCTGGCGTGCGCGTCCACGGAATTCAGACAGTGGGTGGACAGGCTCCGAACGCCATCCCAGAACGAACCGAAGGGCGCTGGTATGTGCGTGCACAAACGCTCGATGAGCTCATTGCGCTGGAGGATCGCGTAACCAAATGTTTCGAGGCAGGCGCCCTCGCGACGGGCGCCACTCTCACCATCACTCCCGAAAGCAAACGCTACGCGGATATGAACACGGATGAGGAAGCGCTCGAACTCTATCGGGCGAATGCCACCGCAATCGGCCGCAATTTCGATGTCGACCCGCTGGCGGCCGCGATGGCGCGCGCGTCCACAGACATGGGAAACGTCTCGCAAGTGATCGACGCCATCCATCCTTATATCGGTGTTGGCAGCACTGCGAGCAATCACCAACCAGAGTTTGCCGATGCCTGTGTCGGCGAACTCGCTGAGCAAGCACTGCGCGACGGTGCGCTTGCACTTGCTTGGACCGCATACGACGTGTCACTTCAAAGGACAGGAAATCCTGACCGTTTAGCTTAGGAGAATTAGCATTATGACTGCATCAACGGGGCTGCAAGTCAACAAGATCGTCAATCAGAAAAACCTAAGACTGAGCGTGTTCGCCGGATCGATCGGCGTTCTCGTGCACTGGTTTGATTGGGCTGTATACGCCTACATGGCGACCACGATTTCTCAGGTATTCTTTCCTGAGGGTGACAAAACGGCAGGACTATTGGCGACTTTCGCAGTCTTTGCAGTTTCGTTTTTCGTTAGGCCATTGGGAGCCATTCTGTTCGGTCGTCTTGGCGACCGGCTCGGTCGCAAGAAAACGCTCACTGTGGTCATTCTTGCCATGGCAATCTCCACCCTCATCCTTGGATTGCTGCCTGGCTACAAAATCATTGGCCTTGCGGCTCCGCTCCTGTTGATCGCCACTCGAGTCGTGCAAGGTTTGGCCGCTGGCGGCGAATTTGGTAGTGCGGCCGCATTCTTGGGCGAGTTTTCGCCAGCAAAACGGCGCGGATTTGGTGTGAGTTGGCTCGAGTTTGGCTCTCTGCTCGGGTTCCTGTTGGCGTCGTTGGTGGTCTGGTTACTCGGCCAGATGTTCACAGCCGAACAGATCGTTGATTGGGCGTGGCGTATCCCATTCCTAATCACTGTCCCACTCGGCGTAATTGGCTTGTACATTCGCCAGAAGATTGAGGACACTCCCGAGTTCGAACAACTCAAGAGCCTCGAAACAGTCTCACACGCACCGGTAAAAGAAGTATTCCAACGCAACTCCAAGGAGTTTTTCCAGACGTGTGGCATGGAAATCTTCATGAACGTCACGTTCTATGTCGTGCTCGTGTTCCTGCTTACCTATCAGGAAGTAAATCTCGGGGTCGATCCGGATCGTGCGGCGTTACTCTCCACACTCGCATCAACGCTCGGACTCATCGTTGTTCCAATTGCGGGAATCGTGTCCGACAAAATCGGACGTAAACCGGTTCTGATGTTTGCCGCTATCGCTTTGACTGTGCTTTCCACACCCATGTTTATGCTCATGAACATCGGCGAAGATTGGGCGGTTTTGGCCTCAACCTTTGGTCTCGCTTTCATGTTGGCTATCGTCCTAGGAACACACGCGGTCACCGTCGTTGAACTCTTCCCGACGAGAACACGGCAAAGCGGCCTCTCCATCGCCTACGCGCTCACTGCGGCACTATTCGCCGGTACTGCACCCTACATTTTGACTTGGCTCCTAGATACAACCGGAAACCTCATCGTCCCCGGTTATTTCCTGACGGGAGTTGGTGTCGTTGGGATCATCACGGTGCTGTCAATCCCCGAGACTCGCGGCCGGTCACTCATCATGAAACAAGACTTGGAAACTGCATCTGTAACTATTCCTGAAGCAATTCTCAAACAACAGCGCGACGAAGCGTAACCAACACTAAGGAGCTGGTGGGTCGCACGGATTGGCTCGGCCCACCAGCTGTTTGCTTTGGAGTGTGGGACGTCAACCCACCTCGGTCAGCCGTGCTGCCACGCTCCGGTTTCAATCACCTGGTGGCAGCAATTTCAACACTGGTTGAGTACCCATGTTCGGGGATCTCGATCTCGATGCTGGTGATGCCATTCGTATCCACGTGAACGGTCTCGACCACCTCTGGACCCGCATCCTGCCGCCGGACAACAACCCGACTCAGGTCACGGCCGTCACGCAACTCCGGGTCAAACGGCACCAAGATCTCCGCCAGCAACGTGATGTCTCCAACCGTGTCACCAGCCGCATCCAGCGCCGAATACTCAACGAACCGGAAACACCCAAGATTGTGCGCGGCGCGATACCGCCGAGTCACCGTGACCGTACCGTCCTGCCCAGCCGGCTGCGCTGGCGACACGAGCGCATCGAAGGCCACGGCGCTGCCCGAGTCGCGCTCGCGGAACACGCCGATCCCCCGCGAGAGCCGATCCCGCAGCCGGTAGCCCGAGTTTGGATCCGCTGCGATGGCCAACCCAATCGCCGTCGAGGCCGCGGGGTACGGTGAGCGGTGAACGCGTCGCCCGAACTCTGCACGCAGCACTCGCGGCACCAACGGCAACCCGCTGGCCCCACCAACCAGGTAGATGCCGGCAATATCGGTCCGCGACAACGTGCCCGCCTCAGTCTCCCCGATCAACGGCCGCATCGCCTCAATCGATCGGGCAACCAGTGGCGTCGTCGCCGAATAAAACTCATCGACGGGTACCACGACATCGTCATCGCCAAGCTCAAGCACCATCCGGCGTGACTGTGGCGCCAGACGTTCTTTGGCGGTTCGGGCCTCATCAAGTAGCCGCCCGCGAGCGCGGTCACCGAAGACATCCCCTTCTCGTCCAGCAGCAGCAAGCGCGAGATCGGCGAGTACCTCATCGAAGTCATCACCGCCGAGGCGGCTCACGCCGAGCGATTGCACCACCTCGTGATCGGTACCGTCAATTCGCACCAGCGAGGCATCAAACGTGCCGCCGCCCAAGTCGTACACCACAATGCTGGTGCGTTTGGAGTTCAGGCTACGTGAGTGCCGGTGCGTGTATTCAAAGGCGGCAGCGCTCGGCTCGTTCACAAGCGCCAACACAGTAATTCCGGCGCGTTGAAATGCATCAAGGGTCAGCAAGCGCTGGGTGCTGTGGGAGTTCGCGGGTACACCGATGATCGCTTCGATCGGCTCGTGCTCGCGGTCGGCCATGATCGTGCTTTGGCGGATGCAATCAGCAACGTACTGAGCGAACGCCGCCAGGACTTCGCCAAGCGGACGCGAGGTATCCCCAATGGCGACCGGGGTCTGCGCGTTCGTATCCGGCAACGACAGTAACCGTTTGAAGGACCGCGCAAGCAGGGGCCTACCCTGTGCGTGTTTAATCGCTTCCCATCCGCACACCAGCCGATCACAGTCAAGCGCTACGACCGTGGGCGCGTGCTCGTGCGGGTCGCCGCCAATATCGTCGATACCCACGACCGGATAGTTGCCACGGTCGACCGCAGCAATGAGGGTGCGGGTCGTGCCGAAGTCGATTCCAAAGCGCATGCGAGTGACGCTAGCAACGCTGGCTTACGGGTCAATGACTAGTGTGCGTCCACCGACTACTCCGCGGGCGCACTTCATTGTGCGTTCACAGAGTGTTCACTGGCCCAATCTTTCCACTGGCAACTTACCAGTGGCAAGATAATGTCATGGCTGATTCCTACCACCACGGCGACCTTCGAGCCGTCATGCTCGACAAGACGGCGCAAGAAATCGCTCGCACGGGCGTGAATGCGGTGTCGTTCCGCGCGATCGCAGCAGCGATTGGCGTATCTCACACCGCGCCCCGCCACCATTTCGGGTCGCGCGAGGGCTTGTTTAATGCGCTCGCCACGCAGGGGTTCGAACTGTTGGCCGATTCGCTCAGCGCCACGCGGCGCGAGCAGCCCGGCAACTTTCTCGCAATCGGGCTCGCTTACGTGCAGTTTTGTGCCGACCATCCCGGGCACCTGCCGGTCATGTTCGATCAAGACCTTGTCGTCGTTGATGATCCGGCATTGCGCGAAGCGAGAAAACGCGCCTTCGATCAAATCGGCGCTGGCCTCGAGGAGTTCAACGACCCGAAGGCGAAGCAGGATATGGCCGCGGCAACTGTCGCGGGATGGTCCTTAATGCACGGCCTCGTCGTGCTCCACAGCAGCGGTGCCTTCGACCACAGCGAAGTGCTCGACGTGCTCGGCACACCACCGCTGCTCGAGCTCGCGGAACGCGCAGGGCGAATGCTGTATAGCTCGCCGCCATTGCCGTAACCGTGCTCCAGCCGCGTTGTTACCGCCGCCCAAGAACCAACCGACTCGACCTGACTCAATCGCAATCCACCAAGGAGACTCACCATGGTTATCGACAACCCCGTTTGGCTTGGAATTGTCGTCATCATCCTGGTTACCGTCGCATTCGGCGGCAGCTTTGTGCTGAGCGTCGTCAACGGCGATCACGAGGCCAACGAACTCCAGAAGAATTACTACCGCGCCGGGCACGCCCACGCCGGCATGTTTGTCACGCTCGGAATTCTCTTGCACGTGCTGATGTCTGCCGAGGGCGTTCCGAACTGGGGCTCGTTCGCAGCCGACTTTGTGCTCTATGCCGCCATCCTCATGCCCGCGGGCTTTTTCCTGTCGGTCACCGGTCGCGACCCACAGAAACCGAATGGCCTGAAAGTGCTCATCCCGATTGGTGCGCTCTCGCTGGTGGGAGGGCTCATCGGCACGGGCGTGGCCCTCATCATGACTGCGTAACGACGTTGTGCGGGGTACGGTTGACAACCCCGCACAACGTCGATTCGGCGACGCGATCGCCGATGGCGTTACTTCTGTTTCTCTTCGACGTCGCCCGAAAGGGCCGCGATAAACGCCTTCTGCGGCACCTCAACACGGCCGACCATCTTCATCCGCTTCTTACCCTCTTTTTGCTTCTCGAGCAGTTTGCGCTTACGGCTAATGTCACCGC
Organism: Pseudoclavibacter sp. Marseille-Q3772; assembly: GCF_916618895.1. Taxonomy (NCBI): domain Bacteria; kingdom Bacillati; phylum Actinomycetota; class Actinomycetes; order Micrococcales; family Microbacteriaceae; genus Pseudoclavibacter; species Pseudoclavibacter sp. Marseille-Q3772. Next base: position 700,923 of record NZ_OU745391.1, read on the forward strand.
CGTAGCACTTCGCGAGGACGTCCTTGCGGATCGCGCGGATGGTTTCGCGGGCAATGATTCGGGCGCCGATCGCCGCCTGAACAGGCACCTCAAACTGCTGCCTCGGGATGAGTTTGCGCAGGCGTTCAGCCATCATCGTGCCGTAGCTATAGGCTGCGTCGCGGTGCACGATCGCGCTGAACGCATCCACCTTCTCGCCCTGCAGCAGGATGTCGACCTTCACGAGGTCGTCGGCCTGATCGCCGATCGGTTCGTAGTCAAGGGATGCGTACCCTTGCGTTCGCGACTTTAGCTGGTCGAAGAAGTCGAACACGATCTCGCCCAGCGGCAGGGTGTAACGCAGCTCAACGCGCTCTTCGGAGAGGTACTCCATCGACACCAGCGAGCCGCGGCGGGATTCGCACAGCTCCATCACCTTGCCGATGTACTCCTTCGGCACCAGGATGCTGGCGCGCACAACCGGTTCGCGAACCTCATTGATCTTCCCCTCGGGGAATTCGGACGGGTTGGTGACGTGATGTTTCACTCCGTCTTCGGTGATGACGTCGTAGGTCACACTGGGCGCGGTGGTGATGATGTCGAGGTCGAATTCGCGAGAGAGCCGTTCGGTAATGATCTCCAGGTGGAGCAGGCCGAGGAAGCCCACGCGGAATCCGAATCCGAGCGCCACAGAGGTTTCGGGTTCGTAGTTGAGGGCAGCGTCCTCGAGCTTTAGTTTGTCGAGCGCCTCACGCAATTCGGTGTAGTCGCCCGCTTCGATCGGGTACAGACCCGAGAACACCATCGGTTTCGGTTCCACGTATCCCGGCAGCGCTTCGGTTGCCGGGTTCTTCGCGGTGGTAACCGTGTCACCAACCTTCGATTGGCGCACATCCTTAACACCGGTGATCAGGTAGCCCACTTCACCAACAGCAAGGCCTGTCGCTTTCTGCGGTTCTGGCGCCGCTACCCCAAGCTCTAGCAGTTCGTGGTTCGCGCCGGTAGAAATCATCTGGATCTTCTCGCCGGCACGAATCTCGCCGTCGATAACGCGAACGTAGGTGACCACGCCGCGGTAGGTGTCGTAGACAGAGTCGAAAATCATCGCACGCGCGGGGGCTTCGCGGTCGCCAGTGGGTGCGGGGATGCGGTCCACGATTCGGTCGAGGAGCGCATCCACTCCCTCGCCCGTCTTACCGGATACGCGCAGCACGTCATCGGGGTCACCGCCGATGAGGCCGGCGATTTCGGCCGCGTAGCGGTCCGGGTCGGCCGCGGGCAGGTCAATCTTGTTAAGTACCGGGATGATCTCGAGATCGTTCTCGATGGCGAGGTACAGGTTTGCGAGCGTCTGCGCTTCGATGCCCTGGGCCGCATCCACCAACAGCACCGCACCCTCACAGGCGGCAAGCGAGCGGGAAACCTCATAGGAGAAGTCGACGTGACCGGGGGTGTCGATCATGTTCAGGATGTAGTCATCCCCGCTGATGTGCCAGGGCATGCGCACGGCCTGCGACTTGATGGTGATGCCGCGTTCGCGTTCGAGTTCCATCTTGTCGAGGTACTGGGCCCGCATGACCCGGTCTTCGACCGAACCGGTGAGTTGCAGCATGCGGTCGGCCAGGGTGGATTTTCCGTGGTCGATATGCGCAATGATGCAGAAATTGCGGATGCGCTCGGCGGGTGTCGCCAGCGGCTGCAAGATTTTAGGCTGATTCGGCATGGTGAGCGCCATTCTCGCACGTATTTGCCCGGTGTGCTCGCTCCTCGCAGGCACGGGTGGTGATTACGGATGTGTGTTGAATGTTCAAGTAGCCGAGGCTGGGACGCAATCGACGCCCACAGCCCCGGCTATCCGCGGTGGCCTTATTCCGCCAGCCGCTCAAGGTGAGTGGGTTCGAATAGATCGAGATGCGTAGCAACGACCACGACCGCCGGTTTCCCGGATGCATACGCCCGCGCAAGTGCGTCCCCCACGTTCTCGGCATCCACTGATTCAGCAGCGATACCAAATGACTTCGCAAGAGCGACGTAATCGGGGCGAGCAAGTTCGGTTGCGGTCGCCCCACCGAAGGTTGCATTCATATAGCTACGGAGCACACCGTAGCCACCATCATCGACGATGAGCCACACCACCGGCAGCTGTTCTTGCGCGAGCACGGCAAGCTCGGCGATCGAGTACAGCGCACCGCCATCGCCGCTCACCGCAAGCACTGGACCGGTCTCATTCGTAACTCGACAGGCTGCTGCCATACCGATTGCGGCCGGTAGACCGTAACCGAGCCCACCAGCGCCCTGAGCCGAGGCAAACTCTCCCCCGCGCGGTTCCCACACCGACCACGCCCAATAGGCCGCGATGGTCATATCCCAGCAGGATGCGACGGTATCGGGAGTCGCCCGCCGGATCGCTTCGAGCAACGCGCGTTCCCGCTCAAGGGGCTGTGCATCCAATCGATCATTGACGGTGCGTACTAGTGTTTTCGCTCGCTCAGCACCGTGTTTCGTGCCGGCGTTCGATTCGGTCCGTTTCACGGCTTCAGCGAGCGCCGGTAGCGCTAACGCGGCATCCGCATGAATACCGGTGCTCTTGTGGTTTGCACCGAGCTTGCCGAGGTCTGCTTCCAGGTGAATGACTCTGCCTGTCGGCGCGAAGGTGTGGTAGTTACTCGACAGCTCACCCAACCCCGAGCCGATGACCAACAACACGTCGGCGTTCTCAAGGAGTTCCGTCGTAGCGATGTCCTCGATGAACCCGCCGGCTGACAGCGGATGGTCAAGCGGGAACGTTCCTTTGCCGCCGATCGTGGTGACCACCGGCGCGTCGAACCACTCCGCCACATCCACGAGTGCTGCTTGTGCTGCATCCCCTGCCCGAGCAACCCCGCCACCGGCAAGAATGGCCGGACGCTCAGCCTCGCGAAGCATGCTGGCTGCGTAGTCGATCACTTCGGGCGGTGCAGCGAGCTGCGGCAAGTGCGGGCTTCTTCGGGTGGGCTTCGGGATGCGGTCGGCCGCTTCCAGGAGCACATCCTGGGGTACTTCCAACAGCACCGGGCCCTGCGGCACACTGGCCGCAATCTGCCAAGCTTCTTCGACTCCCGACACGATCTGTACAATGTTTCGCACGGTGCGCACGTGCTTCACCACGCCGCGAAACGACGCGGATTGATCGGGCAGCTCGTGCAGGTATCCGTGACGACCGCCGCCGAGGCCGGCAACGGGAATCTGCGCGCTGATCGCCAGCACCGGGATCGAACTGGCGGCCGCTTCCTGAAGTGCAGCCAATGAGGTAAGCGCTCCGGGCCCTGTCGACAGCAGCAGCGGCGTGACGGTGCCGCTCATGCGCGCGGCACCGTCAGCCATGAAACCGGCGTTGTTCTCTACGCGTGCACCGAGGTAGGGAATGTTCACACGACGCAGCGCATCAAACAGTCCGAGCGCGTGCTGACCGGGCAGGCCGATGACCAGTTCCGCGCCCAGCGCTTGCAGGGTCTCGAGTACCAGATCGCCACCGATACGTGTCGAAGCGGACGGGTTTGCCACAGGCGCCTCCCTAGGCCAGACCGGCTTTTTTGCGTGCGATCAGCGTGATGAACTCGTAGGCCACGTGTGCAGCTGCAACACCGGTTACTTCGGCGTGGTCGTATGCGGGCAGCACCTCCACGACGTCAGCGCCAACGATGTTGAGCCCATCCAGCCCGCGCAGCAGCTCAAGGATCACCAGCGAGGACAATCCACCCGCCTCGGGCGTTCCCGTACCCGGAGCGAACGCCGGGTCGAGCACATCGATGTCCAGCGATACGTACAGCGGGCGCTCACCGATCCGCTCGCGCAACCACTTCACGGAGTCGTCGATGCCCAGTCGGTGGACATCGCGCGAGGTCAGGATTCCGAATCCCATCCGCTCGTCGTCATCGAGGTCTGATGCACCGTACAGGGGTCCGCGGGTACCGACGTGCGCAATGGCATCCGTGTCGAGGATCCCCTCCTCTACCGCGCGGCGGAACGGGGTGCCGTGCGTGTAATCGGCTCCCTGGTAGGTGTCCCAAGTGTCCAGGTGTGCGTCAAAGTGCAGCAGCGCAACGGGCCCGTGTTTCTTTGCGACAGCGCGCAGCATCGGCAGTGCGATGGTGTGGTCGCCGCCGATGGTGACCAGGCTCATCCCGTTGTCGACGAACGATGACGCGGCTTCGGTGAGGTGCTCAACTGCCTCATCGATGTTGAAGGGGTTTAGTGCGATATCGCCCGCGTCAACGACCTGACACCCGGCAAACGGGGAGGTGTCCATCGGCGGGTTGTAGGGACGCAGCAACCGTGACGACTGACGCACGTGCGCCGGACCGAACCGGGCACCCGAACGGTACGAAACACCCGCATCCCACGGGACACCTACGACTGCGATATCAGCCCGGTCTACCTCAGTGACTTGAGGCAGCAGACCGAAGGTGCTCAGCCCTGCGTAGCGGGCTACGAGTGCGGAGTTCACCGGGCCGACGAAGCCGTTTTCAACGACTCGTTCAGCGCGCAGTGTGCTGTTTTGCGGCAGAAAGTCAGCGGAACGCTGTTGTTCAGTCATGAGATAGCTCCTTAATTGATTGCGGATGGCCGTGATGTAGGTAAGAGCGATCGCTTACGCGTTTGATTCGGGTTTACGGGCAGGTGCTGCGCTGTCCGGCTCGGCATTGTTCGCTTCCCGGGCCTGGATGATGTCGATCAGCCCGGTTGATAGATCGAACTCATCGGATGCGGCCAGTCGCTCATGCCAGTGATCGATCGTTTCCTGAGACGTCGGGGAGCCGACCGCGGTACCGATGAGGAAAGCGACCAGGCTTGCACCGAGACCGACATAGATGGGTTCGTTCGCCATCTCACCCCATACGAACATGCCGATAATCACCGCCGCCGCGCCAGCCACAATTCCGGCGTACGCACCGGTGCGGTTTGCTCGCTGCCAGAGCATTCCACCGACGATCGGGACCAGCAACGCTGCGACGAGAATGTTGTACGCGATGGTGAGTGCACCCACAACCGAGGTCATGATCATTGCGGTTCCCAGGATCGCTGCACCGACAATCAGCATGACACCTCGGAAGCCGTGCAGGTGGGCATCGGCGTCGGTGGATGCACCGACGAGCTCTGACTGTTCCCGCGCCTTCGGATTGAACAGCGGAAGTACGTCCTTGGTAAAGACTGTCGAAGCTGCGATGAGCGCACCGGAAGCAGTAGACATCATTGTTGCCAAACCGGCCGCGAGCACCAGCCCGCGCAGTCCGTGCGGAAGCACCTGGTCAACAACGGCGGCGAAAGCGTCGTCCGGATGAGCAAGCTCTGGCAGCAGTACGTGCGCCGCCATACCGATGATCGCTCCGGCGATGGCGAACAACAGGATGTATACGCCCGCGATCAGACCGCCGTTCCGAGCAGTGTTCGCAGTACGGGCCGTGAACACGCGCTGCCAAATGTCCTGCCCGATGAGCAGACCGAGAGTGTAGACAATGATGTAGGTCACGATCGAGGCGCCACCGATTGCTGTCGGGGACGCGAACGAGTCACCGAGACGGTCAATGATCGCATCCCATCCACCGGCCTGCGTGTAGGTAATCGGCAACAGCAACACGAAGACGCCAACGGTCATCACAACGAACTGCACGAAGTCAGTGATCGTGATCGACCACATCCCGCCGAGCGAGGAATACAGAATCACAATCGCACCGCCCACGAGGATGCCCGCCCAGTTTTCCCAACCGAACAGCACGTGAAAGACAGTCGCGTAGGCCAACGTCGAGGTCACAGCCAGCATGAACGTGTACAGGAACATCACAATTCCCGAGAACGGCGCTGAACTGCCGCCATATCGCAGGTCCAGCATCTGGGTGACGGTATAGATACGCAACTTGGTTAGCCGCTTTGCCAGCACACCCGAGAGCACCAAGATGCCAAGCGCAATGGCGGTGACAAGCCATGCCCCGGAAATACCAAACTCGTACCCCAGACCAATTCCTCCCACCAGGGAGGCACCACCGAGCACAACGACCGAGAGCGTGGACGAGTACATGAAGATCCCAAGCCTTCGACCAGCAACCAGGTAGTCGTCTTGCGATTTGGTTCGCCGATACCCGATGTATCCCATACCAAGCATGGCAAGGATGTAGACAAGAATGATGACGTTATCTAGGACCACGTTGTCCCCTCCAAAGTGCATATCGGGCCAGTACTTTGACCAATTTCCTTCTAAATTAGGCCGACTGAGCGCATGGCTAAAGGGATGAACCGTCTTGTTTCACGCTCATTTGGGATAATTCAACCTATGAGTAGCGAGCGCGTCACGAAGAAGACCACGTCTCGGACAACACGACGTGTCACTGTCGCATCCCCCGAAGCGACGGTCACCATCGGTGAACTATTGGCGATGCCAGAACTTGAGTCCCGAGGCATCGATGCGACTGAGAAATCACTGTCACTCGGTATCACCGCTGTCCAGGTTCTTGATCTAACCGATGTGTCCGCGCATTTGCTTGGTGGCGAGTTGCTACTCACCACCGGGCTGGGATTTCAAGACTCCGACGACTGGTTCGAGCAATACGTCAAATCGCTCGTTGCCGCCGGAGTGCGCGCCATAGGATTCGGGATCGAACCCGTATACACACGGGTGCCTACTGGCCTGATCAAAGCTTGCGAACGCAATCAACTCCCCCTGATCGCGTTCCCAGAGCCAGTTGCCTTCATCGACGTCATCTCGGCATTCCATCGCGCCCTGGCGGCTCGTCGACACGAATCATTGGAAACGCTGAATGCCGTCACCTTCGACCTGTTGAAAGCCGCCGTAAGCCGCTCCCCCGCATCCCATATCGCAAACTCACTTGCTCGACGACTGAATCTTGTCGCGGTGATTGAACTCGGCGACGAGGTCCTTCATACCGGCAGTACTGGCCCATACACCAGCGCTGAGCTCATCCCCGAAGTGACAGCGCAACCGATCACCGAATCCTCCAACCGCACCATCGACAAAAGCCGCCGATACCGCATCCTTGAAGGCCAGCTCGATGTACTGTCCACTACGCTTCGCTCGCCCAAAGCCCGCGTACCAATCCCCGGGCGCATCACGATCGTCACCGATGCAAGCATCGGCAGTACCGAGCTCACCGCCGAACTTCGAGCGGCAGCGCTACTGGAGTTGATCTATACCGACACTGGTGCAGCTTCCACCAAGATCGATGCACTGCTCATGTCACTGCTACTCTCATCCCTCGCCCGACCCGACCGCCACGAACGGCAGCACGCCGCGCAGGAACTTCGTAAAGCGTTGGAGAGTAATCATGGGTTCAGCGTCGCTGTTTGTCGCCCAAACGACGGTTCAACCATTCGCGGACACGATCTCGCCTGGTGGCGCGCTTCGCTCGGAACCCCACTGGTTGATATCAATCAGGGTTGCCTGAGGGCAGTACTCGCGCGCCGCCCCAGCCAAACGCAACTCAATGCGCTATCCGGTTCCGGATGGGATATCACCGTCGAAACGGTTGACCACCCTGACGACATCCCGTTCGCTATGGAGCAAGCCCAAGCACTCGTGGCCCAACACAACGATGTTGGCGTCTGGCACGGTCTTGCACCCACGCCCGTGCAACGTGCTGCTAGCCAATCGCTGCTCGGCCAGCTCGGCGACCCTGACGATTCCAAAACAACCGAGCTGAGTGACACGCTGCACGCCTGGCTACAGCAGCACGGAAACTGGGATGCGACCGCTAGGCAGCTGGGCGTTCACCGCAATGTCGTTCGCCGCAGAATCGACCTTGCCTCAGCACGACTTGGGCTCAGTTTGGATAGCGCACGCATCCGCGCAGAACTAGTGCTTGCGCTGGATTCCTTACAAACGAACTAAGGATGTGACCCCTCTTTGGGCGCAACGCTGTTCGCATCCCCGAACACGCGCACATTCAGGTAAACTGTTGGTTACATCACGGGATGCCCTGAGCGCACTCAGCGCGACAGCACCGATAGTGAAACGAGGTAGCCGATGACTTCGGATGTCCTACCCGCCAGCGCCATCCGTTTCAACGTACCCACCGCCGATTGGCGCGAGGCTGTGCGTGCAGCCGGTGACTCACTCGTCACCGCCGGCACCACGACGGACAACTACACCGACCAGATGATCGAGGCCATCGAAAACCTCGGCCCCTACATTGTGGTCGCACCCGGATTCGCGCTCGCGCACGCGCGCCCGTCTGAAGCGGTGCTGCGCACCGGACTCAGCTGGATCTCCCTGGCGGAACCGGTGGAGTTCGGCAACGAGCTCAACGACCCGGTCACCTTGGTGGTCGGCCTGGCGGCGATTGACCATGACTCGCACCTGGAAGTCATGTCCAAACTCGCGCGCGTGCTCACCAACCCCGACATGCTCGCGCGACTGCGTGCATCCGAAGATGCCGAACAAATACGCGCCGAACTGCTTGGCTAACTCCCACGCACCCGACGCGGGCCGAATGCATCCGAACAGCGCGCGACAGCCGCGAATTGTTGGCGATGCGTTTCGCACCCAACCAGTACCCGTTTAGTACACATCCGCCTCGAACGAAAGGCCCAATCAATGAAGATCATCGCAGTATGTGGCATGGGAATCGGCACCTCGGTGCTGCTCAAGATGAACATCGACAACGCGCTCACCGAACTCGGTGAAAGCGCCGACGTTGAAGCCGCCGACATCTCCTCGGCGCGCGGAGCCGCAGCCACGGCCGACCTCGTTATGACCAGCGCAGAACTGGCAACGCAGCTGGGTGAGCTGGACGCCCCAATCGTCATCGTCGACAACTTCGTCGACCAGGACGAGATTCGTCAAAAACTTGTCGACGCGCTCGACCTGTAATAAGCGCGACCCCAGTAGAGCCTGACGGCTCGATCACGGGCGATAGCCCAACCGTAGAAAGGAACCAACATGGATTGGTTGGTCGATGTCCTTAATTTCATCGGACAACAGATTCTCAATGTGCCCGCGTATCTGGTGGGCATTATCGTCGCCATCGGTCTGATTGCCCTCGGTAAGTCTGCCGGTCAGGTCATCGGCGGCGCCCTCAAATCTGCACTCGGATTCCTCATCCTCGGAGCCGGCGCCAGCGTCGTCGTCTCCTCGCTCGAACCGCTTGGTGAGCTCGTGCTGGGCGTTACCGGAGCCGAAGGTGTCGTGCCCACGAACGAAGTGGTCTCCGCTATGGCTGCCGACCAGTTCGGGGCCAACAGCGCCTACATCCTCGCGCTCGGCTTCTTGCTGATGCTGGTGCTGGCGCGATTCACTCCGCTGAGCTACGTGTTCCTCACCGGGCACCACATGGTGTTCATGGCGATGATGCTCTCAGTGCTGCTGTCGATCGGCTTCGGCGCTGAAGCAACCTGGCTCACCGTGCTCGTTGGCGCATTCCTGCTGGCGGTAATCATGGTCGCCATGCCAGCGTTCACCCACCCGTGGACCAAGCGTGTGACCGGCAATGACACCGTCGCGATGGGTCACTTCGGCTCGCTCGGATACATCGCCGCCGGTGCCGTTGGGCAGGCTGTGGGCAAGAAGTCGCGCTCGACCGAAGACATTAAGTTCCCGCAAGGACTGTCGTTCCTGCGCGACTCGATGGTCGCAACCGCCCTGTCGATGGTGCTTATTTACGTCGTCTTTGCCGTGTGGGGCATGATCGCCCTCGGCGACGGCGCGTACGAACTGCTGGGCGCCGAAGATGGTGGCGCGTTTGTCATGGCGGCAATCATGCAGGGCCTCATGTTTGGTGTCGGTGTCTCCGTGATTCTGTACGGTGTGCGCACCTTCCTGGGCGAGCTCATCCCTGCCTTCCAGGGAATTGCTAAGAAGGTTGTCCCCGGTGCGAAAGCCGCACTGGACATCCCGATTGTCTTCCCCTACGGACAGAACGCGGTGCTTATCGGCTTCATTTCGTCGTTCGTCGGCGGTCTGGTCATGCTGGTGCTGCTCGCGACCTGGCTCGGCCCGGCATTCGGTCTGGCGCTCATCCTGCCCGGTATGGTTCCCCACTTCTTCACCGGTGGTGGTGCTGGAGTCTACGGAAACGCGACCGGTGGTCGTATCGGTGCCATTGTCGGTGGATTTGTCAACGGTCTGCTCATCACCATCCTCCCCGCGCTGCTCTACCTCGTCATGGACGGCATCGGTTTGAAGGGATCGACCTTCGGCGACGCCGACTTCGGCTGGTTCGGCTCGCTCCTCGGCTGGGGTATGCAGGCTGACAGCACTGCGGTGAGCGTGATTGTTGCGATTGTGATCGGTGTCGTTCTGCTGGCGCTGGCGATCCTGTGGCAGGTTCGCGTAGTTAACCGCGGCTGGATGCCCGGTGAAGCCCACGCCCAGTACGTTGCCGAAATCAAGGCTGAACAGGACGCACAGGCGCAGGCTGAGCGTGAACGCGCGAAGGCAGCTCGGGCAGCAGCCAAAAAGGCCGCTGCTGACGGGTCCTAGTGGTTAACGCCTGACGTTGTGGCCGCGGGCTGCTGCTCGCGGCCACAATCGTTTCCAAGGAAGGCTGCGCCAGAGCTTCGTTGCTGGTAAAGTTGGGCGTTGGCTTACGCGTACCCCACTCGACGCGACGCGCGCTGCGGCCCCTCTACCCGCATCCGCGCACTGTTGAAACCAAACCTCTTTACGAAAGTAGTCACGTGGCAAACATCAAGTCGCAGATCAAGCGCATCGGCACCAACCGCAAGGCGACCGAGCGTAACAAGGCATACAAGTCGGAGCTCCGCACCGCGATCCGTCACGTTCGCGAAGCTGTTGCCGAGGGCAACGCCGAGCAGGCGCAGACCGCTCTCGCACACGCTTCGAAGAAGCTCGACAAGGCAGTTTCGAAGGGCGTCATTCACAAGAACCAGGCTGCGAACCGCAAGTCGGCAATCGCGAAGCTGGTTAACGGAATCGCCAAGTAGCTCTTCTTCGTTTGGGCCCCGCTGGTTGCGGGGTCCAAATTGCTTTCCCGGGGTGTGGATGGTGCCTCGGTGCCTCGGCGCCTCGGCGGTGTCTCACCTCCGTGCTCCCCCCTCCCTCTCCCCGTACCGCGCCCCGGCCCCGCGTGCCAAACTGTCTCACTTTTCACCCACACAAGACGGATAACTCCTCAAACCCCCATTTTCTGAGACAGTTCGACCCGGGATCGACACAACTCGCGCGCGTTCTCCCCCGCACCCCGCGCAACCTCCCTAACACCGGCCTCGCGTCAAACTGTCTCACTTTTCACCCACACAAGACGGATAACCCCTCAAACCCTCACTTTCTGAGACAGTTTGGCCCGGGGTGCAGAGGTGCGGGGGCCGCGGGGGGGGCAGGGTGCGGCGAGAGGAGAGCACGGTGGGAAAACGCAGGCCTGGGCGGAGGATGAGGAGGGGGATGCGCGGCGCAGCCGGTGGTTACGGGTCGCGTGGCATGAGGACAACGGGGCCCAAAGGGCAGTGACCAGCCGATCCCCATGCGTAATCGGGCATCCTAGAAGGGTGTCTGATGCCCAACTTCCCCACTCCGCGCTGCAATCACTGCGAGCCGCGCTTCACGACGCCACGCTGCCACTCGACCTCAACGAGACGGCGCCGGCAAAAACGCAGCGATCCTGGGCACTGCAGCAGATCGACGACTACATCGCACCTCGGCTTGCGAACCTCGACGCACCCCTACTCGCCGTCGTCGGCGGTTCCACCGGCGCCGGCAAATCGACCATCGTGAACGCCATGGTCGGCAGCCCCGTTACCCGCACCGGCGCGATTCGCCCCACCACACGCCAGCCCATCCTGCTGCACTCCCCCGCAGACGGCGCCTGGTTCGAAACCGACCGCGTGCTCCCAGGGTTATCGCGCATCCGCGGCACCAGAGCCGACAGCACCCAACCGTCGTCTCGCGCGGGCATCGCCCCGGACGCGAACCTCATCGGCTCAGTGGTCCTCGTCGAGGATCCCCGTATCCCGCGTCATGTCGCGGTGATCGACGCACCCGATATCGACTCGATCGCCGACGAAAACCGAGCCCTCGCCAGCCAACTCCTGGCCGCGGCCGATCTGTGGTTCTTCGTCACTACCGCGAACCGCTATGCGGATGCAGTCCCCTGGCGCCTGCTCGATGACGCGGCCGGTCGCGACATCACGGTCGCGGTTATCCTCAACCGTGTCCCACCGGGCGCCGAGGCAGAGATCACGCAAGACCTGCACCGGATGCTCCACGAACACGGCCTTTCGGGCTCAGCAGTGTTCACGATTACCGAGCAGCCGCTCGATCAGTGGGGAATGTTGCCGCCCCACACGATCGCCCCGATCCGCGCATGGCTGGAGTCCCTCGCCCAAGACGCAACCGCCCGCCACGATCTTGCCCGGCGCACACTAACCGGCGCCGCACACAAACTCGCCCGCGTCGCCACTGACGTCGCCGCCGCCCGCGACGCACAGGTGCAGGTCGCAAACGACCTCATCGACACCGTCAACGGCGAGTACCGAGCCGCCGCCGAGCGGGTTCACCAAGCCACCCAGGATGGCGCCCTCCTGCGCGGTGAGGTGCTCTCTCGCTGGCAGGATGTGGTTGGCACGTCGGATGTGTTCCGCGGCATCGAGACCTGGGTCGCGAGCGCCCGCGATCGCATCACCGGCTGGTTCACCGGCAAACCCAAGGCCGTAGAGCAGGTCGAGGCGTCCCTAGAACACAGCCTGCACACAGTGATTGTGGATGCGGCGAGCGGCGCCGCATCGTCAAGCTGGCAGCGGGTGCGTGCTACAGAGAACGGCCGCCGCATCTTCAGCGACCCAAAGCTGTCGCAGGAATCCTCGCACCTCGGCGACGCTGCGGCTCGGGTAATGCACGAATGGCAGGGGGCGCTGCTGGCCTTGGTGCGCGAGCAGGCCGCCGGCAAACGCACCCGCGCACGCGTGCTCTCCCTGGGGCTGAATGCCGTAACCGTCGCGCTAATGATCGTCGTGTTCGCATCCACGGCTGGACTCACCGGCGGCGAAGTCGCCATCGCGGGCGGATCTGCGGTGGTTGGGCAGAAGCTACTAGAAACTATTTTCGGCGATGAGGCCGTCCGTAAACTTGCGGCGCAGGCACGTCAGGATCTGGGTGCGCGCGTTGATTCGCTGTTCCGCGGCGAGGCGCTGCGCTACCACGCAGAGCTAATGCCGGTCACCGCGCCAGGAAATGGCGACCGACTTCGTGAATCCGTCGCCGCATTCGAACGGGCTCTGAGCGCTTCGCTGCCCGGCCAGGCGGTCAGCGAGCAACCATCCCCCGGGGCTCCCGCATGAGCCGGATCACCCTCGATGACCGCATCCGCGACCTACAGTCCGCCCGCGACCTTGCGGCCGGCAGACTGCCAGCGGAAGAACTCACAGCACTCGATCGCGTACTCGAAACCGTACAAACTCGGCGTTCACTCTCGAGCGAACACACGGTCGTTGGCTTCTTCGGCGCGACCGGGTCGGGCAAGTCCTCACTGTTCAACGCGGTGGTAGGCGAACCGCTGGCGCATACGCATGTGCGCCGCCCAACCACATCCGAACCCTTGGCAGCCATTTGGCAACCGGATGGAGCAGCCCCGCTGCTTGACTGGCTCCAGGTGCGCGATCGACGCGTCCCGGCAACACCGTTCGCGGCGGATGCGTCCCTGCCGTTGATTCTGCTCGATCTGCCAGATTTCGATTCGGTTCGTAGCGGGCACCGCGAGATCGCCACACGCCTTGCCGGTCAGGTCGACGTGTTGATTTGGGTGGTCGATCCGCAAAAGTATGCCGACGCTGCCCTACACCGTGATTTCATCCGCCCGCTCGCATCGCATAGCGCCGTGACCGCAGTGGTGCTCAACCAGATCGATACGCTCCCGGCCGAGCAGATCCCGCAGGTGGTGGATTCGCTCACCGAGCTGGTGCGCGACGACGGCCTTGATCGCGTCGAGGTCCTTGCGGCCAGCGCCCGGTCGATGGCCGGGGTGCCGGCTGTGCGCGAGCGTATCGCGAAGTTTGCGCGGCAGCGTGTGGCGGCCACCGAGCGGCTCACGGCGGATATCCGTCAGATCGCTGACCGGTTTGTGGCGGAGCCTGCGCGCACATCCGTATCCTCGCGTCTTGACCAGCGGTTGCGGGATGCGGTTACCAGCGCCTCGGGCACAGAGCAGGTCTCGCAGGCGGTTGCCCGCTCGTATCGGAAGCGTGCGGGTCAGGCAACCGGGTGGCCGGTCACCAGCTGGCTGCTTCGGTTTCGGCCGGATCCGCTGCGGCGGCTACACCTGGGCTCTTCACAACCAGACCCAAGCTCCACTCCTCACGAAACACCCACAACACCGCGTTCATCCCGCCCTCCGCTGAGCGCCGGCCAGCAGGCGGCCCTCAATCAGGCGGTGCGTTCCTATACGAACTCCGCCAGCGAGGGTCTGCCCGAGTGGTGGGCTCAGCGGATTCGCGACACCGGTGCTGCGGCTGCCGGTGAGTTGCCGGATGCGGTTGATCTGGCGATTGCGCGAACGGATCTGGGCGCCCAGCGCTCCTGGTGGTGGCCGGTGGTGACCGTCGTTCAGGTGGTGGCGTTACTCGCGGCGCTCGTTGGGGTCGGTTGGTATTTGCTGATCTGGGCGATGCGGACGCTTGGATTCGGGTTCGGTTCGGCCGAGATCCCCACTGTGGAGGGCTGGCCGGTGCCCGGGTTGTTCATCGCACTGGGCGTCTTGCTCGGGATCGTGCTTGGGCTGGTCACCTCGCTGATCAGTGCGGGTGTTGCTCGTCGGCGCGCGCGGCGTGCCCGCAGGCGGTTGCGCGCTGCGATCGCCGAGGTCGTGGATGCGAAGGTGATTGCGCCGGTACAGAACGAACGTTCGCGTGCGGCTGGGTTCGCGGCCGCGATGCAGCGGGCTGGCTCGCGGTGATGCTCGCCTGGCAATCGACAGCAATCTCGACGCTATGTAAGTAGCACACAGCGCGGGATCGCTACCGCTCTCGCAGGGCGATTTTGCGCACGAGACGTTCGGCGGCAAACTCGGGCTCGCGCGATTTTCCCTTCACCATGTGGTCGGTTTCGGCGGTGAGCTGAATAGCCCGGGCGAGTTCTTCATCGGTCCAGCCGCGCAGTTCGCGGCGCGCCTGACCGACCTGCCAGGGCGCTGCACCTACCGTACCCGCGAGCTGCGCATCCGACCCGGATAGCCCTGATACCTTCGCCATCATCCGCAATTTCATTGCGATGGCAGACACGATCGGTACCGGGTTGAGTCCGGTATCGAATCCGGCGCGTAGCAGCCGCAGCGCATCCGGTAGCCGGCCGGCAATGGCCGCATCCGCGATTTTGAAGCCGGTCGTTTCGACTCTGCCGCCGTAGTATCGGTCCACCAGCTCCGGCGTAATCTCCGATTCGGTGGAGACATTCATGAGCTGGCGTACGGCCGCCGCCAACTCCTCAAGATCGGTGTTGAACGCGGCCACCAGCGCGCGGGCGGCGAGCGGCTGAATGGATCGGCGCTCGTAGCGCACGAGTGTGCGCACAAAATCGTCGAGCTCGTTCGCTTTCAGTGGCGCGCACGGTACTTCGATGGCGTCTGGAAGCGCCCTGACCGCATCCAATAGTTTCTTGCCGCGCGCACCGGATTTGTGGCGCAGGATGATCGTGGTGCCTTCGATCGGTGCCTGGAGGTAGTCGATCACCTCGGTGAGCAACGAGTCGGTGGTCTCGTGCACGTTCTGCACGATCACCAGCCGCGGTTCCATGAACAGTGACGGCGATACAACGGTGCTGAACTCGCCAGGTTCGTGGTGTTTAGCGTCGATCTCGTGCACTTCGAGCGCGGGATCCTCGGTGCGCAGGATGCTGCGCAGGTTGCGGATTGCTTCAGCCGCGAAGAATTCTTCGGCTCCACTCAGCAGCGCAACGGGCGCCGGTCGCACCTCAAGCCATGAAACCTGCTGCAGCTTCGTCTTTGCAGCGGCTTTGGCGTTCTTCTTCGCAGCGGGCATGAGGGGCTTTCTGGATGCGGCTGGTACAGCATTCCGCGTCAGTAGCGGATGCGTCCATAGTAGTGGGCGGGATGCGGTCTGACGGTCCGACGAATCGTTGGCATTTCCTGATGCGCACGAGAATGCGCACAGCAAACGTATCGAAATACGCAGGAGGCCCGCCGCGCGATCGCGACGAGCCTCCTAATGTTGTTGGAGTTAGTGCCCGGGCTGGTTGCTCTCAGGCTGGCCAGGCTGTTCGGGACGCTGACCCGGCTGGTCATGCTGTGCGGAGGACGCCCCCGAAGACGACTGACCGTACTGGTTCTGGCCGTACTGGTTCTGCTGGCCATACTGCGACTGGCCGAACTGACTGCCCTGCTGAGGCTGCTGACCATACTGGCTCTGCTGCGGCTGCTGGCCATACTGGCTCTGCTGGCCGAACTGGCCACCCTGCTGAGGCTGCTGACCATACTGGCTCTGCTGGCCGAACTGGCCACCCTGCTGAGGCTGCTGACCATACTGGCTCTGCTGGCCGAACTGGCCACCCTGCTGAGGCTGCTGGCCGTACTGCGACTGACCGAACTGACCACCCTGCTGCGACTGCTGACCATACTGCGACTGGCCATACTGACCTTGCTGGGGCTGCTGGCCGTACTGGTTCTGACCGAACTGTCCCTGCTGACCGAACTGAGCGCCACCGGCACCACCCGAGCCGGTCAGGAACAGAGCCGGCAGCTTCAGACCACCGATCACCGAAACCACTGCTGCAGCGAGCAGCAGGAACGCCATGATCAACACCAGCCAGCATCCGATCGAGGCCGATGCTGAGGTGGACATGCCGTACCCCTCGTAGGTGCCGGTATTCCCCATAATCTCGAACGATTTGACGAGGCCAATGATGCCCGCGATGACCGAAGTTACGGCCGAGGCGAAGTGAATCTCGCGCTTCTGCATCAGAATTGCAGCAACCGCGCCACCGATCGCCAGCAGGAAGAAGATGAGCAGCATGACACCGTCACCACTGTTACCGCCACTGAAGTAGCTGAACGACTCTGATGTGCTCTCCGCAGGGCCATACCCGCCTTCGTACGAGCTTGAAACACTCCCCTGCGGGAGGAACAACGAGATGAGAGCGATTAGTGCTGCACCACCGCTGACGTACGGCGCAAAGTCCATCCAGTTTTTGGGTGCCTTAAAGCTGATAGCACCGCCGTTCGAGCCACCACCGTACTGGTTCTGCTGGCCGTACTGCGACTGTCCGTACTGACCCTGCTGGCCGTACTGCGACTGTCCGTACTGACCCCGCTGGTTCTGCTGGCCGTACTGCGACTGTCCGTACTGACCCTGCTGGCCGTACTGCGACTGACCGGCGTTTCCGTACTGCTGCGAAGGCTGCTGACCGTACTGGCCCTGCTGGCCATACTGGGGCTGCTGGCCATACTGCGGGTTCTGGCCGGGCTGGTTGGGCGATCCGGGCATCGACATTGGATGCTATTCCTTTCGTCAAGTGTTCACGCCAATGTTGCCACTCGCCTTGTCCCTGAAATCGCACAGTAAATGCGTCCGCGGGTGGCAAGTTGCTGCAATGGTACGGGTGCTTGGTGACAATTTAGTAACCGATCTACCAAGAATCATGAATTTCCCTCGCCCGGATGACGCGGAGTCCACACTCGTACTGGCCCACCGTCTGACTCCCCGGCGACAACAAGGTGACCGTATTCATCCGTACGGATCGACGCGATCCCAGCAGAGTGCAGCATCGAGAGCGCACTGGCAGTTGGATGACCGTAGCCGTTATCGGCGCCTACTGAAATGAGTGCGAGCTGTGCACCCGTTGCCGCGTAGGTTTCAGGGTCTTGGTCACGCGAGCCATGGTGGGCGACCTTCACAACATCGGTAGCAAGTTGAGCTCGCGGCAGTTGTCGTTGCACCCACTCCCCCGAGTCGGCAAGCGCCAGCATGCGCAAACAGGAGGTCAGACAGGATGCGGTGGGTACGGCACGCAAGACCACACTGCCCTCGTTGTCGGCGAGGGATGATGGCCGGTTCCCCTCCCGCAGCGGCCACAACACCTCAATCTCGAGGTCGCCGATTGTTACCCGATCCCCTGCCGCAACGAAACTGATCGGAACACCGGCGTGTGCAAATCGCTGTACGGTGGTCTCGTGCCGGGCCGCTTCGGTGTCTGGCACCCAGAGCGCGCCAACCGGAATGGTGAGGTCGGATGCGGCTCCGGCATGGTCGATATCGAAATGCGTGAGCAGCAGCACATCGAGGTAGTCAATCCCGAACTCCCGCAGGCAGGCATGCAGCCGCGCCGCATCCTCACCGGTGTCGATCAGCATGGTGTGTGCCGCTGCACGCACCATGACGGCATCACCCTGACCGATGTCGCATGCCGCGATGCGCCAATCTGCGGGGAAATCGCGGATCCGCAGGGCTGCTCGCCCGACGAACACAACTGCGGCGCACACCAGCGCGGCAACTAGCAGCAGCGAAGCTACCGGCTTGACCCGACGCATCCACGCGGGCGGGCGCCGTGATAATGCGACCACAAATAGTGCAACGAGACCCACCCACAGCAATGCGCCCAATAGTCCGCTAGGCCATGGAATCTGTGCTGCCGGCCATCTCGCTATCCCTTCGGCCACGATGCCGATCCACTGCGCCGGTATCCAGGTGAGCCAGCACAGCATTTCCACAAGCGATGGCGCGATCGCAATCGCAAGCACCGTGATTAATCCGAGCACGGTGGCAATTGGCGCTGCTGGGGCTGCCAGCAGGTTGGCAAGCACACCGTATGTTGGCAACGACGGTTCGAGCAGCAACAGGATGGGCTGACAGGCAATCTGCGCCACAACTGGCACCGCAATCAGCAACGACACCGGTTTTGGCAGCCAGCGTTCAAGGAACCGGCTACACGGCTCGGTACCGATGAGAATGCCAGCCGTTGCCGCTACTGACAGCGCGAACCCGTAGTCGCGGCTGAGCCACGGATCGCTCAACAGCAATACCGTCACCGCAACACCCAATACGGGCATCCCGTGTACGGCGCGACCGCTCATCCCCACCGCAAGCACTACGAGCGCCATTGCGGCAGCACGGATCACCGAACCCTGCGGGGTTACGAGCAGCACAAACAGCGCGGTCACCGGCAGCGCGAGCGCTAACCGCCACGCCCTGCGCATCCCAATCAACCGCCCAAACAGCAGCGCGCACGCCACCACAATGGCGATATTCGATCCGGACACCGCCGTTAAGTGGGTGAGCGAGGACACTTTCATATCAGCGTCCAGCGAGTCGCTCACGAGCTGTTCGTCGCCGGCAGCGAGGCCGGGTACGAGCATATTTCCCGGTTCCGGTAGTCCTTCGACGGCCCTCGCGAGCTGTGCGCGCACATCGCTGACTGCCTGTAGAAGCGGATGCGGTGGGGCCCGCAACTGCGGAGCCTGATTACTCAGCAACACCGCGACTGCCCGATCACCCGCATCCGTCAGCTTGACCCGCGCCTCGACCTCAACGATCGCCCCGATCGGGAACACGCTCGCGCGTTCACCATCAGGGATCGGCGCAATGAGCACGACTGGCGCGCCTTCGGGCTGAAGCTGCGCCTTGAAGCGGTACTTCGGTGCGCCAAACGAAGCGCCGGATCGCACAGGCTTCCCGGCCCCGGTGATCTGTACTTGCCACGAACGCGTCGTGGCCGCATCCGCCTGCTCGGCCACCGCATCCGGGACCCGATCCGCCGCTCCGACCGCGAATAGCGGCACTACCGCAATACCGCCAGCGAGCATCAACACAACGCCCCAGCTGCGCGTGCCTCCTAGACGCATTCTCGTTCGATACCGCCACCCGACCGTAGCCGCGAGCGCAACGCATCCGAGCACGGCCCACCCCACCAGCACCGCCGCATCGGGCGCGCCAACTGCAAACCATGCCGCCATCCACACCGCGAGCGCAATGACGGTGGTGCGGAAATCGGGACGCGCCTCAAGCAGTGGCAGCGCAGGTTCGTGTCGTTCACTCACACGGTCACCAGGTCTCGCAGTCCGGCAAACGTGGATTCGCCGATGCCGGTGACGTTGCGCAGATCCTCGACGGCCGCAAACCCGCCGTTTGCCTCGCGATAGTCAATAATTCGTTGCGCCATCGCGGGGCCGATTCTCGGCAGGGTTTCGAGCTCTGTGGCGCTTGCCGTATTGATATTGATGAGCCCGCCGTTACTTGCTGATCCGCCGGTACTACCGGCTGGTTGTTGTGCCCCGGAAGGTGGCTGTTCGCCCGGTTTGGGGATGTAGATTTGTTCGCCGTCGACGATGGTGCGCGCGAAGTTGACGGCGCTGATATCGGCATCGTCAAGGGCGCCGCCGGCGGCGTTCACGGCGTCGGTGACGCGTGATTGCGCGGGCAGATCGTATACGCCGGGTGCGCGGACTTGGCCGACAACGTGCACTGTGACGGTTTCCGGCGCGGCGGATGGTGCGGGTGCGGCAGGGGTGATCGCGGCAGCGGTCGTGGCCGCGTCGTTTACCACCGGCAGCGCGTTTGCTTTCGGCTGTAACGCGATGGCGAAAATGACCACCGCGCAGGCGATGAGCCCGGCGATGATGAGTGCGCCGATACCGATGCGCACGCGGGGTCGTTCAGGCTCGGCAAAAAGAGCGTCAAGCTCGGCAGTGTCGGTGTTCGGTCGAGTCGGTGGGCGGTCGTTGGGATCGTCGAGTTGGCTGTGCTGGTAGGTCGAGGCGGATGCGAATATCGCGTTGTCGTTGTGGGTCACGCGCGGCAGCATAGGCAGCTTCCGGCGCTCGCCCACCGGCGGGCAAAGGGGCTGTGGATAACGGCACTATCCACAGGCGCTGCGATACATTCCGCATCCCACCTGTTCGCCCCAGTATCCGCATCCCGCCCCAGTACGGCAAAGGGCGCCGCAGCAAACGCCGCGACGCCCCAAAACAGCCCCGAGCTACTTCACAACAATGTTGACGAACTTCGGTGCCTTGACGATCACCTTGACGATATTGCCGTCACCAATCGCGCGCACGGCACCACCCGCATCCCGCGCGAGCTGCTCGAGCTCCGCATCCGAAATCGCCGGCGAAACCTCAAGCTTGTCGCGCAGCTTGCCGTTAACCTGCACGATCGCGGTGACTGTGTCGGCAACGAGGAGCGCCTCGTCTGCCTCCGGCCACTGCGCGAAGGCAACCGAAGTGTCGTGGCCGAGCAGCTGCCACATATCTTCAGCAACGTATGGAGCGAACAGGTCGAGGACCATCGCGATCGTCTCGACCGCTTCGCGCACCGCGGGGTCAGCCGCACCGACACCGGAGTCGATTGCCTTGCGGGTCACGTTGGTGAGTTCCATCAGGCGCGCGACAATCACGTTGAACTTGAACGATTCGCCGAGGGAGCGCACCTCGTCAAGCACCTTGGCGACAGCGCGGCGCAGGTTCGGGTCGCCATCGGCCGGGTCGGTACCCGGCTGCGAGGTGACGTCTTTCGCGAGTCGCCAGGCGCGCGCGAGGAACTTACCGGATCCGGCAACCGACACAGTCGCCCAGTCAACGTCCTCTTCTGGTGGCGAAGCGAACAGCATCGTGGTGCGCACCGCATCCACACCGTGTTCTGCCAGCTCATCCGATAGCTTGATGAAGTTGCCCTTCGACTTGGACATCTTCGCGCCCTCGAGCACGACCATGCCCTGGTTCAGCAGCGCAGTGAACGGCTCGTCGAACGTCACGTATCCGAGGTCGTAGAGCACCTTGGTGATGAACCGTGCGTACAGCAGGTGCAAGATTGCGTGCTCAACACCGCCGATGTACTGGTCGATCGGAGTCCACTGCTTCAGCGCTTCAACATCGAGTGCGGCATCGTCCTTATTCGGCGAGATGAACCGCAGGAAGTACCAGGACGAGTCGACGAAGGTGTCCATCGTGTCGGTGTCGCGCACCGCGGGCTTGCCCTCTGGAGTTGTGGTTTGCTTCCACTCGGTGGCTGCGCCCAGTGGCGAGGTGCCCT
Source organism: Pseudoclavibacter sp. Marseille-Q3772 (assembly GCF_916618895.1). Taxonomy (NCBI): domain Bacteria; kingdom Bacillati; phylum Actinomycetota; class Actinomycetes; order Micrococcales; family Microbacteriaceae; genus Pseudoclavibacter; species Pseudoclavibacter sp. Marseille-Q3772. The sequence continues at coordinate 722,874 of NZ_OU745391.1, forward strand.
TGGGCTTGAGGTCAAGCCCGGCGCCATCCGGCAGCTGCACGGGCAGCTGGTCTTCGGGCACGAGCAGCTCGTTGCCTTGCTCGTCATACATGACCGGGATGGGGGTACCCCAGTAGCGCTGGCGTGAGATCAGCCAGTCGCGCAGACGGTAGTTCGTTGCTGCCGCGCCGGTTCCGCGTTCGCTCAGGATCTCGATTGCCTTGGCAATCGCCTCGTCCTTCGCCAGGCCGTCGAGCTCGCCAGAGTTGACGAGGGTGCCGTCTCCCGCGAGCGCTTCGCCGGATGCGGCCGGGTCGAGTTCGGCAAGCAGGATGCGGTTTCCGTCGTCGTCTGTCGGGGCGTCGCTGCCGGTGGTGACATCAACGACCACCTTGATGGGCAGGTCGAATGCGCGGGCGAAATCGAGGTCGCGCTGGTCGTGCGCGGGAACGGCCATGATGGCGCCGTGGCCGTAGTCAGCGAGTACGTAGTCGCTGGTCCAGATCGGCAGGCGCTCACCGGTCATTGGGTTGATACCGTAGCGTTCGAGGAAGATACCGGTCTTTTCGCGGTCGGCTGCCTGGCGGTCGATTGCGCCCATTGCCTGCGTTTGCTGCAGGTACTCCTGGAACTGTGCCTGTACCGCATCCGATGCGCCCGATGCGAGCTCTGCCGCGAGGTCGCTCTCTGGGGCGACCACCATGAAAGTGGCGCCGTGGAGGGTGTCGGGGCGGGTGGTGAACACGGTGACCGGTTCGTTGCGGCCCTCGATCTGGAACTCGACATCGGCGCCGTAGGAGCGTCCGATCCAGTTGCGCTGCATCGTGAGCACCTTCGCCGGCCACCGGCCCTCGAGCTGGTCGAGATCTTCCAGCAGCCGGTCGGCGTACTCGGTGATGCGCAGGTACCACTGAGTAAGTTTCTTCTTGACGACCACAGCGCCGCTGCGTTCGCTAGTGCCGTCGGCGAGTACCTGTTCGTTTGCGAGCACGGTCTGGTCGACCGGGTCCCAGTTCACGAACGATTCTTTGCGGTACGCGAGCCCCTTCTTGTACATCTGCTGGAACAGCCACTGGTTCCAGCGGTAGTACTCGGGGTCGGAGGTGTGCAGGACGCGTGACCAGTCGAAGCTCGCGCCGTAGCGACGCATGGATTCGCGCTGCTGGGCGATGTTGTTGTAAGTCCATTCCTTCGGGTCACCGCCGTGCTTGATGGCGGCGTTCTCAGCGGGAAGACCGAAGGAGTCCCAACCGATCGGGTGCAGCACGTTGTAGCCGAGGTGACGCCAATAGCGGGCAACAGCGTCGCCGAGCGCGTACTGTTCGGCGTGGCCCATGTGCAGGTCGCCCGAAGGGTACGGGAACATGTCGAGCACGTACTTGCGCGGCAGTTCCGGGTCGGCCTTGTCGACGTTGAAGAGGTCTAGCTCGTCCCAGATTGGGCGCCACTTCGCTTCGAGGCGGCGGAAGTCATATTCTTCCGGGCTGGTTTCGTCGACCTGAGTCACAGTGCACTCTGCCTTTGTTTCGGGGATTTTCGGATGCTCGCAAGTCTAGCCGGGTACGTGGCGTCTGGCCGGCGGGCCGGTTCGGGATGCGGGTTACAGCTTCAACTCTCCGGTCACCAGGGATGCGTCCACCGGAGTGTGCGAAATCAACACCACCGTTCGCTCGGCGGCCGCAGTCAACAGATCCCTGATGAGCTGCTCTGCTCGTCCCGGATCAACATTCGCGGTCGGCTCATCCAGCACCAGCACATCGAAATCCGCGAGCAGCGCCCGCGCTAGGGCAATGCGCTGCCCCTGCCCACCGGAAATCAGCGACCCGCGCTCACCAATCGGGGCATCAAGACCGCCGCGCGAGCGCATCCACTCCCCCAAACCGACGCGATCAAGTACCGCCTCGAGATCCGCATCCGACGCCGACGTGTTCGCAAAGAGCAAGTTCTGACGAATCGACTCATTGAACAACTGTGCGCGCTGCTCAATCAGACCCACGCGACGCCGCAACGCCTCCGGCGGCACATCGCGGGCCTCAACCCCACCAATCCGATAGCTGCCGTCATACTGCAAGAACCGCACCAGCGCATTCGCGAGCGTCGACTTCCCAGAACCCGACTCGCCCGAAACCAGCAGTCGCGAACCCGCCGGAATCGACACATTCACGCCCGACACCGCCGGACGATCAACTCCCGGCCAGCACACGGCCACATCCCGCAACTCAATATCGAGCGAGCCCGCCGGCAGCTCACGCGAACCCGGCGATTGCGGAATCTGCGGCGGTACCTCGCTCGGGGCCACCGAAGCAATACGCCGCGCCGACACCCGCACCCGCCGCCACGCAGCCACCGCCACCGGAACCTGCGCAAACACTTCAAACAACGCCAACGGCACCAGGGCAATCAGCGTCAACATCTCGGGCATGAACTCGCCGCGCGCGGTGGCATCCATGTTGAACCACAACGCACCGGCGGTAGCAACACCGGCAAAGAGTGTGAGCACGCCGGTGACCACACCCTCGCCGATCGCGCGACGGGTCTGCGCTGCCCGCAGCGCCACATCCGCATCCCGCACCCGCTCAAGCTGCGCATCCAACGCGTCATACGCGCGCAACGTCTCCAAATTGGTGATCGTGTCGTACACCCGATCACCCAACGCTGCGCGAAGCGGGGCGACCAGCCGATCAGCCGAACCCGCAATGCGCAATTGCGCCACGGTTGCCATCACGAACGCCACAACCAAACACGCCAACAACACCAGCGCGGCGGGCCACGAAACAATGCCAACGCCAATCACCACGAGCACCGCGACAATCAGCGAAGTAATGACCGGCTCAATGACCCGCAACGGTAAGAACTGCAGCTCATCAATATCGTCGACGAGTTTCGTGAGCAGATCGCCTCGGCGGGTCTGCGCAAGCCCAGCCGGCGCTAGCGGTTCGAGCCGATCGAACAGGCCCGCGCGCATCGCCGCAAGCTGGCGGAAGGATGCATCGTGGCCGCTGAGCTGTTTCAGGTAGCGAAATACCGCCCGTCCGAGCGCGAACATGCGCACCGCAACAATCGCCCATCCCAGCCACAGAATGTGAATAATCAGCGAGGCGCGGGTGATCAAGAATGCGCTGGTCGCAAGCAGCGCCACCACGCTGATCCCCCACAGCACGCTCCACGCAACCGGCACCCACATCCGCTTCACCGGCGGAGTTGCCAGCGCAAGTACCTGACGCTCTTGCGGAGAAATCACCGCGTCGACCGGCTGGTGTTCGAACTCGCGAGTGGTGCGACGCTCGGTCATACGGTCACCTCCGAAGTCGCTGGCCGCTGCGGTAACAGCGGCAGCGGCACAACGCGATCAGCCGCCTCGAGCACGGGCCGGCGGTGGCTAATCACGATCACAACGCGACCCTGCCGCGCAAGCTCGCGCATCCCCGCGATCATGACCTGTTCGCGCTCGCGATCCAGCGCCGATGTCGGTTCGTCAAGCAGCACCACAGCGCAATCATTCAGCTCGGCGCGCAGCACGCACCGGGCAAAAGCCACCCGCTGCGCCTGCCCGCCAGATAGGCCCGCCCCGCCGACCCCGAGCACCGCATCCGGATCAACCTCAGCGACCCCCGCCATGCGCATCGCCGCCTCGATCTGCTCGCGGCTCGCGTTCGGCATCCCCAGGGCAACATTCTCAGCAACCGTACCTGCGATCAGGCCACTCGCCTGCCCCATCCATGCAATCTGGTCATCGAGTGCCTTCGAGGTGTTGCTTTGCAGGGTGATGTTTCCGGATGCGGGTACGGTGCCTCGGATACTCGCGAACAGCGTCGATTTTCCTGCGCCCGATTCGCCGCTGAGGGCGGTTACTTCGCCGCCGCAAAAGTGTTCGGTCACGGCGTGCAGTACCTCATGGTCGTCGTACGACACGGACAGATCTTCGATTTCTAAACGAAGCTGGTCGCCGTGCGTGCTGCGAACCTTGACGGTTGTCCTAGCCGGCGTCGCCTCCAGTACTGCGAACACGTCCTCTGCGGCCTGCACACCTGCACTAGCCGCGTGGAACTGCGCGCCAACCGCACGCAGTGGCGCGAACACCTCTGGCGCGAGGATGAGCGCGACCAGTCCGGCGAAGAGCGTCATGTCGTTGTCGATGAGTCGGATGCCGATCTGGACCGCGACCAGCGCCACCGACAGCGACGCGAATAGCTCGAGCGCAAAGCCCGACAGGAAGGACACCCGCAGCACCTTCATCGTTGTGGCGCGATAGTCGTCGGTGATTTGCAGGATGCGGTCGCGTTGGCGGCGCGCACGTCCGAAGATCTTCAGCGTCGACAGCCCCTCGATGATCTCTAGGAAGGAGCTGGCGAGGGTGCGGAGCGAGTCGAGTTGCTTGGCCTGTGCGCGGCGAGTTGCCCACCCGATGAGCGCCATGAACATTGGGATGATGGGCAGAACGATGACCTCGGTGATGCCCGAAACAATGTCGAAGTACAGGGTCACGACGATCAGCAGCGGCATGGCGATGGCCGTGAGCAGGAGTTGCGGCAGGTACTTGCCGAAGTAGCTGTCGAGCGCGTCGAGGTGGTGAGTGGCCAGGAGTGTGAGGTCGGTGCTGGAGGCGGTGCCTGTCCGCGATTCTTTTGCGACGGTGCGCATCAGTGCGTCGCGGAGCTCGGATTTTGCGGACGCGGCGGCGCGGGCTCCCGCCCACTCCATCCCCCACTGAGCGAGGCCGCGCACGAGCACGCTTACGACGAGAACCGCGAGTGCCCAGGAGGTCTGAGTGAATGGCTGGCCGTTGATGGACTCGGTAACGCAATAAGCAATCGACCACGCGGCGCCGACGATCGCGGCCGTTTGAATGAGCCCAAGTAGCGCTCCGATCACCAGGAAAACTCTGGCGGAGCGGGCGTAGCGGAGCAGGCGTGGATCAAGCGGTTTCACGGTGCTTCTAGGCTACCGCGCCGCCACCGTCGCGCCCACATGACCGCACCTACAACCGCATGGCCGCACCCACAGCCCGATGTAACGCGCCCGCTCTCATCTCCCTTCCTCCCCTTTGGCTCCCCTCACCCACGCCAAACTGTCTCACTTTTCGGGCCCTCACGACGAATACCCCCTCAAACCCGGCAAAACTGAGACACTTCGGCACGCGGGCGGGGCGGCAGGGGGCCAGCAGGCAGGGCTGGAGCGGCGGCGACTATGACAACACCAAGCCGACAGCACCCGGTGAGAGGATGCGCAACGCCGCACGCCACCGGCATCCCCGACACCAAACTGTCTCACTTTTCGGGCCATCACGACGTATATCCCCTCAAACCCGGCAAGACTGAGACAGTTCGGCACGCGGGCGCGGCCAGGGGTTAGCGCGGCCGGCACGCGGGCGCGGCCAGGGGTTAGCGCGGCCGGCAACCGGACGCGGCGGGGCTGGGGCGGCACCAGGGGCGGCACCAGGAAAACGGAGCTGGGCCCGGCGAAAGCCGGGCCCAGCCACGCCGCTAGGGAACTACGCGGTGACGAGCTCGTCCGCTTCTTCAATCTCGGCACGAGCGTCAGTCGCCTCAAAGTCGACACGGCGCAAGCGCTTGCGGAACGTCCAGAACGTCCATGCCTGGTACCCAAGCACAACCGGCATGATGCATACGAATGCCCGGGTCATGATCTGCAGCGTGTTGTCGCTTGCCGAACCGTTCCAGATGGTGAGGTCTTCCCCACCCGGCGTGAGGTTGCGCATCAACGCCGGGAAGAGCGCCGCAAACAGCGACCACACCGCAAACGCCACCGTCAGCGCACCGCCAAGGAACGCCAGGCCGTCCTTGTTCAGCAAGTTGGCAACCCACGATCCGACGAAGCACACAACCGCAACGAGGGTGAGGATCAGCCCCGGTACCGAGAAGTACGCAAGCACCGTCCAGCCAAGGAACGCAATCGCCAACACGGCAACAACCAGGCCTTCCCACTTCGCCATCGTGCGAGCACGTTCACGCAGTTCTCCATCGGTACGGCGGGTGATGAAGATCAGGCCGTGGTAGAAGAACAGCGCCAGCGTGGTCAGACCACCGAGCAGCGCGTACGGGTTAAGTAGATCAAGCAGCGTGCCCGTGTAGTTGAAGTTAAAGGTGTAGGTGAAGTTACCAACCGTTTCACTCATGGTCTCCATCGGCATACCGCGCACGATATTCGCGAACGCAGCACCCCACAGCAGCGCAGGCAGTGCTGAGCCAATGAAGATCATCCAGTCGAACTTGTCAGTCCACGCACGGCCGGTGCCCTGGTGGCGGTATTCGAACGAAACACCGCGGGCGATCAGGGCGAGCAGGATGAGGAAGAGCACCAGGTAGGCGCCAGCAAACACGGTCGAGTACCACTCGGGGAATGCCGCGAAGAGCATGGCACCACCGGTGATAACCCAGGTTTCGTTGAGGTCCCAGATGGGGCCGATGGTGTTGATCAGGATGCGGCGGTCGGTGTCATCGCGGCTGACGAACGGCAGCGCGATACCGAGGCCGAAGTCGAAGCCATCGAGCACGAAGTACCCGATGAACATCGCGGCGATAATCCAGAACCAAATTACTTGCAGTTCCATTAGTAGACGCTCGCTTTCACCTTGACGTTTTCGACGTCGGCGACGACGCCATCCGCATCCGCACCGGGTACCGGCATCGGATCTGACTTAATTGCCTTCAGCAGCAGCTTCACTTCAACAACTGCGAGGATGCCGTAGATCAGCGTGAAGCCGATGAGCGAGATGAGCACGCCCACCCCGGTTGCGTTGGGTGATACACCGGCTTCGGTTGGCATCAGCCGGAATACGAGCCAGGGCTGACGTCCCATTTCGGTGAAGATCCAGCCGATCAGAATGCCCCACAGCGGGAAGGTGGCACCCCAGATCGCAACGCTCCACTGCCACGGCTTCGGCTCGCGGCCCTTGCGGGTTACCCACAGGCCGACGGCAGCGATCGCCATAGCGGCGAAACCGAAGAACATCATCCAGCGGAACGACCAGTAGGTGAGCCAGATGGTCGGCGAGTAGACCATGTCTGCGCCGTACATCGATTCGTACTGGGCCTGCAGGTCGTTAATACCGTGCACGGTTCCGCTGAAGGTGTTGGTGGCGAGGAACCCTGCCAGGTATGGGATGCGCAGCGACCAAACTTCTTCGCTACCATCGGGAGTTCCGATCGAGAACAGCGAGAGGGATGCATCCGCTCCGCTGGCCGTGTCGTACATGGCTTCGGCCGCGGCCATCTTCATAGGCTGCGTTTCGGTCATCGCGATACCAAGCGCGTGACCGGAGATCATGATGCCCACGCCCGAGATCAGCACGGTCCACAGACCGAACTGCAGCGCCGGACGGAACACTTCTTGGTGCTGTCCGCGGCGCAGGTGCCAGGCGGCGGTGGCCACGATGATGGTTCCGGCCAGCATGATGGATGCGGTCAGAGTGTGCGGCAGCTGGGTTACAGCGACCGGGTTGGTCAGTACCGCTCCGAAGTCAACAAGCTCGGCACGTCCGGTGGTTTCGTTGAACTGGAAGCCAACCGGGTTCTGCATGAAGGCGTTGGCGACCAGGATGAAGTAGGCCGAGATCCAGGTACCGGCGACGGTGAGCCAGATGGTCGCGAGGTGCACCTTCGGCGCGAGCTTGTCCCATCCGAAAATCCACAGACCGATGAAGGTGGCTTCGAGGAAGAAGGCGACGAGACCTTCGAATGCGAGCGGTGCACCGAAGATGTCACCGACGAATCGAGAGTAGTTCGACCAGTTCATACCGAACTGGAACTCCTGCACGATACCGGTGACGATACCCATCGCGAAGTTGATCAGGAAGATCTTCCCGAAGAAGCGGGTGAGCTGCAGGTACACGACCTTGCCGGTGCGCACCCACTGGGTCTGCCAGATCGCAACGCAAAGCACCATGCCCAGCGTGATCGGCACGAAGAGGAAGTGGTACAGCGTAGTTAGACCAAACTGCCACCGAGAGAGAACGAGGGGATCCAATAAGGCTTCCACGGGCTTTCACCTTCAGCTGTGACGTCATGAGAGTCGCTGCAGGCCACGTTGCTTTGCCGCCTATAGCGACTCGCCCATTCTATCCGCTCCCAGCGAAATCACAGAACTATTTCAGGGTTTACAAACCAAAGCTCGACCAGGATTTTTACTTCTGTGGCGAAACCACACAGAAATCCAGGCACACACCCCACCACAAACCGAAAAACACATCCAAACACGCACTTCGAACTAGGCTAATCTAATGCTCGCCGACACCATCGCATGGCTCATCGAGACTGTGCGAAGCCTCGATCCCGTCCTGATCGTGACGGTCGCGTTTGTCGGTATCGCGCTCGAGACGAGTCTGTTTATTGGCTTTCTCATTCCCGGCGACGCGATCCTGATCGCCGCTTCAGCCGGCGTCGATAGTTGGGGCATGTGGCTTGCCGTCGTACTGGCCTCGGTCATCGGCGCGCTGTGCGGCGAATCGTTGGGATATCTACTCGGTCACTGGTTCGGCCCGACAATCCGCCGGTCGTGGTTCGGCCGAAAGCTCGGCGAGCGCACCTGGCGCGGCGCCGAACGGTTCGTGCAGCAACGCGGCGGCTTCGCCGTGTTCGTCTCCCGGTTCTTGCCCGTGTTGCACTCGCTCGTCCCGGTCACGGCCGGTATGACACGGATGCGATATCGCTCCTTTATTGCGTGGACCACACCGGCATGCGCGTTATGGTCGCTGCTCTATGTCTCGGTGGGCGCGATCGCCACCGCAAGTTTCGAACGCACCGCCTCGAATCTGCACCTGGCAAGCGCCCTATTCGCGGGAGTGCTGGTCGTGTTCGTGTTAGCTACCTGGCTGGCGCGGCGATGGCTTTCGCGACGCGTCGGCATCGAGCCGGGAACCGCATCCCCCGAACCCGCTGATACTGGCACGCCTGACTCGCCCGAACCATCCAGCCGACCGAACTAGTCTGACCGCATGTGCGGCAGGTTTGTGGTGGCGAAAGCGTCGAGTGAGCTCGCGGTCGAGCTCGATATTGACCGGGTGAGCGATGCCCCGTTCCCGCAGTCGTACAACATTGCGCCCACCACTGCGGTTCCGGTGGTCGTGCACGCTCCCGCTCCGGAGGCAGAGATCGATGAGTTTGGTACGGCGCCGATCCGCCGGCTGGAGGTTGCCAAGTGGGGGCTTATTCCGCCCTGGGCTAAGGATGCATCGGTGGCGGTTCGTGCGTTTAACGCGCGCAGCGAGACGGCCGCGGTGAAACCGACGTTTCGCGCTGCCGTGCGCCGCCGGCGCGCAGTCATTCCCGCATCCGGCTATTACGAATGGCAACGGAGCGCGGATGGCACAAAACAGCCCTACTACGTGCATCCCACTACCGATCGCGCGCTGTGTTTTGCGGGGCTATACGAGTGGTGGCAGTCGCCGGAGGGTGAGTGGGTGTTGTCTGCCACAATCCTCACGCGCGATGCGCCTGCTGGCCGGATGCGCGAGCTGCACGACCGCATCCCCGTGTTCTGCGCTGCTGACGATATCGCCGAGTGGTGCGACCCGAGCATCGAGGGCAGTAACGAGTTAGTGGCCGAGTTTGCCGAACGCAGTCTGCGACTCACGGATGAGCTCGCACTGCACCCGGTGGATCGTCGCATTGGCAATGTGCGCGCTCGCGGGCCCGAGCTCATCGAGCGGGTCTCACTCGACTAGCGCGGTGACGGTTTCGTGAACGGATGGTGTCGCAACGGTGTTCGACACCCGTCACTTCGATCGTGTAAGGATGTCCCAGTGAGCTCCAAACCAGACCGCCCGACGACCATCAGCCGCCTGGCACCGTTCGAGTTTGTGCGCAAATTGGCTGCCAATGCGTTCCGCGTCGAGGACGGGATCAAGGCGTGGCGGCTTTCCGGGGCCCTCAAACGCGGTGAAATCTCCGAGGTTGAGGCGTACACCGGTTATGGCACGACGGAGCAGGTTCGGGTGCTCGGCCGCGTGCAGATGCTGCCGCCGGCAATGCGCCGTGCGGGCCGGCGACGTTTTTTGGGCGTGCTGCCAGTGGGTATCAACCGCAGTCGAGAGCGGTCGGTTCGAGGTTGGCGCAGTTTTGTCCGGGTGACCGTGCCGTATTCGAAGGCGACGGTCATCATCGGTGACCAGCGTCACGAGGTCCGCGCGGATCGCGGTGGAGTTATCGATGCAGTGCTGCCCTCGACGCTACCGGCCGGCTGGCAAACCGTTACGTTCGAGAGTGCAGACGGTCGGCTCACTAACGCGCGTGTCTTCATCACTCCGTCCGATCAGCGCGTGGGGATCGTCTCGGATATCGATGACACGGTGATGGTCACCTCGCTCCCCCGCCCCCTGCTGGCGGCGTGGAACACGTTCGTGCTGGATGAGCATGCTCGCGCGGCAGTGCCGGGTATGAACGTGCTCTACCAGCGGTTGGAGGCGAAGTTCGGTGATGAGCGCACTCCAGTGGTGTATCTCTCGACGGGGTCGTGGAATGTGGCGCCCACACTAAACCGTTTCCTTGGCCGCAATATGTACCCGTTCGGGCCGCTCCTGCTCACCGATTGGGGTCCTACGCCACAGCGGCTTTTCCGGTCAGGTACCGAACATAAGCGACAGAATCTGCGTCGCCTTCGCGAAGAGTTTCCGCAGATGAAGTGGTTGCTGATCGGCGATGACGGTCAGCACGATGAGCAGATTTACGGTGAGTTTGCCGCGGAGTTCCCCGAATCGGTGCTGGCGATTGCTATTCGTCAACTGTCGAATACCGAATCGGTGCTTGCCGGTGGCCGCGCCACCTCGGGATTGAAGTGGCGTTCGCGCACCAATGTGCCATGGGCCTATGCGCCCAACGGTGCAGCGCTGGTGGAAGAGCTCGCATCCATGGGCATCCTCGACCACGACGATCACGCCGATGCGCTCCAGCAGATTTCACGCGAACTTTCGAACACGCGCGTAGCGCGCCCGCTCCCGCCGTCGGTGTTAGGTGAATAACAACATTCACTTCAAGCTGTACTTGAACCCCGTATTTCCCTGGTAAATACGGGGTTCTTTCAATCTCAGACAGCCCTTACGACGCGAAATCTCGACAACGCCCCTGGTGCGACATTCGAACATGTCGTAGGCTCACCCTACATTTTAATCGAACATTTATTCGATTATTGGAGGTCGTGATGCTGGTGCAGGAACCCATTGATGTCGAGTGCTCTCCCAACGGTGCCCCGGTGCTGTTTCGCTGGCGCGAGGTGCCGTACAGCGTGACCAGCGCCCCCGAACCGTGGTTTGGGCGCGAAGAATGGTGGCAGTACGCACAGCGCGCTGCGCGCGGTATGCAGGTGCGGTTCGAACGCGAGTGTTGGCGAGTGGATGCGGTCGCGCTGCGGTCGGGTGCCGCACCCGTTGACGGCAGTTTTGATCTGACGCGCATTCCGCACGGCGGATGGCTGCTCGATCAGGCGTGGAACGACGAACTCGAATCCCAATTGTTTTGGTAGCGATGTCTGTTTTCCCGCATCTGCATGTTGCTTCCGCGCACTCCACTCACCACGGCACCACATCCCCCGAACAGCTCGTGTCGCAGGTGGCGCAGTGGGGATGTGAGTTTGCCGCGATCACCGATCGCGACGGGCTATACGGGGCGGTCCGGCATATCCGAGCATGTCTCGAATACGGTCTCCGTCCGATAGTCGGTGTCGATCTGGCATTGGCTCCGGCCACTAGATCGCCGGTAGCTACCCACCCGGCAGCTACCGCCTTTGCTGCTGTAACCTCGACGCATCCACCACTCGGTAGCTCGGCGGGGTCGCCGCGCGATCGTGTCACGGTCTTGACGCACGGCAATACTGCGGGTGCCGGGTGGGCGGCACTGTGTCGGCTCATTTCGGCAGCGCATGTACCTGCCCGTGGCGCTAGCCCAGCACAGCAACGCCAGCATCAGCCCGCATTACCGGTCTCGCGGTTTGCGTCGTTTGTGCGCGGCGCTGGTGATTCGCCCGCTACGGCACCGCTTGGCACCGTGTTACTCGGCCCTTGGTCGGATGTGGGTCGAGCGGTCCTGCACGGTAATGACGATCTCGCGCGGGCCCGGCTGGCACGGTGGCACCGGGCGCTTCCCGGCGCGGTGGCGATCGAGATCGTGTGCCATCTCACCGAGCCGGGAACCGCAGCGTCGGTCCGGCATGCCGGGCGAATGCTTGCGCTCGCGAACGAGCTCGGGGTGCCTGCTGTGCTCAGTAACCAGGTGCGTTATCTCACCGCCGATGACGCGCTCACCGGTGATGTGCTCGATGCGGCAGACGCGCTGCAGCCGCTGGGGTCGTTCCCGTTACAGGCGAACGCGCAGGCATGGCTTAAACCACCCGAGCGGATGCGGGCGCTTGCGCAGCTGGTTTCCTCGCGTTGCGGTCTTGGGTCGCGAGGCCACGAGCAGCTCTTGGCAACCACCCACGTCCTTGCCGAGCGCTGTGCGCTCGACCCGGTCACCGATCTGCACTGGCGTGAACCGAAGGTGCCTGAGGCGTCGGTGCTAGGGATCACTGACGACCCAAACACGGTGCTGCGGCAGCGCTGTCTCGCTGCGGTCCACGAACGCTTTGCCACCGCATCCAATACCGAACATCGCCGCATCACCGACCGACTCGACCACGAATTACAAACAATCTCAGGGTTTGGCTTCGCAACGTATTTCTTAACGGTTGCCGATGTTTCTGCACTCATCCACCGGCTTGGAATCCGCAATCAGGCACGCGGGTCGGGAGCTTCGAGCTTGGTGAACTACCTGTTGCGGATCTCGAATGTGAACCCGATCGAACACGACCTGGTTTTTGAGCGTTTCCTCGGCCACAAGCGTTCCACGCTGCCCGATATTGATATTGATGTTGAGTCCGCCAGACGCCACGAGGTGTATCGAGCCATTTTCAAGCGGTACGGCACCGAACGCGTCACGCTGCTCTCCATGCACTCCACGTATCGTGCTCGTGGTGCGGCACGGGATGCGGGCCTCGCGCTAGGACTGCCCGAGTCACGGATCGACGAGATCGCCAAGTCGCTGTGGCGGCTTAGTGCGAGTCAAGTGCGCGCCGGGTTTACGCAGCGCCCCGAGCTCGCATCCCTTGCCGAACAAGCCCTCCACGATCGCGACCTCAACCTCTTACTCGATCTCGCTGAGCGGCTCGACCGACTCCCCCGCCACCGATCGATGCACCCGTGCGGGGTGCTGCTCGGCAACGCCTCACTGCTCTCAACAACGCCCGTGCAGCCCAGCGGTATCGGGCTACCGATGAGCCAGTTCGATAAGGACGACATCGACGATATGGGGCTGCTGAAACTCGATGTCCTCGGTGTTCGGATGCAATCCTCACTCGCGTACACGGTGGCTGAAATTGAACGCGTGCACGGTTCCCAAGCTGCGATTCGAGGCGGGTTACGTCCCGATGTTTCCTATGTTTCGGGTGGCGGGCGGATCATCATCGATGAGATCCCAAAGACGGATGAACCCACCTTCGAGCAGATTCGTTCAACGCATACGCTCGGGATGTTTCAAATCGAGTCTCCCGGCCAGCGCGAGCTCATCGGCAAACTGCAGCCCGATGTGTATAACGACCTCATCGCCGATATTTCACTCTTTCGCCCCGGCCCCATGAAGGGCAATATGGTGACGCCGTTTTTGGATGTGAAACACGGGTATGCCAGCCCGAAGTGGCTACATCCGTCGTTCCGTTCATTCCTGCACGAGACCTACGGCGTAGTGGTCTACCACGAACAGGTGCTGCGCATCCTGCATCACTGCATGAATATTTCTCTGGCCGATGCCGACGAGCTACGCCGCAGTATGGAGAACCACACCGACGGTATCGAAGCACTCTTCCGCGCCCGAACTCGCGAAACTCTCGACGCCGACGGTGTGCGGATGTTTAGCGATGCGCAGATCGATGCCATCTGGGAGGTGCTCCGGGGCTTCGGGTCGTTCGGGTTCTGTAAGGCACATGCGGCTGCGTTCGCGCTTCCGACCTGGCAGAGTGCCTGGTTAAAAACGCACTATCCCGCCGAGTTTTTTGCGGGGTTGCTCACGCACGATCCGGGGATGTATCCCAAGCGGCTGCTCCTAGGCGATGCTCGGAGGATGGGGGTCCCCATCCTCCCGGTTGATGTGAATATCTCAACCAGAGAGTTTGTCGTCGAACGCGTCCGAGCTACCCCACCGGGGTGTGCCACACGAGCCGGCGACCTCGGAATTCGACTTTCACTCGCCGATATCCGCGGGATCTCCGAAGCTGAAACTGCCCGCATCCTCACCGAGCGGCCATTTACCTCAGTACACGACTTCCTTCTTCGCGCCCGACCTTCTCGCATCCTGGCGGAGCGTCTCGCGCTAATCGGCGCGCTCGATACGCTCGAACCCAACGCTGCCACGCGCAGCGAGCTCGTTGCTGCCGTTCGCGCCGCACCTCGGCCAAAGCGTCGCGCTCCGCACACGAGCGCAATCGAGCTCCCCCTCGATTTCCGCAGCACAGCCGGTGCGCTCCCCCGCACCGGCACGCGAGAGATGAGCGCGCGCGAACGGGTACACGCAGAACTCGACATCCTCGCGCTCGATCTTTCCGAACACGTTATTGACGGGTATCGGCCGTTACTCGACGCGCTCAACGTAACCACCGCCGATGCCCTGGTCACCCTTCGTGCCGGCACCGAGGTCACCGTTGCAGGGGTGCGAGTAGCCACGCAAACGCCGCCGATGCGAAGCGGGAAACGCGTGGTGTTCATTTCGGTCGATGACGGTACCGGGTGCGCGGATGCGACATTCTTCGACGATGCGCAGACGTGCAGCGGCGATGTCCTATTCGGCACCCCGCTCTTGTTGATTCACGGCAAAGTGCGCAGAACCGGTGAGCGTGGCGTCTCAATCCAGGCGACGTCTGCGCGCGACCTCAAACTCGCCTGGCAGGAATTTACGGAGCTGCAGCATGCGAGTTGATGTCACCAGTGCCCACCGCATTACCGGCCGCCAATCGTCGCAACTCGCGTGCGATCAAATCGTGGATGCGCTCATCTCCCAGCAGTCGGTTGTGCCCGAGCGCACTCACCGTGCGGTTGGTGCCCGCCACCAGCGTCCCCGGCAGTCCAACAATGGGGTCGTACAGCGGAATCACCGACACGATGCGCCGGTCGACACTATCCGAGCCACTCATTTTCAACTGTGCCGGAACACCGGGCCGCAGCTGAATGATTTCGCGAGTGATCCGCCACGAATGCCCGGTGATGTACCGCGCGGTTCGTGCTCCACGGAACGGCGACGAAATCGTCACCGCCGCCAGCGCGTACTTTGCATCCGGATCGTTCAACAACACCTGTTTGGCAATCAGCCCGCCTTTGGAATGCCCAACCAGCAACACCGGGCCATACTCGGTGTGCGCCCGCAAATACCGCTCAACCAAGCGCGCAAGCTCATCAACCGAACGAAAGTTCCAGCCGAGTTGCGGCAGCACCACAGTGCGGAACCCTCGCTGCGTCAACGAGTCCAGCACCGGGTGCATGAATCCCGAGGGCGTCCCCAACCCGGCGAGTACAACCACCACCGGAGCATCCGGCACGCGCGCGCCCTGCCCCGTGGTATCCCAGCTGCGCCATGGCGCTTCGTGCGGAGCATATCGGGTGGGCAACACCGGTCGTGCGCGCGGAGAGAGCCAGCGAATCACCGGCACCAAGTTTGGCGTGTCGCGCACCATCGCATAACCGGCGCCGAGCTGATGCGCCGTCCAGAACACCGTATCCGCGGCGACCCCACGCACCCGCACGAACCGCCACCAGGCAGTGCGACGATACCGCCTACTGCGCCCCGGCGAACTGCTCGTCTGTGCCGATGCCGCCGGTCGCACGAATCGAGACACGCGGCGCACCGCAGCCCGTAGGCGTTCAGCTAGGTACACGTGCGCCTCCATGCTCAGCTCGCGGCCGTTCATGCGCTCAAGCCTTACACGACTTGGCTATGTGTTCGATGCGATCACAGCAGCTTCAAGGTCCAGCAGCTCTCGCTTCATCGACTCTCCACCGGCGTACCGACCAATACTGCCGCCGGCGCGCACCACCCGGTGGCACGGCACAAATAGCGGTAGCGGGTTCCGCGCACACGCAGTCCCCACAGCGCGCGCAGCCCCCGCATGCCCGAGTCGCGACGCGAGCTGACCGTACGTTTCGGTCACCCCGTATGGAATATCCAAGAGCGCCCGCTGCGCCTGCCCGGCGAACCCGTCCGCGCCCTCGTTCCACTCCAGCGGCACCGTGAACACCCGACGCTCACCCGCAACATACTCGTTCAACTCCTGCTCCGCTTGCGTCAGCAACGCATCCTGCACAGCAGACACCGTGTCACCCTTACGCAACACCAACGGTTCATGCGGCAATACGCATCGCGTAATACCGCGCTCGCCAGCATCAACCCCGATCCGCCCGAACCGTGTCGTCAGGATGCGCAGCACCGGCACCATTACGGCAACACTTCCCGCAACTCACCGCTTTCAACATCGGCAACAAACCCGCGCACATTCTTGTGCTCAATGAACGGAGATTGCATGATCCGACGCATCGACTCGCGCACGCTCAAATCAACATCCTTGAACGCTTCCGCCTTCCAATGCGCACGCGCCCCGGTCTCGCTCATCAGCAGCTCATCGAACTCGTCCTCGGTGAAGGTCGACAACCCGCAGTCCGTGTGGTGGATGAGCACAATCTCGCGGGTGCCGAGCTTGCGCTGCGAGATAGTCAACGAGCGAATCATGTCATCGGTGATCACGCCACCGGCATTACGAATAATGTGCGCCTCACCCAGATCGATACCGGTCAGCGGGAAGATCTGCAGCCGCGAGTCCATGCACGCCACGATCGCCACCTGCCGGCTGGGACGCAGCGGCTTCGGCCCCGGATACCCCTTCACGTACTCCGCATTGCGGGCAATCATTACATCGGCAAACGACATCGTGACTCATCCAATTCCCGCGCGGCCACCACAACCGCGCCACATCCTGACGTACCTCAGTGCGCGACACCGATACGACCGCAGCCAGACCGCATCCGCCGCACTGAACCACCAGTCTACGCGCGCACCTACACCATCCTGCATCCGCCAAACAACGCGCAGCAACCGGCCAAAGCAACCCCGCAAGCCAGCTGCCAAACACTCCACGCAAACAATAAAATCCCCTGATCAGGCAAGCCTTACCTTGCTAGAAAGCGCACCGCAAACGCGAGAGAATACTCATGAAGGATGTGATGACTGTGACGTCAAAGTTCAACATCGTGCGCAAGTACCCCCTCGTGTGGTGCACGCTGATCTTGCTGCCCATCGTGGTGGTCCTCGCGCTCACCGGCAATGAGCACATTGCCCGCCCCATCGCGACCGTGTACGTCGGCATCGTAATTGCCATCACCATCGTCGACATGGTGCGCGATATCCTCCGCGGCAACTTCGGGCTCGACATCCTCGCCGTCGTCGCGATGACCGCAGCACTCGTCGTCGGCGAATACCTCGCGGCAATGATCGTCGCCCTCATGCTCACCGGTGGCGAAGCACTCGAAGACTACGCCGCATCCCGAGCCAGCAAAGACCTCGACGCCCTACTCAAACGCGCCCCGAACACAGCCCACCGAATCACCGACCGCACCGATACCGACGAAGTACCGGCACACACCGATATCCCGGTCGACGAGGTGCAGCCCGGCGACCCGCTGCTCATCAAACCCGCCGAAGTGTTCCCCGTTGACGGTGAACTCATCAGCGAAACCGCCGAAGTCGACGAATCCCAGCTCACCGGAGAAAGCATGCCGGCACACTACAACGCCGGCGACCGCATCCGTTCCGGCTCACTCAACGGCAACCGCGCAGTGCAACTACGCGCCACCGAAACTGCCGCGAACTCGCAGTACCAGCAGATCATCGCGCTCGTATCGGAAGCCGAAAACGCGAAAGCCCCCACAGTGCGCGTCGCCGACCGGTTCGCCATCCCGTTCACCATCGTCTCCCTCGCAATTGCCGGAATCGCGTGGTGGATCTCCGGCAACCCAACCCGCTTCGCCGAAGTCCTGGTGCTCGCCACCCCCTGCCCGCTGCTCATCGCCGCACCGGTCGCATTCATGGGCGGTATGAGCCGCGCCTCCCGCGAAGGTGTACTGGTGAAAGGTGGCGCCACCCTCGAACAGCTCGCAAAGGCCAAGGCGATCGCGTTCGATAAGACCGGCACGCTCACCTACGGCGAGCCGACGATCACTGCCATCCACCTGGCAGATGAGGCCGCCGGCGGCATCGGCGCCGCACAAACCGCCGAGCACCTCGACAACCGTGCGCTCGAGCTGCTGCGCCTGGCCGCATCCGCCGAACAATACTCAACCCACGTACTCGCTGCGGGCATCATCGACGCGGCAACCGCAAACGGCCTCACCCTCACCGCCACCGACGATGCCGAAGAACTCGCCACCAACGGTGTCGAAGCACTCGTTGACGGCCGCCGCGTACGAGTCGGCAAGCTCTCGTTCATCCGCGAACTCGACCCGACCACACCACGAGCCACGCTCGAAGCCGGCGAAACTGCCGTGTACGTCACCATCGACGGCCGCTTCGCCGCCGCCATCCGAGTCGCCGACCGACTGCGCGACAACGCCGACGAAACCGTACAAACACTGCGCGACCACGGCTTCGAATCGATCACCATGCTCACCGGCGACAACCAGCACACCGCCGATGCGCTCGCGGCAAAGGCAGGTATCACTGCGGTGCACGGCGAGCTGCTCCCCCAAGACAAAGTCCGCTTAGTCGCTGAAGAACCGCACCGTCCGGTAATCATGGTCGGCGACGGCGTGAATGACGCGCCAGTGCTTGCTGCCGCCGACGTCGGTATCGCGATGGGCGCACGCGGCGCAACCGCAGCGAGCGAGTCTGCGGATGCGGTCATCGTGCGCGACGACATCGTTAGCGTCGTGCGGGCGGTCGCGATTGGTCGGCACACCTACCGGGTCGCAATTACCGCGATCTGGATCGGAATCGCGCTATCGCTCGGGCTCATGACCGTGGCTGCGTTCGGCTACATCCCCGCGATGTGGGGTGCGCTGTCACAAGAACTCGTAGACCTCGCCGCGATCGTGTACGCCCTGCGCGCCCTCACCTCCGGCTCAAACGAACTGCGCAGCTAGCCCCAGCGAGCACCGCGCAACTAACTGGCCGGGTTCACAAACCCGTTCTCATACGCCCAGATGACCACGTGCACGCGGTCGGGCAGCGAGAGCTTCTCAAGAATGCGCCCAACGTGAGACTTCACCGTCACCTGAGCGAGATACAGCTCGCTCGCAATTTCGCCGTTGGATGCACCGCGCACCAGCAGCGAGAACACCTCGCGCTCGCGGGCGGAGAGCGAGTCGAAACGCTCTTGCGCCTGCGAGTCCGGTGTCGCCACCGGATCCGATTCGTGAGCGTCCTGCCCGACCCCGCCATGCACCATCCGACGAATCAGTGTCTGGGTCATCGACGGGTCGAGGATCGCATTCCCGGCGTGCACGGTCCGAATAGCGCGCACAAGCTCTTCACCGGGAGCATCTTTCAGGAGGAAGCCAGATGCGCCGGCCGCGAGCATCCGCACCGCGAAGTCTTCCGAATCGTAGGTGGTCAGGGCAATCACTCGAATGTCACGCGCCTCGGCCTCGTACTGGAGCAGCGTGCTGGTCGCGGCGATACCGTCCATCACCGGCATACGAATATCCATCAGCACCACATCGGGGCGCTTTTCGAGCGCCGCGGCAACCCCCGCACGGCCATCGTCGGCGGTGCCAATCACCTCAATATCTGGGGCTGATCCGGCAATGAGCGCGAGGCCATCGCGCACGAGTGACTGGTCGTCGACGATGAGCACGCGGATGGGCGCGTCTGGCTCGCTCGTTGGTTCATCGGATGCGGTGTGCTGGTCGTTCATAGCGCTCTCGGGTGATTTCGGGGTTAGGGATGTGAGACTTCGGAGGTGTCCGCACCGGAGGTCGGCCAGGTGGCTACCACTTCAAATGCGGTGTCAGATTCGTTTACGGTCAGGGTGCCGTCAAACAGTTCAGTGCGTTCGCGCATTCCGGTCAGGCCGCGCTGGTCGCTCGCAATCGCGTGTTCGTTCTGCGTTCGTTCGTTGAACGCGCGCAATCGCACTTCGTGCTCTTTCCAAACGAGTTCGAGTTCCGCGCGAGCGCCGGGCGCGTGTTTATACATATTCGTCAGGCATTCCTGCCCGACACGAAAAACTGCGAGCGAAAGACCCTTGGGGAGCGGATAGGCGCGGCCTCGTTCAATGAACTCGATGGGAACTCCGGCAAGTGTTGCGGCATCGACAAGTTCGCGCAGCTCACCGATGCCCTTCACCGGGGTATCTTCCTGCCCCGAGTCCACCGTGCGCAGCAGCACTTTAATATCGCCGAGCGCATCCCTACCAGCGGTCGAGATCTTCGTGAACAGTTCGCCACTGAGCTCGGGTTTGGTCGCCGCCGAGAGTCGCCCGCCCTCAGCGAGGGTGACGATCGATGCGAGCGAATGGGCAATGATGTCGTGCATTTCGCGCGAGATGCGGGTTCGTTCGTCCGCAACGGCAAGCTCGGTGAGGCGCTGCTGGTCGCGCTCCAGCAGGGCTGCGCGTTCCCGGGCCGAGTTCACTTCGGCCAACTGGTTGCGTCGGTTCATCCCGAGCGCCCAAGACGCGAGGAACGCCAGCGAGATAATCCCGAGGGCAATCAGGAATCGCAGCGGGTCACTCCAGATTTCGTCTGGGTCGATACCGGGACTGTTCACCCAGGGCATCCCACCGTAGATCTGCAGCATCAGCATGGTGAGCGCTGCCACCATCGGCACAAACCCAAGATGTACATAGCGACGCGGTGCGAATGCTGCGACCGCGTACACGGCCATAAGTACCGCGATATCGGGTGCGGGCATGACCACGGAGGTCGTACCCTGCACGGCACCCGCGACGATGCTCGTACACCACAGCGCTGTGATCGGCGCTACTCGGCGCATTACGATGATGATGAACGACAGCGTCCCGGCGAACACACCGAGCGTGGTGTGTGTCTGCGGTATCGGCGCGACGATTCCCCACGAGATGCCAAGGAAAACGATCGCCAGCAGCGATATTGCGATCGCGTCATTGCGCAGCACCCGTAGCGGGTTCTCCCTGGTCGCAATGAACGAGTCATCCATGCTTTGAGCTTAGCGACGCACTTCACCGACCCGATGCATCCGAACGTCGCAATGTTCGGCAAAACCGCATCCTCCATTGGTATTGCTGCTGCGAACAAGTTGCGACCACTGCATACTGTCCGATTCGCCGCGCGAGCGCGAAAGTGGGTATGTCGCCGCCCGAACCCAGACGGTGTAGCCACACTTCGCGGTGACCACAGAAAGGAATGTGATGAACGCTGTAACCACTGCCGCCGTTGCCTGCGGCAATCTCTCTAAGACGTACGGCGATGGTGAAACTCAGGTGCAGGCACTGCGCCAGGTGAATGCCGAGTTTGCCGTCGGCGAGTTCACGGCGATCATGGGACCATCCGGTTCCGGTAAGTCAACGCTAATGCATTTGCTCGCGGGGCTGGACACGCCTTCTGCAGGGACCGTCACGATCGACGGCCAGGCGATTACCGGGATGCGCGATGGCGAGCTAACACAGCTTCGTCGCGATCGCCTCGGGTTTATTTTTCAGTCGTTCAACCTGGTGCCCACACTGAACGCGCGCGAGAACATCGAACTACCGTTGCGTCTTGCGGGCCGGGCGGTGGATGCGGCTGAAGTTGATCGACTCGCCA
Source organism: Pseudoclavibacter sp. Marseille-Q3772 (assembly GCF_916618895.1). Taxonomy (NCBI): domain Bacteria; kingdom Bacillati; phylum Actinomycetota; class Actinomycetes; order Micrococcales; family Microbacteriaceae; genus Pseudoclavibacter; species Pseudoclavibacter sp. Marseille-Q3772. Next base: position 744,652 of record NZ_OU745391.1, read on the forward strand.
GCCGCTTGGGTATTTTCGAGCGTCTCGACCACCTCCCCCATGAGCTCTCCGGCGGCCAGCAGCAGCGTGTGGCGGTGGCCCGCGCTTTGATCTCCCAACCGGCTGTGGTGTTTGCCGATGAGCCAACCGGCGCGCTAGATCTGCGAACCGGACGCGAACTGCTCACGAGTTTGCAGCAGGCAGCACGCGAACGACAGCAGACCATCATCATGGTGACCCACGATCCGGCGGCCGCCGCGTTCGCTGACCGCACGCTCATCCTCGTGGACGGCCAGATCGCCCACGAGATGCGCGGAGCCAGTTACGAAGAGATCGCAGCGATCATGGCGGAGGTGGGAGCATGAGCGTAACCCGAAAACTTGCCCTCGCACAGATCCGCCGCTCGCCCCGCCGTATCCTGGCGATCGCCCTATCGGCACTGTTGAGCGCCATGGCGATCATGGCGACCGGCACCTTCATCGAAACGTTGAGCCGCGGGCTTGCAGCCAGCATCGCCGCACCGTTCTCGAGCGCGGATGCGGTACTGGTTCATGCGGATGACTCGGTCGATGTAGACAAGCTCGAGTCGGTTCCGGGTGTTGAAGCGGCAGCGCCATCGGTAGACGCCTACGGCCGCTTGCACGCCAACGACACCACGTTTGATCTGCAATTGCATTCGCTGCCTGACGACGAGGCGCTGCGTTGGGTTCAGCTCGACGACGGTCGCTGGCCGCAGGCAACGAACGAGGTACTCACCACTAACGAGCACCTCAAGCGCTTTAACCTGCAGGTGGGCGACACCGTGTCGTTTGAAATCACTCCGGGCGAGATGCTGCAAGCCACCGTTGTGGGTACGGTCACCACGCCCGCTCCCCTGAGCGGAATGCCCTGGTTTGTGGCGCCGACAGACTTCATCACCCAAACGGGTGTGCCCGCCGCCAACTACATCATCCGCGGTTCCGTCAGCCCGCAAGAGCTGGCGCAGGCGGTCAATTCGCAGTTTCAGTTGGACGGGGAAGACACCGATGGGATGCATGCACTGACCGTGCAACAGCACGTCAACGACCAGATCGACCGCGAAACAGGCTCCACCGGAGCGTTGGCGTTCATGTTGACGGCCTTCGTGATGATTGCGATGCTCGCGGCGATTATGGTGACGCGCAACACCTTCCAGGTGTTGTTGTCGCAGCGGATGCGAGAGAACGGCCTGTTGCGATTGGTCGGCGCAACCGGTGGTCAGGTACAGCGCACGGTGTTAGTAGAAGCTGCCATCATCGGCGTGATCTCGGCACTGGTCGGTATCGCGATCGGTTTTGGCCTGGGTTGGCTCGTCGCCTCGTTCGCGCAGGTCGCCGGTGGCGGCATCGCGTTCTCCCCCTGGTGGGCGTTGGCGGCACTGGTCGCGACAACCGCGATGACGGTCTACGCTGCTTGGGCTCCGGCTGCTGGCCTGCGTTCGCTCAGCCCGGTTGCCGCTCTCGGCGAGGCCGGTTCGGTAGCGGCCGAACGTGGTGGCCGCAAGGTCGTGAGCTGGGTAATCGGCGGCTTGCTCACTGTGGTGGGGATCGTAGGTATCGTGCTTGCCGCTACCCACAGCATGTCAGTTCTCGCCGGGCCGCTGGTGTTCATCGCGTCCGCGGCCGTACTCGCAGCGGGCCTCACGGTGTTGGTGCCATTATTCGTTCGAGTAGCGATGCCCGCCATCAGTGCACCGCTTCGCGCGGGCGGACCGGTCGCGAAAATCGCCGGCGAGAACCTGGTGCGTACAGCCCGGCGCTCGGGCACCGTGGTGCTCGCCATCGCCTTCGGCGGCAGTCTCGTACTCGCGATGCTCACCGCGGTTGGCGGCGGAGTCGCCTCGTTTAACAAGCAGATGGATGAGGAGTATGCCGTCGATGCGGTGCTGGTCGCGAAGGACGGCGAGTCGATTAGTCGCGATACGGTCGCCCCGATCTTCGATAGCAAGACGGTGGATGCGGCGGAGTTCAGCGATTCCGTCACGGTGACGACCACATCCGAGTCGCTGCCGCTCACGTCACTCACTACCCTGCCGCCTTCGGTGGAGTCCTCACTTGCCACACCTGCGCAGACCGATGAAGTGCTCGTAAACCCCACTCTGCTTGAAGATGCAGGTATGGCCGATGGCGACACGATCACGGTGCGGGGTGAGAGCGGACAAGAGGTGTCGCTTCGCGTGCGAGCGGATGCGGCGATGAACGGGCTCGGGTTTGTCAACGCGGATGTGGCGATGGTGGGCGCGGTGGATGCGGCGACCCTCGGTAAGCTCGGTGATGTCACGAAGGATTCGCGGCTGTGGATCCAGGCGCCAGCAGATGCCAGCAATGAGTTGGCTGCGGTCATTGATGGCGTGCGGGTGGACAATCCATCGCTGACATTGGATGGTCCGCTCACCATGCAGCAACTGTTTGCGCAGGGCGTGACGATGGTAGTGACCTTCGTATTAGCCATGCTCGCACTCACCGTCATCATTGCCGGGCTTGGACTCGCATCCATCGTCGCCCTGGCTGTCGGAGAACGCCGACGCGAAATCGCGTTGCTTCGTGCGCTCGGAACATCACGCGTCGAGATTCGCCGGATGGTAATGATTGAGGCAATTATGCTAGCCCTCACGGGTGCGCTGTTGTCCATCATTATCGGTATTCCGCTCGGCGTCGCGGCAGTCCCGACGATTATTCCGGAGGGTTCAATTGGTATCTCGATTCCTTGGTTAGGAATTGCTGCCGTCGTGATAGTCGCAGTGCTGATCGGTGTGCTCGCCGGTATGCATCCCGCGCGAAAAGCAGCCAGAGTCGCACCGGCGCAGGCGTTGGCTCGGGAATAGGCCTGATTCCGTTAGCCACACAGCGCGATAACTGGATATGAATACTGCCAGGAGCGATACGCGAGAAAACTCGCATCGTCCCTGGCAGTATTCTTATAAACTCGCATATTGATTTGCGATCGCACGTTACACCAGCGAGACTTGACGAAGTAAATGCGAAATCCGCGTCATTTTGACGTAGCCGCTTGATTTTAAGGAGCATCCCTCAATGGCAGTCAGAGTTATTCACCAGCTTATTGATGACCTCGACGGCACCCAGCTGGCCGACGGCGTAGGCGAAACCGTGAAGTTCGGCCTCGACGGTGTCGACTACGAAATTGATCTTGGACCAGAAAACGCAGAGGCACTTCGCGAGTTTCTCTCAAGCTACGTCAAGACCGCACGCCGCGTGAGCGGCCGCGTTTCGCGCACGAAGCTCCCCAAGAGCGGCCCGAAGCGTGACCTCGCGGCAGTACGCAAGTGGGCCGCCGCAAATGGCTACGAAGTTGCCGACCGCGGCCGCGTTCCGCAGTCGGTGCTCGAGGCCTACGACGCAGCTCACTAGTCGCGCACGTTCGCAAGCAATCTCACGCCGCTTCGCGAGCAACACAGCGAAATACTTCAATGCTGGTCACCCACAATCGGGTGACCAGCATTGTTACTCCTACGAACTGCGAGCGGCGCTTTTGGTTACTTCAGGCGCCTATCGATGCTGCCTATTTCACTAGAACTAAGCAGCTCGCCGTTGACGGCGATCGACGGTGTTCCGGAAACACCAGTATCACGGCCAATCTGCTGGGATTGCAGCACACCGCCCGCATTTTGTTCTCCGCGAGAAAGCTCAGCGTACTGTTTGGAATCGCTTGCACCAGCTTCGTTACCGAGCTTGATGAGGAGGGTTTCGTCCAGCTCAAAGCCGTCGAAGAGTTGCTGCTGATTCTCCATCAATAGCTGGTGAATCTTTGAATAGTCCCCAGTCTCTGCAGCCACTAATCGAGCAAATACCGCAAGCTGTGCAGAAGCATCCGGGTCAATGACCAAGAAGTCGCGATATTGCAGCTTGGCCCTACCGGTTTCGACATACTTCTTGATGATCGACGGTTCTTGTTCGAGCGCATAGGTTGCACAGTGCGGGCACAGATAATCGAAATACACCTCGATCGTGTTTGGTGCATCCTGCTCACCCACGACCATGAATTCCGGTGAAGCATCAAGCACCGCGGGGTCAACGGCAGCATTCGGAGTACTCGGGTCAACCGATCCCTCACTACCGCCCGGCGCCGGCTGCGTGGTTGCTGGGGCGGGCGGCGGGGCAGGTTTAACGTTACTCGCCGGACCATCCCCACTACACCCGGCGAACGCGAGCGTCACCGCAAACGCTCCGGCCAGCATCCCGCTGGCACGACGAACGCCGGCACCGGCAAAACGGTTGGGAGAGAATGCACACATGGAGTGCCCCTTCACTTCTGAATGCGATCGATTCCCTCGAGTCTACGTGCCCTGCCGCGGGCGCAACCAACGCGAGATCACCGCATCCGCCGGCTACCGCATCCGCGAACTACAACAAGCTCACCACGATTGATACGCTGCTATGCGGGCTCGACCTCCGAGCTCGCGGACGAGGGAGCAGTACCCGCACCGGACAAGACTGACTCATTGGGAGTTGGTCGTATGTCATTTCAGGCGCTGGCATGGCTGGCATTAACCGTATCTGGCGCACTTGAGTGCGTGTGGGCGGTGGCATTGGCGAAGTCGCGCGGTTTCACGAAACGATCTGCCGTCGTCGTGTTTATCGCGACGCTTGCTGCGAGCACGCTGCTGCTCGCATTTGCCATGACGCAGCTACCAACGGGCACCGCCTACGCATTCTGGGTTGGCATCGGGGCAGCCCTGACCGTGGTGTGGTCGATGCTCACCGGCGAGGAACGGCCGACCGTGGCTCGCGTCGCGCTGATCACCCTTCTTGTTGCCTGCGCCATCGGCTTGAAGGTGGTGGCGTAGATGCCGTGGATCGTGCTGCTGCTCTCGAGCGTATTCGAAGCCGTGTGGGCGACTGCGCTGGGATATTCGCAGGGCTTCACACAGCCGATACCGACGCTGGTGTACGTGATCGCCTCGGTTCTCAGCATGCTCGGCTTGGGCTGGGCAACACGAAGTATCCCGATCGGCACGGCCTATGCGGTGTGGACGGGATGCGGTGCGGCACTGACCGTGGCCTGGTCAATATTGACCGGCGATGAGCCGGCTTCGGTGGGCAAGCTGGTGTGCATGGCCGGGATCATCGGCGCGGTCATCGGCTTGAAGCTACTCCCGAGCAACCCCACCAAGGCGAACCGCGACGATGCATCGAATGATGCACAAACACATTCGGACACCGCAGCGTAGCCGCAGTGCCCGAATGAGTAAGACGGTTACTTAGTGCTCGTCGTAGTGGTCGTCGTGCTCGTGGTGCAGGTGGCCGTCGTGCTTGTAGTCAACGTGACCGTCGTGCTGAACGGCTTCGTGGCCGCATTCCTGGCCGTGCTTGTGGTCTTCGACGGTGTGCTCAGCGAGCTTGTGTTCGGTGTTCTGTTCAGTCATCGTGGTGTCCTTCTTGCGCATGTGCCAATGCGTCGCCGACGATATGCGCAACGTGGTCGTCGACGATCCGGTATTGCACCGAGCGCCCCTGACGGTCTGGCCGGACAGCTCCGACCTCTCGTAGTGCACGCAGGTGCTGGGATGCGAGCGGTTGGGAAATGCCACAGCGGTCAGCGAGTTCACTGACCGAGCACGGATTATCAGCAATCCACTCCATCAATTCCAGGCGTTTGGGCGAGCCAAGAGCACGGAAAAGTGCTGCGGTATGTTCGCGCGCTTGCTGCGCATCCATATCCCTATCCTTCCGCATGTATGCACATATTGCAATAGACTAATCAGTCTCGTTACCCCCCCCTCCGACAGACAAGGGATAACAACATTCATTACAAGGTTAATACTTGTGCATTGAACTGCTGGGTTTGCACGCGAAATCCGGCGCAAGTTGCAGGGTTCGTGACAATGGTTCCCACTTTGGCACTAGTCACTTTGTAGGACCTAGTTGGTTGTGGTTTTGGTTCGGTGTTAGTTCGCTCGGACTCGCATGAGTCGCCATGCGGTACGAGTGAGTTCTGGATGTTTCAGTGCGATCTCGCGGTATAACCGGGTGTCGATGTCGTCGGCTGCGGCGGCAAGGTGTTCAGCATCTGGTCCGTTTCCGGATGCGGCCAGTCGCGCGAGCGAGTACTCGGCGGCAAGGCCCCTCGCGTCAAGAAGTTCGTCCCGCATCATTGCGATAACGATTTCGTCGACCTCTGGTTCTTCAGTTGTCACCGTGGCGGGGTCTTCCCCGTTTCGTACCCGCTGCTCCACCGCGGTATCTCGTTGAATTCGCGCGAGATACCGCAGGTGGGTGAGGTCATCTCGATCGTTCATGGCTTTGCCGCCGTCCGTGTCGTTGGTGCGAATTCGGGTTCAGCGTACTGCCACTGTCTGGGTTGCCTTGTCGAGTTATTCGGCGTTGTCGATGACAGCGCCGCGGGTGGTGTCGTTCGCGGCGAGGAACGGGCCTTCTGCGATGAGCTGCTGGCGCACATCCTCTCGGGTGCTCGCGTCGATAACGGTCTGCGCGAGGGCGATTGCACCGTCGACGACCGCCTGGTCTCCTGCGGGACCGCGAGCTGCGATCTGGAAGTCGCGGGTGTGCAGGCGCAGGGTTTCGTCGCCGAGACCGAGCTTGGGGTGGATCGAAGGGATGAGTTGCGAGACGTTCCCCATATCGGTGGATCCCCCGATGATCAGGTCGCGGCTGACGGTGCGACCGAGCGCTTCGGTGTTTTCCGCGTAGAGGTCGAGCAGCGCCGGGTAGGTACGGATTGCCGCATACGCTTTCTCGTCGAACTCAACTTCGACAGTGCATCCGGTGGCGTGGGCGGCACCTTCGGCGCAACGTTTCACGATCTCGGCGCTCTCCCACATATCAGCGATGGTGCGACCGCGCACGTTCCACACGAGCTTGGTGCGTCCCGGAATAACGTTCGGCGCGCCGCCGCCTTCGGTGATAACACCGTGAATCTGCTGCCATGGCTTCATCTGCTGGCGGGCGAGCCCGATGGCGTTGAGGGTGAGGGTTGCCGCGTCGAGTGCGTTGATGCCCTGTTCTGGGGCGTTGGATGCGTGCGAGTCGCGACCGGTGAAGGTTGCGTACGCGTTCGTGCAGGCCAGCGGTAGCATCGAGTACTTGTCTTCTGGACCGGGGTGGATCATGAGCGCGGCGTGCAGGCCATCGAAGGCGCCTTCGCGCAGCATGGTGATCTTGCCGCCCTCGTTCTCTTCGGCGGGGGTGCCGAGCAGTCGCAGGGTGATGCCGAGCTCGTCGACGAGCGGTACGAGGGCTGCGAATGCGCCGAGTGCGGTGGTGGCGATGATGTTGTGCCCACAGGCGTGGCCGACTTCGGCGAGGGCGTCGTATTCGGCGCACAGGGCCACCACGAGGTCTCCGGTACCGACCTCGGCGAGGTATGCGGTTGGCAGGCTACCGTGGCCGACCTGCCCGTCGATGCCGGCCAGCTCGCTGACAGTCTGGGCGAACTTGGCGACCGATTCGTGCTCTTCGAGTCCGATCTCGGGGTGGTCGGAGAGCCAGTGGCTGCATTCGATGAGCTGCGGTGCCAGTTCGCGGATGCGTTCGGCCACGCTGTGTTTGTGTTCTGCTGCGGTCATCGTGTTCTCTCCTTATCGGGGTTGTGTCGCTGTGGTTGGTTTGTGTTGTCGCTAGCTCACGCCGATGAGGGTGGCGACCACTACTGCTGCGAGCGCGATACCGCTCCAGATGAGGATAAGTGGCCACACGAATTTCACCCAGCGGTCGTAGGCGATGCCGGCGACTGCGAGGCAGCTGAGCAGCGGGCCGGATGTTGGGAAGAAGGAGTTTGAGATTCCGTCGCCGTATTGGAATGCGAGCACGGCAGCCTGTCGCTCCATCCCGATGGAGTCGGCCAGCGGCACCATGATGGGCATGGTGGTGGCGGCCTGTCCAGAGCCGGACGGGATGAAGAAGTTGAGCAGTGACTGGAAGAAGAACATCAGCCCGCCGGCAACTGCTGCTCCCGCATCTCCGATCGTCGCGGCGATGCCGTTGACGATGGTGTCGAGGATTTCGCCGTTTTCGAGAACAACGAGGATTGCTCGCGCGAAGCCGACGACGAGGGCACCGAAGGTGACGTCGGCCATACCCTGGACGAGTTCTTCGAAGGTGCGGTTGATACCGAGGCCGCCGATGATTCCGCTGACGATACCGATGAGCAGGAAGATGGCCGACATTTCGCCGAGGAACCACTCCCAAGCGAACACACCGTAGATGTTGAGCGCGAGTCCGCCCACCAGGATGAACAGCACGATCGCTTCGCGGGCGCCGAATTTCGCTTCGGTATCGACGTCGGCACGTTGAGCGCTGGGGCCAAGCTTGTGACCGTAGAGGATTGATTGGCGCGGGTCGGCTTTGACTCTGGCGGCGTAGCGGGCGACCCACCACAGGGCGGCGGCGAGGATGAGGATGTAGATGATGGTGCGGTACAGCGCGCCGGAGAAGAGTTCGAGTTCGGCGATGCCTTGGGCGACGCCGACGGTGAACGGGTTGAAGATACCGCCGATGAACCCGGCCGCGGCGCCGAGGATTGCTGCCGAGGCACCGACGATGGCGTCGTACCCGATTGCGGTAGCGATACCGACGGTGATGGGGACGAAGATCACCATTTCTTCGGCGATTCCCATGGTGAACCCGAGCACTGAGAATGCGAGCATCAGGGCGGGCAGGATGAGGCGTTCCTGGCCGCGCATGACCTTGATGAGTTTGTTGACGGCGCCGTCGATTGCGCCGGTGGCGCGGATGACGGCGAAGGATCCGCCGGCGAGGAAGACGAAGAAGACGATTTCTACTGCGTCGGCGAGCCCTTGGGGTACGGCGAGGAGAAAATCGAAGGGGCTGAGGAAGGTTTTGTCGAGCTGTTCGTAGCTTCCGGGGACGACGACTTCACGGCCGGCTTGTTCGACGCGGTCGAATTGCCCGGATGGGATGAAGTAGGTAGCAATACCGACGATCACCATGATGCCGAGGATGATGGCGTAGGTGTGCGGCACTTTGAGCCACCGGCGAGCTGATGGGTCGACCTCGTTGTTGTCGACTTGTGGGTTCACGGTGCTCATCGCGAGTTCACCTCATCGTGTTGTTGTGTTGCGGATTCGAGTACTGACTTGTTGATTTCTATGCCGAGGCCCGGCCGGTCGGTGTGCAGCGCGAGCACGATGGACGGCATCGTGGTGTAGGTCTCGTAGGAAACGACAAAGGGCCGGTTTAGCTCGAGATTCGTTACGTATAGCTCTGCACGTTCGACTCGCATATTCACTCCGTTGTGATGGCCGTAGTCATCTCTTGCTCAGGTGTTCTTTTTGGTTGTGGATGCGGTTCCTCTTCGGCTGCGAAGCCGCTGAAGCATGCGGGAAACACTAACATGGCGCTGGCGCGGGCGAACTTCGCGCGCACGCCCGACCGGTCGCGCAAGCAGATTTCATCAAGCTAGATCAAGTCATCGTTGACTTCGACGAGCCGGACCTGATGGAAGACGCCTGGTCGTGACGAGACGGCTCACCAAAAGTGAGCATTAGTCCCCTGAACCAGTCGAGGTTCCTTACGAGTTAAGACTCCCGTCCCTCACCAGTCCAAGCAGTTCTGCTCGCAGGTAATCCTCGCGTTTCCGTTGGGCTCGAGTTCCGCCAGCTAGTCGCTGTCGGTAATGAGCCCGTAGAAGCGCTCGAAGAACGCCCGGAGTCGTTCGATCACGCGGGCTTTTGTTTCGCCTTGGTTGCCCTGTTTGCCGAACCGTGAGGTTGGTGGCAGCAGGCCCGCGATCCGGGTGCCGCTGGTGGTGAGGGTGCCGTCGCGGAATGCGTCTTGGATGAACGCTTCGGTTGGTAGCGGCTTGAGCCGTTCGCTGGTGATGATGTTGTTGAGTTCGTTGCGGCGTTGTTCTTCGATGTGCGCTCGCCACTGCTCGTCAATGGCGCCGTCGATCGAGATCGTTTCGATGAATGCTTCGATGAGGTCTTTCTTGCTATGCAGGGTTGGGCTCGCTGCAACAGCGCGGTTGATTTCGGCTGCGATTTCGTGATCTTCGCCGTCACCTCGGTGTTTCCGCATTTCGTCGACGCGCATGAGGATGTAGTCGACGTTGATTTCGACCTGTTTGATGAGTTCGATTTCGAATACGACGTCGGTGGCGATAGATTCGCGGTCTGCGGCGTTAATCCGGGTGAAGTTGGCGGCTTCGACCATGACCCCTGGCCGTACTTCAAATCGATGGTCTGAAGCGTGGGCTCAGCGATGATCACGCAGTCGCCGGTGCCAAACCCACCCGGCACGACGTGTGAGAAGTCCAGGCGTTGCTCGATGAGCACCTGCGGATCAGCACACGCCTGGCGCACGTCACGCAGCCGCTCCTGAACGAAAGCCACGTAGTCATCGGTCAGGGTGTCCATCTGCTCGTCATGTCAGCTCGAGACCGGCTTCGAAGTCGCCGCGTCATGCAGAGCACGGCGCAGCTTCCACTCCGCCAAGGCATGTGCAGCGGTTCTTTGCTCGGCAGCCTGCGAGGAGGACTCCGGCAGCCCGGCCTCCAGCGTTGCCGACGGCGGACGGGCCAACCACCGGTGCACACCCGAGGCGCTCAGCAGTGCGTGCTGGTCAGGGATCAGCAATCGCCTCCGCCTGCTCCAGCAGCTGCCCAAACTTGGACGGGTCAACCTCGAAGATCTTGCTCGCGCCAGCCGCCTGGATGAGCTCACGTACCTGCGCGGTGTGGCCTGCCTGCGACAGGCGCGCCGACACCGTGCGGACCTGCTCCAACGTCACCGGCACAACCTCCGGAGCCGGAGCTGGCTGCTGGTGGGATAGCGTTCACTGATCCCTTCTGTTCGCTCGAATTTGAGCTGGATCTTGGTGGTTTTCGGCTCGGTAGCCATTGAGGGGAATCCCTTCCGTGAAGGGAGACCCACGTGTGCGCGTCAAGTTCGGAGATGAGTTGTTAAGCGCAGAAAGGCGGACCCAGCGACCAACCCCGGTTGCCAGGGGTGGTCGCCGGTATCTACCAAGCGCTTAGCGAGTCTCTGTATGAACCTGTTTTCTGTTGACGACCAGGCCGTATGCTTTCCGATCGAGACACCTGGCTAGTCGTGCGATCTACACGCTCGTGTTGAGCCGCAATTCGTCGGCGGCTCACGGTACAATGTGAAGAACGTCTTCATGTTCGTGGTGGCCGCGACTGGTCGTGCTACCTGATTAAAACCCTAGAAATCGGGGTTCGCCACAGGCTGTGAGAATGCGTGAGGCGAATCCGTGAGGAACCGTGAGATCCGCAGAGACGAGGAAGGCGAGTGAAGTTACATGAGCTGGCTGCATGCCTCGCTCCAGCCCTGCCTGGCGGCCTCGCGCGTGCAGAGCGAATGCGTGAGCTGATCTCGATGTTCAACCACTGTCACCGAAGACGAGTGGGGCACCAACCGAGACCCATCGGCACTGCCGTCAGACTCGGCGCTCGAGCCGATGGCATCCCGCGATTCGGCATTCTTTCAAAAGCTTGCCAATGCGATCTGCGCTCACCTCGGCATCAAAGCCTTCATCGAGTGCCTTCACGAGTTGGATCTTGCTACTCAGGAACTCATCGCCCACAACATCGCCGCCCACAACGAACACATAGATCTGGAGAGCTTCGAATACGACGTCGACACCGGCTCCGGTGCGAAATTCAATCACCTCGTCGCTCTCGACATCGCCGTCATGCGCTCCACACCGTTGCCGTTTCTCATCCACGACTCAGCCATCATCAAACTGATTGCGTTCGCTCCCGTCGCGGAACTCCTTGCCGTCTACATCAACACTGCAAACCTCACCAGCAGAGCGAGCGAGCCGAAGCAAGTGTTCTTCTCCTTCGACGCCACTAAGGCCTACGGCACCAAGGCCGAAAAACGCGTCGCCCCAGCCCAAGTCATCCATCTCGGCGAAGGCGCCGAGGCCCTCTACGGCTTCACCTGGAACACCGAAACCACCGACCACCACGACCCACAGCCCAGCGAAGGAGCAGAAGCAAAGTGACCATCACGTTCAAACCCCTGTGGAAACTCCTTATCGACCGAGAAATGACCAAAGAAGACCTCCGCCTCGCCACCGGCCTGTCTGCCGCCACCATTGCCAAGATGGGCAAAGACGGGAACGTCACCACAGAGGTACTTGCCCGAATATGTACGGCATTAACAGTAGACATCAATGACATCTGCGAAGCCACCAAGGAGCCCAGTAAATGATCAGAAACACCAGCGAACACAACGAAACCGTTAAGCCCAACCACTTCGAGATGAACCGGCTTCGCACAGCCCTGCCCGAGTATTTCGACGGCGACGGCAACTTCATGATTGACCGACTCCAACAGGCACTCCAAGACGGAGATGTCGACCTCACCCGCGAGGGATACGAGCTGAAGTTCCTCGGCAAGTCCTACGCGAAGCACCTCACGTCCACGAAGACTGAAACAGTGGTTGTGCCAGACCTTGAGCACAACTCGAAACCTGAAAACAAGGACTCCGAGAATCTCTACATAGTCGGCGATAACCTCGACGCCCTCAAACATCTGCTCGGCTCCTACGCGGGCAAGGTCAAGTGCATCTACATCGACCCGCCCTACAACACGGGCTCCGACGGATTCGTCTACAACGACGATTTCGGATTCACTTCCGCACAGCTCGTTGACAAAATTGGCCTAAGCGAAGACGAAGCAGAACGCGTCCTCGACCTCCAGGGCAAGTCATCGCACTCCGCGTGGCTTACCTTCATGTATCCCCGCCTCCAGCTCGCCAAGGAACTCCTAGCAGATGACGGCGTCATATTCATCAGCATCGACGAAAATGAACAGCCTAATTTGCGCCTGCTCGCTGACGAGATTTTCGGAGAAATGAATTCTGTAGGCACATTGGTTTGGCGATCAACTCCAGGATCAAATACCGGCGACGATCTAAAGACAGTCACTGAGTATGTCGTTACCTACAGCAAAAATAAACCTAACAGTTTGTTTCGAGGCGTTTCACCGGACGCCAGCGAATACAGGTTGACGGATAGCCATTATTCCAGGCGCGGCGGATATAAGGAGAATAAATTAGATCGCCGAATGACCGGGGAGCACTACTCTGAAACACTCAACTATCCGATTACAATGCCAGATGGGAGTGAACTGTGGCCAGGCAACAGTACCTCACGACAAGAGCACTGGAACTGGCGCTGGAGCAGAGAAAAAGTCTCTTGGGGATTTGAAAACGACTTCCTGATTTGTAAGAAACGAAGTAGCGGTTGGTCTATATATTTCAAGCAGTATCTACTAGTCGACAACACAGATTCACCGATTGAACGATCAGTACCGCCGCAGAATCTCATCGAGATTCAGGGATTGACAATTCAGCGTTTAGACGGTGTTAGCTCTGCTCGTGGTACGGCAGATGCAGTGTCAATTCTGGGCGACAAATATTTCGACTATCCAAAACCGGTAAACCTGATTAGGCATCTAGTATCTTTGATGCAACCTGGTTCTATTGTTCTTGACTTCTTTTCTGGGTCAGGGACATCTGCCGAAGCCGTGACAAGGCACAACGCATATAGTCACTCCCGTAATAAATGGATTCTCGTACAATTACCAGAGAAGGTTTCACCTGACTCGCGATCCAGCGCTTCACGATCTGCATATGGAGCTGGATTTAGCACAATTGATCAAATAGCGCGTGAGCGTATCAAGCGCGCGGCGGCGAAGATAAAGAAAGAAACTGGCGCGGATATTGATTACGGCTTCACGCTTTACAGGCTGAACGAGCCGTCCGGACAGGTTCTTGATGATCTGCTGACGTTTGATCCGAGTCAGGATGGCACGTTACTGGCTGCCGATTATGTTTCGAAATTCGATCTGAACGGTACGCCTGGGCATGACACGGTCCTGGCGACGTGGATGGTGGAGGATGGTCACGGTTTGACCACCGTCGCGCAGAAGGTTACCTTGGCTGGCTACGAGCTGGATGTATGCGGAGATTCTGCTTATATCATCTCGCCGGGTTTGACGAGTGATGACGTGGTGGAGCTTGTTCGTCAGCTTGAGAACGGGGACCTTGCGGTTTCTCGTGTTGTGGTGTTCGGGTACTCGGTCACGTTCGGTGTGATGCACGAGTTGAAGAAGAACCTCTCGGTACTGAAATCGGGTCGTACCGTGTCTGTGATTGAGAGGCTGTAGGGCGATGCAGATCAGGCTACAGACCCTTGAACACCAACAACGGGCGCTAACTGCGATTACCCGTGTTTTCCAAGACGTGGATTTCGATTCAGGCGGGTTGATGGAGGCCAACCCGACCTTCGATCTTGCTGATTCGCAGTTGGCTCATAACATTTCTGAGTTGCAGAACGGCGCGGTTGCCGGTGTACCCGCTATCCCGCGTGCCTGGCGGGGCCGGGTGGATGATGGCGTGCTCGGTATCGACGTGAAAATGGAGACCGGCACGGGTAAGACGCTTGTCTACACGCAGATGATGTACGAACTCAACAGGCTCTATGGGTTTACCAAGTTCATCGTTGTGGTGCCGTCGACCGCGATCAAGCTGGGCACCAGGTCATTCATCACGTCCGAGTATGCGCGTAACTATTTCGACGATACTTATGGTGGCAGCATCAAGCTGGAGCTGGATGTTCTTGATCCACAGAAGCGGTCAAAGGGACGAAAGTTCTTCCCAAGTGCGGTCGCGAATTTCGTGTCGGCATCCCGGCTAACCAAGGGCCGTGTGCATGCGTTGTTGATGACTGATGGAATGTTGCGTTCGGCAGCGACGATGGGTGCTACCTATGACCAAACAGTGTTAGGTATGTCGAGCCAGCCGTATGAGGCATTGGCAGCAACTCGGCCGGTGGTGATTATTGATGAGCCGCATCGGTTCCGCCGTGAGAACAAGGCTTACCAAACGATCATTGATCAGATCCAACCCCAAGCGGTGGTCAGGTTCGGTGCGACTTTCCCGAAGAACGACAAGACCAGTCAGATCGATTACAACAATTTAGTGTTCAATCTTGGCTCGGTCGAGGCGTTCAACGAACAGCTCGTTAAGGGCGTGGCTGTGCAGTACCCGGAGGACGATGGACAAGATTCTACGAGGCTGAAGTTGACAAGCTTGTCGGCTCGCAAGCCGAAACAGGCCACGTTCACCAACCTCGATACCTCCAAGACCTTGACAGTAGGGTTGGGTGGCTCGTTGGCTGAGGCGGATGGAGCATTTGCAGGCATCACGATCGAGGCTGTGGGCAAGACAGAGAACCCGACGATCAAGTCTGGGGTGACGCTGTCTAATGGTCAGATCCTGGGTAAGGGCGACACCGTGGTTGCGGGAGTGTATTCCCAGACCTATCAAGAACTAATGATTGCCCGTGCGCTAGATAATCACTTTGAGACAGAGTGGGAGAACTTCCGGCGCGCTACGCGCGTGAAAACCTTGACTCTGTTTTTTATTGACTCAATCGAGTCCTACCGTGGTGAGGGCGGTCCAGGCCACTTACGCGTCCGGTTCGAGGAATTGCTGGCTGCCAAGCTCAAGGAGGTCATCGCCGAACACGAGGGCAAGACCTCACAGATAGCCAAAGATTATGTCGCATACTTGAAGGCGTCGCTGGCCGATGTGTCGGCAACAAACGGTGGTTACTTCTCTGCTGATAATGCTTCCACCGATGAGGCGATCCAGGCCGAGGTGGATCTGATTCTGCGCGATAAGCAATCGATGCTGTCATTCACGAAAGCGGATGGGTCGCCGAACACGATGCGATTCGTGTTCTCGAAGTGGACGCTGCGTGAGGGCTGGGATAACCCCAACGTCTTCCAGATCGTGAAACTACGCTCGTCGGGATCGGAAATCTCGAAACTCCAAGAGGTCGGGCGCGGGCTGCGCCTTCCCGTTGATGTCAGCGGCAGTCGACTATCTGATGAGGACTTCCGGCTGACCTACCTCATCGATTACGCCGAGGAATCATTCGCCAATAGCCTCGTGAGCGAAATCAACGCAGACACCGGCGGCCAGGCACCCTCGGTTAAGGAACTGCTGCCGCGTGTGGCAGCCAAACTGGGTAAGGACGAGACCGAGCTGTTCATTGAACTACTTCAAAAAGGCCTGGTCGATAGCGACAAGAACCTGATAGAAGGCAAGGCCGAGGCACTCTATGAGCTCTATCCGCAATTCGCAGAAGGCAAGCTCAAGCCCGGCAAAGTTGTCACCGACAAAAAGAAAGCCCGCGTCGGAATCCGCAAGAAGCGCTACTCCGAACTCAAGCAACTATGGGAAGCAGTCAACGCCAAGTACTACCTCAAACTCGACGACCTCACACCTGCCGAAATCAGTACCTGCATCGACGAAATCCTGGACGAGGGCATCTACAAGGCACAAACCGGTAGGTTCACCCAAGACCTGCTCACGACCGGCGAGGACGGGGTACTGACGACTATCTCGTCGACAAAGGAAACTTACACCGTTGACGGGTCGATGCCCTATGGACAGTGGCTGAGACTGGCCTACACCCAAACCTATCTACCCATCAGCGAGATTCACGCTGGCTTGGTGCGACGCAACGCGAAGAAGAAGCTTCCCAGCGATTTCTTCAACAAGGCCACACTGGGTGAGTTTGTTGCGCAGTTCCATGGCTGGATGCAGCGCGAATATGTCAAACGGTTTACCTACACCCGGATCGACGGGCCACTGGGCGCCACCGCGCTGACCGACCCTGACGGTCAACCGCTGAAGACGATTGCGCAAGGAAACGTCGGTGTTTACCGTGACACCACCTCCGAGGTGCCAGAGAAGTTCCTCTACGACGCGTTCGTCTACGACTCCCCGAAGGAACAGACCACGATCCGCGACTCTGTTCTCGACGAGGTAGTTGTCTACGGCAAGATCCCGCGTAAATCGATCCAAGTGCCCGTCTATTTCGGTGGAACGACCAGCCCGGACTTCATGTACGTCCTCAAGACCGCTGATGGCAAAATGTCGCTGAACTTCATCGTTGAAACCAAAGACGTCGATTCGAAGACTGACTTGCGAGGAACCGAGGAACTACGCATCAAGGCCGCTAGGAATTTCTTCGAGTCGATCAGTGATGAGAACGTCTCCGTTCACTTCGCCCCGCAACTCAAACGCGACGACATCGTCACCATGATCAAACAGGTGGTGGCGTCGTGATCACGAAAGTTCATATTCGAGGCTACCGAAAGTTCAAAGAGCTAACTCTCAACCCCCACCACGAAATGAACATCATTGTGGGCGCAAATGAAGCGGGTAAGTCCACTCTTCTTGAAGCGATCACGATGACACTCACTGGCAAGTTCGAAGGTGTGGCCGCAAGCGAGGCGCTCAACCCCTACTGGTTCAACATGGAGCTTGTCGATGCATTCTTCAACGCACTCTCGAATACGAAGGCTGGAGATCCGCTTCCTGCGATTCCAGAGTTCCGTATCGATATACATCTTGAGGTTCCAGATGGGGAATCCCAGAAGATGCGCGGCATTCACAACATGCGAAAGGAAGATAGCGTCGGTCTCTCCATTCATGCATATCCCGACCCTGATTATTCAGAAGAGATCGAGCAGTATTTTCGAGAAGAGAATTGTCCCCATATCCTCCCAGTTGAGTACTACCGCCTCGATTGGCGAGATTTTGCCGACCAAGTTGTCTATCGACGCCCCAAGGAAGTAGGGGTTGCTGTTATCGACACGCGCACGATTCGTTCAGATCGAGGTATGGATTATTACACCCGTCAGATTGTCGAAGAACGCCTTGATCCTAAAGTGCGCAACCGTGTTTCAGTTGAGCACCGTAAGATGAGGGCTTCTCTGGGTGATGGTTTGTTAACAGTACTTGACGGAGCGTTGGGCACGGACGTTTCCGCGTTTCGCCAGTTGAAACTTGGCATTCAAGTAGACCAGTCGCGCTCATCATCATGGGCAAACACTCTGGTACCTGCGATAGACAAGGTTCCATTTTCTCAGTCCGGAAAAGGAACGCAGGCTATAGCCAAAACGGTTCTTGCGATGGGAAGGTCGTCTGAGTCTTCCGCCTTTCTTCTGGTTGAAGAACCCGAGAACCACCTCAGCCATACAAGCTTGCGTGAGCTACTCTCTTACATTTCAGCAGCGCGTGAGGGCCGACAGGTTCTCGTCACTACACACAGTTCATACGTCCTCAATCGCCTTGGCTTAGACCAGCTCGTTCTCCTACACAAGGGCACTGCGCACGCGTTCCAACAACTGAGCGACGGCACATCAGAGTACTTCAAGAAACTTTCTGGATTCGACACGTTACGACTCGTCCTAGCAAAGAAGGCCGTACTGGTTGAAGGACCTTCCGACGAAATCGTTTTCAACAGATTCTTTCTCGATAAATACGGTGCTGAGCCCCTCGACTACGGAGTGGACGTCATATCAATAGGTGGAGTCTCGTTCCGTCGAGGATTCGAACTAGCTTCAGTGCTCAATCGGTCACTCGTAGCACTACGCGACAACGATGGCAAGCCCCCCGAACACTGGCAGGACAAGATTAAGGACTTCACGAAACCCAACGAACGCGAGCTCTTCGTTGGCCAACCCAATTTAGGGAAGACGCTTGAGGATCAGATTAAGTCGGCAAACAATGAAGATACTCTTAGAACAGTTCTCGAGCTGGACAACAACACGAACCTTTTGGATTGGATGTCGACACACAAGACAGCTACAGCGCTCAAAATTGCGACTTCGCCGGAAAAGCTGAATCCTCCAAAATACATCGCAGATGCAATCAACTCGCTTCAAAGCGTCGTGATCAGGACAAGCTAACTATCATGATCCATAACTTCGTTCACGCTTGTGCTGGAGCAGGGAAAACAGAGCTCATCGTCCAAAGATGCGCTAATACGGCGGGTCAAAAGAGACGACTGGTCATAACACTCACCGACTCAGGGCAAGAAGAACTCGTTTCGCGACTATCTACAGTGTGCAGCCAGTCTCAGATGCCCGATGTCATGGGATGGTATGCGTTCCTGATCCGACACTACGTCCGACCATATCTGCCTATTCTGTTCCCGGCCGCGCGCCCCACAGGATTCATTTTTGACCGTGCAATGCACCCAAAAGATCTCTATAAGTTACGTGGCATGCCGCGCTATTTCTCCTCAAATGGATCGATATACAAAGAAATGCTGCCCGAGCTCGCGGTCAAGATTGCCGAAGCGATGCAAGGCGCAGTTGAAAATCGACTAGCTCGCATCTACGACGAAATCACCATCGACGAAGTTCAAGACATCAGCCGGAAAAGCCTCGATATCATCGACCGACTCTTAAGAGGTTCGATACCACATCTACTCTTGGTTGGTGATGTCAGACAATCGCTACTCGATAGCGATCAAATTTCGACGAAGAACCGAAATGCAGATCGCCTAGCACTGATCAACTGGTACCGCACATACGAATCAGAGAGTCGCCTTGAAGTAAAAAACCTAAGTCAAACCTGGCGATCAAACCAGAAAATCGCTAACTTCTCAGACCGCATTTTCCCCAGTGAACTCGGCTTTGCGCCAACAAACTCCCAAAATCAGACGATAACTGGACACGACGGTGTCTTTCTGGTGCACGAACAACACCTGGCAACCTATCTCGAGAAGTATCATCCGATACCCCTTCGGGCCAGTAAGACATCTGGCAAGCACCTCATTGATCTGGAATTCAAAAACATCGGAACAGTCAAGGGGCTTACCTACGAAAGGGTAATCATTGTTCCAACCAAGCCCATGCTCAAGCTGATTGCAGACGGCACACCGTTGGCCGACAAGAGCGCTTGCCTCTTCTACGTCGGAATCACAAGAGCAAGAGCATCGGTCGCCATAATCGTCAACGACAAAACCCTGACGAAGAGGCTACGAGACGATCCATTCATTCCAATTAGCGCATGGGTTCCAGACCCCTCCGAGCAATAGCCACTGAAAACAATTCGACGCTTTCCCAAACATTTTGACGCTCTTCATTCGACACAGAAAGATCGGTGCACAACCTCGTCCGATCACCGCCAAATACGCACCGCAACAAAGCAAGTCATGGAAGGGCGACGCATATGGCCGCGAGTGCCGCACCACCGTTGACTGAGCGTTTCGCGTGTTACCGCGCTATCTCAAGCCGCAAGTGCGTGCTCTCGCACGCAGAGTTATCTTGTATCAATATCCCTAACCAACGTTTCGAGACGATCGCCTCGAACGGTTCGTCGTCCCAATGCTGCGGATCGGTGAGGGTATCGCCGTGCGCAAGGTGGAAGTTCTCGTAGTTGATGTCGTGCAAGAACATATTGATGCGCGCCAGGTTGTACGTGGTCAGGTTGATTTCCTGCCCATAGAACCCCTGCCGTACGTTCTCTTTTCCGAGCACCTTCGCAAACTTCAACAACAACGACCCCGAGCCAACAGCCGGGTCGTACACCTTACTCACGCTCGTCTTGCCAACAACGGTGAGCCGCGCCAGCAGCTCTGATACTTCCTGCGGCGTGTAATACTCACCACCCGACTTACCCGCCTGCGAGGCATACATCTGCATCAGGTACTCATAGGCGTCACCGAACAGATCGATGGAATTGTCGGCAAAGTTGCCCAGCGGCAGATCGCCGATCGCATTGAGCAGTGCGACGAGTTTCTTGTTGCGGTTAACGATCGTGTTGCCGAGCTTTGAGCTGTTGACGTCAAGGTCGTCAAACAACCCCTTAATGTCATCCTCACTCGGCGTGCCAACAGCCGAGCCTTCGATGTTCTTGAACACCCGCTGCAGAGTTTCATTGAGGTTCTCGTCCTGCGCCGCACGCTGGCGCACTGATTCAAACAGCTCGGACGGCAAAATGAAAAACCCTTTTTCTTCCACGAGTTCGTCGCGCGCACCGATCGCCTCGTCGTCGGGCAGGAGCGCATAGTCAAAATCAGGAGTTCCGGCCTCACGCTCACCGCGGTTGATGTAGTCGGCGAGATTCTCGGAAATGAACCGATAAAAGAGCATCCCGAGCACATACGACTTGAAGTCCCAGCCGTCGACCGAGCCGCGAAGGTCGTTCGCGATCCGCCAGATCGTCTTGTGTAGTTCTGCGCGTTGCGCTTCGGATGTGGATGGTGTCACCGGTCCGCTCCTGTACGGTCGCGCAGTCCTCGCGCAACTAGCTCGATGCTATCGGCACCCACCGACATCACACGATGCCCACGCTGCATCCGCAAACACCTGTGGTGCAGCGCACATCCCATCCGCGATCTCACACTCGAAGCGCACGCAACCTCAACCCCGAGACTGAGCCGGCGACCGATACGATCGCCGTATGCGACGTTTTCTGCAAGTAGCAACCACATCCGCACTCGCCCTCGCACTCACCGGCTGCGCAGGCAACGGCCCCGGCCCACAACAACACCCGGTCACCGGAGTGCCCGGCCCCTGGCTCGAGAAAACCGCCGAAGGCTGGCCCAAGTCAGACGGCTATGGATCATCGGTCCCGGTTATCCAGCAGGACGATTGCCTCCTCGAAAGCCAGGTGTCCGAAATCGCCGGACACAAACCCGATATGTCCAATACCGGATGGGGTCCATACGGCGACGGTGACGAGGGTTACCGATACCTGTGCGAATTTGCATCACGCGGGAACTACGCCGGGGAAGTTCAGATCATGCGTGGAGACGAGGCCACCATCACCGATACCGTTGACGATTTCAAAGCCACCGAATCCACCGACGTCCAAGACAACTCGGTCGAACCGGTAACCGTCGAAGGCGTCGAGTTCCTCGTGCTCACACGCTGGTACCCCACCAACCCGCAGGGCATGTACCAGGCGCTCTACCACGACGAGAACGCGAACGCGCTGGTCACCCTCGAAGTCAACTCGCTCTCCGAAGAAGACTTCGAATCGCTCGGTGCCGAAGGCGCCGCAAAAGCGCTCTACGACTACCTCGCGAACGCACCTCAATAACCGACCCCAGAAAAACAAGCGCACATCCGAGCACACGCTCGGCCCCTAATGGTTACGCCCGGCACTAGCTGCCGGGCGTAACCAGTTCACACATCTACCGCAAGCGCTATCGCGACCCGGCGGACTCCTCCTTGTGCGGGTGACGGCGCTCGAGTTTCGCACCCTCCACATCCACATCCGGCAGCACACGATCGAGCCACTTCGGTAGCCACCAAGCGCCCTCCCCGGCCAGGTGCATGAGCGCCGGAATAATCAGCAGGCGCACGATGAACGCATCCACCAACACACCCAGCGCAAGCGCGAACCCGATGGGGCGAATCATCAACTGTTCGGCGAACACGAATCCGCCGAACACCGAGATCATGATCAGCGCCGCCGCGATCACAACACTGCGGCCGGCCCGCAACCCCGCGACCACCGCCTGGCGTGCCGGCATGCCGTGCGCATAGTGTTCCCGCATCCCGGTGGCGATAAACAACATGTAGTCCATCGCCAGACCGAACAGAATGCCAACCACGATAGTGGGCAGGAAGTTCAGAATCGGCCCCGGTGTTTCAACCCCGAACACCTCCGCAAAGTTACCCCACTGGTAGATAAACACCGTGCCACCGAGCGTCGCCGCGTAGCTCAACACGAACCCGAGCGATGCAATCAGCGGAACAAATAGCGAGCGGAACGCCAGGATCAGGATGAGCAGCGAAAGCCCCACAACAACGCTCAGGAACGGCAGCAGCGCGTTCGCGAGCTTCTCGGAAATGTCGACGTTACCGCTGGCGGTACCGGCAACGCCCACCTCATCAACGCCGTCGATATCGAGATCGCGGATCGTGTGCACCAGCTGCTGAGTCTGCTCATCGGTAGGCGCACTATCCGGGATCGCCTGATAGGCGAGCACAGTATTGTCGTCAGATTCACCGATCGGTGCGATCGCGTTGACTCCCGGAAGGTCGTACACCCGCTGGGCAATATCGAGCTGGCGCTTGGCAGTTTCTTCATCGTCCAAGCCTTCGGGAAGATCCGCCACTACCAGCAGGCTTGCGTTGCTTCCCTCGCCGAACGCCTCAGCCACCTTGGCGTACGCCTGGTACTGAACCGAGTCGTGCGATTCGGCCGAACCATCCGGCAGATTCAAGCGCATATCCATGACCGGCAGCGCCATCACCACGAGCGCGGCAACACCGATCACCGCACGGATGAGCGCGCCCGCGGTGTTCATCGGGCGGACCGCGTCCCGCTCCACGGCAGTCGATCCCGAACCGGCCTCCTCAGCGTGTTCGGTTGCAAGCGCTGCTCGTTCCTTACGCGACAGGATGCGTTCGCCAATCAGGCGCAGCATCGCGGGTGTGAAGGTCACCGCCACGATGACCGCGATCGCGATGCACAGCGCACCGGTTGATCCCATGAGGCCGAGGAAGGGGATGCCGGTGATGTTCAACGCCAGCAGGGCGATGAGCACCGTGGTTCCGGCAAACACTACGGCGTTACCCGAGGTGCCATTCGCGAGCGCGATGGACTCATCGACCGTATAGCCGTCCTTCAGCTGCCTGCGGTGCCGGTTCACGATGAACAGGCTGTAGTCGATACCGACTGCGAGCCCGAGCATGAGCCCCAAAATCGGGGTGATCGAAGCCATCTGCACGATGCCAGACAGCGACATGGTCACCAGCGCACCGATAGCCACACCCACCAGTGCGTTGATGATCGGCAAGCCCGCGCCGATCAGCGTGCCCAGCATCACTACGAGCACAACAGCTGCGACACCGAGCCCGATCGCTTCACTCGGACCAAACAGGCTCGGTGCGGCCTCGAGCATCTCCACGGACTCGTACACCTTGACGCCATCAATTGGATCGTCGTGGAACGTTGCGACGACGCCTTCCTTCGCGTCGGTGGGAACCTCCAGGATTGGTTCGTCGAACACGACGGTGGCGATGGCCACGGACCCGTCTTCTGAAACCATGCGGATGCCATCGGCAAGCTGCATGAGCTTGGCGCCGCGCTCCGCTTCGCTTGTTTGCGCTTCGAGCTCGGACCGCTTGGCGTCGAGCTCCTTACGGCCCTCATCGATCTTGGCCTGTTCGGCGTCGAGCTCGGGCGCCATCTGCTCGGCCGCGCCCGCAGCCTCAGCCTGCGCACGCGCCTCGTCCAACGCATCCTGACCCTCATCGATCTTGTTCTGCGCCGCATCAAGCTGCGCGCGACCCTCGTCGATCTTCGCTTGGCCGTCGGCAAGCTCCTGCGCTTGTTTGCTGCGCTCTGCCTGGGTTGCGAACGGATCGACAACGTCGTTCACGCCGTCAACGTCCTTGGCGCGATTAATGCGCTCGGCGATTTCCTTGCGTTGCTGCTCGGTGAACTCGCCACCGTCTTCGGTCTCGATGACCACCGTGCCGGTGCCTCCGGATGCATCCGGAATCGATGCCTTGAGTTTGTCGGTGACCTGGGCGGTGGGAGTACCGGGAATATCAAAGCTCGAGGTGAGCGTGCCGCCAAACAGTGCGAACGCGCCAGCGGCAAGCGCGAGCACGAGGCCCCATCCGGCAATGACTTTGCGGGCATGTTGGGCGCAGAAGCGACCGATCCGATACAAAAACTCAGCCATTAGGGGTTTCACTTTCTTTGCGCAGTGGGCAGGCGGGGTTCTTAGGGATGCGGTTGGCGGATGCGTGGCTGCGGGTTTCGCCGTCACGCAGCAACTCAACGAGCTGGGTGAGCAGTTCATCCCACAGATGTCGTGAGGTCGGGGTGTCCGCTGCACCGGTGGCGGTGCTCCAACGCCGGAAGAGGTGGAACACCCCGGCCGTGAATGTGACGGCGATGAGCTGGCTCGGGAAGGTGTCGAGGCCGCTGTCGGAGCACACGATGAGGTCGGTGATGCGCTCGTCGAGCTGAGCGAACGCACGCTGGGCGAGGTCAACTTCGTGGTGCGAGAGTTCAGTGCCCTCACCGCCTAAGAGCCGCACGAGTCGGGCCATACTTGGCACGACCTGCTCGGCGCGAGTTACGGCGGCCATCTGTTCGAGGAACGATAGGTCCCCTGGGTCGTCGCCGAACTGCTCCGCGAGCTCGTCGATGATGTGGCTGAGGATCTCGGCCGCCGCCATCACCACGACTTCATCGAGGGATGCGAAGTGATTGAACACCGTCCGGCGCGACACATCCGCGCGTTCGGCGAGTTCGTCGACGGAGAATCGGGCGCTCTCGCGCTCTTCCATCAGCCCCACGGCAGCGTCGACGATGGCTTGCCGGTGGCGGTCTTTAATCGCCTGATGTCGATCTTGGTGAGCTGCAGCGGAAGGCACGCACTTACACTAAATGCAAGGATGCACTGAGTGCAACAATTCAAGCTGCGTGGACGACAGTGTCAACTCGTGGCACTGTGGCAAACCGTCGGTTGGCGTATCGAATCCTTGATGCGGATTCGGTGCCCTACCTAGTTGACGTCCCGATTCGTCCAGCTGTCATAGTTGCCATGCTCATACGTCCAACTCGTTCGCCCATTACAGGAACGCCCAAGGACGATCTCACCGGCACGCGACGGTGACGGGAAAGGGACATCTCAGGTGAACTCGCCCAGTCCGTCAGCTCGAACACGAATTGTGCCATCTGCCACGAATTTGTCGTGCGTAGCCTTATACGACGCGTAGGAGCGAATCGTGCTTTCACTGTTTCCAACGGTTATCCAATTGGCCACACAGGTGGAGCCTTCGAGCACAATGAACTCGTCCGCATCGATACGGGCGCGGGCATGGATACCATTGCGCACCTTGAGATGGAACTCTGGTGACGCGTCAGTGGGCGGCGTGGGCGTGGACTGCGCCCGATCAACTTTTCGCAGAGCATTGACGCCGAGCACGGGAAGGACGACGCGAAGTTGCTCGATGAATGCCTCCATGTCTGACTGTTGCGCTTCAGAGAGCTTGCGAGGCTGTGGCTCATTGCCGTTATCGAGGCCGACGCGCTCGGCATCCTTAGCGAGTTGAACAAGGCGATGTTCGAGGTAGCCCCAGTGACCCTCATTGAACCCGTCATCTCGACAGGAGACCAGGATGGCTCTATCCCACCAGTCTTTCTTGGCGTCGTGCTGACGGAATCTATCAGATCACCGTTCGGTCTTGCCAATGTAACAGCGCGTGCCACCTACAGCCTCGATATCATCACCGAAAAGTAGGTACACACCGTTTCGAGATGCCTCGTCTCGTGAAAGCAACTTGCCAAGTTCTGAGCGTGGGCCGCTAAGAACGTGCCCAGTCCAGCCGGCAATCTCGGCTGTGGTCAATCCGCCCGGCTTTCCGTCGACGAGAAAAATTTCTATGTGCTTACCAGCCATTTAACTCAAGCCTTCAATTATCAGGGACGTCTCCAAGCGACATTCCGGTGGCTTGCTCGACTGTTTATCAGCCATGCCGCCGGTGAGCAGGCCAGGGACGGGGTCTTGAAGCACCTGCCGTTTAATTCTATATGCACCCCGATAGGAGCACCCGCGCCCTGACGACCTCATGCCACTGGTTATTCACGAGCTCGATTGCCTGTTCGAGCCGCCTTGCGATGGGCAACCCAATCTCGGCGACTCACTCCGAGATCCTCTACGCGTTGCCGAATTGCATTTTGCGCTTCAGCCTGACGTTCTTCTGACGCGGATTTGTTCGCGAGCCCGCTTCCGCCCGCGATGCTGAATGCCACAGCCACGATTCCTCCGACAATAGCGACGATAGCGTTGACGCTGAGATCCCTGAAAAACGAAACCAGCGCTTCAGGAGATGATAAGGAGCCAGTCGACCACAGGACTCCGAAACAAGCGAGAAGGCCAACCAGGGCCACCCCGATAAGGATCCACGAGCGCCTAATGCGCGTGTTTCTCTTGTTCTTTCGCACACTCTCGCGATGTTCGTATTCCGACGCTAAGTCCGCCGGACTGAACATACTATTGATTGTCTGCTCGCCGATATTCTGATTGAAATAGTTACCATCGCCGGTATTGTTGATAGTGTTGCTACTCATGAATGCCCCCGGCGCTCATTCTGCACTTTCGATAAATCAAGCTCGTACCGATTGAACCGTATACAGCGTATCCACCAAACTCATCGCGTGCACTAGCATGACACTTCCCCCACAGCGCCTATCCCCGTAAACCCCTCCAAAGGAAGCAACGCGCAAGCCCCAACCACTGCTATTATGGACGGGACTCTCAACCACCGCAAGCATTTGATCAAGGCTTGCCGGAGCTTCCACCATCCGTACCGTTACACCGGCGAAGCAGAACGAACGCCAACACAGCGAAGGTGACGTTCAGTGTGTGTTTCCGAAGACCAGCCCAAGGCCGCGCTCGAGATCGCCGCGCAGCTGCTTCACTGCCGCATCGCCGCCTGGAGCATTGAGATAGTCCAGCGCCAATCCGTTAACCAGCGCGGTTATGAGTCGCGCACCATTGTCATCATCGATTCCTGAAACCAGCTCCCCGCTTTCTCGAGCTGCCCGCAATGCGACTGCTACACGCTCTTGGAAGAGATCGAGCTCGCGCGACATCACCGGAGCGAGCCAATCACGCGTCGACGCGGCTGCATTGAAGGTTACCCACATCACCGCATCCTCTCGCTGCACACCACCGGTCGGTAGCAGCTCCATCAACGAGGCAGCCAGCCGGTCGCGGACGCTGCCGGCGAGACGATAGGTATTCACGCGCTCATGTTGCCGATACGTGGAGTACATCAGCGCTTTCGCCAGCAGCTCGTCGCGTGTACCCATGTGGTACTGCACACTTCCCACCGCGACGTTCGCTTCGGCCGCCACGGTCCGCACGCTCACCGCGTCGAGGCCGGAGTTCACAATGACACGAATGGCAGCCTGCGCAATCGAAACCGCCCGCGCGGTCCACACACTTGGGTCTTGCATCCACACCTCCGCCACTCGTTTTAGACACGTTGATTGCACCACATTGACGCACCTAATACAACTGTATTAGCTTTTTGTACGCTCGTATAACAGCGTGTAGGAGTCTTCCGGATGCTCGATATCATTCCCCTTATTGGCCTCGCCCTCGTTGACAGCCTGAGCGTCGGCACCCTGGTGATCCCACTCACACTGCTCCTGCGCTGGGGGCGACTGCGAACGATCCCCTATGCCACGTACCTCGGCACGATCACTGTCGCGTATTTCGCCCTCGGTATCGCGTTGATGCTTGGATTTGCCGGCATTGGCCCGATCATCACGGAAGCAACACAAACGGATTGGTTCCCCTGGGTCACACTCGTACTCGGCGGCGCACTCGCTCTGTTCGGCATCTTCGGGCCAAACCCGAAGAAGCCCGAGCCAGGAGCAGCGAGCGTCCCTACCGACACCACGAAGATGCAGAAGGCTACCCGGGCTGGACTGGCGGGTATGGTGTCGCTCGCGCTGGGTGCCGCGGTAATCGAGGCCGCCACGATGCTTCCGTACCTCGCCGCAATCGGCATTATGCAATCGTTCGAGATCACCCCGCTGCTGCGCATCGCTCTGCTCGCGGTGTATTGCGTGATCATGGTGCTACCGGCGGTGCTCGCGGGCGTTGCTATGGGCTTCGTCGGTGACCGGCTGGTTAATCGCTTGCAGCGATGGATTCCACGACTGAACTACGAGGCGAAGGTAACGCTGTTATGGATTGCTGCGATCGTCGGCATCACCATGGTCTATCGCAGCGCGAATGCGCTCAACCTTTGGTAGCGAACGACAGAGATTCGACTTCTCATACTCGTGGACCTGACGGGACTCCCCATCCGTGCCCAGTCGACAGGCGACACTTCCCGACATGCCCAGTGCTTAATCCGGTTCTACGGGTTTTCGCTGGTTCTCGATTAGTGCCGAATGTGGGCGAAATGTGGCCACGAAATCATCCCCTGCAATCACGCGCCACCGCACGGAAACACAACAAAGCCCCACGGAGACCTCCTAAAGCGATGAATTGGCCGACCGGTCGCGTGACAGTCGTTTGCTGATGATTCGAGTGCACGTGTCATGGTTGCTCGACGGCCGGTCGTAATGCTGGGGCTACGAACTGTTCAAAGCGAGCGTAATAGCTGTCTTGCATTGCACGAAGGGTGTCGCGCAGAAACCCTGGTTGTTCCTCGTAGCGGTCAAGTCCTCGGTAGTAGAACGCTTTCTGTTCGTCGAGAACGACGAACGGCATGATGTCGTTTTGTAAGCAGTGTTGGAACATGAGGATGCGTCCGACGCGACCGTTTCCGTCGGAGAACGGATGGATGCGTTCGAAGTCGTAGTGGAACTGCACGATGTCTTCAAAGGTCATTGACGTTGGCGTGCGTTCGATCAGGGCATGAATGTCGCGATCTACGTTTGCGGGCGAGCTTGTAGGCACCTCGCCACTCCCGATGACGTTGGCGACGTTCTTCCAATCGCCGAGAACGAAATATGGGGTGTTGACGGCACGGGTTCCCGATTTCAGAATCCGGTGATACTCCTTCATCGTGTCAGCGGTGATTGGTTTGCCTAGGCGATCCATCATTGCGTCAAACAGCTCGAAGCTGTTGATTGTTTCGATGACGTCGTCGACGGGCACGTTTTCGCCGCTTACGGTACGGGTTTCGTAGATGTA
The DNA here is from genome assembly GCF_916618895.1 of Pseudoclavibacter sp. Marseille-Q3772. Lineage (NCBI taxonomy): Bacteria > Bacillati > Actinomycetota > Actinomycetes > Micrococcales > Microbacteriaceae > Pseudoclavibacter > Pseudoclavibacter sp. Marseille-Q3772. The sequence goes on from NZ_OU745391.1 coordinate 774,120, forward strand.
CCGGGTTTGGTCGATGCTGAGCTGGCTGCCTTCGATGCGGTTGGTGTTGTAGGCCATCAGGATTTGTGTCAGGTGATATAGCCCGCCTTTGAGCTTCGCTGCTCGCTGGGACTGCAACGCTTCACGGAACGCTGCCGCGCTGATGGCGTACTCATCATAGGAGCTCGTAGCGCTCATTCGATGTCCTCCAAGGTGGTCGCCGGGGTGTGCTCGTATGTTATCGAGAATCGGGCGGTCAGCTGAGCGACGACCCCCGCTGCTGCGCATCGCCCTGCTCGGGGTGTATTGCGTGATCATGGTGCTACCGGCGGTGCTCGCGGGCGTTGCTATGGGCATGATCGGCGAACGCCTAGTTAACCGCTTGCAACTTTGGATTCCACGACTGAACTACGAGGCGAAGGTAACGCTGTTATGGATTGCTGCGATCGTCGGCATCACCATGGTCTATCGCAGCGCCAATGCGCTCAACCTGTGGTAGCGAGCGACAGAGCCCAAAACCACCAACCGCGCTGGATGAGCAACACGACAGTGAGATGCACAGCCACGGCACCCGCGAGCTGCTGCAGGCCCTGGAAGGTAGCCTCACGATCGCAGTCGGCGGCGACCGCTATGATCTCGCGCCCGGCGAGGCGCTGTCTTTCCACGGCGGTGTTCCTCATGCCTATGTCAACTCGAACGATGCTGCTACCCGGTTCTCACTGACGGTTTTCGAGCCGAACGCGGGAACGGAGGCTCGACGCGGAGACAACCGAACCCGCCGCGACAACTGACCTGGACGCATCTACAGCGAAGGAGACCCAATGACCGCCACCCCAAAATACAGCTCCACGTTCATCTTCGAGGCCCATAATCTCACCGAGGAGTTTGATCGGATCGACCGGCTCGTATGCATACTTCGCCCCGCAAGAGCACGCCCGCGTCGTGCAGGTGGTGGACAAGCTCGGCCTTGCCTGGCCAGTCGAACAACGCCACCGTATCGGGGGTTCCGGGTGAGTATTGGCCCGGTATGTGCTCGCCCAATCAGGGATTGCCAAGGTTGACGCAGCAGGGTTGGGCGGAGTTGATCTAGTGCTGCGACTCGCTATTGAAAAAGGAATCCGCAGATGCGTATACCGCTTCTTGACACCGAACGGCCTATAGTCGCCGCACCAATGGCGGGTGGCCCCACCACCGTCGCGCTCGCGACCGCTGTGGCAGATGCTGGCGGGTTTCCATTCTTAGCGGGCGGCTACAAAACCGCCGCCGGGCTACGGGATGAAATTGTTACGCTGCGTGCGAGCGGAGCCCCATTCGGGGTGAATCTTTTCGTTCCCGATGACACCGAGCTTGACCGGGCCGCGTTCGCTGCCTATGCCGCCGAGCTTAACCCCGAAGCATCCCGTCACGGTGTGTCAGTCGACTCAGAGCCAGTGACTGACGACGATAACTGGGACGAGAAATTCGCGTTGCTGATCGAGCAGCCGGTGCCGATAGTGTCATTCACATTTGGGCTCCCCTCGGCTACCGATATTGGCGCGCTGCGTGAGCGCGGCACGCGTGTGCTGGCCACAGTGACGACGCCGGAGGAGGCGGCTGAGGCCACCGCCCGCGGTGTTGATGGTCTGGTGGTGCAGGGTGCGGATGCTGGTGGGCACAGCGCCACTTTTGATCCCGAGCGCGACCCGGCACCGCTCGCGTTGACCGAGCTGATCGCCGGGGTTCGCAAGAAAAGCAAGCTGCCGTTGATTGCTGCCGGTGGGATCACTTCCTCGGATGCGGTGCGCGAGGTACTGGCCGCGGGTGCGATTGCCGCTGCCGTTGGCACGCTACTGTTGCGCACTGATGAGGCTGGGACCTCAGCTGTGCACCGCGCGGCGCTTTCCGACCCCGAGTTTGACCGCACTGTGATCACTCGGGCATTCACCGGGCGACCCGCGCGGGCCCTGCACAACGATTTCATTGCCGCGCACGGTGCGAACGCACCAGTTGCCTACCCTGCCGTGCATCATCTGACCCGCCCCATTCGACAGGCCGCGACCAAAGCAGGCGACACGCAGCGGGTGCACCTGTGGGCAGGTACCGGCTACCGAGAGGCACCCACGGGACCGGCAGCAAATGTGATCCGTACGCTATGGCCGAACGAGTGAACGAGGTTATGGGATATCCGAGACCGTCGCTGCGCAAGTTCACCATCCACGACACCATGACCAACTACATCTAGTGCATCGAGTTCAGTTTCGACACGATCGTGTTGAGGGCGTTTTTCTTTCTCTCGTAATTGCTAGGTTATTCGCTGTGCGTTTGGTGCGGATGACCGCAGCGGCGTTGGCCTCGCCATGGAGATGCTCAGTAGCCCCTGACTGGGCCCCGGTGAGGATCTACTGAGCAATAGTTGTCAGAAATCGTGATCGTCTTTGGATGGCTGTGGTTTCGCTCGTCGGAGAAGCCACGCGGAAGCAAGGTTTGTCACGAGAGTGCCAGCTACGAACGCTGCAGTGCCGAACGCAGCTTCATCGAAACTAGCCAATGTCACGCTGACGCATACCCCCGCGATTAGCAGGATTACAAGTGGGATGACCACCGCTAGGCCCGCTTTGTGGTGGTAGCTCCAAGCCAGCAACCAACCAAGTGAGCACCCTGCTAAGCCGGCGAGAATTGCTGTCACCGTGACCATGTCTTCAATCCTTTATCAGCGGTGCCTACTCTTATTCTAGTTAAGACCAGCTGACACAGGAGCAATTGCGTTGAACACGCATCCCCTCGGTCCACTGCGTACTGGGTTTTTAGTATCCATGCGGCTGCCCGTGTCGTTTGGTGCGTCGACAAATCGTGGTAATGACGCAAACTTGACCATCTTCATTGCTCGCAACCCGAAGCGAACGGTGCTGCTAGGGCAATAGGGCCTTGATACCGTCTGCGAGGATCGATTCCGGACTGATGTGATGTTCTCGGTGGAGGCGAGCGTAAGTGGGAGCTTGCGCTGCGTCAATCGAAGCAGTCTTCTCGCTGGCGGCCATGGGGGCGGTGAGCGCACTTCCGATCACCAGGTTCGACAATCGATATGACACACCCAGCGGATCCTCCACCCCAGCCTGCTCCAGCAGAACACACATACGTTCAGACAATCGCACATACGCGGGCCCACGCGGGGCGCGCATCCCGATCACCTGACCTGCCCAGTGATGAGAAACAAGATGGCGAAAAAACGCCATCATCAAATCAGTCAGTGTTGCATCACTGACAGCCTGTTGCATTACAGAATCGTCAGCCAACGCGAAATCTAAGGCAAGGTCATAAAGATCGTCCACCGAGCGGACTCGCGAGTACAGGCTCGCAGGAGCCACTCCGACGCGCTGCGCCACGGCACGCAGAGTAAGCGCGCGTGGACCCCCTTCGTCCAGCAGCGCGACCGACGCGCGAGCGATCTCAGCAACATCCACAGCCCGTTGACGCTGGACAGGTTTGCGATGGTCCCAGTAGCTCACCACCCAAGACTATCCAAACATCATTCAGATAGTTATTCGTCCTATGTTAGGTTAGCAGCATGTTGCAGTCTGCCGCGCTCCCTATCTCATCCGGTAATACTCGACTACGACGCATGAGAATCTCGGATGCGGAGGCCTATGCCGCGGGTACGACAGACGCAACCGTGCGCCGGTTTGGCCATCTTCCACAACCTGACTACACGCCCCAAACGGTTCGGAACCTGATCCGTGAGGTAGTAGACCCCGGATTGACCGATGGCACCTTGGCTGTACTCACTCTCGCCGATGCTGAATCAGACGAGTTTGTCGGCTCGTTCGTGATGTTTGATGTCACCACTGAATCGGCAGAAGTAGGGTTCTGGATCGCACCGGATAAGCGCGGCGAAGGGCATGCCTCTCGAGGTCTTGATCTAGCGGCCTCTTTCGCGCAAGAGTCTGGCCTGCGCAGTCTGACTGCGCGCACCGTCACTGCCAATGACGCCTCCCAGCGTTGCCTAATCAATGCTGGATTCATTGAAACAACCCGTGAGACTGGCACCACGCCAGCCGGTGTACGTGAAGAATTGGTCCACTACTTCCGAAAGCTCTACCCAGATCCACGGTGACCCCTAAATGCTGACCGACTGGAGCTTAGGCCGCACCAGCCAGAAGACCATGCTTGGCTCCACTCGCTCTATTCACGCCCGGAGGTCGCTCGCTACTTACTCGACGACCCGTGGACGTACGAAGATACAACGAAGAAACTGGCCGAACGGATCACAAGAACCGGACTCGGGTCCACGAGCGGCGCCCTTGCCCTGGTCATCCAGCACAACGGCCAGCCAATCGGTGATGTCGCACTGTGGCTGACCGACCGTAAGCATGGCCAGGCAGAGATTGGCTGGGTGCTCGATCCAAATTTTCGCGGTCAAGGGTATGCCACCGAAGCTGTTCGGGCCGTTCTCGACGTCGGGCTTCGGCACTATCAACTGCACCGAATCACGGCACAAATGGATGACCGCAATACGGCCTCTGCAGCATTGGCTCGTCGGGTCGGAATGCGCTTGGAGGCACACCACATTCAGGATTGGTACAGCAAACGTGAATGGACCAACACTCTGGTGTTTGCCCGTCTAGCAAATGAGCAGTCCACCTCATCGCAGCAGGTCCCCTAAGACACGGCTCTAGAAGCCCCTTTATGCCCAGGCGCCTCAGCGGAGGTTGCGTGAACGCGTGTCGTGACGTGAGGTGTGTCACTGAATCAGCCCGACCACCCGACAGTCAGGACTCACTGAGAATGGTCTTCAGAATTGGGACTGACACCTTTTCCACGACGTGACAGCCCAAGGCGCCGGACACATGAGTAGCGCAATCACGCGCAGACCGAAACTCCATTGGATGCCCGGCATGAATGACTAGAGGGTAGCCTCAAACGCCTTGGCAACGGCCTGTCTAGCAAAGTCCGCAGCCCATTCCGTTCGCCACAAGGACATCGGAGATTGCCGCACCCAACGAGCCCGCAACCGAATCGGGATCAATAGAATCAGCACCTTCGAACAGACTGCCACATAGTCAATGGCCAACCATTCCAAGATTTGAACACTCCTCCTGAAACGACGAAGCAACCTCTAACAGAGCGGTCCTGAGCTCCTCACGAGTCGTGAGATGCACCCCAGCTGAGACCCGATTCTTAACGGAGTCGATTCCTCGGGTACCGCCAAAGTTACCCTGGCAAGCACGCCGTTAGCGGAAGCTCGAACGAGTTGCGCCCAATCACTGCCAGACGCACTGGGCAGACTCCACCCTCCACTATCTCGACATGCGAGGCATTTCAACGTTGAGCTGGAGCTCCTCTCCTCTCTAATCGGCCCAGTGCAGTTCATACTCAAATCGCACCTTGCGCGCGGGCAAGTAACACTGATTGGCAAGCACGTTGACGTTCAACATCAAAGCCGACAGGGCAACAGCGAGGATTCCACCTTGATCCACAGGCGACGCGACAAGACCTGAGCGTGACCCCATAAAGATGAGCCTGAAACGGCACGACATGGCTTTCTGGTCGTTGTGACACAGGGGCTTGGTCTTGATGCCACCGGGGTTCGACGCGTACATCAGAACCGAGACGCGGGGGACAGCAACCGCGCGCAGGATTGATTCTAAGCAGCGGAAACTGCCCCCTCCACCGCACATGTCTGGATCGAACGTTTGCAACCGACGGGCGCCTCTCAAACGGGAATATCAACCGTGTTGATCAGCCAACCGCTGCCACGCACGTCCGTCACCCCTACCGCAGACATACTGAAGACCTTGAGCTTCAACTGGACCCATGCACCGGTAATGGTGACGTGGCTCGATATAGCACGGCAACCACGAGGACTGACCGCTCTTGGTGAAACGAACGGGCGGAACCGGGACGGTCAGCCCACCACACCCCAATACCCTGAAACTTATTGACATAGGGCGAGGCACCACCTATTCTAGTTGCATGCACAGGCATGTACATCACCAGAGGGGGGTGAGACAGTGAAAGAGCCAGGTGCTTCGTGGACCACAGTTGTCACGACCGTTGGCGAGATCGAAGCAACACTCAACAAGTGGCTGTCGCAGCGTCATGGATTGGGACTGACCGACTATCGCGCCCTGACGCTTCTCAGCGCGGCGCCAGATCGTGAACTGCGGATCACCGAACTGGCCACGCAAGTCGGGCTCAATCAGAGTTCCACCACCAGGCTCGTAGCACGCCTCGAAGCCAAAGGGTTCGCCGTGCGTGACACCTGCCCCGACGATGGTCGCGGCATTTATGCGGTCCTCACAGAGTCTGGCCTTGCACTCGTGCGCGAACTGACCGAAACCTATAATGAACACCTCGGGGCGCTGCTCTCCAGCACTGTTGCCACCGATGCTGAGAGAAGCCGCGCCTTCAACGCGATCATCAGCTTCCTTGCCTGACCCGATCCCCTACTCGAGCAAGTCCAGCCCTACCCATGTATATGTATGCACATGCAGCAAGGAGAGATTTGTGTCAACACCCACCATTGATGTGTACGTCGACTATGTCTGCCCGTTCTGTTTCCTGGTCGAACCTGCCATCGAGGAACTGAAGCGTGACCGCGACGTGCGGGTCCGGGTGCGACCGTTCGAGTTGCGGCCAGACCCGGTCCCCACGCTGCGCCCAGAGGATGACTACTTGCCCCGCGTGTGGCGCGATGCTGTCTACCCGATGGCCGAGCGCGTCGGGGTCCCGGTGCGCCTGCCCAGTGTCTCGCCGCAGCCTCGTACGGAGAAATCGTTCCTTGTGCTGCAGCTTGCGCAAGAGCAAGGCCTTGCTGAGGTCTACTCGCGGGCTATGTTCGTGGCCTTCTTCCAGGACGATCGCGACATCAGTGACGAGGACGTGATCGTCGACATCGCCGAAACCCTGGGCATGGACGCCGCTTCGGTCCGCAAAGCCATGAGCAGCCCGGAGCGGCTACGACAGCATCGCGTCGACCTGGCTCATGCCACCAAGACCGTCGGCGTAACTGTGGTGCCCGGCATCGTGATCAACGGCACGCTTCTCCAAGGCGTCCCGAGCGCGACCAGACTAAAGAAGGCTGTCGACGCCGTGAATACCTCCGGGGGCTCGGATGGCTGACTTCCTGGAGGATGTGCTGACCCAGGCGGTCGCCGAAGCGCTGGCCCATGTCGAGAGTGGTGGCATTCCGTTCGTGGGAGTGGTGGTGGACGGCGACCGGGTGATCTCGGAGTTTGGCGTCAACCGCGTCCATGAAACGGGCGATCCAACGGCTCACGCCGAGATCGTGGCTATCCGTGACGCCCTCACCGCCTCTGGGCGCTCTCATCTTCGCGGCGCGACCCTTTTGGCCACCGGTGAGCCGTGCGGCATGTGCTACCGATACGCCCTCGACGCCGGCATCACCGACATTCGGGTGGCCGTCACCCGCGACGAGGTCGCGGCACTCGGTTTCGACTACCGCAAAAGCTACGCAGCGTTCAGCATCACCGACACGATCCGTGACACCCACATGCGACCGCTTCGAGCTCCCGGTGACACCGAACCGTTTACCCGCTTCTTGACTCTCCACAACATCTGACCCAACGGAAAGGACCCTTGCCATGCAGTGGCTCTACCTAGCAGTCGCCGTCGTCTTCGAAGTCACGGTCGGCATCGCGGCCGGAAAGGCCCGGGGCTTCCGCAATGTCCCCTGGACGATCGCGACCTTGATCAGCGGCGCCATCGCCACCTTCTTCCTCAGCCTCGCCCTGCTCACCTTCGACGTCGGCATCGGTTATGCCCTTTGGACCTCCCTCGCTGGGGTCGGAATCGTCATCGTCGGTGCCCTCTTCCTCAACCAGCGACTCACCTGGAAGAAACTCCTCGGCATCGCGATCGTCATCGTCGGTGTCGTCGGCCTCAACCTAGCCGGAACCGCCTAAATCATCCCACCACTGGAAAGGGAGTCCGTCATGACTACGACCAACACCACCACCAAGGAAACTAGCAACACTCGGTCCTGGGCTGCGCTCCTGCTCGCGGGTGCCTTCGAGGTCGGCTACGCACTCAGTGTCAATGGCAGCCATGGATTCACCAACCTGACGTGGTCGATCGTCGCGCTCGTCTTCTTCCTGTGCACGTTGTTCTTCCTCAGCGTTGCACTCAAGCGCATCGATGTCGGCATCGGCTACGCCGTGTGGGCAGGAATCGGAGCCGTTGGATCAGCCGTTCTCGGGCCTGTGTTCTTCGAAGAGACCTTCACTACCACCAAGGCCATCTGGCTCGCAGTTATCATTGCTGGAGTCGTGTGGCTCAAACTCGCCGACAGCGCACAGCTCAGAACAGATACTGACGCAGCACCCCGCACCGAACAGTGACCCGTGCCCGAGTTCTCCCAAGAGAGCACAGAGTTCGCTCATGCAGGACTTCTTGCTCTTGACGGTACGTCACATAGGTTTCGCGGAAGTTCCTGACGGCCGCTGTAGCGGTGTGTGCTGTCTATCCCTAATGTGGGTAGTCCTTCGGCGCATCAGATGCTCGTCGGATCAGTTCTTTTGCGTCGGTTACCTAGTCCTAGTTTCGGATGGACAACGGCGCAGCATCACAGCACAACAGGTTTCCCAGGTCCATCGGGGGTATGCGACAGAGACACCTTCGATGAGGATAACGGGAGCGGAAAACATGGGGTCGGCTAACCCTTACGGGCAAGCCGACCCCGTGTTTTTCCGATGTGGTCATCGGATACGGTGTCTACGCGTTATACGCACCGGTCACGGCGTTGCAGGTACAACAGCACCGCAGACGCCAGCATCAGTGCACCGGCAAGCAGCGCGATGGCAGTGAGACCCTCCCCACCTGTTGCAGCGAGCCCGCTGCTCTCGCCGTTTTCTGTCGGGGTAGATGCGTCGGGAGCACCGGACGTCTGCGTCGAGGTAGCCGTCGGGATCGGTTCAGTCGTAACTGTCGGATCCGCAGTCGGCGTTGCCGCATCGGGCTCAACCACCGTAATGGTCACCTTCGAAACATCAGTCGAACCATCCGGATACGTCACCAACACCTCAACCGGATACTCACCAGGAGCAACATCCTCACCCGGCTTCGCCGTAACCGTGCCATCCGGATTCACCGTCACCCACGACGGCACATCACCCTGCGGACCAAACGTCGTACCCTCAGGGGCCGACGCCGGATTACCATCCGCATCCTCAAACGGAACCACCGGGGTCGACGCCTCAGCACCAGGCTTCACCTCGAGCGACTGATCCTTCGGATCCACACCTTCAGTCTGCGCCGGCACCACCGTAATGGTCACCTTCGAAACATCAGTCGAACCATCCGGATACGTCACCAACACCTCAACCGGATACTCACCAGGAGCAACATCCTCACCCGGCTTCGCCGTAACCGTGCCATCCGGATTCACCGTCACCCACGACGGCACATCACCCTGCGGACCAAACGTCGTACCCTCAGGAGCCGACGCCGGATTACCATCCGCATCCTCAAACGGAACCACCGGGGTCGACGCCTCAGCACCAGGCTTCACCTCAAGCGACTGATCCTTCGGATCCACACCTTCAGTCTGCGTGGGTAGCACCCTGACCGTTACGTCAACATCCTTGTGAGTGCCGTCTCCGTAGGTGATGCGCACAGGGAACGTGTAGTCCCCGCTCTTAGTGTCGACAGTCGGCGCCACCTTGAGCTCGCCAGTTGTCACGTCAACGGTAACGTTGAGATTTTCCGGGGCTTTGTCCGTGGTGACCTCGGTTTCCTTGGGCAAAGTACCTTGCGGAATCTCGTCTCCAACGTTCGCCACCGTGACTTCGGTCCCCGGCTGCACTGGTTCCGGAGTCCATTTCGGAGTGGGAGCCTCGCAATGCAGGGTGGAAAAATTCGCGGTTGCCGCCGACCAGGCGTAAGCCTGACCATCGGTAGCCAGATCGGAAGCCGCGATCCGGCCCTCGAACGTGACCGTCGCCCATGAATTCGCTGGAATAGTATCGGCTTCAACGACCGCGTATTTGACGCCGTTGTGGGTAGTGTAGCTAATCGCAAAGTTGGACGAAGGTGCCTGGGTGTACCCCGGGGCCCACCAACCATTCCAATTCGCCATCGAGGTCGTCTTCTCCGACAAGGTTGCTTTATCGTCGAGGCGCAGTACCAAACGGAAATCGGTTACTGGTTCCTTGGTGGCGATTCGTAGGCGCGAAGACTGCCCCATATCGGGAGCCACCGACTGCTTCTCGAAGGTCGGCTTACCCCAGCCGTCCATGGCGAGCGTCAGGTGGCCGGCGTCGGCGTCAGTCACCTTAACTCGACCGGACTGGGTCAGGTCGGTATCTGCGTCAGTAGCTGCACGGGTAATGATGTAGCCGTTCGGGAGATTCGGCTCACTGTACAACTCGCGAGCCACTTCCGGCGTGGCCTGCGCGACCTCGCGGTGCACGTTGGTGAAGTTAGGCAGGTTGGCCGATTCACCTGTTGCGATCGGCAGGCTCTCCGACCCACCCATCATGGTGACGGCGCAAGTCTGCATGTCCGGTTGGGACTGGACATTGAGACTCTCGCTTAAGTCGGTTGTGGGCCAGATGTTCATGTCGCCAGGTTTAGGCGCATTGGAACCGTTGTAGAGCACCTCTACAGCATCGTTACCGCGAGCCCGGAGATCGTCACGGGTCACGGGGGTCGTGGCATCGGTGCCTACCCAGGCACGATCCGCGGCGAAACTTGGTTGCGCGAGCATCCCGGGGGCAAAGGCAAGCGAGGCGGCCGTCGCCGCTCCGGCGACGAACTTCCACTTCACCCCGCGGCCTGGTGGGCGTGACTGTTGAGACGAAACCACATGAACTCCTGTCTTTCAGGTACCACCTGGCAATAAGTGCCGTGAAAACGGCTCGGCCGTTTACAATGATGCTATACAAACTCTAAGACTATTCACAGTCTATTGCGAAAGAAACTCGGCAAAGCGCGACACGCACGGTCGGGGCCGGGCGCAGGGGGTGCCGGGTCGGTCCGCCGTGAGGATGAGTTGAGCGTGGTGATCAGCAATCAGGATTCTCGCAGGCACAACCACGACACCAGTGCCGCCGATGTCTGGGGGTGCGAACCTGCTTGTCAGGAAGCACCACCATGACCCACACCACAACACCAACCACCAGCACCGCCACCAAAGCCCGCACCGGACTCCTCGTCGCCCTCGGCACAACCGCACTCGCCGGCGCCGGCATCACCTGGCTCAACTGGCTGATCAACCTCGGCGACCAGCTCTGATTACTTGGCGCGGGCGGTCGCGTGTCTTACCTTTTCGGATGGAGCGGAGATAGGTCGGTGGGGTGCCTGACGCGCTGCGCGGACAACGAATTCGGGGGCGTCGATTAGTTGCACAGTGGCCGCAAGGTGGCTACTCCAAAACACCGGGTCTGCGGCCGGATCGATGGGGATCGCATGACGCACGCTGTCGATGAGGTTGGCGGGAAGGTGCCCGGTCGCTTCGTGCAGAATCTGCATTTGTACTTGTTCGCGCTCTGTGGTTATAGCGGGTCCGCGGCGGCGCCGCTGGAGCCGAGTCAGTGCGTTATCAGGCTCAATGATCTCGACGGGTTCGGTCGATGCAGTGAGGAGTCGCTCGACGGCTGACGAATGCCATGCGGGGACGATGTCAGTGGGAATCGGAACTCTGATGCCTTGAACCGCCTCGATCGCGCTCCGTCCTAGGGCCAGTGAAATGCTGCCGGGGTCTTCATGAGCGTTAACATAGCGCACAGCGTCGATTCCAGGAGCGCACACATCGCTCAGGGCGACATCTCCCATGAAGTCGACTACTTCTGGACCACATCCGTCTTGAAGCACGATGTCGGTGCGCAGAGTAACGCGGTACAGGAAGAATGTTTCACCCGCCCCGCTTTGGTCGTGAATCCTGCGGAACATGTTATGCACGGCCGCCTCATAGGTACCGATGTGGAGAGCTTTGGCGCGCTGCCGTGCTGCCCAGCGTGCGACAGCGGCATCGCCACCCATGCGTAGTCGCGTGGCATCATCCAAAGACGCTGCCGGGTCGAAGTGCTCAGATGGCCAGTCCGGATGGGGCGAGGTATGCCACCACGACAGGGTTGGGACCTTCCCGTCGTCAAGCGCCGGGTCCGCCGGGTGCTCCGCAACCTGGGTGGCGGCTTTCGCCGAGCTATCCACACCGCAACCGGGACAGGACTCGCCACCACAGGCCCATCGTTCGAGCCAGTCATCGTCGAAGTCCTGCCGATGGCCGCATGCTGCGCACCGCGTCTGCCGCAGGCGATAAAAGTTCGGGCGACGATCCAACAAAGGCATGCCCATATTTTCCCTTCCTCCAGCGAAACAGCAGGCGCCCGACGGTGTGCTCGCACCTTGCCTCACGTGGTTGCACGGGCGCTCGTCTGGCAAAAGGGGCGCACCAGACAGGCAGACCTCTCCTGGTTGCCTGCTTTCCCGGTCACATCCCGGTGGGCAGACCCGTTTCGCCCTTCTGTCTGTGAGGAGCTTGCTGTGTTTGATCTGATGAGCTGTGTTGTGCCGAACCTGTCGTCTCTGCCGGTGTTGCTGCCGATGGAGGTGGACATCACGCCGAATGCTGATGGGCTGCCGGGGATCGCGCAGCTGCGCGACATCGTGGGAGCGATGATGACGATCGGGCTGATCTTGTCGGTGCTGGCGCTGATCATCTCCGCGATTGTGTGGGGATTCGGCGCGAACTCCTCCAACCCGTACCTGGCCGGCCGCGGCAAGGTCGGTGAACGCCACGGCATCCTGCGCTACACCGGCCTGATCACCGTCACCGCCACCACGATCGAAGACCTCGTCGCCCACGTCGCCGCCCTCGAACAAGCAGCCATCCAAGCCAACTGCGAAACCCGAGACTCCTCGCCGGACAACAAGCCCAAGCCTTCACCGCCGCAGCCCTCCCACTCTGCCGCCAGGTCTGACGACGACTAGGAAGGGGTCATTCGGGCACTGTGACGAGGCAAAAGGGATGGCCTGCGGGGTCAGCGTAGATGCGCCAGGCTTTCGGGCCTGGGTCCAAGACGTCAGTGAGTGGGTGGCCGCCTGCTGCCTCGACGGCGGCACATGCCTCCGAGAGGTCATCGACTAGCAGGTCAAGGTGAACCTGCAGCTCGCCTCTGTGGCCCGGCCACTGCGGGGGTTCGTAATCGGAGACGCGATGGAAAGAGAGGCGTCCGACAGGCTCCCAGTCCAGCGTCAACCACTGGTCATCACCGGTGGCCGGTGCAAGATCCAGGACTTTCTGCCAGAAGAGTGCTTCCGCTGTGGGGTCCTTGCACTCAAAGACGAGTTGCGTGAAGCGTCCGATTGCTGGCATCTCTCCATGCTAGGACGCATCACCTGACCAGCCGAACGGTTCTATCGGGGTGCAGGGTGCTCACCGCGTGCTGCCTGATCGATCGCATGGGCAAAGCGGGAGTTCATCGGGTCGTGCAGGTCGAACCACTCGATCGCTGCGAGGTCGTCGACGTGCGCTCGATACAGCTCAGGCCACGCTTCGCCAAGAACTTCGGTGTTGGTCGGTGTCGCGTATCCCAGTGCATCGCTGGCGACGGGAACCAACTGATCGCCAAAGTGCGTCAACGTGTTCCAGAGACGGTGCCGCCCGTTGGTGATGGGCTCGAACCAGGGGTCGACGCACACTGCTTCGCCGGCAGAGAACCATGAGGTCACGATGTGCCGCTCAGTCTCCGTCAGTGGTTCCGGTACCGGAGCCGCCACCATTCCGTAGTACGTGTCGTCATCTTCATCGATGGTCCACCGCCCCGCGGCAAGCTCGTCTCCGACGAGGGCAACGGTAGAGGCAATCAGTCTCCAGCGCTGCTCGGAAGTGTCATTCCAACGAGGTTCACGGTGATCCTCCTGGTCCGGGTCTTCGGGCACCCATTCTCGGACATGCTGCGCTGCGCCTCTCCACCAGAACGCGGGCATCCACACAGGAACTGACAACTCCATGAGCACCTCGCATCCGTCGATTCGGCTGTCCTCCATGACAGCCATTAAGAGGACACCATCGCACACCTCCCTGATAGGCGTACCGCCGCTGCGTAGAGAGGACTGTTGGGATGGCGACGTTTGTTGATCCGGTTGATGCTGCTGAGGCCTGTGAGGGGTTGCGTGGGTTGGCGCACGCCACCCGGGTCTTTGAGGATCCGGCTGACACGTACCGGGTGTTGGGCGAAGTGTCGGGGTCGGTGCGGCTGTTGCGGCAGGTCCTGGACCAGCTGTCTCGCGCTCATGCTGATCACCGCGATATCGCGTTCACCGATGACCGCGTGCCTGCGGAGGCGGTGGCGTTGGCGGCGGCGGATGAGTTGCATCAGGCCGCCGACGTGCTGGATGAGGTCGCTGACCGGGTGGTGCGCGCGCACGAAGCGTCCGGTCGGATCGCCTGGCACACCCACACCAACCCCGAGCCCGAGCGTTCGGGGCGGTGGGTGAACGTGGTGTTCCTCCAGGGAAGTGAGGCCGATGAAGTACTGGACCTGATCGACCTTGAGGGGTGCAGGCGGGGATTGCGCATCTAGCGCAGTGGGACTTCGGCGACGAAACCACAGCGACGGCGTTCGTGAGCGGTGAAGTGTACGACCAGCTGCCGGCCGGGCAGTCCGGTGCCCATCTTCCTCGCCTGCTCGAAGCCGAACAACGCATCCTCAACCGAGCCCTGTTCACCCGCACCACCATCGATGGCCCCGGCCGAAGTCACCGCGGAAACAAAACTGCCCCGCCGTCAGGCGGGGCAGTTTCGATTTTCTCATATGCGTGGACCTGACGGGACCCGACTCCCCTTCTGCCACTCACCGTACCGAAACGGCACGGTGAGCCTCCGGCAGCGGGGGCCCACCAAGGGGTTCTCGTGCTCTACTCAACTCCAGAAATGATTGAAGCCCGGCATAAAGCCGGGCTTCAATCATTCGTGGACCTGACGGGACTCGAACCCGTGACCCCCTGCATGCCATGCAGGTGCGCTACCAGCTGCGCCACAGGCCCCGATCTCACGTACGTGAGCAACTCCCCTACTTTACGACCAACCACCCGAACAACGCAAGTCCGAACGCATCCCGCTCCCCCTGCATCCGGGCCCTATCCGGCCGACTCACTCGCAGCCTCGCGCCGCCGCTCCGCTCGAATACCGAACAGCATCCGCACCACCAGCAACCCGACGAACACCGCGAACGCCATATTTGCCGCAAACGGCGTCATCACGTGCACCAGCAACACACTCGCAGGAGTCGCAACCGCCGCCGAAAACCCGATCACCAGAGCCGCAGGGAAATCAACATTGCGACGCAGCGCATTCGACACCGTGCCGCTCAAACTCGTCGCAATGATCATCAACAGCGACGTACCCTTCGCCACCAGGTCACTCGCACCAAACACCAGCATCATCAACGGCACCACGACCATGCCGCCGCCGATCCCCAGTAACCCGCTGGCGATACCGGCGATCAACCCAACACCGACCAGCAGCACCGCGCTCAGTGCATCCACGACAACCTCGCTATCGCGCGACGGCGTCACCAAAAACATCGAGGCAATCACGCACAGCAAGAACACCACATAGGCCCACTGCACCATCACCGGCCGCACCTTCGAGAGCACCCACGTACCCACCGGCGCGCCGACGATCGACCCGCAGGCCAGCAGTGCCGCCATCACCACGTGCACATGGCCGTTCAGCCCATAGGTGATTACGCCGACGACCGCCGGAATCATGATCGCAAGCAGCGAGGTTCCCGACGCCAACTTGATGCCGTACCCAAGCACGAACGTCAACACCGGGACGACGACCACGCCGCCGCCAAGCCCGAACAACCCAGAGCAGCATCCGACCGCCACCCCGAGCAACACCAACGCAACATAGTTACGTTGCGACGTGTCTGTTGCGGCAGCCATACCGAAAATCTACCTGCCTAACTACGCGGGTTGTATCCCTGCGGCCCTCGCAGAGACCACGCTACTCCCAAGGATGCGGACAAATGGCGAAAATAAGCACCACCATTGCCATATACGCAATGCCTGGCCGTATTTTCGCCGTTTGTCCGAGGGTGGGCGACAGAGCACCGACAGAGCACCCACAGAGTTCCGATAAGGCGCTGCTAGTCGGTCAGGGGCGAAGCGGATTCGTCACCGTCGGCAAGCCCGAGCGACACCACCGGCGCATCGCGCCACAGCCGCTCCAGGTTGTAGTACTCGCGCTCCTCTTCGTGGAACACGTGCACCACCAGGTCGCCGAAGTCCAGCAGCACCCAGCGACCAAGATCGGTGCCCTCACGACGCAGCGCCTTGAGGTCGTACTGCTCACGCAGCTTGTCCTCGATCTCTTCGGCGATCGACAGCACCATGCGCTCGTTGCGACCGGATGCGATCAGAAACACATCGGCATACGGCAGCGTCGCGCTCACATCCAGCGCCACCTGGTTGCCCGCCTGGCGCTCATCAGCAGCCTTCGCCGCTGCCCGCGTGAGTTCGATCGCGTGCTCAGTTGCCGTCATAGTGTGCCAGTCTCCTTCGTATCACTGGTTCATATCGCTTGCTTCGATTTGGGTTACAGGTTCCGCTTACAGGCTGCGCTGCTCATCCGGTCGGTACAGCCGGTTCTTTGCGATGTACTGCACCACACCATCGGGAACCAGGTACCAAACCTGCATGCCCGAACGCACTCGCGCACGGCAGTCGGTGGACGAGATCGCCAGCGCCGGGATCTGCAGCACCGACACCTGCTCGGGCGAAAGCCCACGCAGATCAAGGTCGTGCCCCGGGCGAGTGACCGCAACGAAATGCGCGATCTTGAACATCTCCTCGGGGTCTTTCCACTCGAGAATCTGCGCCATCGCATCCGCGCCAGTAATGAAATACAGATCAGCGTCGGGCAGCAGCCGGTGAAAATCCCGCAGCGTGTCGACCGTATAGGTGGGCCCCGGACGATCGATATCGACGCGGCTCGTCTTGAAGCGCGGATTGGATGCGGTTGCCACCACGGTCATCAAATAGCGATGCTCGGCCGGCGTCACACCCGTTTTCTTGTACGGGTTGCCGGTCGGTACGTAGTAGACCTCGTCAAGGTCGAAATACTGTGCGACTTCGCTGCCGGCCACCAAGTGGCCATTGTGAATTGGGTCGAAGGTACCGCCCATGATGCCAACCCTGCGGCGGCGCCCCGTTTCGGGCTGTGCTTGGTCGCGCGTCACGGGCGGCGTGCGTTAGCGGTCGGCCTCGAGCTGACCGCGGCCGGTCTCAGCCTCAGCCTCGTTGATCGGGTGCCCCGGGTGCCCTACCGGCTCGTACTTGGTGACGGTCGGCTTCACCGGGTGGGATGCGGCCATGTTGCGGAACGAGAAGGTCAGCGCCAGCAGCGCAATGAAGATCACCAGCGTGACGACACCGAACACGATCGGCGGGAACCACATGTGTCCGGGGGTGATTTCTACGATCTCGGCAGCCTGAAGCACTGGAAGCAACGTCATGCCCACCATCCTAGCGTGCATTCTCGCCGTCTGGGCGAGTCGCATCGTCCTCGGCAGCTGTATCGGATGCGGTACCCGCCTCGGGCGCACCGGCCTCGTCGGCGTCTTGCCACAGTCCCGCGAGTCGCTCCTGCTCGAGCTGTTCGCGCGCGGCCGCCTTCGCATCCATCCACTCGTGGTACGCCGCTTTTCGCTCGGCTCGAGTGGCGCGCGTGCGCTCGTCCAGCCGCGGGTCCGAACCGTGCGCAGTCATTACCTCAGCAGCGGATGCGAGCGTTGGCTCCCAGTCAAAGATCTGGCCGTTGCCGGGGCCGATCACCACAGTAGAGCCTGCCTGCGCACCCGCTTTCACCAGCGCATCCTCAATACCGAGCTTCGCCAGCCGGTCGGACAGATACCCCACGGCCTCGTCGTTCGCGAAATCAGTTTGGGCAACCCAGCGCTCCGGTTTGCGGCCGAGGATGCGGAAGATCGTGCCGTACGATCCGCCCTCGGTTTTGATTTCAAAGGGTTGGGTATCCACCGCGCGCGGGCGCACCACGATGCGTTCGCGCTGGTCCTCCTGCTCGCGACGCGCCTCGCGTGCCTGATCAACGATCTCACCGAGCGCATAGCCGAGCTCCGCCAGCCCTTCGCGGCTCACCGTTGAAATCTCGAACACCCGGAAGCCACGCTCTTCGAGATCAGCACGCACAAACTCAGCGAGTTCACGCGCATCCGGTACGTCGATCTTGTTCAGCGCCACCAGCGCAGGGCGCTCCACCAGTGGGGTCTGTCCGTCGGGCACCTCATACGCCTCAAGCTCACCGAGGATGACGTCGAGATCGCTCAGCGGGTCGCGACCGGGTTCGAGCGTGGCGCAGTCCAGCACGTGCAGCAGCGCATCGCAGCGCTCCACGTGCCGCAAGAACTCGAGCCCGAGCCCGCGGCCTTCGCTCGCGCCCTCGATGAGACCGGGCACATCCGCGATCGTGAAGCGGTGGTTTCCGGCCTGTACAACCCCGAGGTTCGGGTGCAGTGTCGTAAACGGATAGTCGGCGATCTTCGGTTTCGCCGCACTCATCGCCGCGATCAGCGAACTCTTACCGGCGCTCGGGAACCCAACCAGAGCCACATCCGCGACCACTTTGAGTTCGAGCACGATCTCGAGCTCTTCGCCGGGGACACCAAGCAGCGCAAACCCTGGCGCCTTGCGCTTGGAAGTAGCCAGCGCCGCGTTGCCGAGACCGCCAACGCCGCCCTGCGCCGCAACAAACCGCATCCCGGCCGTATCGAGATCGACCA
Organism: Pseudoclavibacter sp. Marseille-Q3772; assembly: GCF_916618895.1. NCBI lineage: Bacteria > Bacillati > Actinomycetota > Actinomycetes > Micrococcales > Microbacteriaceae > Pseudoclavibacter > Pseudoclavibacter sp. Marseille-Q3772. The sequence continues at coordinate 792,845 of NZ_OU745391.1, forward strand.
GCAACTCACCGTTGCCGTCGCGAACCACAGTGCCGACGGGCACCGGCAGCTCGAGGTCAGCGCCTTTGGCGCCGTTGCGGAAATCGCCCATCCCGAAGCCGCCAGATTCACTGCGCTGGTGTGGCGAGTGGTGGTACGTGAGCAGCGTGGTCACATTCGGGTCGGCGACGAGCACAATATCGCCGGCGTTCCCGCCGTTGCCGCCATCGGGACCGGCCAGCGGCCGAAACTTCTCACGCTTAATCGACATACAGCCGTTCCCGCCGTCGCCGGCGCGCAAGTACAGGCGCACTTCATCAACGAATGTGGTCATGCCGGCTCCTTTGGTTCGGTTCCACCCAGTTTGGGGTATCGGGATGCGGATGCGGTGAATGCGCTCGAGTGTCCGGTTCGCGCGCGTGGTCGCGGGCTCGCAAATGTCCCCGAGCAATAAGAAAGGAGGGGCGGAATGCTCCGCCCCTCCTCACTCGCTCGAAAACTATTCGGCAGCCGAAACGATGTTGACTACCTTGCGGGTGCCCTTGTTGCCGAACTCAACGGTGCCTGCCGACAGTGCGAACAGGGTGTCGTCACCGCCACGGCCAACGTTAACGCCCGGGTGGATACGGGTTCCGCGCTGGCGCACGAGAATCTCACCAGCGTTGACTTCCTGACCCGCGTAGCGCTTCACACCGAGGCGCTTCGCGTTGGAGTCACGACCGTTCTTGGACGAGCTCACGCCCTTCTTTGATGCCATGAGAAAATGCTCCTCGGATTACTTGATGTCAGTGATCTTGACGCGGGTGAGCTCCTGGCGGTGGCCAATACGCTTCTTGTACCCGGTCTTGTTCTTGTACTTCTGGATACGGATCTTGGGGCCGCGGAGGTCTTCGAGAACCTCAGCCGACACGGTTACCTTGGCGAGCTTCTCAGCGTCAGTGGTGATCTTGTCACCGTCAACGAGCATCACCGCGGGCAGGGTTACCTTGCCGTTGTCGTCAGCGACGACGCGGTTCATGGTTACTACCGAACCGACCTCGACCTTCTCCTGACGACCGCCGGCGCGCACTACTGCGAATACCACTTCAGTTACCTTTTCTCTTTGCTCACCCGTGAGGGCAAGCGAACGAACTTTTCCGGATGAACCGGATCTACGTCTCCCGGCACGCGGGGCAGCTCACGGCGCGAGCCGCGGTGCGTCATAAACGTGCAACAGCGACCAACTTTAGCCGAATCACAGCGTGAGCGTCAAGCGGTAACCGCAATGAATTGCGACGAGCTTTGGCCACGGATCCTCGTCAGTTGAGCGCTCCCTCGCCGCTGGTCCGGCACGCCCTACGACGGGTCGGGTTCAGCGCCCTCCTGCGTCGAAATCGTGCCGGTCGTCACGCGACGGCGGCGCGGTTTCTTCGCGGGTGTGCTGGGCTGTGCGGATGCGGGACTGTCGCTGCTGGTTTCGGGCTCGCGACCGGGCTCGTCGCTGGTCTTGCGATCAGCTTTGGCGCCACTGTTGGTTTCCGCCTTGCGATCAGCCTTTGTGTCACTGTCATTCGCCGAAGCGCCTGACAGCTGGTCGAGGGCCGCATCCAGCGACGCAAAATCAGCTGACGACTCCTGCGCTACCTCCTGCTGCCGCTCACGCGGTTCGGGGAGTTCAAGCCCGTCGAGCAACCGGGCCCGCTCCGATGCTTCCTCCGTAGTGAGGGTGTCCGTCACCACCCGGCGGCGACGCGGTTTGCGTTCGCGCGGTTGAGTATCGCCATCGGATGCGGTGGGTTGCTTCGCCTTGGAGGGCTGGTTTGCTTGAGCAGCGTCCTGTTCGGGGTGTTCCCGGCGGTCGGACGTCGCTGATTCGTTCGATTCCTTCGTCGCGCGCTCGCTGTCGTTCTCGGAGCCGCCGTCACGTTCACGTGATGTGCCCGACGACTGCTCACCCGCATCCTTACCGCTCTTACCGCGACCGCGACGGCCGCGACGCGAACGCTTACGACCGGAATCGCGCGAGTCCTTGCCGCTGTTGTCGTTCGAGTCATCACCATCGCGCTGCTGACCGGCAGCCGCAAGCAACTCGTCGGCTGATTTACCCTGCGCAGCGAGCTGCGCAGCCTTGGCGAGCGTTTCCGCAGCCTCAGCTGCTTCAGCCTTACCCGTGTCAGCGATTGTGGATGCCGCGATCTTCGTGAGCGCATTGCGCGCATCATCGGTAATCTCGTGCGTCGACTGCTGCTGCGACTGCTTGTTACCGCGGCCACGGCGGTTCTGCTTGTTACCGCGGCCACCAGACGAGCTGGACTGGTTCACGGGTTCACTGTGCACATGCACGCCACGGCCAGCGCAGCTGGTGCACGGCTCCGAGAACGTCTCGAGCAGCCCCAGACCGATCTTCTTGCGGGTCATCTGCACCAGGCCAAGGCTGGTCACTTCGGCAACCTGGTGTTTGGTGCGGTCGCGCGAGAGCCCTTCGAGGAGGCGACGGTGCACGAGATTGCGGTTAGAGTCGAGCACCATATCGATGAAGTCGATCACGATAATGCCGCCGATATCGCGCAGGCGTAGCTGCCGCACGATCTCTTCGGCCGCTTCGAGGTTGTTCTTCGTGACGGTCTCTTCGAGATTGCCGCCGGACCCGACGAACTTACCCGTGTTGACATCGATCACCGTCATCGCCTCGGTGCGGTCGATCACCAGCGAACCGCCCGAAGGCAGGAATACCTTGCGAGCGAGCGCCTTATCGATCATGTCGTTAACGCGGTGCTGCGCGAAGATGTCCTCGTCGGTGTACCGCTCGACGCGCTCGAGCAGGTCGGGAGCAACCTGGCCGAGGTAGTTGCGGATCGTGTCGTACTCGGACTGTCCCTGAATGATCAGTTTCTGGAAGTCCTCGTTAAACACATCTCGGATGATCTTGATGAGCATGTCCGGTTCGGCATGCAGCGTCTGTGGTGCCTTCGCGTTCGAGCCCGAACGCTTTTGGATGTCCTCCCACTGGCGCATCAGGCGCTCAACATCGCGCTGCAGCTGCTCGTGCGTCGCGCCTTCGGCCGCGGTGCGCACGATCACACCGACGCCCTCGGGCAGTACTTCCTTGAGGATCTTCTTCAGCCGGCTGCGCTCGTTCTCGGGCAGCTTGCGGCTAATACCGTTCATCGTGTTACCGGGGACGTACACGAGGTAGCGTCCGGGCAACGAAATCTGAGAAGTGAGCCGCGCACCCTTCTGGCCGACCGGATCCTTGGTGACCTGCACGAGCACCCGATCTCCGGGTTTCAATGCGTTCTCGATCTTGCGCGCCTGGTTGGGGCCGAGCTCTGCTGCTGCCCAGTCGACCTCGCCGGAGTACAGGACGGCGTTGCGTGCTTCGCCGATGTCGACGAATGCGGCCTCCATGCTCGGCAGCACGTTCTGTACGCGACCGAGGTAGACGTTGCCGATCAGCGATACGTCTTCGTTGCGGGCGACATAGTGTTCGACGAGCACATTGTCCTCGAGCACGCCGATCTGTACGCGGTTGTTCTTGGAGCGCACCAGCATCTTGCGGTCGACGGATTCGCGACGGGCCTGGAACTCGCTTTCGGTAACAACGGTGCGACGGCGACCGAGGTCGCGATTGTCGCGACGGCGGGCGCGCTTGGCGGCAAGGCGGGTTGATCCCTTAACCGCCTGCGGCTCGGTGCTTTCGTTCTCGTCCTCGCGCTCGTCATCGCGGCGATCATCGGCGCGGTTTGAATCCTGACGCGAACCGCTGCGGCGGCCGCGGCGACGTCCGCGGCGACCGCGCGAATCCTCTTCTTCGTCCTGCTCGTCGCGCTTGTTGTTGCGACGCTGACGCATGAGCTCCGACAGCGACGGCAGGTCGGGCGCGAGGAAGAACAGCGTGCGATTGGTGATGACTTCCGGGATGCGGGGGTCGCGCTTGAGTGCGTCCTGCTCGGCGTCCTTGGCGGCCTCGTTGTCTTCGGTTTCGCCGGTGTTCTCGCTGGTGTTCTCTGCGGTATCGGACTGCGGCTCGGAGGCCGCATCGGAATCGTCGCCGAGGGCCGCAACGGCTACTGCCGCCGCCACATCCGCATCCGGCTCGCTCTTGCTGTCAGCGGATGCTGGAAGCTCGGCCGACTCGGAGGTTTCGGTCGGCTGCGACTCAGGCTGCTCGTCTGCGTGTTCGTTTGGGGTTGACTGTTCGGTTTCTGAAAATTCTGGGTTCGGGTTTTCCACCGTCACGGGGTACTCCTGGGTGCCCGATGGTCGCGCTTGCGTTCCCATCGAACCGTCTTGGCCGCGGATCTGCCGCGGGAGTTCTGCTCGCCGGTTGTGGCGATGCCGCATGGTGCGACGTAGAGCCATTGCTCTGGAAGTCTTCGTGCGCGTTTGCGCACTCGTAGATTATCGCACGGGATGCGGGTGATTCTCGAAGCGCGGATGCATTCTCAGCGCGTACTCGGCCACGTCCACGCCGTCACGCGGCACCCGCGCCTGCGCGAAACAACCCCGGAAACAAGCGACGGGACGCACGAACCCGCGCGTCCCGCATCCGCTCAAACAACCGAACTAGTCGAACCAGATCTCCAGCTCGCGCTCGGCCGACAGCGTCGAGTCCGAACCGTGCACAACGTTTTCAATCGCTGCAGTACCCCAGTCGCGCCCGAGGTCACCACGAATCGTGCCGGGAGCGGCAGCGGTCGGGTTCGTCTCACCGGCAAGCGAACGGAAGCCTTCAACCACCCGGTCACCGCGCACCTTCAGCGCAACAATCGGACCGGACATCATGAACTCCAGCAGCGACGGGAAGAACGGCTTGTCGACGTGCTCCTCGTAGTGTTCGCGAAGCATCTCCTCGCTCGGCTGCACCATGCGCAGGTCAACGATCTCGTATCCCTTGCGTTCGATGCGCATGACCACCTCGCCGATCAAGTTGCGACGAACGCCATCGGGCTTAACCAGTACCAGAGTCTGTTCCGACATTCCCACTCCTCAACATTCCACGGCCGCGAGCGCGGCCGACTCACTACACAACGCTACTCGGCGGATGTATCCGAAGCCTGCGCACGCTCATACTCGGCGATGATCGGCGCCCGCTCGGCGTCGATCCGACCACCACGCACCATGCAATACACCCAGATCGCCAAGAACATACCGCCCACGACGAACATCGAGCCGTGTACGAACCCGGCAAGCACCATCGCCACGTGCAGCGCCAACACGTACCAGCGACCCCACGGATAGCGCAGCACCCGGATGCCGACGAGCATCAACACGATAAACGCCGCCGCCCCGCCGAGCGCCACCGCGGGCGAGAGCACTCGGAGACCGAAAATTGCCAGCCCACACAGCGCGATTGAGACCACTTCGAAGGCGAGCAGGATCGACCCCAGCTGCTCAGTGATCGTTCGATACCGGCGCGCCACTAGAACTCCATCCCTTCACCGAGACCATCCTGCGGAACGGCATCATTCTGCGCGCTCTCGGCGGTGGCCGGTTGCGATTTCCAGCCCTCAGCATCCGCCAGTGCCGCGGCCTCACCGATGAGGGTGACCGACCCGGTCACGAGCACACCGGCCGTGCGCGCGACGCGGCCCTCGACCGCATCCTCGCTGGCAGCCGCAGCCTCCGCACGCGCCATCACCAGCGCATCCTCAGCACGATCAACCACCTCGACTCGAAGCGCCTGCGCGCGTTCCTCACCAACCGCATCCCGAACCAGCTCACCGAGCTCGAACGCGTCGATTGCGCGCGGCGACTCCGATTGCGTGACGATGATCCGATCGGCGACCTGCGCCAACGGCTTCACGATGCCCGAAACGTTCTTATCGCCGAGCACGCCGAGCACAACCGTCAGATGATCGAACTTGAACGTCTCGGTGACCGCCTGCGCCAGATGCGCAGCCCCGTGCGGATTGTGCGCAGCGTCAATGACGACCGCCGGGTTCGCACCGATCAGCTCCAGCCGGCCCGGCGAAACCGCATTCGACAGCCCCGCCTCAACCGCATCCTGCGGCAATGCCCGTTCAGCGCCGAAGAACGCCTCGACCGCAGCGATCGCCAGGGCGGCGTTGTGCGCCTGATAGTCACCGGCCAGCGGCAACGGCACCTGCGAGTACTCGCCGCACAGCCCGCGCAACGACACCAGCCGGCCACCCACGGCCAACTGATCACCGGTCACCGAAAAATCGCGCTCCTCGACGTACAGCTTGGCATCGCGAAGGGATGCGGCTCGCTCGATCTGCGCCAGCGCTTCGGGCTGCTGGGATGCGGTCACCACCGCGGCTCCGGGTTTGATGATGCCGGCCTTGGTGCGCGCAATCTGCTCAATCGTGTCGCCCAGGCGGTTCTGATGGTCCAACGCAATCGGAGTGAACACCGACACCGCGCCGTCCGCAACGTTCGTGGAATCCCACTCGCCGCCCATCCCAACCTCGACCACGGCAACATCAACCGGAGCGTCAGCGAAACACGCGAACGCGAGCACGGTGAGCGCCTCAAAGAAGGTGAGCCGCGGCTCTCCCTTAGCTTCAAGCTCCGAATCAACCAACCCAAGGAACGGTTCAATATCGCGCCAGTTTGCGACCAAGCGTTCGTCGCTAATCGGTGCCCCGTCGATACCGATGCGCTCGTTCAACCGCATCAGGTGCGGTGAAGTCAGCACACCCACGCGCAAGCCCTGCGCCTGCAGGAGGGATGCGGCAATGCGCGCGGTCGATGACTTACCGTTCGTGCCGGTGATGTGGATCATCGGCCACGCGCGGTGCACATCACCCAGCAGTTCACAGGCGCGCCGGGTGGCATCCAGTCGCGGTTCGGGCTGTGCTTCGCCGACGCGATCCATGAGTTCGTCAAACACGCGGTCGGCTTCGTACTCCCAATCGGTGTCCTCGAGCCGGCGACGTTCTGCCTGCTCGCGCTCGGAGAGCAACACGACCTCATCCGCGAAATCCTCGGCGAAGTCTTCGTCCATGTCGAGGTCGTCGTCGAACGGGGCGCCGCCGAGCAGCTGCAGAATCTCTTCCGGGCTCAGCGCACCCGCCGCATCCCGCTCGCGGCCGTCGTCACCGTTGGCGTTTTCGTTGGGCTCGTGCGGCTCGTTGCGGTCGTTGCGGTCGCTCATGCGCGGTTCACCTCAATCTCGAGTGCCCCGTAGCTGTGGGCGATGGATGCACGCTCCGGGTCGGCGGGCAGCCCGCCTTCGATCTGCACCTCGGTCGCGAGCGTCTCACCGGCAATCAGCGGTGTCTGCGATTGCAGTGCGGCCACCGAGTCGTCATCGGTACGCAGGCGCAGCGTAATGCGGTCGCTGACCTCGAGACCGGCCGCCTTTCGCGCATCCTGAATCGCACGGATCGCATCCCGCGCAACACCCTCAGCCGCAAGTGCTGCCGTGACGGTCGTGTCCAGCACGAGGATGTCACCGGAGTCAAGCAGCCCCAGCACCTCGTCACCCTGCGCCTCGGCGATCTGCAGCTCAACCTCGTACTCGCCCTCGACCAGCGGCACACCACCGGCGACGACGCTACCGTTCTCGTCGATCGACCAATCGCCCGACTTCGATCCGCGAATCGCCTGCTGAACCTGCTTGCCAATGCGCGGGCCGGCAGCGCGTGCGTTCACGCGCAGCACGCGCGAAACACCGTACGCTGCCGATGCTTCTTCGGTGCGCTGCGTGAACAGCACCTCGCGTACGTTCAACTCGTCAGCGATGATCGACGCGAACGGTTCGAGCTCGTCCACGCGGGTAGTGAGCACCGTGAGCTTCGGCAATGGCAGGCGCACCCGCAGGTGGTGCTGCTTGCGCAGAGCCTGACCGTTCGAGACCACGTCCCGGACCGCATCCATCGATGCCACCAGCGCGTCATCGCTCGGCAGCTCCGCAACATTCGGCCAGTCCGCAAGGTGCACGGACCGCTCGCCGGTGAGCCCCCGCCAGATCGCTTCGGTGAGGAACGGTGCCAGCGGGGCGGCGATGCGACACAGCGTTTCGAGCACGGTGTAGAGCGTGTCGAAGGCGTCGCGGGATGCGGCCTGGTCGTCAACCCCCACCCAGAACCGGTCGCGCGAGCGGCGCACGTACCAATTGGTGAGCACGTCGGCAAAGTCGCGCAGGCGCGTGGTCGCGTTCGAGGCGTCGAGCGCGTCGAGGTCGGCCTGGACGGCCAGCACCGTATCGCGAAGTTTCGCGAGGATGTAGCGGTCAAGCAGGTCGGTCGAGTCGGTTCGCCGCGTGGCTTCATACGCCTTGCCGGGGCCGCCGGCGGAGTTCGCGTAGGTGGTGAAGAAGTAATAGGTCGACCACAGCGGCAGCAGGAACTGTCGCGTGGACTCGCGGATGCCCTCCTCGGTGACGATCAGGTTGCCGCCACGAAGCACCGAGCTCGAAAGCAAGAACCAGCGCATCGCATCCGAACCGTCGCGGTCAAAGACCTCGTTGACATCGGGATAGTTGCGCAGCGATTTCGACATCTTGCGTCCATCCGAGCCCAGCACGATACCGTGCGCGACCACCCGCTCAAACGCTGGGCGACCGAACAGGCCGGCAGACAGGGCGTGCATGACGTAGAACCAGCCGCGGGTCTGGCCGATGTATTCGACGATGAAGTTCGCCGGCGAGTGCGAATCGAACCACTCGCGGTTCTCGAACGGGTAGTGGCACTGCGCGAACGGCATCGAGCCTGAGTCGAACCACACGTCGAGCACGTCCGGGATGCGGCGCATCATCGACTTGCCGGTCGGGTCGTCCGGGTTCGGACGCACCAACTCGTCGATCGCCGGGCGGTGCAAATCGGTGGGGCGCACCCCGAAATCGGCTTCGAGCTCGTCGAGCGAACCGTACACATCCACGCGCGGATAGTTCGGGTCGTCGCTCTTCCACACCGGGATGGGGCTGCCCCAGTAGCGGTTGCGGGAGATCGACCAGTCGCGGGCGCCTTCCACCCACTTGCCGAACTGACCGTGCTTGACGTTATCGGGCACCCATTCGATCTGCTCGTTGCCTGCGAGCATGTCTTCGCGGTAGTCGGTGACCTTAACGAACCAGCTGGAGACCGCCTTGTAGATGAGCGGGTTCTTGCAGCGCCAGCAGTGCGGGTACGAGTGCACATACGACTTCTGCTGGATGAGGCGGCCTGCGGCCTTGAGCTCCTGGATGAGCGGACGGTTCGCCTCGAATACCTGCTGACCGGCGACCGGCGTCACGACGTCGAGGAAGCGACCGGCCGCATCCACCGACAGAATCGTCGGAATGCCCGCGGCGTCACAGGCGATTTTGTCGTCTTCACCGTATGCCGGGGCCTGGTGGACGATCCCAGTACCGTCGCTGGTGGTGACGTAGTCGGCGACGAGGATCTGCCATGCGGTTTCGGTGCCGTACTCTTCACCGGCGAAGAAGTCCCACAGGCGCTGGTAGCGCACGCCCTCAAGTTCGGAACCCTTGACGGTGCGCGTGACCTCACCGGCCGCATCCTTACCCGACTCATAGCCGAGTTCTTTCGCGTACGCGTCGAGGCGAGCGGATGCGATCAGGTAGTGCGCCTCGTTCGCGGCGGCACCGTCTGTGGCGCCCTTCGGGCCGGCGGGGACCACCACGTAGTCGATCTCTGGACCGACCGCGAGCGCCAGGTTCGTGGGCAAGGTCCAGGGTGTGGTGGTCCATGCGAGCGCGCGGATGCCTTCAAGGTTGAGCGCGGATGCGCGGTCTCCCTCGAGCGGGAAGGTGACGGTGACCGTGTTGTCCTGCCGGTCTTGGTAGACGTCGTCGTCCATGCGCAGCTCGTGGTTGGACAGCGGGGTTTCGTCGTGCCAGCAGTACGGGAGGACGCGGAATCCTTCGTAGGCGAGGCCCTTGTCGTAGAGCTGCTTGAAGGCCCAGATCACCGATTCCATATAGGTGATGTCGAGGGTCTTGTAGCCGTTTTCGAAGTCGACCCAGCGGCCCTGGCGTTCGACATAGTCGCGCCATTCCTGGGTGTAGCGGAGCACCGAAGACTTGGCGGCGTTGTTGAATTCGCCGATGCCCATGGCTTCGATGTCCTGCTTGGTGTTCATGCCGAGCTGCTTCATTGCTTCGAGCTCGGCGGGCAAGCCGTGGGTGTCCCAGCCGAACACGCGCTTGACCTGGTGGCCGCGCATGGTGTTGTAGCGCGGGAAGACGTCCTTGGCGTAACCGGTGAGGAGGTGACCGTAGTGCGGCAGACCGTTGGCGAACGGCGGGCCGTCGTAAAAGACCCACTCGCTGGCGCCCTCACGCTGATCGATCGTGGCCTGGAAGGTGTTGTCTTCGGCCCAGAACGTAAGGACCGATTCTTCGATTGCGGGCAGCTGCGGGATTGGCTGGACTGCGCCGGGTCCGAAGGCGGACTTTGGGTACGACATGCGGGGCTCCTGGAGGTTGACTGCCGGCTGGCTGCTCCGGGGACGCTTGCGCGCGGTACCACCCCGATTACGACGTTGTGTCGCCTCTCGTTCATTGGCTGTGACGGGCCAGCCCCGTTCGGTTCTAGTAGGCAGGATGCGGTCCCGCGGTTCTTCCGAAAACTCCCCGTTGATAGCGGATCATCGTCGTTGCCGTAATCCTAGCGTGCATCCTGCCCGCCGCACACCCACCGTCCTCCCCTCATCCCCCAGAACCGCGTTTGGGCCCAACCCTCATCCCCGCCTCACATCCCCTCATCCCCGCCCAGAACCGCGTTGAGGCCCACTTCGCACACTTACCGTCCTCCCCTCTCCCCTTCTTCCGCGTTGAGGCCGACTTCGCACACTTACCGTCCTCCCCTCTCCCCTCTTCCGCGTTTGGGCCCACTTCGCACACTTACCGACGCAAAAACCGTGCAAAGCAGGCCCAAACCGCATACGCACACCCACGTTGAGGCCCGCTTTGCATACCTGACGCGCCTGCCTACCTCTCCATCCGCCTTCCCCCTTCCGCCCCATCCGCGTTGGGGCCCACATCGCACACTTCACACCCCCACCCGCGTTTGGGCCCACTTCGCACACTTGCCGACGCAAAAACCGTGCAAAGCGGGCCTCAACGCATTTCACGCCTCAAGCTTGGGGCCCACTTCGCACAGTTCGCGCCGCGAAAGCACGCCAAACTGATTCGCCAGGACACGACACACCCCATCCACAAACCGCATCCATGCACCGCACGGCCTGTGGATAACGAGTTATCCACAGGCCGCGGCCAGCATCACCCAATGAACCCAGTTCCCTCGTACGGTACGAACCGTGTCGCCCCATCCCACGCCGCTACCGCAAACACTCGCCGTCCACGGATTTACCTGCGCCCAAGCCTTTGCCGCAGGTGTCACCCGCAACCGACTGCGTGCATCCGACCTATGTGCCCCATACTGGGGCGTCCGTGCAGCCGCCAATACCTCGGATCCGCTCGCCCACATCCGCGCAGCCGCGCCATTCCTCTCAAGCCACCAGGCACTCGCCAGCATTAGTGCTGCGCAGTTGCTGGGCTTACCCCTACCCAGCCGACTGCGCGATTACCCCGAGCTGATCGTCGCCTCGCCCGTCTCAGCAGCTCGCAGCAAACGGCACGGGGTGAGACCAATGCGTATGCGAAACGATCGATTCGCCGCGGTGAGGTTCGAGGGCATTCCTATACTCTCGCCCCGAGCTCTTGCGGCTTCGTTGTCGCGTGATCTCGACTCGACAGAGCTCACTGTTGTTCTGGATGCATTGTGTAGCGAAGCCCAGAACTATCCGGGCCGTCGATACCGTGCACAGGCCCTGCTGTCTTCGGAGGAGATTCGGAAGATTCCGCAGCAGTTTGCCAGGATGCACGGTATTGGGACGCTGCGAGAGGCCTGTGAGCAAGCCGAAAGCGGCGTTGAGTCGCCGATGGAGACGGTCTTACGCGTGCAGCTGATTGCGGCCGGGTTCCCTAAACCCGAGATCAACGCAACAATCCGATTGAGCAACGGCCGCACCATCCGCCCGGATCTGTTGTATCGCGACGCACGTGTCCTTATTGAATACCTGGGAGATCACCACCGCACCGACCGTTCGACTTGGGAGCATGACGTCGAGCGGTCTCGTGATCTTGCGGCCGCGGGATACATCGAACTGCAAGTAACAGCGAGCGACCTTCAACAGCCTCGTTTCGGGCGTTTGGTTGCTCGGCTTCGCCAGCTGCTCTAACCGGTGCCTAATCCGCCAAAGTCGCCCAGCAACGTCCCTTCTTCCTCAGTAGATCGCCATTGTCGGCCGCAACGTTCATGCGTCCACGCATCCATGCGTCCACGCATCCATGAATCCATGCCGTTCGGGCCCACTTTGCACAGTATGTGCGTCGGTAAGTGTGCGAAGTGGGCCACAACTTCGGTGCACCTATGCCGTTTGGGCCTACTTTGCACAGTATGTGCGTCGGTAAGTGTGCGAAATCGGCCCAAACGCGGAAGAGCAGGGAGGCCGGGAGGGAGAGGGGCAGGAAGGAAGCGGCAAGTGGATGGATAGGTCGGCAAGCACGCCAGGTATGCAAAGCAGGCCCCAAGCGTGAGGCAAGAAAAGTGTTGAGGCCTACTTTGCACAGTAAAAGCGTCAGTAAGTGTGCGAAATCGGCCCAAACGCGGATGGGGGTGGGTGCGAAGTGTGTGAAGTAGGCCCAAACGCAGTGCTGGGGAGAGGGAGGGAGGAAGGAGCGCAGGTGTGCGAAATCGGCCCCAACTTCGGTGCACCTATGTGGTTGGGCCTACTTTGCACAGTATGTGCGTCGGTAGGTGTGCGAAGTGGGCCCAAACGCGGATGCGGGTGGGTGCGAAGCGGGGCGGGCACGCAACCACGCGCATCCCGCCCCGCCTCAACAGTGCAATTTATCCAGCGGCACGCGGCGCCGGCACGCCCTGCTTCACCTGGTGAGGTCCGCCCGCAGACGGACGCACTTCGAAGTCGAAGATCGCCGTCGGCAGGTACACCGTGGCGCACGAGTTCGGCACGTCGACAACACCCGAGAAGCGTCCCTCAATCGGGGCAGCACCGAGCAGCAGGTACGCCTGCTCACCCGAGTAACCAAACTTCTTCAGGTAGTCGATCGCGTGCAGACACGCACGCTGGTACGCCAGCTGCGAATCCAGGTACTTCTGCTCGCCCTCAAGCGTCACCGAAGTTCCCGAGAATGCCAGCCATTCGCTGAAGCGCGGCTCGACCTTACCTGGCATGAAGATCGCGTTCTCCGAAACACCGTAGGTCTCCATACCGTTCTTGATAACGTCCACGCGCAGGTCGATGAATCCACTCATCTCAATAGCACCGCAGAAGGTAATCTCACCGTCACCCTGCGAGAAGTGCAGGTCACCGACCGACAGGTTTCCACCATCCACATACACCGGATAGAACACGCGCGAACCCTTCGAGAGGTTCTTGATGTCCTGGTTACCACCGTTCTCGCGCGGCGGGGCAGTGCGCGCACCCTCAGCAGCGATGCGGTCGAAGTCTCCGGCGGGCACGCCACCGAGAATTGCGCCTTCGCTCTCCGGCGGCAGCGCCAGTGGCGGCACTCGGTGTGGATCGGTCGCGATCAGGTCGCCCTCACGCTTATTCCACTTCTTCAGCAGCTCTGCTGAAGGAGCAGTACCCATCAGACCCGGGTGGATGATGCCCTCAAAGGCGACTTCCGGGATGTGACGGCTGGTCGCGACCTGTCCGGTAAAGTCCCAAACTGCCTTGTATGCATCCGGGTACTGGTCAGTAAGGAAGCCACCACCGTTCGACTTCGCGAAGATACCGGTGTAGCCCCAACCTTGACCGGCGAGCGGGCCCTCTTCTAGCGGGATCGGACCAACATCGAGGATGTCGACCACCAGCAGGTCACCCGGCTTCACGCCCTCAACGTGGATGGGGCCAGTCAGCTTGTGCACCTCGTTCAGCGGCGCGTTCAGAATGTCGTCGGCACTGTCGTCATTCTTAATTGCACCGTCGAACCATTCGCGGCAGTCGACCCGAAACGAGTCGCCCGGGCGAACGGTGATCACCGGCGGAATCTCAGGGTGCCAGCGGTTGTGGCCGAGTTTCTCTTGTTCGGTAAACGGTTTGGTTGAGTCGAGGGGGAACAAATTTTGTGGCATCGGTTCGGTCCTCTCTCCTATTCATATTCGATATGGGCATGGATGCATGCCCGGGGCTCCGCGGTCAGGGTCGCGGAAGTTTGTGGTGCAGCGGATTGGTGGTGTACCCGCTCGAGCCGTGGCTGTGCCCGCCGGCTGGCCGACCAGCGCCTGGCACGCTGGTGACCACATCCGGTTCATGGGCCGATTTCTCGGCGGCGGCAGCTGCGGCGTAACCGGGCGCGCCCCCGCGACCAAGATGCGGTGCACGGTAGACGCGTCGCGCCCGAATGCTGCACTCCGGGCAGTCGACCGAACCGGGAACCTCCGCCATTGAAAATCGCAATTGCGATGCGTGGTCTGCGGGGCATCTGAACTCGTAGGTAGGCATAGGCTCTCCTAGCGGTATTCATCGTATGCGGTGACGGCAATGTCACGTATGCCAACGCTAAACAACGCGACAGCGAGCATCCTGAACATTCGCCGACACGCATGTGTTGACACGCGCATGACAACAACACCGAGCAACGAGAACACGAGCAGCTCCTGGCGACGGCACGAATCATTTGCTAACAAACCGAGCTTTCCTCGGCAAGGGTCTCGGAATCCACGCCAAGGTCGTCTACACTCTCAACGTTATTTATCCCCGAGTTGGAGTGTCGACCTTGCGAACTTTGCGATTGCGCGCCTTCTGCGCCGCCGCGATGGCCACGGCGACCCTCATGCTCACCGCCTGCAATGTGGCGCCGCCCACCTCGGGTAACGGCGAAGAGGGCACACCGGACACAACCCAAACGCATCCGGTACCGACCGCGGTCTCATGCGCCACGATCGAAAGCGAGCTGGCGTATGCGAACAAGCTCGTCACCGAAGCCTCCAAGGGATTCGGTGATGATCCCTATGCCGCGCTCGCCAAAATCCGCGAGGCGATTAAGTACGTCGAGCAGCTCCGTGAAGCTGCCACGGATGTGAAGCTCGAGAGCGCACTCAACGACATCGCGTTCGAAAGTCGCCAGCTCACCGAAACACTCGAGCGCACGATGCGCGATGGCACGCTGCTCACGTCATTCCACGACATTTCGGACTCGGCGAACCGGGTCGAAGAGAGCTTCAACAATCTGCTGGACTACTGCCGCTTCTAGGGAAGCACCAACGAGGCAACGCCCGATTCAAACCGAGCCCTCACCAAAGCGGCCCGCGCCGCCACACAACCGCAACCAGCCCCACATCCGGGCAAGCTCACGTTCACCTTCCGGAAATTTTCTGTACTACCCGGATTCATGAACCTTCCACATGGAATACTGGAAAGACATTCGCCACGCGCCTTCGTGCGGGTCACGCACACTGACAAGGCGGCACGGTGAAAGCTCCAGTCAACGCCAAGTGAAAGTAGCTGCACCATGACCTCTCACGCGCCAGTAGCCATCGATGACATTCCTCAGTTGTCGGCAAACGAATCCGTTAACGCCTGGGTGCTGGAGGTCGCACAGCTCGCGAAGCCGAACGAGGTCGTTTGGTGCGACGGCTCACAGGAAGAATACGACCGCATCGCCAACGAGATGGTCGAGGCAGGCACCCTCATCCGCCTGAACCCAGAGATTCGCCCAAACTCGTTCCTCGCCCGCTCTGACGCATCCGATGTGGCGCGCGTGGAGAGCCGCACATTCATTTGTTCGAAAGAGTTCGAGGATGCAGGCCCCACCAACAACTGGCGCAACCCTGATGCAATGCGCGCCGAACTGCGCACCTTGTTCGACGGCTCGATGCGTGGCCGCACGATGTACGTCGTACCGTTCGCCATGGGTCCGCTCGGCGGCAACATCACGCAGTACGGCGTTGAAATCACCGACTCACCGTACGTTGTGCTGTCCATGGCGCTGATGACCCGCTCCGGCAGCGAGGCGCTGCGCTACATCGAACCCGACTCGCAGTGGGTAAAGGCGCTGCACTCGGTGGGTTACCCGCTTGTGGATGCGGATGGCAACGAGCGCGAGGACGTCCCGTGGCCGTGCAACGACACCAAGTACATCACCCACTTCCCCGAGGCTCGCGAGATCATCTCGTACGGTTCGGGCTACGGCGGTAACGCACTGCTCGGCAAGAAGTGTTTTGCGCTGCGCATTGCCTCGGCGATGGCGCACGATGAGGGCTGGATGGCAGAGCACATGCTGCTCATTCAGGTCACCAACCCGCAGGGCGAGAAATACACCATCACCGGCGCATTCCCATCCGCTACCGGTAAGACCAACCTCGCAATGATGCAGCCCAAGGTTCCGGGCTGGAAGGTCGAGACGATCGGTGACGACATCGTTTGGATGCGCCCAGGCGAGGACGGCCGCCTGTACGCCATCAACCCCGAGTACGGCTTCTTCGGTGTGGCACCGGGTACCGGGTACTCCACCAACCCGGTGGCGATGGACGCCATCCGCGAGAACACGATTTTCACCAACGTTGCGCTTACCGATGATGGCGACGTGTGGTGGGAAGGCATGACCGACTCGGCACCGTCCCACCTGATCGACTGGCAGGGCAACGACTGGACGCCCGGCTGTGGCCACCCGGCGGCCCACCCCAACGGCCGCTTCACCGTGGCCGCGCACCAGTGCCCGACGATCTCGCCCGATTGGGAGGCTGCGGATGGTGTGCCCGTTGATGTGATTCTGTTTGGTGGACGTCGCCGCACGAACGTTCCGCTGGTGTTCCGTTCCAAGAGCTGGGAGCACGGCTGTTTCCTCGGCGCGACGCTCGGTAGTGAGCAGACCGCTGCTGCAGAGGGCCCGGTCGGTGTGCTCCGCCGCGACCCGTTCGCAATGCAGCCGTTCGCCGGATACCACATGGGTGACTACTGGAACCACTGGCTGCGGATGGGCCGCAAGCTCGGTGACAAGGCGCCGGCTATCTTCCAGGTGAACTGGTTCCGCCGCGATAAGAACGGCTCTTTCCTGTGGCCGGGATTCGGCGAGAACATCCGCGCCCTCGACTGGGTTATCCGCCAGATCAAGGGCGAGGTCGAAACCGTGGGCACTCCGATTGGTTTGCTCCCCAAGACCGAGGACATCAACGTCGAAGGAATTGACGTGAGCCCCGAAACGCTCGAGAAGATCTTCGCGGTACCCGTTGACGGCTGGCTGCAGGAACTCGATGTGACCGAGGACTACTTCAACTCCATCGGCGACCGGGTGCCGGCGGCGCTGTACAGCCAACTCGCGGCCGTGCGCGAAGGATTCGACGACATTCGGTAGCCATACCGAACATTGAAAAGCACTGTGGGGCGATGGTTTTCCGTCGCCCCACAGGCGTCTATAGCGGCCCGCATTCAAACAGCACCGCAAGCTAACGCGTGTGCACCTCGGGTTTGGGAGTCAGCTTCGGGTACCAATTCAGCGCGACTGGTGAAAGCGGGGTCCACCACGGCGATTGTGGATGAGACTTGCCGGTGCTCATACCTTCCTCCATCGGTTCGTTCCGGGCATTCTTCGCGTGATTTAGGTATTGGATGCGGTCGGCCGCGGGAAAGTTCCTAATCTGCAAGATTCCGCATACGTTGCGTGCTCGTTGCTCCCCATTAACCGGTAGTTCTGGTGCATGTAACGGCGGGTTCCTACGCTGGCGCTCATTGTCCGAAGCAGTGCTTGGACGCATCCGGCACCGGGTTTGCCCCGGCATTTTGCCCACCCAGCTGCTTCGCGATGTAAACACGATGACGTATTACACAGGGTGAGGAAACGACATGAATCTCAGAGTCACGTCGGACGACTTTGCAAATCTTTCTCGCGATCTCGACGACGCGGCTTCTGAAGCGGCAACCGCAACGCTCCGCCAAATCTCGTCGGCGGTCTCGGACGCCATGCCGGGCGCCTCGGCAGGCGGCACCATGTCGGATGCGACCACAAGCTTCGATGACAACCTCAAAGAATTTGCCGATGCCCTCACCAGCGATTCTGAGGCTGCCGCAAAGAATGACGAGTCATTTACGGCCACGGATAAGAACAGCTCGGACGCGTTTCTACCCGCCGTGTTCGACAACATTTCGCAAGCACTCAAGTACGGCCGGTAAAGGAGAAGGTACGACCAATGGTTTCGTGGTCCGATGTCGCCCGGTGGGATGCCGCCGCGCTCACTGATGCTGCCGACACGATTGAGCACCGTCACAACAAGCTCGGTGAGGTTAGGGATGGTATTTCGAAGGCCTCCGGTCGGTTCACCTCTGAGGGTGACTCGGCATCGGCCGCCCGAGACTCGCTGAATGATCATGACCGCTCGGCCGAAGGCCTGCTCAACCGCCTCAAGGGCTACAAGGGCGCGCTCAGCGGAGCTGCTACCTCGGTTTCGACTATTCAGCAGAGCGTGTCTCAGGTGCAATCGTTCGCAACCGCAAACGGTCTGATCATTGACACGTCCGGCAATGTGTCGATCGGTCCAGGACCGAAGTCTGCAGCATCCGCACAGGCCGCTGCCATGCGCATCCCGCCTGCCCAAACCCCGGCCTGGATTAAGGCACTCGCCGACCAGAAAACGGCAGTCGGCATGATCCACGCTGTCCTCACCAGCGCGAACCAGGTGGACACGCTCCTCGGACAGAACATTGCTGCCGCAAGCAATGGGGTGGCCACCTCCGCAAACGGTACCGATGCACAGATTCAGTTGGTTTCGCAAGAGTTCGACCTTGACCTGGGCGAATCGGGCACTTCCTCTGGCGATGCTCCAGGGCTCCCGCTCAAGGAGTCGGAGTACTGGAAACCTCCGAAGCACGACAAGGAAGTCAAGTTCGAGCGCGAGCTCGATAAGGACGAGACCTTCCCGCCGAAAGGCACGAAGCTCGAGCCCAATACTCGCTATGAAGTGCATCAGGGTGGCGGTAAGAAGCACGATATGGAACGCGGCTTCTACTACACCGACGACAAGGGCAATGTCACGCACGTCGAGGCGAACGCGAACCGCACGGAGGGTGCTGCGCTGAACTACGATCTGCGCGAGCCGGCTGCGAACACCACCTATCGTGTCGACAATGTCGTGTATCACACCGATGACCAGGGACGCACGGATGTTGCCGTAATCGAAGACATCAACCATGAGTCCAAGGGTGCGCGCCACCAGGGCATTCAGAGCTCGGTTGGCCGCGAAGCTGACCTTGTGAAGGATGGCAAGAAGGTACTCGACTTCGACGGTGGCCACATCAACGCGGCGATGTCGGGCGGTATTCGCGAAGAAATCAACTACACGCCGCAGAATGTTGATGTTAACCAATCGCGTAAGGGTGTCGAGAACTACTATGCCCTCGAGCAGAAGTGGAAGGAACTCTCGGGCGAGGGTAAGGACGTTGACATCGTGATCCGAAACATCTATGAGGATGACGTACAGAAGTCGACCGGCGTGAACTCAAACGTCCCGACGAAGTACATCGTCCAATACGATGTGAACGGCAAGAACCCAGTAGAGGTGGTAATGAACAATGTCGGACAATAACTCCGCACAGGGTGGGTTGCTCGCCGAGCGCGAGGCAATGATCGCCGTAGCCAAGGAACTTTGGTCGTTGCTTCCGGACGACTGTGAACGCATCAGCTGCGAAGCACTCGTATTCGCCGACTACGCGGAGTACCGCAAGACGGCGTTCACGACATCCGGCGAAGAACGCAATATCGGTTCGCACGTGCCACTCGTGCGTGCGATGGAGAACCTCCGCCAGGTCATGTACAAGCCCGGTAAGGGTACCTGGTACAAGGCGGTGTTCAATATCGCTCGCCCTGGCCAGGTGACAACCAACTACGACTACAACACCGAGCCGGACTGGACGGTACGCCCGGGCGACGCGACCTACCGCGCAGACCTCGAGAAGTTCCCGCGTGAACCTGAGCTGGTTCCGGATTGGATGCGTTCGAAGCTCGGCTAGTTTGATCGAAGGAGGCTCCCATTGCTAGAGATTAAAGATGACGATTTCAGCAATCTCAGCCGGAAGCTGTCCGACTTTTCGGGCACTGCTGGCTCCGGCACGGTTACTGGAGTTGCCCTTGAAGCAGCAAACGGAATCAAGGGTGGGAACTGCACCGGTGCGCTGCAACACTTCGAGCAAATGATGAACGCGACGGCCCGCGCCCTATCCGAAGAGTTGAACGATTTTAGCGATGCGGCAAGCGAGTTCCAGTCAATGAAGGACGAAACGGATACCAGCCGCGCCGACACATTCCGAAACTTCTTCGATAATCTCGGTGACCAGGTTGCGGGCGCTTCGGATTACATCAATGATCATGCTCCGCTTCGAACTCGAGCGGACAAGCTCGCGGACGGCGTCGAGAAAGCCACGTCGCGCCTCGTCGTTCCTGGTGTTCCTCTCGGTGACACAGTGGCGAAGGGTGGCGCTGCAGTCTCCGATGCTCTGCGAGTATTCCCCCAGGTTGCGGAAGTCGGAGGGACCGCGCTCGCAGAAGGCGCCGTATCTCTCCCGGCACAGATCACGGATCTCTTCGACTCAAACAACGAACAATTGTCTCACCAGGAGCAGGAGCAATTGGTTGACGATTACATGGAAGGGCGCAGATAGTGCCATTCGGAGACTTTTGGTGGTCGGAACTGCGGCGGTGGAACACAGGCGCATTCGATAACGTCGCACGCACGTTGCGAGATCGCGCAAACCTCTTCCGCGAGTTATCCCTTGACGCGAGTAACGCTACTACTGCATTTGATTCAACAGGCCAGGCAGCGAATGCTGCGAGAGCACGTCTGACCGCCAACCAACGACGATTTGACGGAATCTCTAACGCGCTACGCTCCCTCTCGAGAGAAGCGCAAACTGCAGAACTTGGGGTCACTGCTGTGAAGAATGCAGTCACTGCATGCGATCTGCAAGCAACGGGTGCGCAGCTCGAAATTCTAGATCCCTGCCAAGTGGTGATGTCACCGCAGTTGATCGCAGCAATTGATGCTGCATTAGCAAATCCAGTCACCGCGTCTGCTGGTGTCGCAATGAAGGCATCAGCCATCACCGCAAAGGCGGCACTCACGGCTCAGGTGAAACTAGTTGTGTCAACGGCCGAGAGAATAGATTCTAAATTCACCAACGCTTGCAATGATTCGGCCAACGATTTGGCTCATGAGATGCGAGCATTTGATATCAAGCCAATCGCTAGTGAAGGACGACAACTACCAGTCGGGCACGCTGGCACTACAGATGATTCCCTTTCGCAGCCAGAAGACTTCAATGTCCTAACGGACACCGAGCACACCACTGACTACGGACGTACCCTCAAACCGTCTGAAGCCTTCAATCCACCGCCCGGCTCATTAGAACCAGACACGGCATATCGCGTGTATGAGCAAGGCAGTAACGGCGAACGAAAGCTACGTGGCACTTGGTACACGGATGAGCATGGCACTCCGGTCATGGTTGATGTCGCTGAAAACACAGCAATTGAGCATGCCGGTAGCAACCGTGCACCCCTTAATCCAGATCTACACGATCCACAGCCAAACATGATCTACCGGACTGGCGACAGCGTTATCGCAACAGATGGGAGTGGTCGCACGACGTCGGCTTCCTTCGACGCCAGCTCCGAGATTGACGGCAGCGGTGCGCGCAATCAAGGTGCCCAGAGTGCGCAAGGGCACCTCGGCGACATCAATGATGCCAATGGTCAGTCAGTTCGTCATTATGATGGTGGCCATCTCCAAGGCCGCCAGTTTGACGGAATGCCCGAGTCAGCGAACGTCTTACCGATGCTGGAAGAGGTCAATCAGCAGTCACGCGACGCAAACAGCTTTGGCGCATTGGAAAATAAGATCACCGGATTACGCGAGCAATATCCAGACTCAGAAATTCGGGTCCAAGTCGAACCACAGTACGACCCAAACATTCAATCTCAATATGACTGGACACGTGATGGTGAGCAGGTACCCACCTCTTATCGGGCACTGATCCAAATCGATGGTGAGCAGCCCTACGAAGCGTGGTACAAGAACACGAGGCCCCCGGAAACGTACACATCTGCCCCTGGCCGATAACAAGCTCTGAATGTGACGCCCAAACACCAAGGGCATGCTGGTTCCGGATTGGATGCGTTCGAATCTCGGCTAGTTTGATCGCCTAATTCAGGATTCGCGCCCGGTGTTCTGCCGGGCGCGTTTTGTCCTATTTCGAGCGTCACAATTTGTCCTATTCCACCAGGAACTGGCTACTTGACGGCGGGATACTGAAAGTGACTCAGGGCCACTGAGCCGCAATCGTGGCACCGAATCGCAGTGGCCGTTACGGGTCAAACGAAGGAGTCCCTCATGAAGGCTGCTGTTGTTCGTAATTTCGGCGATAACCTCGACGTCAGCGAGGTAGAGCGCCCCACTCCCGGACCAAATCAACTGCTCGTCAAGCTGGTTACTTCCGGTGTTTGCCACACCGACCTGCACGCCGCTCAGGGTGACTGGCCGGTTCGCCCCGAGCCACCGTTCATCCCTGGCCACGAGGGCGTCGGTGTCGTCGAAGAAGTCGGCGAAGGCGTCGATGACGTGAAGGTTGGCGACATGGTCGGCAACGCTTGGCTGTGGAGCGCATGCGGTAAGTGTGAGTACTGCCGTAAGGGATGGGAGACCGTTTGCGATTCCGTCGTAAACGGCGGTTACACCGCCAACGGTTCGTTCAGCGAGTACATGGTCGTTGACGCTCGTTACGCGCCACGCATCCCGGAATGGGTGGATCCGGTTGAGGCCGCTCCGATTCTGTGCGCCGGTGTCACCGTGTACAAGGCGATCAAAGAAACCGAGGCGAAGCCCGGTCAGTGGATCGTCATCTCCGGTATCGGTGGCCTCGGTCACATCGCGGTGCAGTATGCCGTTGCGATGGGCCTGCGAGTCGTTGCCGTCGATATCGCTGACGAGAAGCTCGAGCTCGCCAAGGAACACGGCGCGGAAGCGGTCGTCAACGCGGCGACTGAGGACCCGGGCGAAAAGGTCAAAGAGATCACCGGTGGTGGTGCGCACGGAATCGTCGTCACCGCAGTGCACCCGAAGGCGTTCAGCCAGGCAATCGCAATGTGCCGCAAGCTCGGAACCATCGTATTCGTCGGCCTGCCTCCTGGAGCCACCGAGGTGGAGATCTTCTGGGTTGTGCTGCTGCGCCTCACGATCCGCGGTTCGATCGTCGGCACCCGCCAGGATATGGAGGAGGCCCTCGACTTCTTCGCTCGCGGCAAGATTAAGCCCACGGTGGCAACCCGCAAGCTTGAAGAAATCAATGACATCTTCGACACGATGAAACAGGGCGCTATCGACGGTCGCCTCGTCATCGACTACCGCTGATAACACCTCGCCAATCAAGGCGAGAGAACACAAACGGGATAGCACCTGGAACGGGGTTGAGTCCGGCAGGTGGCCGGGCGCAACCCCGTTGGCGTTGAGTGGGTCTGTGCCGGTATCTGTGCGGGCCGTGACCGGATGCATCCGGTCGCCATGACCTACCCGAATACGGCCTCGAATCCAGCTCGGCCAAAGTACAGCGCGAATCCAGCGCTCACGAGCCAAAGCAGCCAGTGCACCTGTTTGCCGCGCCCAGTTGCGGTGTGTAGGAACACCCAAGACAGGAACCCGACGCCAATACCATTGGCGATGGAATAGGTCAGCGGCATCGTCGTGATGCAAAGGAATGCCGGGAGCGCGACCGCTAGATCGTTCCAGTCGATTTGGGCTACCTGCGCCATCATCATGGCGCCAACGATGACCAGTGCCGCTGCGCCAACTTCCATCGGCACGATCACGGCCAGCGGTGTAAAGAACATCGCGATGAGGAATAGTCCTCCGGTCACCACCGAAGCAAGTCCCGTGCGTGCCCCTTCGCCGATACCGGCAGCCGAGTCCACGAACACGGTATTCGACGAGCTCGAAGTGGCACCACCAACGACCGCGCCGAGACCCTCAACGACAAATGCGTGCCGGATGCGCGGAAAATTGCCGTGTTCATCCGCGAGCTTGGCGCTGCGAGCCAAGCCGGTCATTGCACCCATCGCATCGAAGAAGTTCATGAACACGAGCGTCAACAGCAGCATGGTTGCTGCCGCCGGGCCAAGTCGCGTGAATGCGCCGGCAAGGTCGAATGCGCCGACCAAGCCAAAGTCAGGAAGCGACACGATCTGTTCTGGCAGCTGCGGTACGGTGAGGTTCCAACCCGCCGGATTATCTGGCCCGCCGGGACCCAATCGCAGCAGCTGCTCGAGGATAATTGACCCGATCGTGCCGACCACGATGCCAATCAGGATGGCACCGGGCACCTTGCGAATAAGCAGCACGCCCACCAGCAGCAGTGTCAGCACAAACACCACAGTTGGCAGCGAGGTGATCGAACCGCCAATACCCAATTGCACGGGTGGGCCACCCTCGGTGCGGGTAACGAAGCCGGCGTTCACCATCCCGATGAATGCGATGAAGAACCCGATGCCGACAGTGGTGGCAGTCTTCAGCGCATCCGGGATGGCCGCAAAGATCGCGGTGCGTGCGCCGGTGACCGCCAACAGTACGATCACGAGACCGTTGAGCAGCACCAGCCCCATTGCCTCGGCCCAGGTGACCTGGTGCACCATAGAGACCGCAAGGAACGAGTTGATACCGAGTCCTGCTGCCAAGGCAAACGGTAGGTTCGCGACCACGCCAAACAACAGTGTCAGCACACCGGCAGCAAGTGCCGTCGCAGAAGCGACTTGCACGGCATCAAGCGCGTGTCCGGTCACGTCGGCCGACGCTTCGCCCGCCAGGATGAGCGGGTTCAAAATCAGGATGTACGAGATGGTGACGAATGTCACCAGACCGCCGCGCACCTCGCGCCCCAGCGTCGTGCCGCGCTCGGTGAGGTGAAACAGACGATCCAGCAGGGCTGGTGTGGATGCATCCGAGCCGTTGGTCGATTTCGTTGCAGTTGGCGAGTTACTCACCCGAATACCCTAGTTGGCTTCGCGCGTGTTCCTCGCCTGTGCCATTGACGCGCGTCGGGCGGCTGCCATTGCTAGGTGTTTGCTGTGGAGTTCGGTATTGTTCGAAGTTGGAATTAAGGCACCTCATGACTCGGTGCCGCTCATAGCGAAAGGTAGCGATGACCAACGCAAACATCCCCGACCGCCCGGCCCTTGAAGGACTCGAGTCAAAGTGGGGTGAAGCCTGGCAGGAACAGGGCACCTACGCCTTCCGACGCGACGGAGCCACGCGCGAAACCGTCTATTCCGTCGACACTCCCCCGCCAACCGCATCCGGTTCGCTGCACATCGGCCACGTGTTCTCGTACACCCACACCGATGTCGTCGCCCGCTACCAGCGCATGCAGGGCAAGCACGTGTTTTACCCGATGGGCTGGGACGACAACGGTCTCCCGACCGAGCGCCGGGTACAGAACTACTACGGTGTCCGCTGCGATCCCACCCTCCCCTACGTCGAAAACTTTGTTCCCCCGCACGAGGGCGGCGACGGCAAGTCGATCAAGGCTGCCGACCAGCAGCCGATTTCGCGCGAGAACTTCATCGAACTGTGCCTGAAGCTCTCCGAGGAAGACGAGCGCGCCTTCGAAGCACTGTGGCGCCAGCTCGGCCTCTCGGTCGACTGGACACAGACCTACCGAACCATCGACGCGAACTCCCGCCGCGCATCCCAGCTCGCCTTCATCCGCAACTACGAACGTGGCGAGGCCTACCAGGACATGGCACCAACGCTGTGGGATGTGACCTTCCGTACCGCCGTTGCACAGGCAGAACTCGAAGATCGCGAGCAGCCGGGCGCCTACCACAAGTTGGCCTTCCACGGCGAGAACGACGATGTGGTGATCGAAACCACCCGCCCTGAGCTGCTACCCGCCTGCGTGGCACTGGTCGCGCATCCTGACGATGAGCGCTACCAGCCACTGTTCGGGCAGACCGTGCGCACCCCGCTTTTCGACGTTGAGGTTCCGGTCGTCTCCCACCCGCTGGCCCAGCCAGACAAGGGCTCCGGTATTGCGATGATCTGTACCTTCGGTGACGTCACCGACGTGATCTGGTGGCGCGAACTGCGCCTGCCAAACCGATCGATCCTGGGCGAAGACGGCCGCATCCTGCCCGAGGCACCCGAGGTCATTACCAGCGAATCGGGTCGCGAGATCTACGCCCAGATGGCAGGGAAGACCGTGTTCTCAGCCAAGAAGGTGGTTGTCGAAGCGCTCACGGCATCGGGCGAACTGCTCGAAGAGCCACGCAACATCACCCACCCGGTCAAGTTCTTCGAGAAGGGCGACAAGCCGCTCGAGATCGTCTCCACTCGCCAGTGGTACGTGCGCAACGGCGCCAACGATGAGGCGCTGCGCGAAGAACTGCTCAAACGCGGTGAAGAACTCAAGTTCTGGCCAGACTTCATGCGTGTCCGCTATGAAAATTGGGTCAAGGGCCTTGCCGGAGACTGGCTGATCTCGCGTCAGCGCTACTTCGGTGTACCGATCCCCGTGTGGTACCCGATCGATGCCGATGGCGTCACCCAGTACGATTCCCCCATCGTCCCCAGTGAATCGCAGCTCCCGGTTGATCCGTCATCGGATGCGCCCAGCGGCTTCGACGAGTCGCAGCGCGGTCAAGCGGGTGGTTTCGAAGGCGAGCTCGACGTCATGGACACCTGGATGACCTCATCGCTGACCCCGCAGCTCGCGGGCGGTTGGGAACGCGACCCGGAGCTGTTCGATCTTGTGTACCCGTTCGATGTGCGACCACAGGGCCAGGACATTATCCGTACCTGGCTGTTCTCAACGCTGCTGCGCAGCCAGCTCGAAGCCGGCACATTGCCGTGGAAGCACGCGACGATCTCCGGCTTCATCGTCGACCCGGACCGCAAGAAGATGTCGAAGTCGAAGGGGAACGTGGTCACCCCGGCTGGCCTATTGGATCAGCACGGTTCGGATGCGGTCCGCTATTGGGCAGCGTCCAGCCGTCTCGGGACCGACGCAGCGTTCGACCCGCAGCGCCCCACCCAGATCAAGATCGGCCGCCGGCTCGCGATCAAGGTACTCAACGCCACCAAGCTCGTGCTCGGTTTTGATGCCAGCGGCGCCGATGCCTCGGCGATCACCAACCCGCTCGACCTGGCCATGCTCGCGGCCCTTCGCGAAGTCGTCGCGCAGGCCACCGAAGCCTTCGACGAGTTCAACCACGCACGCGCCCTGGAAGTCACCGAGTCCTTCTTCTGGACGTTCTGTGATGACTACCTCGAACTAGTCAAGGAGCGTGCCTACGGCGAGGATCAGGCAGCACGCGCATCCACGGTCGCCGCTATGCGTACCGCAGTAAACGTACTCGCCCGCTGCTTCGCACCGTTCATCCCCTTCGCTACCGAAGAGGTGTGGTCGTGGTGGCAGGACGGTTCGGTGCACACCGCCAGCTGGCCCTCGGTCACCGAACTGCCCGAGCACGGCGACGCGAAGGCTCTGGAATTCGCATCCGAAGCGCTCACCAGCATCCGCGGTGTCAAAACCGAGGCGAAGGTGTCCCAGAAGACCCCGCTCCTGCAGGCAACGATCGCAGCTCCCGAAGCCGACCACGAATTGCTACACGCAATTGCCACGGACCTGTGTGCTGTGGGTCGTATCGAGTCGCTGAGCATCATCGCCGGCGATGCGCTCGCGGTAACCGAGTCGGTTCTCGGTGAGCCTCCGGTCAAACCCAAGAAGTAGCAGCATGCAAATCGGTACCCATTGGCAGGTCGCGACGACCCCACCGCAAACGCTGCCGGCCAGTGTGCGCGATGCGATCCATGAGGTCGAAACCGAGCTGCCCGCATCCGATTGGTGGACCCTCACCTGGCTCGAGGGTCGCCCCGTAGTCACCAGCGATTCGGGGGTTCAGCTCAGTGTGGATGCATCCGGTCACGTTTCGCGTGGCGCCGCCGGGATGCCTGATCTCGGTGACGAGGACGACGACTGGTTGGGCGCATAGCTCCTTTACGCCTGCATGTAAGTAGTGACGGTTTACCACTAGAAATAGTATTGGGCGGCATCATCGCGATGCCGCCCAATACTTTGTCGGTTGTTGATGCTCGACTAGATCGAGCTACTGCAGGTCGCCGTAATCTCGAAGTCAACCGGTTCTTGGAAGTTCAACGGTGCCTGGCCCTTGACCTGAAGGTTCTTGCCATCAAACTTCGCATCAACCTTGCCTTCTGAGCTGACGGATGACCAATACACCGCATCCCCAGTGGTCGAGCCGAGCGATTCCGAAATCATGATGGTGCTTGGTTTGTCGCCCTCAAACATCACCAAGAATCCTGGGCCGTCAGCCGTTGGATCAGTCGTGTTCTCGGTGCCCGAAATGGTCGCATTTTCGCCGGTAAGACAGGTTACGCGCCAATCAACCTTGGACAGGTCGGTCTTGCCAAAGCGAACGGTGCCTGCTGAACCGTCGGATCCGCTGCCGCCGCCTGAACCGCCGCCGCCATAGGGGTCGGTGGGTGAAACGCCACCGCCGCCATAGGGGTCGGTGGGTGAAACGCCACCACCGCCACCGAATGGGTCCTCGGTCGGCTCGGTTCCGCCTCCTCCGAACGGTGGCTGCTCTCCGCCTTCGCCGCCGATACCGAAGGGAAGACCGCCACCGCCGCCCTCGTTGCCGCCGTTCCCCTTGGGTTTTTCACGCTTCGGCTCGCTTTGGGGCACTTCCTTGTCGGCACAAGCAGCCAGGCCACCCAACGCAATGGGGACAATGGCAGCCAGCGACGCCACCTTCAACAGAAGCTTATTGTTCACAGTGAGCTACCTCTCCTCGGAAAGTGCGGATTCCATTCGGTTGAATACTGCCATCCTATTCCTAGGATCCTGCATGTAAATCGCCCCCAAGGAGCATTAAGACACATTCAACCGATGTACCTCGACCGCACAACCGCTGCGCATCTAGCAGCCCACGTCCAGGCAGCCGATCGGCACGTTAGAGCTTGCAGTAAACCTCAAACTGATATGAGGTCGTTCCGCTCGAACCGGCTTTGGACTTATCAACATCGGGCCCGTAGGCAGTGCCGCCGCCGTTTGATTTCACGACACCGTCCAGAATCGTCAGCGAGCCATTACCCTGCTTGCTGCCGGGAGTAACCGTCAGACCGCTACGAGATTGCAGCCCCTCCCCTTTACGGCCGGCAGTAAACGTGAACGAGCTCATCTGTTCGCCAGAGCCCAGCAGCACGACAGTAAAGTTGTGGTCTCCATCGGATGCGGATGCGATCACCGAGAGATTCTGGTCGCCAACCCCAGAGCAGCTCACCTGCCAGTCCAGGTCAGAGTGGTCGTCGTTACCGACAGCAAGCGTGATCAGCTCTGATTCTCGCGCTGTCGGCGAGGTGCTCGGACGAGACGGGGCTTCGCTACCGTCGGGTCGCGCCACGCCACCGAACGGGTCTTCGGGTTCTGGGGTAGCGGGCGGTTCGGCAGCGGTGGGTTCCGCTTCCGATGTGCTTCCCGGCATTGGTGACTCAACGCATCCTGCCATCACCCCAACAGCCACGAGTGCCGCAGCCACGGCCATCGCCCCGCGTCGTACAACGCGCGAGGAACTTGCCGAGTCAGCCCCATCCGTCGACGCGGATGCACGCGTCCAGGGTGTAGCGAAGCGTTCCGGTAGCAATGGCAATGTAATCCCGCCGACAGTCTGAGTGATGGTTTGACGTTAGGCGCCCGGTTTCTGAGCGCACTCGTTCGTCATTTTACGGGGTGCTTGGCGCATGTCCCACCATGCCAGCGATGGATTTATCGGTTGACCTACGCGGTTTTCTCGCCGCGCACCGGTTGAGCGGGCTTCGGAACCAGGTTTGGCGCCGCGTTTTCACGCACCACCTCGGCGGTGATCTCGACCCGGGCAATGTCATCCCGTGACGGCACATCAAACATGATCGGGCCGAGCACTTCCTCGAGAATGGCCCGCAGGCCACGAGCGCCGGTCTTACGCTCGACGGCGTGAGCGGCAATCGCCCGCAGCGCTTCGTCATCGAAATGGAGCTCGACCCCATCCATCTCGAACATCTTCTTGTACTGCTTGATCAGTGCATTGCACGGCTCGACAAGGATGCGAACGAGCGCGTCTTCATCAAGCGGTTCGACGTTCGTGATTACCGGAAGACGGCCGATGAACTCGGGGATCAGCCCAAATTTGTGTAAGTCCTCGGGTTCCACATCGGCGAACACGTCCTCGATCGCATGCGGTGAGTGCAAGGGCGATCCGAATCCGATTCCCTTACGGCCCGCACGAGAGGCAATGATTTCTTCGAGCCCGGCGAACGCACCCGCACAGATGAACAGTACGTTCGTCGTGTCGATTTCGATGAACTCCTGTTGCGGATGCTTACGGCCGCCCTGCGGAGGCACGGAGGCGGTGGTACCTTCAATGATTTTGAGAAGTGCCTGCTGCACGCCCTCACCCGATACATCGCGGGTGATCGACGGGTTCTCTGCCTTGCGCGCAATCTTGTCGATCTCGTCGATGTAGACGATGCCGGTCTCTGCGCGCTTCACGTCGTAGTCTGCGGCCTGCAGCAGTTTCAGCAGAATGTTTTCGACATCTTCACCCACATAACCGGCCTCGGTGAGCGAGGTCGCATCAGCGACTGCGAACGGGACGTTCAAGCGACGGGCAAGCGACTGGGCAAGGTAGGTCTTCCCCGTACCGGTCGGGCCAATGAGCAGGATGTTGGACTTTGCGATTTCGACATCGTCGTCGTTTTCGTCGTCATCACGAACAGCCGTGAGTTCTTGGCCAACGCGGATGCGTTTGTAGTGGTTGTACACCGCGACCGATAGCGCGCGCTTGGCCGCATCCTGCCCGACCACGTACTGTTCCAGGAACTCGTAGATTTCGCGCGGCTTGGGGAGGTCGAACTCCGACACTTCCTCGTTGTGCTCGTTCGCGAGACGCTCTCGGATGATTTCATTGCACAGCTCGATGCACTCATCGCAGATGTACACGCCCGGGCCCGCGATCAGTTGCTTGACCTGCTTTTGGCTTTTTCCGCAGAATGAGCACTTCAGCAGATCGCCGCTTTCACCAATGCGTGCCATGCGTCCCTCTCTGAGCTGTGCTCAGTCGTGCAAAGTGTTGGATGCGTTGCCTCCGGTGTGGGTACCGGATACGTGCGCGCATCCACAGTATCCCCAGCATCGTCAAAATACGTGTAGCACCCGCCAAACCGAGGTTCTCGTGCTCCGAAATGGGCATAGGTTGACCATCACTCTGCCCTACCAGAGTGGCCGGATGACCGGCCTGCCGGTGTCGGGGTGTGGGAACACATCCACGGGGGTTTCGTACACACTGGTGAGTAGTTCTTGGGTGAGTACCTCGGCAGTCGGACCGTCGGCGCGTATTTGCCCGTGTTTGAGCACGACCACGCGTGTGGCCCATGCAGCCGCTGCATCCAGGTCGTGAGACACCACAACGGCGCCCGCACCAGCCGCTACTTTGGCACGAACCGTTTGCATGGTGAGTCGTTGGTGCCGTAAATCGAGTGCAGCAGCCGGTTCATCCAGCAACAGCCAGGGTGTGGCTTGTGCCAGCACACGCGCGAACCCGGTGCGTGCGGTTTCTCCACCAGACAGCGCCTGTGCATTGCGATCACCCATTGACGCTATTTCGGTGGCAGACATTGCACACGAGACTTCTGCCTCATCATCTGCCCGTTTTGGCGTATTACGCCAAGGCGCGCGCCCCATCTGAACAACCTCAGTGACCGTAAAACCAAATCCCACACCTGGTTGTTGTTCAAGCACGGCTCGCTGCTGGGACAGGTTCCGGCAAGTAATCCGTGCGATATCCGTTCCATCGAAGCGGACTTTGCCGATGCTTGGAGGCAAGTCTCCGGCGATAACGCCCAATAGAGTCGACTTGCCAGCGCCATTCGGACCAATCAGAGCAACCAGTTCACCGCGTGTGATCCGCAAGTTGATATTTTGCAAAATCTGCCGTGGCCCGCGGTGATAACTCACCCCTACAAGCTCAATTTCACCTGCCATCATTACACCTGTCGCTGCCCAAATGTTTGACGCAATAGGACCAAGAACACTGGCGCCCCAATAATTGATGTCAACATTCCGATTGGTAAATCTGCGCCCGCAATTGCCACCCGGGCAACAAGATCTGCGATTGCTACCAGCAACGCTCCACCAATAACCGAAAGCGGCAATAGGATTCGGTGTGTAGGCCCCACGAGTAAACGGATCGCATGTGGCACCACTAGTCCCACGAAACCGATGATTCCCGCGAATGCTACTGCAGCACCGGTCATCAGCGCGATCGCGATCATGAGCATCATCCGTAATCGCGCAACACCAATACCCAGATGACCGGCCGCGCGATCTCCCAATGCCAACACATCCAGTTTCCGTACTAATGGAGTGACCAGGAGCATCGCGACCACGAGTGGAATCGAGGTTTGCACCACGGCATTCCAGGTGGCTCCATTGACGGAACCCATTTGCCAAAAGACAACCGCATCCCGCGCGGTCGTTGACGAGATGACGATCATGAATGCCGTGGCAGCACCCGCCATGGCATTGATCGCGATTCCGACCAGCAAGAGGGAAAGCATGCGGTTTGCAGCGATGGTCCGTGCAACCGCCCACACCATTACTGAGGTCAATAATCCAAACACGAACGCAAAGATGGGCGTGGTTACCGTACCGAACCAGGTGATTCCCAGACCAATGCTCATTGCCGCACCTAGTGCGGCACCCGAGGTAATCCCGATGACTCCGGGTTCGGCAAGTGGATTCCCAAATAACGATTGGGCAAGAGCGCCGGCAATCCCCAACGCGGCTCCAACGAGTAGGCCTAATACCAGCCGAGGAATACGCACCTGCCACAGGGCCGCATCCACGAGATACGCTGGCGAGCCAGGGTCGGCGGCCGGCGCAAAATGCAGTGCCCGCTGAAGTGACTCGACCAGCTGCGCCGGCGAAATTTCGAACTGTCCCGATCCCAGCGAGATAACCGTGGTACATCCCAGTGTCACCAGCAGCAGCACCATTACAAGGCTCGCGGAAACGCGGCCATTTCCTCGCTGCGTGCCGCGACCAGGGACATCAACCCCACCCCGGGAAGGACGCATCTGGCGATTACTTGCAGGGATCGGACGAACCGCACGCGACGATCCATGCCGGGATTTCTCGCGGTGAACCGTATCCTGGCTAGCCAAGATAGACCGCGTCCGCGAGCGCCTTGAGCGCGGCGGGGTAGTTTGGACCGAACGAGATCAGCTGGCTATCGGGCGCCGAAACAACGCGTTGGTTCGCTCCAGCTGTGGTCTGCGACATCCCGGGCCGATCGAGTAGCCCAGTAATGCCGCCCGTCGATTCCAGGCCACCGTTCATGACGAGCACGATTTCCGGGTCGATCGTAATTAGTGATTCAGCGTTTGCGGGGGCCGTGTCGACAAGCCCTCCTTCATCAGCAACTGCGATCGCCCCTAAATCAACAATGAGTTCGGATGCGGCGCTGCCCTTACCGAAGATGAAGAATACGCCCCCATTGCCACGCACATACAACACCGCCATTCGAAGCGGTGCAACACCGGAAGCGTCTCGGAGCCCCTGGATATATTGCTGAACTCGTTTAAGTTCTTGGTTTGTCCGTTCGATCAGCTGCGCACCGATTTCCGGGACGCCGGTTGCTGCGGCAATCATCTCGATCTGGGGCGCGATGAGGTCCGCCGCACGATCC
This sequence comes from Pseudoclavibacter sp. Marseille-Q3772, assembly GCF_916618895.1. Lineage (NCBI taxonomy): Bacteria > Bacillati > Actinomycetota > Actinomycetes > Micrococcales > Microbacteriaceae > Pseudoclavibacter > Pseudoclavibacter sp. Marseille-Q3772. The sequence continues at coordinate 826,524 of NZ_OU745391.1, forward strand.
GGCGAAAGCACAACCACATCAATGCCACTTTCTCGCAACAGTTGCACGGCCGTCTGCGGCCCGAGGGTGGTGTCGGCAAGTACAAGCGTCGGCTGTTGCGCAAGCACGAGTTCAACATCGACCGCATGTCCTTGTTCGCTCACGACCGGAACACTGTCGATTCGTGCATCAATATCCGAGATGGTACGGCCCACAATATTGTCTTCGAGACCCAAACCGATCAGGGTCTGCGAGGTCGTACCGTAAATGTCAAGCGTGACGATGCGATCAATGGATTCGACCGTTACCGTAACCCCATCGTCGCCAGTGACGGTGGCGGGAAGTGTTGGCGCTGGTTTCGTAGCAATTGGTTCGATACCGTCAACCGCTTTCGCTTCGCTGTGGCCTCGCAGTGAATGTGGGTCTGGTACCCGGTCGGGAACTTCGATACCCGATTCGGTCGGGCTCGATGTTGGCTGAGGTGCTGCGTTCGTAGCCGTTGTCGGCAGTGGCGCCCCTGTGCAGCCGGCAACGATGACTGATGATGCCACCATTGCTGTAAGTGCGAGCACACGGACTCGTTGGGTCGAAACGGGTTTGCGCATGGTCTGTTGGTCCCAAGTTGGTTCGGTGATGGTCGTGCGGGAGTTAACGGTGTTTGAAAAGGTGATGGGCCGGGGCGCCCCTACCAGAGGTTGCGTAGGCAGGTTGGCAGAACCTCGCAATGTTGGATGGAGCACCCCGGTTTAGCCGGTGGCCGCGGTGACGTATCGACAACAGTCAACGTGTCACCGGGCTCATCGCGGCGCTTGACGATGCGGCGTTATTGCTCGGTGTAGACCGGATCGCTGGTGTCGATACGTTGATTCACGACCATCAGCCCAACACCGGCGAGCAGCAGGAGCGTACTGAGCGCGCCCAACGGCGCGAATGCTTCGGCACCGGTTTCTGCCAGCTTGTCTTTCTTGCCGCCCTTGCCATTGTCTCCGGCAGCCGTCGATCCCGCACTTTCGGCCGATGCGGTGGTGTCGCTGCAAGCAACCTGGTCGCCCAGCGATAGCGTCATTGAAATGGGGTCAAGGACAGTACCCGGCTCATAGAAACCGGCAAATGCGGTTGCACCGTTGGCGGTCAACGTGACGGTTGCATCCGTAATGGACAGGCTGTTTCCGGATGCATTTACCGCATAGCTGAGCTCGGCGAAACGCAGGTTTTCAGTGCTGAACTTCTTTCCGTCCATGTTCGAGTAGTCGAGGTCTGCAACGAGCGCACCGCTGTCCGTACCTTCAAGCACGATGCGTACATTTGAGATCTTGAAGTCGAGCACACCCTTGTGTCCGGTGAAGTGCACTGACCCAGGGAAATTGACTACGCCAACGATGTCCTTGCTGTTCACCTCGCCAGATCCACTGCCCCAGGTGAATCCAGCGCCCGATTCTGCCGCTCCACCGGCAAGTTCCCACTTACCCTTTGCGATACCGCCAGAGATGTAGTTTCGGAAGGACTGACGCACGCCCCACTCAAGAGTTCCTGTTACCTCTTGCGCAACGCAGGTTTCCTGATCCGCGACCTTCCCGACAGGGTCGGTCTTACGGGGTTCACTCGTAGCAGGCCCCTTGCCAGTATCGTTCTTGCGGTTTTCCTCGGGGGCGCCGGGCATGTTGTTGCGCGGCGCGTCGTTGTCAGGCTTGCTCACCTGGTCGTTAGATTCCGCAGGCTGCTGTTGCGGGGCCGGAGCTGATGTTTCTGGTATCTGGGTTTCTCCGTTGGCCGGAGTCGTCGATCCGTTGGAGTCCTCAGGTGAAGGGTCAACAGCAGGTTCGGGATCTACGGGAAGTTGGACTGAGATTGGGTCCAGTTCCTTTCCCTCTTCATAGAATCCGCCAAACGCGACCGCACCTTCCTTCGTCAGCGTTGTTTTCGCTGTAACGCTGGTGCCGTTCCAAGTCACTTCCTTGAGCGCAAGAAACTCGACGCCTGCCTGATCTACCGCTGGTTTTCCATCCGGATCGTTCGAGGCGGCATCAAGATATACCTTTCCAGTTTCGCCATGAAGCACGATTCGAAGGTTCGACAACTTCGTGTCAAGGATTCCGCCGTGACCCGTGAAGTGAATCTGCCCGGCATGCTGCACATCCGCTGTCTTGGCCGCTTCGTCAACTTCTCCCTTACCATTCACCCAGGTGAATGCTGCCGGTGCGTCACTTACATCACCTGAAGTTGCAATTTCGCCCTTCGCAGGACCTCGCTTGATGTAGTTCACAAACGAAGCCTTCACACCCCACTGGGTTGTCGCAGTGGACGTAGTTGCCGCATCCGCGGGATTGGCGCCGACGCCACCGGTGACAAGTCCTGCCGCAGCAAGCAAGCTGGCTACTGATAGCGCTCCCATTCGCCGCAATCTGGTGCTGATTCTCATGGTTTCCTCTCTCGAGCTCGCTGATAACCACAGACGGCTGGTTAACACTCAGCGAAATGGTTCAGGCGAGACACAGACCCCGCCAAACATTAGGTAAGGCTTACCTAAATAGAAAACGTACATGGAATGCTAATCTTAGGCAAGCCTCACCTAACTTCCACGGAGATGGGGTAGCCAGACTATGAATGGAGACACTGTGACCACCACAGACGTAACTACGGCTTCGTTGTCGAAACGACTGCGTGAGGAAACCAGCCAAGCACACGCTGACGCAGAACAGTCGCAGTTCCTTGCTGCCCTGCTGTCGGGACAGCTGAGTGTCGATGCCTGGTACGGACTGCTATGTCAATACCAGTACATTTACGCGGCCCTGGAATCAGCCATTGCTGGGTTGCTGGAGAGTCGCCTCACGTTTGAATTGTTCGCGGTCGAACTAGACCGCAGCGAGCATATTGCGCATGACCTCGCCCTGATTTCCAAGCGATATCCCGTCACGGCAATGGCGCCGCAACCCTCCACGCTCGAGTATGTAGCCCGCATCCAATCGTGCCGTAACAGTCCGCTACGGCTATTGGCTCACCACTACACCCGATACCTCGGAGACCTTTCTGGCGGCCAGGTCATGCGCACGCTTCTCCAACGGCACTATGGTTTACTGCCTGACGAACTCACGTTCTTCAAGTTCGATATTGGGTCACTGCCACTATTTAAGCGACGCTATCGCAACGAGTTGGATGCACTTGCCATTACCGCCGCTGAGGCCGACAGCATCATTGTCGAGGCAGCAGCGAGCTTTGCGCATAACCAGCACATGTTCGAGGAATTGTGTGAAATTTACGCCCCACAACTGCGGCTATCGGCCTAGGTTGCCGTCGACGTATCAGCGTTCCTTAAACAAACGGTCAGTCACCGCGAAATCAATTCCCGCGGTGACTGACCGTTTCAGTTATCTTCGACAGGACTGGGACAGCGACACGTTGCAGCCCCAAGCCCCCTGAACCATTTGTTCTTGAAACCCGGCCAAATTGCTCGTTTGTTGCGGCTAGTCGACGACCACCGATTGGGCGCCCTTGCGGCTGCTGAGCACCTGGTCGATCAGACCGTATTCCAAGGCTTCGTTGGCCGACAAAATCTTGTCGCGCTCAATGTCTTCCGAAATCTGCTGTTGGTCGCGACCCGAGTGCTTTGCGAGCGCTTCCTCGAGCCATTCCCGCATCCGCAGCACTTCTTTTGCCTGGATCTCGATATCCGATGCCTGGCCCTGTCCGCCACCGGATGATGCCGGCTGGTGGATAAGCACTCGGGCGTTAGGCAGTGCCAGTCGCTTGCCGGGCTCACCAGCAGCAAGCAGGACGGCAGCAGCTGACGCCGCCTGCCCGAGGCACACGGTCTGTACCTGCGGGCGGATGTACTGCATGGTGTCGTAGATCGCGGTCATCGCAGTGAACGACCCACCGGGTGAGTTGATGTACATGGTGATATCGCGGTCTGGATCCTGCGATTCGAGCACCAGCAGCTGCGCCATCACATCGTCAGCCGAGGCGTCATCGATTTGCACGCCGAGGAAGACGATGCGGTCCTCAAAGAGCTTCGCGTAGGGGTCTTGGCGCTTAAAGCCGTAGGCAGTGCGCTCTTCAAAGCTGGGCAGGATGTAGCGCGACTGCGGCATCGGCTGGCCAGCGGCCGCGTGATTAGGCATGTTGAACATAGTGTTGCGTCCTTACTCCGTGGTCGTCGCGGCGGTTAGTTGTCGTCCGATTTGGCAACTTCTGAGGGGTCATTCGAGATGCGCCGGTCGGTACCGCCACCGCCGACAACCGAAGTCGCTGACTCGGAAATGTGGTCGACGAATCCGTATTCGAGCGCTTCTTCTGCCGTGAACCACTTGTCTCGGTCACCATCGGCGTGCACCTGCTCAACGGTCTTACCGGTGCGAGCCGCGGTGATCTCGGCAAGTCGCTGCTTCATGTCCAGGATGAGCTGTGCCTGACGCTGAATGTCCGAGGAGGTACCGCCGAAACCGCCCAGAGGTTGGTGCAGCAGCACGCGGGTGTTCGGGGTGATGTACCGCTTGCCGGGGGCACCCGCGGTCAGCAGCAGCTGCCCCATGGACGCGGCCATACCGATACCCACGGTGACGACATCGTTCGGGATGAGCTGCATCGTGTCGTAGATGGCCATACCGGCGGTCACCGATCCGCCCGGCGAGTTGATGTACAGATAGATGTCGCGCTCGGGGTCTTCAGCGGAAAGCAGCAGCATCTTGGCGCAGATCTCGTTCGAGTTGTCATCACGAACGTCTTCGCCCAACCAGATAATGCGGTCTTTCAGCAGTCGGTCAAAGACGCTGTTCTGCGTTTGCTGTTCAGCCACGAATGCCTCTCCTTCGTACGGTTCTCTCCACGAAACTACTCGACCTCAGCTGCCAAACCGGTGCTTGTTCGCCCTTGGCGTGAGTGGTGTGGGCCCGTGGTGGTGTGGATGCGGTGTACGCGCGTGTCGGATGCCGTACGTCGGGCAGGTGCGCGGCCACCCGCATCCGGAAAACCGAGGAGCCGTCCCGACCGAGTGCATCCACTCAACCGGAACGGCCCGCAAACGGGTATCGCGCTACCTACTCAGCGTCAGCGTCCTTCGCCGCCTTCTTCTTGGCGGGAGCCTTCTTTGCAGCAGGCTTCTTGGCCGAAGTCTTCTTCTTGGCCGGAGCCTTCTTGGTTTCGGCCTGCTCTTCAGCAGGTGCATCGTCGCCTTCGTCTTCCTTGTCCGCAGCTGCGGCAGCTTCGCGTGCCTGGCGTACTACTGCGGTGAACTCGGAAAGGTCGACTGCCTTGCCGTCGCCGTCAACAACTTCGGCGTCCTCAAGGACGTACAGGATCGCCTTCGAGCGAGCGACCTCGCCGATCACCTGCGGCAGGCTGTTGTTCTGCTGCAGCATCTCAACGTACTGCTGCGGAGCAATACCGTACTGCGATGACTGCTGGAAGAGGAACTCGGTGAACTCGTTCTGCTCAACCTGAACCTGCTCAGCCTTGATGATCTCGTCGAGAATCACCTGCTGACGGAATGACTTTCGCGACTCTTCGCGAACTTCCTCAGCGTGCGGGTCGTCGCCGGTCTTGCCTTCGCCCTCGAGGTGACGGGCCACCTCGTCTTCGATGAGCTGTTCCGGAACCGGCACCTCGGTGTTAGCAAGCAGTGCTTCCAGAGCCTTGGCACGGGCCTGCTCAACCTGACCGAAGGCCTTCTTCTTAGCGGCCTGTGCACGCAGGTCATCACGCAGCTCATCAACGGTGTCGAACTCGCTCGCCAGCTGAGCGAACTCGTCGTCAACCTCGGGAAGTTCGCGCTCCTTAACGGATACGACCTTCACGGTGATTTCAGCTTCCTCACCCGCACGGTCGCCACCGAGCAGCGTCGAGGTGAACGTGGTCTCTTCGTCGGCGGTGAGAGTCAGCAGTGCCTCGTCGGTGCCGTCAAGCAGTTCACCGGAGCCAACCTCGTGCGAGATACCGTTTGCCTCATCAACGACCTCGCCGTCGATCTTGGCGACCAGGTCGATCGAGGCGAAGTCGCCGTTCTCGATCGGACGGTCAACGGTCTTCAGCGTACCGAACCGCTTACGCAGTTCCTCGAGCTCGCTGTCGACGTCTTCGTCAGTGACTTCTGCGGCGTCAACCTCGAGCTTGAGGCCCTTGTATTCGCCGAGCTCGATCTCAGGGCGGATATCCACCTCAACCTCAACAACAAGGTCACCCGAGAGGTCCTTCGCGTCGGGGGTCTGCTTGATGTCAGCCTCGGGACGACCCAGCGGCGTCAGCTCGGATTCACCGAGCGCCTGCTGGTACCAGCTGTCCAGACCGTCGTTGATTGCCTGGTCGATCACTACCTCACGGCCTACGCGCGCGTCGATCAGCTGCGCGGGAACGTTGCCCTTACGGAAACCAGGGATCTGAATCTGGTTGGCAATCGTGCGGTATGCGCGATCCAGGAATGGCTTGAAGTCTTCCGGGGTCACGGTAATGGTGAGCTTGGCGTGGGTCGGGTTGACCTTGTCGACCGTGGTCTTCACGTTCGGTATCTCCTGAATGTCGAGGTCGCTGCCGATGGGCAGTCATGTGCAAACGCTGGCGTATTCAACGCTCAAACAGACCAATACTACGTTGCTTGCCCGTATTGGCGCTAAATTCGCCGGGATCAACGAAGCAGGGCCCGCGAAACGCGAGCCCTGCAATCCCGTTTTATTTACTTGGTGAGGCCGTCAACGTAGTCCTGGTTGTCAGCGATCCAGTCCTTCACGACAGGACCGTAGTCGTCACCTTCGTAGTCGTTGAACATGGCGTTCTCAAGCGAGTACAGCGTGTCAGAGTCCATCTTGAACTCCTTCAGCCAACCGGCAAGCTGCGGGTGGGTCTCTTCGAAGTCGCCAGCCGCAAACGAGTGGATCGACTCGGAGTCACCGAGCGCACCCTTGGGGTCTTCGAGGTCCTTGACGGGGAACTCATCGTAGGCCCAGTGCGGACGCCACAGGGTAACTACAACGTTCTTACCGGCGTCAGTGCGCGACTTGAGCTCGGTCAGCATCGCAGGGGTACTGGAGATAGCGAAGTCCATCTTGTCGAGGCCGTACTCCGGGATGACCTTTTCTTCGGTCACCTTGGTGAGGCCGGCACCAGCTTCAATACCGTAGATCTTGTTGTCGAACTTGTCGGCATTGTCTGCCAGCTCGTCGAGCGAGTTGATGGGTGCATCCTCGTTCACCGCAATGGTGAGCTTCGCTTCGTCGTTCCACGAACCGAGGTCGATGAGCTTGTCGCCGTACTTGTCGATGTAGGAAGCGTGCGTGATCGGCAGCCAGGTGTCGAGCACAACGTCGTAGTCGTTGTTTGCCAGGCCGGTGTACACGGCAGCCGGGTCTGCTTCGTGGAGGTTAACGGTGTAGCCCTTCTCTTCCAGCACCTGCTTCCACAGGTGGCTGGCGGCAACACCCTCGTCCCAGCCTGCGAAGACCGCAACGTCAACGACCTTCTCGTCGCCGTTGTCGATCGTCTCGCCGCTTTCAGTAACCGTGCAGCCTGCCAGCGCAAGGCCGGCAACCGCCGCGGTTGCAATCGTCTTCAACAGTGGAAATTTCATCTCTTCTCGTTTCGTATCGTTATTCGTATTCGTAAGGGGGTTGGATGCGTTAAGCGGCTCGCGGAGCAGCTTCAGCCTCTTCGAGTTCGGTGTCGTCGGTTGCAGCAGCGGTGCGGGTGCGACGCTTGCGGTTGGCGAATGATCCTGAAATGCGGTCGAGCAGCATCGCCAAGATGACCACGGCAATACCAGCTTCGAAACCGCGGGCCACATCCGCGTTTCCAAGCGCCAAATACACTTCGCGACCGAGGCCCTCAGCGCCGACCATACCCGCAATGACCACCATGGACAGCGCCAGCATGATCACCTGGTTCACACCGGCCATGATCGACGGCAACGCCAGCGGTAGCTCAACTTGGCGCAGTGTCCGCCCCGGGGTGGCACCGAATGCACGCGATGCCTCGACAACCTCTTGATCCACGCCGTTAATACCGAGAGTGGTCATGCGCACTCCCGGAGGCATCGCGAAGATGATGGTTGCGACAATGCCCGGCACCTCGCCAACGCTAAAGAAGATGATCGCCGGAATGAGGTAGACCATCGCCGGCATGGTCTGGAAGAAGTCCATAATGGGCCGGATGACGGCCGCCGCGGTGCGAGATTTGGCGCCCCAGATACCAAGGGGGATGGCAATCACCAGCGCGATCATGCTCGCAACGAGCACCAGCGCGAGTGTCTTCATCGCGTTTTCCCACTGGTTGAGGGCGATGATGATGAACAGTCCGAGCGCTGATGCGAGCGCGAACTTCACGCCCGAGAACACCGAGCCCTGTCGCGAGATACCGACTGTGAGGCACAGCGCCACGATGATCAGCGCGGTCAACCAGTCAGGCAGTGCCGTAAACGCGATGACCAGCCACTCGTAGAGCTGCTTCATACCCAGGCTCATCATCGACAGCACCGGGTCCATTGAGGACTTGATGGCGTATACGCCCTCTTCGATCCATTCACCGAATGGGAGACGAATTCCGGAATCCATTACTGCATACCGCCTTCCGATTCGTGTGCTGTGGCCCCGGTCGATGCGCCTTCCTCAGGGAGGACAACGCTCTCGACTGCTGGGATTTGCGGGTCGTGTGCTCCGGCGTCGCTCGGCAGGTCAACCGCACCGGTCGTCGTCATCGAGCTGAGCAGTGCAACGCGAGGTACTACGCCGACCAGGCGACGGTTTTCGTCGATGACCGGCAGCGGCAGGCTGGAGTCAACGGCGGGTTCAAAGAGCTCGCTGAGCACGGTACCTGGAGTCACCGTCTCAATATCGCGGTCAATGATGTCCCCGAGGGTGGTGTTTCCAGCACGCCGGGCGCGAGCGATTTGCAGTTCGGTGACGGCGCCGACGAGTCGGTTTCGTTCGGTGAGGAACACTCCGGACACCTGCATTTCGCGCATGATCTTGGCCACACCATTAATACCGACGGAGGTGGGGGCCACCGCGCGGGCCGGCTGCATGACGGCGGATGCGGTAAGTACGCGTGACCGGTCCACATCCTGAACAAACTGTTCGACATAGTCATCGGCCGGGTTCGTGAGGATCTCCTCGGGAGTGCCCACCTGCACAATTTCACCGTCGCGCATTACCGCGATCCGGTCGCCGAGGAACATTGCCTCGTTGAGGTCGTGGGTGATGAACACGATGGTTTTGCCGAGCGTCTGCTGGAGTTCGATGAGTTCTTCCTGCATCTCGCGGCGAATCAACGGGTCGAGCGCGCTAAAGGCCTCGTCCATCAACAGGACATCGGTTTCGGCGCACAACGCACGAGCGATACCCACGCGCTGCTGCATACCGCCGGAGAGCTCGTCCGGGTATGCGTTTGCCCAGTTGCTCAGCCCGACCGTCTCGAGGATCTCTAGCGCACGGGCTTGACGCTCTTCACGCGAGACCTGCTGGACTTCGAGCCCGTAGGCGACGTTCTCGAGCACTGTCCGGTGCGGGAAGAGGGCGAAGTGCTGGAAGACCATGGACACTTTATTGCGACGGATCTCACGGAGCGTGCTGTTGTTCGCACGAACGATCTCATCGTCACCGATCTTGATGGAGCCTGCGGTCGGCTCGTTGAGCCCGTTCAGCGTGCGGATCAGGGTTGATTTACCGGACCCGGACAGGCCCATAACGACGAAGATCTCGCCCTGTTTGATGTCGAAGGATGCATCGATCACGGCTGCCGTCGAGGCCGGCAACAGTTCGTCGCGGGTCGCACCGTGTTTGAGCCGCTCAACGGCTTCACGAGGTTGTTTGCCAAAAACCTTGTAGAGATTTTTGACGGAGATGGCTGTGTCTGGCACGAACGCTCCTTATGGGGGTCGTTTGCCACGCACGAGATTTCGCGCACGCAGCGGTGGGCTTCACCGGCAATCTCAGGGCTGCGCATCCGCATTGAAACCAACGCTGATTTGCGCGCAGCCGCTGTAGCACGAACCGTTTGCGTCCGTGGGTACCGAGGCGGCTCAGCGCTGTTGGCAAAGCCCCTCAAGCGACCAGACTGCTTTCCCATGGTAGGCGGCGGAGGTTACACCAAACGGCACAAAAAACCTGATACACAGCTTGTTATCGAGCTTTCCGCAAGGATGCAGTCAGACCTTTCCGCGTCAGCATGCGGAACACGAGCGACAGTATTAGTCGTTATGAATATGTTATTAACGGCGTTCGTTTCTGGCCCCGTCACCGCACAGGGACACAAAAAAGGGATGCACTCCCGATCGAAGAACGGTTGTGCATCCCCAAGGTGTCGGGACGACAGGATTTGAACCTGCGACATCCTGCTCCCAAAGCAGGCGCGCTACCAAACTGCGCCACGTCCCGGATCCCCAGTCACAAAACTGGATATCGCATAGCGCGACCGTTCGAGTATACCCGGTCTCCGCGCGCAATACTGCACCGAGGTCCCCTGCGGTCTGTGGATAACTCGCGTGGCTGGCAATGGTTGTTCGCTATGTTGCCGCCATCACGCAGCAGGAGGGCGTATGCAACGAGTAGTGACCAGTATCGCCACAAACTACTGGCTAGGGCATACTTAGTACATGACCAGTTCACTCCGTGTCGCGATCTACGCGCGGCAGTCCGTCGAGGAGCCGCAGGGCATCCTCCAGCAGCTCGAAGACTGTCGTGTCGAGGCGCAGCGCCGTGGGTGGACGGTCATCGACACCTACCCCGACGATGATGTCAGCGGGACCAAGACCCGCGGGGAGAAGACTCAGTGGGCCCGCATGCTCACCGACTTCGACGCAGGCAAGTTCGAAGCCGTGCTCGCCAACGACGTCGACCGCCTCACCCGCAGCCTCACGGATGTCCTCGAACTCCGTCCTCCCAAGCGCGATGTGCGCGTTCTCACTGTCCGAGGTGGTATCGATACCCACGAGGACGACACCACCCTCAAGCTCCTCGTCGTGCTAGCCGAGCGCGAGGTCAAGCTTAAGACCATCCGCGCCGCCCGGTACGCCAAGGAGCGCCGCGCCAAGGGACACCGGCCTGCCGGACGCACCGCCTACGGGTACCGCTGGGTCCGCGCTGCCGACCGCGACGAGGCGGGCACTCGATTCCGCATCGACGAGGACGAGGCCGCCATCGTCAAGCGCATCTTCAGCGAGTTCCTGGCCCAGGCATCCCTCGGTCAGATCGCCCGCGATCTGAATGCCAGCGGAATCAGAACCCGCGAGGGCTCCCGCTGGCACACCTCGACCCTGCGCCGCATCCTCATCAACCCCCACTACGCAGCACTCCTCCCACCTGTCCAGGCCGAGGGGCAGAACGACCAGGCCAAGGTTGTCATCGAGGACTGCGTGCCCGGTGCATGGGAGCCCATCATCGAGCTCGAGCACCTGCTGGCCGCCCGTGGGTTGCTCGTCGGCAGGGCCCCGAACCACCAGGGCACCGCCCGTGCCCACCTGCTCTCCGGCATCCCCACCTGCGGCGTCTGTGGCGGGCCGGTCCGGTCGTCGCGTGCTCGCACCCACCCCACCAAGCGCAAGGACGGGGGACGTGCGCCCCAGAAGTACAACGCAAGCTACCGGTGCCTCGACGGTCACTTCGTGCGCCGGGGCAAGCTCATCGACGCCTTCATCACCGAGGTTTGCATCGAGCGTCTCTCGAGACCCGATGCTGCGGACCTTGTTGAACGCCCGGCAGATGGCCCTGACCTCGCAGTCTTGAGTGCCAAGCGCACCGAGCTTGAGAGTCGAGATGCCGCTATCGCTCTCCTACTCGCACGCGGCAAGATGACACCGAAGGCCGCCGAGGATGCTCTCGATGAGCTCGCTCGCGAGCTTGCCGTGGTCAACCAGCAGATCGCTGATGCTATCTCGAAAGACCCGCTGGCCGAGGTCGCAGCCTCTGATGACGCCCGGGCCTGGTGGGAGGCCGCCACCCTGGCACGCCGTCGAGCCGTCATCGAAACGCTGATGGACATCGTGATCCACCCCGTCGGGAACGGGAAGCGCCTACGTACTTTCGAGGAGATCGTGCCAACCTTAACGATCAGCTGGAAGCGCGGGCCGAAGGGCTAATCCCCAGCTCAGCCGCCGTAGCAGCGTAGGCACGCTCGATATACGCCTCCAGCTCCGCTTCCTCCACGCGCCACTGGCCACGCCCGCCGACCTGGATAGCCCGTAGCTCACCCGAGCGAACGAGCGCGTACGCCTGGGCCTTGGAGATGTTCAGGACCTCCTGGACGCCCTCCAGCGGCATGAACCGGCGCGCACTCATGCGTACACCCCGTGACCCGCGAGCGCCGTGTAGAGCGTCTGACGGCTCACGCCCAGCTCGCGGGCGACTTTCGCCTTTGGTACGCCTGCTGCGATGCGATCACGTGCTTCCCCGACCTGTGCATCGGACAGCTTCGGCGCTCGCTCGTACGTGCCCTTCGCCTTGGCAAGGGCTATGCCCTCGGCCTGGCGCTCGCGGATCGTCGCGCGTTCGAGCTCGGCGACTGCGGCGAGGATCGTCAGCATGAACGTCCCTTGCGGTGACCCGGTGTTGAGCGCCGGGTTATCGACGAACTCCACCTGCACCCCCTTGTCCTTGAGCTCCTCGATGAGCGCCAGGAGGTCGCGCGTCGACCGCGCGAGTCGGTCGGGGCTCTTGACACGCACCGTGTCTCCTTCGCGAACCCAGTCGATCATCGCGGTGAGCTGAGGTCGTTCACGCGTGGCACCCGAGACCTTCTCGGGGAACAGCTTGTCCACGTCACCGAGGGCCTCGACCTGACGATCGAGCTTCTGATCGGTCGCACTCACCCGTGCGTATCCCACTACCTGTCCAACCATCCCTAGACCCTCTCGACACACCTGTCTAACACTCGTCAAGTCTATCCCATTTGACAGTATGTCGGCGGATACATCACATGTCTAATGGGGTGTACCTCATCGGCACGGCATCCTTTCGATTCGATGGCACTCGGGCATCAAAAAACTTCACGATCAACCGTGTTTATGGGGGATCGTGCAATTACTTGGTGAGCTGCGACGCTCCTAAGATTCAGCGCAGGACTTCAACAGGAACCCAGCACGCGCTGGCGGATATGAAAGTCCACGGCACGCCGATCAAGGGAGTCGGCTGGAATCAGCACCTCCTCGTCCGCGTGACTAGCAAAGGCGTCATGACTGCCTACGGCGACTACTCGTACATCAAGTAGTCCTTTTCAGTAGCGCTAAGAATGGCCCAGCCTTGAGACACATCAGGGCTGGGCCGGTCACATCGGCGTCTATGCCGGCGGCGACAAGGTCGTCGATGCGGGCCGCTCCGCGCCCCCTCTATGTCGTGCTGTAGCCCGGGGCAGGGGGTGGGCAGCTCGGTGGGGGTTAGGTGTGGAGGCTGCCTGCGGCTTCGCGTTCATGCACGGACGGGCTCTCCAACTGGATGGTGGCGTGCTCGATCGCCACCGGGAAGTGTGTTCTGACGCAGAGGTGGACGTCTTCGAGGATCCGCAGCGCGTGGGCGGATTCGAAGCACTCCTCGCTGACCACGACGTGGGCCGAGATGACGGGCAGGTTACTGCCGATCGCGGAGGCATGCAGGTCGTGAACGTCCTGGACGTGATCCAGGGCGAGGATGTGCTCGCGAACTTGATCGAGATCGACCCCCTGGGGGGTGTACTCCATGAGGATGTGCACCGTCGCGCGCAGGATGCGGAACGCTCGGGGCACGATCAGCGCAGCGATGAACAGCCCTGCCAGAGCGTCGGCCTGCTGGAACCCGGTGAACTGGATGACCAGCGCGGCCGTGATGACGCCGAGCGATCCGAGGGCATCGTTGAGGACCTCGAGGAACGCGGCGCGCATGTTCAGGCTGGAGTTCTTCCCCCCGGCCAGGACGAAGATCGCAGCGATGTTCGCGATCAGCCCGATCACCCCGAAGGCGAGCAGCTCCCCGGAAGGGACCTCGGGGGGCTCGGTCAGCCGCGAGATGCCCTCGATGGCTGTATAGGCTCCCACCACGATCAAGAGGGTGGCCTGGGCCAGGGCGGCCAACACTTCGATGCGGGCGAATCCCCAGGTGCGTTGGCTGCTGGCCGGGCGCAGCATCATGGTTGCCGCGATCAGGGCCACCAGCAGCCCCGAGGCATCGACCAGCGCGTGTGCCGTGTCGGTGAGCAGAGCAAGGCTTCCGATGACGACACTGCCGAGGGCTTGCGCGAGCACGATGACAGACGTAATACCGAACGCGATCGCCAGGCGACCCCGGGCCGTTCCCGGTGAAGCATGGTGGTGGGAGTGCTCTTCCTCGCTCGCCATCACAGCTCCCCGTCCTCGAGCTCAGCGTGGTCACGGTGGGCTTTGAGGGAGAGCGACGCTCCGGAAGTGGCCAGCAACGTCTCCGCGGTCTCCAGCAGGTCCGTGAGCCGGGCCGGATCAGCCAGGGCGAACCAGGAGGCCCGTCCCTCAGTGCGCACGGTGACCAGCCCGCAGTCGCGCAGGCACGCCAGGTGCTTGCTCACGGTGGACTGCACCAGGTGCATGTGCTCTACGAGGTCACGGACCCGGTGCTCACCGGTCGAGAGGTGCTGAAGGAGGGCTAATCGAGTGGGCTCGGACAGGGCATGGAACAGCGCAGCATGGCCGTCCGCGACCTCGAACGGAGCGTTGTCCACCACCGGAATCATCGTCATATGCCGATAGTATCGCCATCGAGCGATATTGCAAGGGGTGGTGTCCGCGGCGGCAGCGCGAGCAGAGGCGTGCCCCGGTGCGGAGCGAAGGGCCAGCCCAGGGCGACTCGCAACTAGACTCGATGCGCCCCGCGGGCACGATCATCGTGGTCGTGCGAGGGCACTAGGGAAGGGGAGTTGCGACAGTGGACGCAACGACGAGTAGACGTGCGGTGCTTCTTCCGCTTGCCGCCCGGGGCTGCTGCCGGTGGCCTCCGCGCACGACACCCTGTGCTGTCTCCTGTCCGACGCTGCCGTACCTACCTCCGGTCAGGCTAGCCAGGAACCAACCCTCCGAAGATCCCAGCAACCTCGTCGAGTCCGAACCGGGCCAACCCGTTGCACACCCCCGACACGCCCTCAGGGCTGGTTGGCTCGCTGTCGCTACGTCAGAGTCCGAAGGCTCCGCCGCTGACGAGGATCACGATGCCGAGGCCGATGAGAACGATGGGAAAGAGGATGTCCTCCCAGCGTTCGAGCACTTCCGCGATCGGGGGGCGGGTGGCGACGAACTTTGCCAAGGCCACCAGGACCGCAACGAGCGCGAGGAAGACGATGCAGTAGGCGACTACTGCGAGAGGTTCCACGCTAAGGAATACAGGGGTGTAGACACCGATGTTGTCGCCGCCATTGGCAAAAGTGACGCCTGCGACTGTCCAAACGCCGACCTTCTTGCCGGCAACCTTGGCCTCGTCGTCATCGTCGTCATCGTCTCCGCGCCAGGCCTGCCATGCGGCCCAGAGGCCGAGGCCCAGCGGGATGAGACCAAAATATGGAATGACTGCCGGAGGCAGAAATGCTCCGGCACCGATGGTCACAAGGATCGCGGCACCGAGGATGCCGGCAAATCCGAGGTACTGGCCGACCAAAATACGGGCGGTGGTGCCGCTCTGGCGTGCCCCTCGCGCGAAGAAGAGGGCGAGCACGATGATGTCGTCGATGTTGGTAGCTGCGAACAGGCCTATCGCCTGCAAGACCGTGGTGAGATTCATGCGCCCACCCCAGCTACGTTGCATTCGGGAAGCGAGCAGGCAGGATCGATGCACGGGGCGTCTTCGTCTACTGCCAAGGTGGCATCGACCAATGTAGTCAGCGCCTGCGCCAAGTGTGGATCGGCGATCTCGTATCGTGTCCGACGACCCTCGGGCTCGGAGACGACGATCCCACAATCGCGCAAGCATGCCAGGTGGTTGGACACGTTCGAGCGTGTCAGGTCCAGATCTCGGGATAGTTCCGCCGGGTAAGCGGGGTGGTCGAGCAGGGTCAAGATGATCCGGGATCGAGTAGGGTCGGCCAGTGCACGACCCAGGCGGTTCATTACGTCGAGACGCGAAGCAATAGTCAGCATACACTGAACTATACAGTACGCACTGAACAGTTCGTGACCGGTGGCCTGGTGTTCTCGGTCTCTTGCTCCCAAGAAGCTACAGCTCCGTGGCACAGCAGGGTTGTCCTACTGGGGTGACTTGTGAGACATGCTCCTCCTGGGGCTATGTATTTTCAATCCATTGTTGTTAATGGTGCCTCACTTCCTTAGAAGTGGGGCACTCGGGAAGGCGGGAAGGGTCCCCTTTTCCGACGTTTAAACCATCGCTTGAAATACAAGTAGTCGCTTGTTAGTGTCGGGGTGTGCTTACAGAGATTTCCTTATCCATCCCCGCGTCGGATCTCAGTCCCGCCGAGCGGGCCCAGTTACTCGTGCCCACCCTGTCCGCGCTGTCGGATGAAAACCGGTTGACGATCCTGCTCACCTTGGCGGAGAAGTCGATGACCAACCGCCAGCTCCATGAGGTCACCGGGATGAGTCAGGCATTGGTTAGTCATCATCTGGCTGCCCTGCGCAAGGCCGGACTGGTGGACTCGGAGCCGACGGGTCGTGCCACGCTGAATTCGGTGTGTTGTGCTCAGCTGGCTGATCCGGTGCGCTGGCTGGCGCACCTGGCGACGTTGACGCCGGAGGGACAACGCGCCTGCTGCACGGACACCTCCCTGAGAAACGAGGTCGTTGATGCTGATTAGCGCGCTCGGCACGTTCGCTACCCTCCTGGTCGAACTGCTCCTGCTGTTTCTGGTGATCTCCTATGCGGTCGCGTTGATCAACCGGCGCTTCGGCCCGGAGCGGTTGCAGAGCTGGATGGCTGGTGGAGCGGTTCCCGGTCAGGTCAAGGGACTGGCGTTGGGGGCGATCACTCCGTTTTGTTCCTGTTCGACGATCCCGATGTTTGTCAGCATGCTCAAAGCCGGGGTGGCCTTTCGTACCACCGTGACCTACCTGATCGCTTCGCCGCTGCTCAACCCG
Source organism: Pseudoclavibacter sp. Marseille-Q3772 (assembly GCF_916618895.1). NCBI lineage: Bacteria > Bacillati > Actinomycetota > Actinomycetes > Micrococcales > Microbacteriaceae > Pseudoclavibacter > Pseudoclavibacter sp. Marseille-Q3772. Next base: position 843,493 of record NZ_OU745391.1, read on the forward strand.
GTTATCGTCGGCGGGATCTGGCTGACCCTTTCCTGGCAGGTCGCGATCAGCTACGCGGTGATCATGGTGCTGCTGTCGCTGGGAGCACCCTGGGTCTGGACCGCGCTGGGCATGGAAGACCAGCTGCGCAAGGTCAAGGTCAAGGGCGGGCGCCAGCTGGACGGGACCCCGTGGCGTGGAATCAAACAAGAAAACCCCGGCAGCGATCCGTCAGGCATGGGACGATCTTCGCCCCATGCTCCTTCCGATGATCATCGGCGTGGCCATCGGTGCATTCATCTACGGGGTCGTGCCCGAAGACGGACTGAGATTTATGGCCGGTGAAAACGTCTGGTGGCTGATTCCACTGGCTGCGGCGATCGGTATCCCGCTGTATGTCCGACTGGAGACGATGCTGCCGGTCGCCTTGGCTTTATCGGGTGCCGGGGTGGCCATCGGCCCGATCTTCGCGATGATGATCGGCGGGTCCGGGGCCTCGCCACCGGAAATCTCGATGTTGGCGGCAGTGTTCAAGCCGAAACTGTTGGCCACCTTCGTGATCACCATTCTGCTGGCGGCCATGCTGGCCGGCTACGCGATGACGATCATCCTCTAAACCACGTACCTCTAACGAAAGGAGACCCTCATGGGCCTCAAAGACCTGTTTCACAAGAAGAATACGAACTCCGATTGCTGCAGTGTCGAGATCGTCGCCGACGACGACACCGACACCACCAGTGACCAGGAGGAGGAGCATCCGCAGGCTCAGTCCTAACCTGCCACGCTCCTGGTATCTACCAGCATGTCCGGTTTCAGGCCGACGACGCTGATGATCAGTTCAGGCATCAACGACCCCGCGCGAACTCGCGCGGGGTCGTTGATGGTGTGAGGTGGGGTGGTCAGTTCTCGAGCAGCTCGGCAACGAGCCGGCGTACACGCGTGTCGATGTCGTCACGGACCAGACGCATGCGCTCGATCCCCTCTATCCCCCTCCTGGACGGCTCGTCGGTCACCCACCGTTCGCACGTTCCGTGGGCGTCGTCGGGAAGCTCCAGCTGGGCATCACCTCCCAGGATGATCACGCGGTCAACCTCGCGCAACAGCTGTGGATCTACACCCTTAGGGTGGCCTGCGGACATGTCGGCACCGGCCTCGGCGATCACCTCGACGGACTGGGGGTTGAGCTTCGTGCCGGGTCTCGTGCCGGCGGAGTGGATCTCGATCCGGTCACCAGCGTGCTTAGCGGCTAGGGCTGCGGCCATCTGGGACTTGCCGCCGTTGCCGACGCAGACAAACAGAACTGTTGGGTGGGTGCTCATGAGGTGAAGGTCTCCTTCTCGGATACAGCAGTCTGCGAGGACAGTGTCGAGGATACGGGTAGGGTCGGATCCTGTGGGAAGAGTTTCGGTCCCAGCCACCCCATGGTGTAGACCAGGCCGACAAGCACCGGAATCTCGATCAACGGGCCGATCGTACCGGCCAGCGCCTGTGCGGAGGTCGCCCCGAAGGTGCCGATGGCCACGGCGATGGCCAGCTCAAAGTTATTGCCCGCTGCCGTAAACGACACCGACGCCGACTGGGCGTAATTCATTCCCGACGCCTTCGCCGCAATCAGTGCGACGGCGAACATGCCGACGAAGTAGACCAGCAGCGGCACAGCCACGCGGGCCACGGTCCACGGCTGGGAGGTAATCTGCTCGCCCTGCAGGGAAAACAGCAGCACGATGGTATAGAGCAGGCCGACTAGTGCCAGCGGGGAGATCTTCGGCAGGTAGGTGTTTTCGTACCAGGCACGGCCCTTGGTTTTTTCACCGATGATCCGGGAGGCCACTCCGGTGGCCAGCGGGATGCCAAGGAATACGAGCACGGAAACCACGATCGACCAGAAGGAAAATTCGGCCGAGGTAGTCTCCAGGCCCAGCCAAGCCGGCAGGACCTGGAGGTAGAACCAGCCGAGTACGCCGAGCATGATGACTTGGAACACCGAGTTAATCGCCACCAGCACGGCCGTGGCCTCCCGGTCACCACATGACAGATCACTCCAGACGAGCACCATCGCAATACACCGAGCCAGGCCGACGATGATCAACCCGGTGCGCAGTTCCGGCTGATCTGGCAGGAAGATCCAGGCCAAGGCAAACATGAAAGCCGGACCGACCAGCCAGTTGAGGACGATGGACACCGTCATCAGGCGTTTATCGGCGGCGATCTCGACGGCCTTGTCGTAACGGACCTTCGCCAGCGGCGGATACATCATCACCAGGAGGCCAAGCGCTTTCGGCAGGGAAATCCCACCGACCTCTAAAGCGCCCAAGGCGTCACCAATACCGGGGACCACCCGGCCGATGAGTAGGCCAGCGGCCATGGCCAGAATGATCCAGACCGGCAGGAAGCGATCTAAAAAGGTCATGCGTGGGCGGTTATCAACATTCATATTCATACGAGCCTTTCACAGTATTGACAAGCATCAATACAAAAAGTAGCCTTCATATTGATGCTTGTCAATATAGGATGGTTGGTATGACACTCTCGCAGATTCTCCCGCTGGCGGACTTGTCCGCCTGTTGCTCACTGGGTGCTGGCCCCTTGACCAGTGGTGAGGCCGAACGCTACGCCACATTGTTCAAGGTGTTGGCCGATCCCGCCCGCCTGCGTTTGCTATCGCAGTTGGCGGCCGAAGGCTGCGGCCCGGTCAGCGTCGGGGAGCTAACAGAGACGTCGGGGTTGAGTCAGCCGACCGTGTCGCACCACCTGAAGCGGTTGACCGAGGCCGGGTTATTGGACAAGGTCCGGGTCGGTCGGACGGTGACCCATCAGGTGCGCCCGGAGCTGTTCGCGGAGCTGCGCACCGTGTTGCAGATGGACTGAATCACCACCGACGAGAAGGAGGTGGTCATACACGTGACCAGCAAAGACTTCGAGGCGATCATTATTGGCGGTGGCCAGGCGGGACTGGCCACCGCCTACTACCTGCTGCGAGCAGGCGTGGACATCCTGGTCCTCGACGATCAGGAGGATGCGGGTGGGGCGTGGCGGCATGTGTGGCCATCAATGACGTTGTTTTCCACCGCGGAGTTTTCCAGCCTGCCGGGCAAGCCTATGCCAGCCTACGAGGGGTTTCCACCGTCGGACCATGTCATCGACTACCTTGCCGACTATGAGCAGCGCTACCGGATCCCCGTCGAGCGCCCCGTGCACGTGGACCGCGTCGAGCGGGTGGCTGGAGGCTACCGCCTCCACGCCGGTGATCGGTCGTGGACGGCTCCCCATGTCGTAGCCGCCACCGGTACCTGGTCTACTCCCTTCGTTCCGGCCTACCCGGGATTGTTTACCGGCACGCAGTGGCATTCGGCGAACTATCCGGGGGTGGGCCCCTTCCGGGGGTCGTCCGTGGCTGTGGTGGGGGCGGCGAACTCCGCCGCGCAGATCGCCGCCGAGCTCACCGGTGTTGCCGAAGTCACCTGGTATACCCGCCATCCACCACGGTGGATGCCCGATGAGGTCGACGGGCGGGTGCTGTTTCGCCGGAACCGGCAACGCGCCCTGGCCGTCCAGCGCGGCGAGACCGATCCAGGGGCCGACTCGGAGCTCGGCGACATTGTCGTGCTGCCTCAGGTGCGCGCTGCCCGCGACGCCGGATGGTTGGCGGCGACGCCGATGTTTAACTCCCTCAACGAAGTACGGGCCGATCATCTGATCTGGTGTACCGGGTTTCGGCCGTCCCTCGGGCCGGTGCGCCGGCTCCTGGACGGCACGACCCCAAAATACCCGGGCCTGCACCTGGTCGGTTACGGCGACTGGACCGGCCCCGGATCCGCCACGCTCACCGGGGTAGGCCCCTACGCCAAGCAGACCGCGCGGACCATCGCGGACTCATTCGGCATGACCGTCAAGTAATCCCCGCCTGACTGGCAACCCCGAGGGGCATTCTGTCGTCAGCACAACGAGAGGAGTGGAGTTTCGATCGCTGCAGGAAACACCGGCACCTCATCCTCCGGGGGCCGAAAAGTGTTCCACATCTTCCCGCCCGGCGGAGTTTGAATGTGATCTGATCCGGGAGCGGAGACAGGCCGGTCTGGAGCCTGCCTGGGTTCGTGGCCACACGGAAAGCCGGCCACCACTGCTCAGCGGGGACAAGCTGCGCACCGCGCGGGAAAATCCGCGAGCAGATCAGTTACTACCCCTGAACCCTCGCGGTGGCGTGTCAGAAGTCGGTATATCTATCGCCGGGACATCCCCAGTTCTTCGGCGACCGCATCAGCAGTGCTTACTCCGACTTTCTCGTACTGCGACGCTTCCTCTCGGAGCTGGCCTGGGAGACCGAAGCGTGGTGTGCATCTGACCCCACGCACATGATCCACCTCAATGGCGAGAAGTTCCTCGGACCCTATTCCTGAGGGCTAATTGAATCGCGGCAAGGCCGCGACGGGAGCACCGACGACACCAACCTGAAGGAGTCGTCATGGCTATTACTACCGCCTGTCCCGTCAGTCTCGTCCTCCCGCACATCACGCTCACCGGGCACAGCCGGCACGACCGCGGTGCGGGCACACTCGACCTTGTCGATGAAGAAGGTGTGGAGCGCCTGCCTCTCGAAGGAGACCCGACATGACAGCCACCCTCACCATGAGCTACGTCCCTCGATTCTGGGGAAGCTGCCTCAACTGCTACAACAACGGATACCTGGTCGGCGACTGGTTCGACTGCACCGAGGCGGGAGACGTTGGCCTCGAGGCCGTCCACCGCGGCCAGCGCCGTCCCAGCCCCTACTGCGAGGAGATCTGGTGTCTGGACCTGGAGAACCTCCCCGTGGATCACGAGATGGACCTCCTGGAGGCTGCGGAGTGGGGCGAGGTCTTCGAGGAGGTCGGCGAAGAACTTTGGGCCGCACTGTGCGCCTGGGTCCACTCGGGCTGCTACGTTGCGCAGGGCACCGGAGAGATCCCGTCAGTCCCGGACTTCCTTGAGCACTACGTCGGTCACTGGGACAGCTTCCGCGAGTACGCCGAGGATCAGGTCGAGTCAACCGGGATGATGACTGGCTGGCCAGCCGAGGCCCAACGGTACTTCCACTGGGACTCCTGGACCCATGACTTGCGGTACGACTACACAGTCGAGGATGCTCCCGGCGGTGGCGTGTACGTGTTCCGCAACCTCTGACCCACATGAAGAACCCCAGCCCTCGCGGGCTGGGGTTCTTCTTTTCGTTTCTTCACCAGCGGCGATACCACTCGTAGAGCCGCTTCGATGCCCACGCCACAAGCGCCACCGTCCCACCGACCACGGCGACCAGCCCGACGGCCCACAGGCCACCCGCCCACCACGAGGACGCAGCGGACACCTGCCCCCACAGCCACGCGGTCACCACCGGCATGCCCAGCACATCCACGACCAGCACGCGCCCGAGCCCGAGCACGAGGGTGACCGCGACCAGCAAGGGGAGCAGCGCGGCAGCGAGGTTACCCACCTCCGACCAGCCAACCTTCCGGGACGCCTCGATCCGTGTGGCGCTGGTCTCGATTGCTTGAGCGGCCTGCTTCGACGTCGCCTCCGCCTTCTCAGCAGCCTGACGAGCCTCCGCACCGACGGCATCGATCCGACCGCTGAGGGTCTTCTCCAGGCGCGTGACAGACCCCTCCACGGCGCGCTGGAGCCGCTGGTCGAGCATGCCCGCCACGTGCTTCTCCAGTCGCGCCATGTCAACGACGATCTGACCGCGCCTGCGCACCGCCTCCGCCAGCTCAGTCGAACTGGAGCTCATCACCTTGATCTCCTTTTCCAGCCTCGACACCAGGGTGTGCGCTGAGAGCTGCGAGGCGCTCACGGTCTCGCCGTCGCTGGTCTTCACGACGCGCTCGTCGCTCACGGTCTTCCCGATCTCGGCGAGCGTCTTGCTCATCTCGCTCTGAGCGTTCTCGAGCGAGCGCAGCTCGGAGGGCAGCGTGCTGTCCTGCGTCGAACTGTGCGTGGACACCTCCTCCCCCAGCTTCTCGATCGCCACCTCCAGGTGCCCCAGTCGCTCTGCCTGCTTCTCGACCACGCTCACGAGGCCCCGCACCGCCTCGGCGAGGTCCGTCTGCTGCGAGCCGTGCGATGGCTGCGCTGAGCTCATCACCTTCTCCATAGCCCTGCTCATCGTCGATCTCCTTCTCTGCTTCCCGGAGCTGCTGGATGCTCGCCAGCACGCCCTCGTACGTGTAATCAGCGCCGAGCTTCGTGCCCGTGCTGGCGAACTTCGAGCGGCCTGCCCTGCGCACCTCGCCGTTCTCATTCACCAGGGCGTAGGTCAGACCTGTCGCCCGCTTACCAGTCTTCGCTCGGATCGAGACACCGTGCTCCTTGGCCACCTCGACCAGGGAGTCGAGGTCAACCGAGCGCGAGTCCTGGAGGGCCTCGTCCACACGGTCAGCGAGGAACTCCCGCCAAGTGGACTTGTTGAGCTCGTCCACGCTGATCTGGGAGAGGTCGGTCTTCTCCGAAGCGCGGGAGCGGTTCACGTCGTGGGCCAGCTCGGTGCGCGCCACGACCTGCAGGCCCATCTCGCGCATCACGGCGTCGTTCGCCCCGGCCAGCTCGTGATGGCGAAGGCCCTGCCCGCCACGAGCCGCCATCCCTGTCTCCAGGTCATGGTTGGCGATGATGATGTGGTTGTGCGGGTGCCCGCCCTCGCTGTCATCGTGCGTCACGACCACGCACGGCGAGCCGGGGGCGACCCGCCGTGCGAGCCGGTAGCCCGCCTCCGTGACGAGCGCTAGCTGCTCGGGGTCGCTCGCGTCGATCTCCTCCTTCGAGAAGGACTGGATGACCGTGAGCGCCTGGTTCTTGCGCCCGGTGCCCCGCGTCATTGCCTCCATCTGCTCGACCGCGTCCATCGGCGAGGCGAAGTCGGAGAGCTCACCCGCTGCACGCGAGCGTGAAAAGTCCGCAGGCCGTCCGTAGTAGGCGTAGATAACCGACGCTGCAGCCCGCACGGACGGCGAGACCTTGGTGACGCTCATGACGACCACCTCCACACCAGCTCGTGCAGCATGTCGACCATCTGCTGCAGCTCGACCGCCGCCACACGCTCGCCATTGTTCACACGCCGCGCGATTTGGTTGACGTTGACGCCCAGCGCGTTCACCTCACGCCGCACGGCCAGCAAGTCCACGTTCGGCGGCTGCGGCACGGGCGCACCAGCCAGCACGGCCATCCCGGCCCGTAGCACCCCGGAGCCCGGGATGCCGTACCGCTCGGCGAGGTCTGCGACCTGCCCCGCCTCCTCATCGTCAAGCCGTACAGTGAGGCGGTGCCCGCGCGCCTGGCGGCGCGCACCCCGGCGGTCGCCTCCCTTATCTCGTGACCGAGGGGGAGACGCCGCGCCCGCCGGGGAGGTAGTACCAACCCCTTGCCCGTCCGAACTACGTTCGTGCGGGTCCCTGGTGCTGGTACTACGGCCAGCAGACGAAACGGCTGACGTCGTTTCGTGCTGGCCGGGGAGTGGGCTATGCCCCTCCCCTGGACCCCTCCCCGTTGTCCCACGCTGATCAGTGGTCATGGATAACCTCCTGCGCGTGGACCTGGGAAGCAGCGCGAGCCTGCTTCCGCGTGGCAGCCGCCTTGCGTGCAACCTCCTTGCGCCGCGCCGTGACCGCCTCGGCCTCCTGGCGGGCCCGACGACGGGCAGTACGCAACAGCTCGGTGGCTGTGGTGTGCTGCTCGGAACTTTCGGCGCGCTCCTCGACAAGCACGAGAAGGGTGTCCGCGAGCTCACGGCGCTCCCTCTTCTCCTGCTCGGCACGCCGGGCCTTGAGCGCAGCGACGCGCGCCTCGGCGACACGAATCTCCTCAGCGAGAGTGGACATGATTGCTCCTTCCGGTTGATGCGGCATCGGACCGCAGGTTGGTGATGCACTTCTTGATCGACCAGTTGTCGACCGACCCGTCCTCGCGCATGACGAGGAAGTTCCGGGTGCCCCACTCGGGCATGAGCGCAACGGTGACGACCGCAACTCCCGCACCGTGCTTCTGAGCGGCTCGGGGGTGCTGGGCGAGCAGTTCACGGGCGAAGAGCTCGTCCTCGCCCTGCATGGCCTCGCCGAGCCCTGTGCGGTTGAGAACAGTGCTTGCGTGAGTGCGAACGTCGAGCTTGGTGGCGAATCGCTGGCCGCCGATCGTGTACGTCATCGCCCCTCCTCAGCCGACTCGAACGGGTCGATGGCCAACATCTCGGCCACGTACGGGGCAATAGCATTGAGGTCCACGTCGATCTGGCGCTCTGCCTTCGAGCGTGCGTGCGACCAGAACCGTTCACGCGGGCGGGGGAGCCCGAACTCCTCAAACGCATCGAGGCGGTCAGCCAGCGGACGCGAGCACGACAGCCACGGGATGTGGATGATCTCCTGCCGGTGCGCGATGACGATGCCCTTACTGATGCGATCACGGCGCTCGGCTTCAGCGACCCGGCCGTCCTCATCCAGCACGGCCTCAAGGCGTTCGAAGTAGTCGTTCCACTGCGCGCGAGTGCGGCGCACGGGCGAGCGCTCCCAGACCGGCTCGCCCAGTTCGTCGTCCCAGCGCTTCAGGCCCTTGTCCACCGACCGCCCTAGCTCAGCGTCAGCAGGCGACTCCCACGGCACGGTGTGGACGTGGGCGACCTCGTAGACCTTCTCGCCGATCATCACCATGTGCGCGGTCATCCCGTCGGGGACGGGCCGCCGCTTACGATCAAACTCGATGGTCTGCTGCTTGCGCACCGTCTTCGGCGCGAAGTCCAGGCGGTTCTCCGTGCGGGTGAGCTCCTGCATTGAGGGGAAGACCTTCATCGTCACCGGCAGGGCACCGTCCCGCGTGACCATGAGCTCGTACATGTGGTCGCGGTCTTCCTGGCTGTCCGCCTCGATGCCCTCGGGCAGCTTGTACCCGCCATGAGCGAGGACGCCGCCCGGCTGGCGCGAGAAGTTCGCCCGCGTGGTGACGTTCAGCAGGTCGGTCTGGGTGTGCTTCTCTTCCCACATGGACCGTGATCCCGTGAGCGCCTCGCGGGAGTCACGCCACAGCTCACCCAGCCCGTATAGGTCAAGCCCTTTGACCACATCGAGCCGGGCATCGGTGATGAACCCGTCTGTTGTGCAGCTCGGCGTCGCGTACCCCAGTTCGTAGAGCTGGTTCAGCGTAGCGATCAGCACGGCACGCACCAGCCCCGTGGTCATCGACGCATGCCACGGCGAAGTGATGGCGGAGCCGCCCACAGCATCGCGCTCCTGAGCCCACGCATCCCAGCCGCGCTGCCCCATGACACCCTGTGCGAGCTTGCCGTACGGGGCATTGGCCATCAGCTTGAGCACACCCTGCTGGAAGGAATCTGGCCCGTACTCCCGCTTCGCCCGCGAGCGGTCATCCAGGAGCTGCTTGTAGGCTCCGCGCAGCAAGCGCGAGGGGGTGCCCTCCTCATCTCGCAGCGTGCGCCCGAAGTGGCCGATCTGGCAGGTCACGGTCGCGCCGAGCGTGAGAGCCAGCCAGATCTCGGGACCCACAGCCCAGACCCCGCGCGCGTCACCAGAGGTTCGGGGGTAGATCATCGACCCTTGGACAGGCACCGGCAGGCACGGGAAGGCCACGCCTTTGGGGAACTCGAAGCTCACGAACCCCACAAAAGGGGTCAGCGGACCGCCCTCCTTGAAGTCCTCAAGCTCGAGTTGCTGGTTGTTGACTGTCTTGCGGATCACGCCGTCGGGATGGAGGTAGTCGACGTCCCAGATCGTCGAGCTCGAGGTGGGGTAGCACGACTTCAGATCCAGGTCATGCGTCTCCTGCTCGAACAGCCCGAGCTCGGCGCTCATGTTGTAGCCACCTCGGAACGCCAGCGCCGACGCGTGAATCCACGTCGCCGCCGAGCCGTCGATGGGCTGGAGCTCGCGCTTGCGGTAGTAGTCCAGCTGGTTCTCCACGCTGGTGGTGGCATCGACCTTCTTGTCCACCTTCCTTAGCCCGCCAAAGACGCTGTTGAACCGGCCCTTCTCGATCGCGGAGGTGATGCTCTCGCGAACCACTCGAGCAGCAGCGGTGGGCAGCGTGAGCGGCACTGCCTTGTGGTCCCCGTAGACCTGGGAGACGTACTCCAGCGCGATCACCGCATCGTTCGCGGCGTAGTCCATGAACTCGACCGGGTGCTTGGAGAGGTACTCGTCCATGCGCGTGATCCAGTTATCAGGCACCTCCTGCTTAGGCACCCCAACCGCCTCACCGAGGGCGCGGAGCGGCTGCGCACCGGACTGCGCCATGGTGTCGCGGATGGAAAGCTCGATAGGCCGCGCCCACCACCAGTTCGCCCCGTCGAGCATCATGCGCACGGGGGTCGGCGAGACCATGCCCGCGCTGGCCGAGATCACCGCTCGCAGGATGTCCGGCACGTCAGAGTCCAGCCAACGCCCCCTGTAGCCCGACCAGCCTGCACGCGAAGGTGCTTCGCGAGCACGCTCGGGGTAAGCGAGATTCCAGGTGTCGAGGGCCTTGCGCCGGTCCACGAACGTGGTCAGGTCCGCATGCTGGAGGTGCGCCACCAGCGTGATCGGCAGCGCCCGCGAGTCCACCTTGCTGGTGAACCACCGGCTGGGCCGATACTTGCCCTCGGAGTCCTTCACGTCGTCGCGTGCAGCCCCCTGTGCGCCCCAGCCCACCGCGAGCCGATGCTCATGGAGCCCAAGGTGCTCGATGGCGATGCCGAGGGCTCTCTCCACAGACAGGCGAGCCTGACGCGGCCCCAGCGGCCCGTCGTAGGTCTGCGGCAGCACCACCACCAGGCGCAGCTTGCTCTCGTCCGTGGGATCGATCGCCGCGAACTGATAGGAAACGATGCGCCGCGTCACGTCAGTGCTCTCACCGACCCACCCGCGCTCGGGGTCGGTCTCGCTGACACCCACGAACTCGGTGTCGAAGCCGATCACGACGGACCCGGTGCCCGAGCCCATGGCAGCGACGGACTGGTAGGTGCCGAAGCCGCCGGTGCCGCTCCGCCTGGCGCGGTCGATGGTCCGGGTCAGCACCGCGAAGCGCGCCGGGTGCTTCTTGGACGTGGCGGTGTCCTCCACGACCGTGGCGCGCCACCCATTGGCGGCGGCGGCGGCAACTGGGCTTTCCCCATACGGCGTTGCCGCCAGTACTTCTGACCAGGGGTTTTGCGCGATTTCACTTGACGATAAGCCCTTATCCTCAAGTGCGCTGGTCTTATCGCCAAGGTCCAGAACAGTCGTCGAGGCGCTCATGCGGCACCCCCGAGGATGACCGCGAGCTGCTCGCGCTGCTCGGTGGTCAGTGTGGGTGCGGCGTCGACGATCGCCTTGACCGCGGCGTCGACCTTGCCGGACGGACTCACCGGGCGAAGGAAGGCAACGGCCTCCTCCTCGGGGATCATGACCCGGCCGCCGACTTTGACGGCGCTGAGCTTCCCGGTGCGGATGTGGTAGCGGAGGGTAGAAACAGGGGTGTCGAAGCGCTCGGACAGCGACTTCAAAGACAGGAGGGCCGGTGCGGCCATGATGGAACTCCAGACAGCTTGAACTGTCCGGAGAGGGGTGCTTTCCCGGCTTGCTGTCTGGGCGGCCTGGTGAGCCGTGCTCAACTCGCTAGCGGTCGGGACCGCCATTGCTTTACAGGAGCGCTAACTCCATACCCAGCCTCTATTCGCAACCTGGCCTGCCACTCCAGGGCTTACGCGTTCCATCCGTGTCGGAGGACTTACCGGTCGCTAACCGTTCGGAGTGCTACTCCGTGGTGCGAGATCGTAGCTCGCATCCACCCTCGGGGTTATCCCTTCCTGCAAGCCTCACGAATCGCGACCTACAAGAACTAACGCGATCCTATCAGGTCTTGTCAACTCTCGCCACCCCTCAGCCTGTCCGCACAGGCACTCCAGCCAACGTGAACTAAGTACGTCCTGGAGCGATGTAAGTTGCGGCGGCCGTGTTCACCGCGGTGGTGTTAGTCGGATGCACCACAGCTGACGGTGCTGCGAGTTCGGGTTCCGAGGGTGGTCACGCTGCCTCGACCGCACCGGCAACACCGACGCCGACGGTAATGAGTGACGAAGAAGCGCTACAAACCGGAGTGGAGACCTTCGACAAACTCCTTGCCGCGGAGTTTGAACTTGTCCGCACAAAGGGTGAGTCCATCGACCAGCTCGACGCGCTCATCACAGAGAACATGGCCGAGTACCGGGACAAAGCGATCTCTGTGGCGGACCAAGAACTTGTACCTCACGGAAGTTTGAGCGTACAAACTCCGCAGCTACAACAAGCAGCCGCTGACGAGATTACATTTTATGCCTGCGTGGACTACTCGAAAGGTTGGCTAACCAAGCCCGATGGCACACGAGTTGGCGGTGACCGCACAAACAAGATTGGCTCACTCGAAGTTCGTGTCGTTAAGGACGAACACGAAGATTGGCGCGTTGATAGGAAGCAAAAATGGCACGACACAAGTCGCTGCAAGGCTTCCTAAGTCTTTGCCTGGCCCTACTTTGCATATCAATTCCGCAACCGGCCGTTGCGAGTTCAGAATGCTCGTCCACCTTTGAGTTCATGACGGCGTGTGCTTCCAATTCCGGTGGGTCGGTTGAAGTCGAAGTCACCGAAGAATCCGACACCACCAGCGACACAGCCCCCGACCCCGACACCTACACCAACAACAACACCGACACCGACGCAAACCCCGCAAACCCGAACTCCCACTGCGAAGCACTCATCGGCAACAACATCCAACGCTGCCTCGGCAGAATCCACCGACCCACACCAGCACCCAACGAACACAACTCACCCCCACTACCCAACCGCATCCAACGCAGCGCCCTCGCCAACATCACCCCACAACCGGCAACCCTGCACATGGAACCAAACGGCTGGGCAATCATCGGCCGACCAACAAACTTCTGGACCACCGCCCAAGAACACACCATCAACGCAACCGTCCTCGGCCACCAAGTCACCGTCACCTTCACCCCAACCACCACCGACTACCACTACGGCGACGGCACCACCCAAACCGCACACGAGCCCGGCGGATCCTGGCACGACCTCGGCCTACCAGAACTCACCGACACCCACACCAGCCACCGCTACACCACAAAAACCCAAATCACCGCATCCGCAACCGTGCACTACCAAGCAACAGTCCACGCCAACGGCAACACCATCCCCGTCACCGGCGACATCACCGCAACAACAACCAGCCAACAATTCCAGCTCCACGAAGTCGACATCCACCTCATCAAACCCTAGACAACGCGCGACAGGCACAACGAAAAAAGAACGCCCGCAGCGCGGACGTTCTTTACTTGGAGGGGATGACGGGAATCGAACCCGCGTAACCAGTTTGGAAGACTGGGGCTCTACCATTGAGCTACATCCCCGAGCTTGCCTCGGCAAGACTAAGTAAGTGTAGCCCATTTTTTAGCTCGACGCGCAACACCCGACACACCAGGGCCTGTTCCGACTATCACGGCCGCTCAACCTGGCAGGTCGGACACCAGTACAGTTTGCGGTTCTGCATCTCGGTGAGCGCGATGTTCGTGCCGCAGGTGCGGCACGGCTCCCCGGCGCGCCCATACACCCAGTGTCGGTATCGAACATCGTTCAACGCTCGTTGATAGTCCGCGCCGGTCAAGTTTGGGATAGTCATCATCCGCCCTACTTCGACCCCGATGTTCAGCAGCTCAACCCAATCGCGCCACAACGCGCGAACTGTATTTTCAGCGAGTTCGCATCCGGGCACAAAGGGATCCAAGCGCGCCCGGTAGAGCATCTCGGCACGGTAAATATTGCCGATACCGGCGACCACCGATTGATCCATCAACAGCTGCCCAATCGGCGCGCGACGCTTCAATACCGCATCCACGAACCGCTGCTCACCCGCATCCGTATCACCAACCAGCGGATCTGGGCCCAGCCGTTCGAGGACCGCATCCACGCCGGCACGATCGAGCAGTTCGCACACGGTCGGGCCGCGCAGATCGGCGAGCGTTCGCTCAGTCATCAGACGCAGCCGAACCGCCCCCACCGGCTCCGGTGGCCAGGCATCCGACACATCCTGTGTCGCCTCGCCCTCGGCCATTCGCATCCGCGCGCGCCGCGGAGCACCGATCGACGACATGGAATCCTCAGCGTCCGCATCCTGTGCCCGGCCGCTCCAGACACCGCGGGCAGCACGGCCGTACTCCCCCGTTTGTCCGAGGGTGGTGTGGATCTCGCCGGCAAAGTCCCAGGCACCATAAATACCCAGGTGCACGCGTAGCCACAACCCACCCTCGAACTCGGCAAACATTTGCTTACCGACAGCGAAGCACTGCAGCATTCGCTGACCACATAGCCGACTGGCACCCTGCGTAAACCGCCCCTGTGGGCTGGATGCGTGGCACACTTCATCGACAAAATTGGCCGTCATCTGCCGTGCAATTCGATGAACGGAGTGTCCCTCAGGCATGGCGGATCCTCCAAGACTTCAGGTAATGGGCTGAAGCCTTAGAGTACCCGCGCTGGGCAAGTGCCCGCGCCCTCGCTAGCCTTCGTTAGGAACGTAGTACGCCGACGACCATGCCTCGACCGGGGCATCTTGGCCGCGCTCGTCGGTTGTGTAGCTCAGACGAGCCGGGCCGTGCCCCTCGGTTGCCTTCTCACCAAGAGCGGAAGCTCGCACCGCGGTGATGGGCTTGCCATCTGTGTCAATCGGGGTTTCCAGCGAGGACTTGCCCTCGCCGATCTTCAGCCGTGTGGCGAGCTGGTCGCGCAGCGCTTCCGCTTCTTCTCCCTCGAGTTTCTCCTCCTCGTCGAAGAACGTCGCGAACGAAAGACCGGCCAAGCCGCCACCCTCCGAGGGAGCACGCGTCACTTCGTGAGTATCTGGATCGGCAACGATCGTGATGTCAACAGGGTCCTGGTCGTTTCCCTCACCGTCTTCACAAGCGAGGTCAGCATATCTCCGAGGATTAGGGTTCCCTGCCGGATCAGGGTTCAGCGTGAGCTTGCCGCCCTGACCGTCTTCAGTTTCGTCGAGCGTCACTCTGCAAACGCCCCCGAGCGAGTGCGAGGGGAACGACACGCTGTCGCCCGCCATCCACGCCTGCTCAGTTGCCTGCACCGGTTCTTTGCTTTCCGCATCCCACAACCACACGGTATACTGCCGAACCGGGGCGGGGTCTTGGTTCTGTACTTCTGAATAGCTGCGCTCACCGTTGAGCTCGACCATGGCATCAAGATCGCCATCGGCATCGAGATCGGCGTAGCCGGCAACCTCGACGTTGTTAACCGTGAGTTTCCCTGCCGACGGAGGTTCACTGGCTTCAGCTTCGCCCTGCCCATCGCTCAACGAAATTTGGACCTCTGCGATGCCTTCGTTGTGATACGTGTAGGCGACGTGCTCGTGGTTTGCGAAGTCGACGTCCTTAATGGCAGCGTCAACTTCCTGTGCTGATGTGTCTGTAGTTTCTGTGACCGTTGACTCTTGGCCGGTTGTCGTTGGGCCAGTTTCTTCTGATACACCGCTCTCGGCGCATCCGGTAACGAAGGCGGCGACAACAACCGAAGTTGCGGTCGCTGCTAGTGCACGTCGATTGGACACCATTGTTCCTTTCCTAGGTTCGCAGGACCGCCGGCACATCTGCGCCCGAACCGGCGCTCACATCCTTTCCTGAAATCGCGCCCGTGCGTTCGTACTCGCGCAATTGCGAGATGCGACGCACATGGCGCTCATCACCCGGGAACGGTTCGGCAATAAAGGTGTCAATGAGTTGGATTGCCTCGGACAGCTCGTGCTGCCGAGCACCGATCGCAATCACGTTTGCGTTGTTGTGTTCACGGGCGAGCTTTGCGGTTGCGCTATTCCAAACAAGCGCCGCACGAACACCGGCAACCTTGTTCGCGGCCATCTGCTCACCGTTACCGGAGCCGCCAAAGACAACTCCCAGCGATAGTTCTCCGTTCACCCAATCGTCAGCTACGGCTTGAGCCGCGTTAATACAAAACGAGGGATAGTCGTCGACCGGATCGTATTCGGTGGGACCGTGATCGTGCACGTCGTGGCCCTGCGCACGAAGATGGTCCTGCAGCTGCTGCGAAAACTCGAGACCGGCGTGGTCAGTAGCAATGTGAATACGCATTAGTTGAACTCCGGTCCTCGTGTGCGCGAGCGCTTGAGTTCGAAGAATCCGTCGTAACCGGCGGCGGCGACCACACCATCGAAGAGCTGAAGCGCCATCTCACCCTTCGGTGCGGGCGAAATAACCGGGCCGAAGAACGCCACGCCGTTCACGGAAATCACCGGCGTACCGACATCGTTACCGACGCGATCAATTGCCTCATTGTGGAATCGACGCAGTGCTTCATCGAACTCGCCAGCTTCGGCGCGGGCAGCGAACTCGGGCGAAATACCCGCTTCTTCGAGGGCTTCATCGGCGAGTACATCATCGCTGCGGTTTTGGTGGTGGATGCGTTCCCCGAGCGCGTCGTAGAAGGCCTTTACGGTCTCGTTGCCAAGCTCGAGCGCGGCTCCGGCAGCAATTTTGCCAAGCGCCAGGCTGCGCTGGTGCGCCTGCGCGTGCGGGCCCTGTTCGCGGCCTTCGTTCAGGATTGCCAGTGACATTGGTTTCCACGTCACAGTGACTTCCGGCCGCATCCGCTCCACCTCGGTTATCCAACGGGAGGTCATCCATGCCCACGGGCACGCGGGGTCAAACCAGAACTCTACTGATGTCGTCGCTTCATCGGCAGTCATGGACGCCACCCTACGTGGGTACTGAGCAAGCGAGCAGTAGGCTTGCTGGGAAAACCGTGGGTATCTCTACCCGCTTCCCAAACGGCGTGGCCGCCATCCGCGCTCACGCTAACCGCTAACGACGACGAAAGGATGTGCCTTGCCAGGGCTCAACCTCACCCGCATCGAAGCCGAACAACGCGCCGCGATGGTCGACGTCAAGCACTACGACATCGCGCTTGACCTGACGACTTCCGACACGACTTTCCGCGCTACTACCCGTATCCAGTTCGAGGGCACCGCCGGTGCATCGACATTCTTGGATGCCATCACGGACAGGGTCCACTCCGTCACCCTCAACGGTGTGGAACTTGACCCGGCCGAGGTCGCCGACGGCGTGCGCATCCAGCTGCCGAACCTTGCCGAAAGCAACGAGGTCATCGTCGACGCCGATATGCGGTACATGAACACCGGTGAGGGTCTGCACCGTTTCGTTGACCCCGCCGACGGCGAGGTGTACCTCTACTCGCAGTTTGAAGTACCGAATGCGCGCCGCATGTACGCATGCTTCGAACAGCCGAACTTGAAGGCAACGTTCGCATTCACCGTCACGGCACCCGACCACTGGCAGGTGGTCTCGAACCAGCCAACTCCCGAACCCGAATCGCTCGGCGAAGGCAAGGCTCGGTGGGTGTTTGCGGCAACACCGCGCATGTCGACGTATATCACCGCGCTCGTGGCCGGCCCCTACCAGGTGTGGCGGGATGAGCTCACTTCCAGCGATGGCCGCACAATCCCACTGGGTGTGTTCGCGCGTGCCTCACTCGCCGAGTTCATGGATCCGGAGAACGTGTTCACCACCACGAAGCAGGGATTCGAGTTCTTTGAACGCAACTTCGGTGTGCCCTACCCGTTCGAGAAGTACGACCAGTTGTTCGTGCCGGAATACAACATGGGCGCGATGGAGAACGCCGG
Organism: Pseudoclavibacter sp. Marseille-Q3772; assembly: GCF_916618895.1. NCBI lineage: Bacteria > Bacillati > Actinomycetota > Actinomycetes > Micrococcales > Microbacteriaceae > Pseudoclavibacter > Pseudoclavibacter sp. Marseille-Q3772. Next base: position 861,166 of record NZ_OU745391.1, read on the forward strand.
TTGTGTGACGTTCACCGAGTCGTATGTGTTCCGCTCGCGCGTATCCGACGCGATTCGCGAGCGCCGCGTCATCACGATCCTGCACGAGCTCGCGCACATGTGGTTCGGGGACTTGGTCACGATGAACTGGTGGAACGATCTGTGGCTGAACGAGTCGTTCGCGGAGTTCATTTCGACCCTCGCGACAGTGGAGGCAACCGAGTGGACGAACGACTGGGTGTCGTTCCTCGCATCCGAGAAAACCTGGGCGTACCGCCAAGACCAGCTGCCTTCAACCCACCCGATCGTGGCTGAGATCCGCGACCTTGATGATGTGCAGGTGAACTTCGACGGCATCACCTACGCCAAGGGCGCTTCGGTGCTCAAGCAGCTGTTCTTCTGGGTTGGCCGCGAGGCGTTCTTTACCGGCATTAATCGCTACTTCACGAAGCACGCGTGGGGGAACACGGTGCTCGATGATCTGCTCGTGGAACTCGAGGATGCATCGGGTCGCGATCTGAAAGAGTGGTCACGCAAGTGGCTGGAAACCGCGGGAGTGAACACGCTTCGCCCGCGAATCGAGACCGACGAGAACGGTGTAATCACCAAGTTTGTGGTTGAACAGACTGCACCGCAGAACTATCCGACACTGCGACCGCACCGCCTTGGTGTTGGTATCTATGCGCTCAATGAATCTGGGCGCCTGGTACAGACCTTCACCGTTGAGGTGGATGTTGATGGTGCCGAGACGGAACTGAGCGAACTCGTGGGTCAGCACCGCGGCGATCTCGTGCTCGTGAACGATGGTGATCTTGCCTACGCGAAGATCCGGTTCGACGAGCAGTCGCTTGAAACTGCGCTGGCACACGTCTCCAAGATGGACGACCCGCTGGCGCGCGCGCTGGTCCTGGCGAGCTTGTGGGATGCGACGCGTGATGCTGAGCTACCGGCCGGCGACTACACGCGTCACGTACTGTCGGATATCGCCATCGAGACCGAGTCGACCACCCGCCGCCAGGTGCTCGGGCAGCTTTCGACCGCGGCACGGCGATACGCTTCGCCGGCAAACCGCTCGGAAACGGTACGCGACGTAGCCATGCAGATGCTGCAATTGGCCAAGGACGCCGAGGCAGGGTCGGATGCGCAGTTCGCGTTCGTTCGTTCGTTCGCAGGGTTCGCAACGACGGATGAGCAGCTGGATGCGGTTGCGGCGCTGCTAGACGGCTCGCTACAGCTTGATGGCTTGGAGATTGACACGGATCTCGGCTGGGAACTGTTGCAGGCGCTGGTCGCCGGTGGTCGCGCCGGTGAGGCAGAGATTGCCGCGCGTCACGAACAGGACCGCACCGCCGACGGTAACCGTTCAGCAGCACACGCTCGAGCAGCGATCCCGACACCCGATGCCAAGCGAGCTGCTTGGGATTCGGTGTGGACCAATGATGGTGCGACCAACGATGTGGTGCGCGCCACGATTGCCGGGTTCTGGCACACCGATAGTGATGAGCTCGTCGAGCCGTTCGTTTCAGAGTACTTCGACGGCATCCTCTCAGTGTGGAATTCGCGCAGCTACCACATCGCCGAGTTCCTCCTGGAGGGCTTCTTCCCGGTTGCACTCGCCTCGGACGATGTTGTGAATCGCGCCCAGGCATGGCTTCGTGACCACGAGGATGAGCCGGCGGCACTTCGCCGCATCATCCGCGAGGGTCTTGACGACGCTGAGCGGGCACTGCGCGCCCAGGCTCGCGACGCGAACGCGTAACGCCCGGCGGAGCAGCCACACCGATGGGGCGGGAAGAACTATCTAGTTCTTCCCGCCCCATGGTTTGGTTACAGATTACAAGTGTGCGGTGCTAGAAGGTGAACGCGACCCCCGATTCCCCGGTGAATTGACCCCACCGTCAATACGAAAGCCCGATCTGTCACGGCGTCATTCAGGAACTCTTGCACTCCGGCTTGTGCGGGTGCTTCTTGTCCTTCTTGTGCGGATGCTCCCAACAGTCATCCCCAACAAGCTCATCGAGCTCCGCATCGACCACATCTTTGAACTTATAGTTGATGTGGTTCGTGTTTGGAATCACGACGAGTTCAGCCTCCCGGTATCCCTTGTCCTCAAACGCAGCGGCGGCGTCCTTGCTCACTCGCAGCGCAGACCAGGTTTCAGGTTTGGCAGCCCCCTCAATGTCCTTCTCCCCCACAACCCAGCGGTACGGCATGTCCTTCATCCGCGGGCTGGGCTTGACAAGCGAATATCCCGCAAGACCACCGCCACCAATCATGGTTGCCGCAGAGTTCTTTGGTAGCCAGTCATTGCCATTCAGCAGCAGGTGTCGTACGAGGAACTCACTGCCACCGGAATAGCCAACGAGTTGCACGGCTTTACTATCGGTCGCCACGATCAGTTCCCGCACCGCGAGCGCATACTCGTCCACGACCTCGTCGGTCATGCCAGCCCACCAACTGCGCCCGCCGTTTTTGCCGTCCGGGTGTTCGATGAACACCAGATCCATTCCGTGGTTTTTGGCCACCTCGTTCATCCGCTGAACATGCCCGTTTCCTACACCGGGCTCGTGATGCACGTCGGCCCCCACCGTTGGGTGGTGAAAGTTCGTCGTGCCGTCACCGTCAAAGTAGAACAATGTGCCCTGATGGCCATTGTCGAAGTAGTGGTACTCGAGCACACGATCGTTTGATCCGACGTATTCCTGGTACAGCCCCGCTTCGAGCTCCGGCGACGACGGACATGCGGCCGCTCCGGAAACGTTCCAATTCCACATCCAGAATGATGCACTGAGGGCTGCCACTGCAGCGACTATTCGGGCCGATCGTTTCTTCTTTGTCATATATCTGCTCATACTGCATCTCTAATCTGTTGTTTACCGATGCCGTCGCGGGATTGGTGCCGCATGTCAGTGGGAAAGCGCCGGGCGCAGTGATCATCGTTCGACCTCGCTGCTCCTGGCACGGCCACGGTACAGCACCTAACCGGGACGATAGATCTCATTGTGAAAGCACTTCAATACGTGGGTCGAGATCATCGGCAACGATTCTTGCTTTCACACCTAGCGGCACCGTGTCGACGGGTTGCGCATGACCGAAGTCAAGGCCCCAGACCACGGGAACCCCGAGTGGCGCCAAGGCATCTTCTAAGACCATTCGCACTTCGTCGGATGGGCCGCACTTACTCCACGTTCCCAGGCCGATTCCGACGGCACCTTCGAAGTATCCGCTGCGCAGGAGCGTGAGCAGCGAGCCGTCCAACCGCCAGAGTTCTTCGTCGACGTCTTCGATGAGCACGATCTTGCCAGCTGCGCTCCCGGCTGCTCCCGGATATAGCCCCATCCCTCGCGCCATTCGAATAAGCGTCAGGTTTCCACCAGTGAGCGGACCCTCGGCCTCTCCCCGAACCAACGCACTCGGAGATGCACCGCGGAGCACCTTCCCTGCAATCGGTGAGAACAGCGCATCGTGAAGACGTTTTATGTTCTCCTCGGAGTTGAGCAGGTCGTTGGTCGCGAACATTGGCGCGAACCAGGTGGCCACACCGAGGTGGTGTTCCCAGTACTCGTGCAAACCGGTGATGTCGCTGGATCCGACGAGCGCCTTGGGTTTCGCCGTTCGCATCCGCTCAAGGTTGAGCTGCTCAACGATACGCAGCGAGCCGTACCCCCCGCGCAAACAGAACACGGCGGCGAGGCTGTCGTCACACCAAGCATTCTCGAGATCGGCGAGTCGCTGTTCGTCAGTACCAGCCAGATAGGGGGCGCGTGGATGCTCGGCGCGCACATTCTCGGCCGGCACCGGCTCGAGCCCCCATCCACGAATCACCTCGAGTGACCGATCGTACTGCTCTTTTGAGGGGCGCGAGGATGGGGTTACCAAACCAACCCGGTCCCCCGGTTTGAGCGGGCGAAGTTCCGGATACGCTGCGGTCACGCGTTAACCTCCGTCGATTGTGGTGTTGGCACTACAGATAGCAGTTTCTGCGTGTACTCATGTTTCGGATCGAGCAGTACTTCTTCGACGGTTCCGTGCTCGACAATCTCACCGCGATACATCACGGCGACCCGGTCAGCGATGTTCCACGCCAGACCCAAATCGTGGGTGATGATCAATCCGCCAAGACCGTTCTCGGATCGCAGCTTCAGCAAGAGCGCAAGCACGCCAGCTCGTACGGAGGCGTCGAGGCTTGCCACCGGTTCATCCGCAACTAGGAACTCGGGCTCCAGAGCGAGGGCGCCTGCGATCACCACGCGTTGACGCTGACCACCAGATAGCTCGCTCGGAAGCGAATAGAAGAACTCTTCCGCAGGGCTGAGTCCAGCTTCTTCGAGCGCCCGCGTGACTCGACCCACTTCGTCATCGAGACCGTGGATGCGGATACCTTCGGCGATCTGTTCGTAGACAGTGTGCCTTGGGTTCAGTGCGGCCATCGGGTCCTGCAGCACGTACTGCACCTGTTTGCGGTAGGTGCGAAGCTGACGCTGTTTCGTCGGGAGCGGCTCATTGCGATACAGGATCTGTCCGCTGGTCGGCTGCTGCAGCCCCAGTACTGTGCGGGCGAGCGTTGTTTTCCCGGATCCGGACTGACCGACAAGAGCGAGGATCTCTCCCGGGCGGCAGGTGAGGTCGACGTTGTTGACGGCAATATTCTCGTACTCCCCTTCACCGAACTTGACGGTGAGGTCACGGGCGGCAATGACCGCATGTTCGAGCGGCAGCGCTTGTGTCGGAGTGTCCGAGATCTCGGATTTATCGGGTACGGGACGTGACCCGGGCCCGCCTGGACCGGGCGCATCCGGTGCCGTATACGCCGGCAGGGACAGTCGCGAGGACCAGTCACCGATAGTCGGGAAGGCGGCCGCAAGTTTCTTCGTGTGCTCGTGTTCCGGGTGGTGCAGCACTCGTTCGCTCCGGCCAAGTTCCACGAGCTCACCGTGATACATCACTGCGATGCGGTCACAGGTTGCGGCGAGCACCGTGAGGTCGTGGCTAATCATGATGAGCGAAAGCTGCCGTTGAGCGACTTGCTCCTTGAGAAGCTGCAAGATCTGGTCTTGCACGATAACGTCGAGCGCTGTGGTCGGTTCATCGGCGATGATGACGTCCGGATCGCAGGCAAGTGCCATAGCAATCATCACGCGCTGCTTCTGTCCACCAGATAGTTCGTGCGGATACGACATGCCTTTAGAACTGGGCAAATCCACGTGCGCCAAGAGCTCGTCGATGCGTTCCGCGCGTTTGTCCGGATCACGCAGGTCTTTACGGTCACCCGTTGCGTGCAAGCGCATCGCTTCGTCAATCTGATCACGAACCCGGTGCATCGGGTTGAGGGCGTGCATGGCACCCTGGAAAACAATCGCAGCCTCGGTCCAGCGCACGGCGCGCAATCTTCCCCAGCGCATATCAGCCACGGGCTCATCGTCGAGCAGGATCTCACCCTCAATTGTTGCCGTTGGCGGCAGCAAACGCAGCACGCTCATCGCCAGCGTTGACTTACCGCTGCCGGATTCTCCCGCAATGCCGATGGTGTCTCCGGGCTCAACAGTCAAGCTCACGTTTTTGACTGCGGCTTTGTTCTGCCGAGTTGAGGATTCTCGCTGTTGGTATCGGATCGTCACATCCGAAAACGTTACGGTCGTCATTATTTTCCTCGAAGCGTAGGGTTAAATACGGATTCCATGGCTCGGCCGACCAGCGTGAACGCCAGCACCACAACCACAATGGCGAGGCCCGGTGCCATGACGAACCACCAGTAGCCGGCCGTTGCCGCGCCGGAGTCCATTGCGAGCTTCAGCATGCCGCCCCAAGAGACCTGATTGGAGTCGCCCAGGCCAAGAAATGCCAGCGTGGACTCGGAGATGATCGCGAGCGCGACCGTGAGCGTGGTGTTCGCCAAAACGAGTGGCATCACACCGGGAAGAACGTGGCGCATGAGCATATGTCCGTCACCGGCGCCGAGTGCACGTGCACGTTCCAAATAGGCTTGGGTTTCGATCGTCATGGTCTGTGCACGAACCACACGAGCGGTACTCGCCCATCCGGTTACACCGATCGCGAGGATGATGGTTCCGAGCCCCGGACCGATGATCGCGCTCAGGGTCAGTGCGAGCACGATCGCCGGAACGACCAGGAAGAAATCAACCAGGCGCATCAGCACAGCGCCGAAAAACCCTCGGAAGTGTCCGCTGGCCATGCCAACGAGGGTGCCAATACACATCGAGATACCGGTGGCAACGAAACCGACCAGCAGCGAGGCTCGTGCTCCCCAAACAACCATTGCCAGTACATCAATTCCGCGGGGGTCTGTACCCAATGGATGTGCGAGTGAAGGAGGCTCGTTCGTCGCGGCGGTTGTCGCCGTTACGTCCAGTACTTCGGATGGGTAGATGATCGGAGCCAATAGCGCTGCCAAGACGGCTATCACCATAATCGCCAAACCGATTACGCCGGATGGCTGTGCCCGGAAGTCTTTCCAGAATGTGGCCAGCTGTTGCCGGCGACGGCGGCGCCCCATAGCCGCCCGTGACAGAGTAGGGGTCGTTACAGCAGTCATGATGTCCGCAACCTCGGGTCAATAATTCGGTAGGCAATATCTGCCAGCAAGTTGGTGATGAGCACGATGACCGAAAACACTACGAAGGTGCCTTGCAGGATTGGGAAGTCCTGACGAGCAAGCGCAGTGAATGTTAGGTGCCCAAGCCCTGGCCAGGAGAAGATCGTCTCCACGGTGACCGCACCACCGATGAGACCACCAATGGTGAGGAAGATCAGCGTGACCGTTGGCAGTAGTGCGTTCGGTAGCGCGTGACGCTTTCGCACAAGCTCGTTACGCAGGCCCTTTGCCTTTGCCGTTGTCAGGTAGTCCTGATGCAGTTCTTCAAGCAGCGATGCCCTCATCACCAGCAAATAGTGGGCGTAGGAGACAGCTCCCATCGCGAGCGCCGGCAACGTTAGGTGATGTAGCACATCGAGGACAAGATTCAGTCCCGTAGCGGACGTGCCGGGTGTCACCATCCCACCGGTTGGGAACCATCCGAGGGATCCTCCGAACACCATGAGCAAGAGCAGACCGAGCCAGAACGTGGGAACGGACCACAGCGTCAGCGCAAGGCCGACGTTAAATCCGTCGTACAGGCTCCCGCGTTTCCATGCCGCACGCTGACCGATCGATAGGCCAAGAATGATCGCAATACCCGCCGCGGTTCCGGTCAGTAGCAGCGTGGGCAACACGCGCTCTCCGATCAGTTCGAGGACGGGCTGACCGTAGGTGTAGGAGTATCCGAGATCGCCCGTAAACAGTCCTTTTACATAGTTGAAGAACTGCACAATCAGCGGCTGATCGAGGCCAAACTCGGCGCGCATCGATGCGAGCTGCTCGGGGGTCACTCGTCGGTCCGCCGTCAGCATCCGCACGGGGTCACCCGGCAGGATTCGGAAGGCGAAGAATCCGAGGATCACCACCAGGATCAATGAGACCAATGCTCCCGAGAGCTTATGCAGCAGGAACTTTCCCCAGGATCCTCCACGCCGAGGCTCGTCGATATCGGCCGCCGGCGCCCCCTTCCCGTCAGCGGGTTTGCCCTTGTCGCTGATTTCCTCGACAGCGGTTGCGTCTGGAGTGAGATTCGACACAGTGATCACTCCTCGTCGTACAGGTTGTTGGTGAGCTTCCGGATGCGCAGCTGCTGCAACACCAGGCCGATCACTGCAATACCGAGTGCGATCCACAGCATGATTGATGGACCGGCCGGACCGGAGTTCCCGCCTGCAGCCTGCGCCTGGTTAGCGGGTACGGCACTGTAGATTCCCCACGCACCGTACTGTTCGATCACGGTTCCCGTTTCGTTTGGCTGTTGAACGAGGTCAACGAACCGGTCACTGCGGTAGGCCTCGAACACCGCGGGGTAGAAGAACACCGGGAACACCGCGGCTTGCTCGATGTGGACCTGCAGCTCCTTAATCTTCTCGGCCCGCTCTTCCGGAGACTTCGCTGCCATCATCTGGTCCTGCAGCTTGTCGTACTCGGCATCACAGTAGTTCGCGAGGCTCGTTGCACCGCTACCGTCACTATTCGGGCGCGAGTCGCAGCGATTCATCAGGAACAGGTTGTCCGGGTTTGGCCGCACGGTCCAACCGCTGATGTAGATGTCGTAGGTGCCCAAGACCGTGTCGTCGTTGTACTGTGCCATCGAGTTAATAGCGGTCTTGGTTTTGATACCGATGTCCTGAAGCCAGCGCTTGAGGAAGTCGAGCGTCTGCTGCGCTGAGCCGTGGTCATAGGACTCCAGGCGCAGTTCGATCGGCTTCCCGTTCTTATCAAGCCGAATGCCGTCGGGGCCGCGCTTGTAGCCGGCTTCGTCAAGCATCTTGTTGGCCAGTTCCGGGTCGAACCTCAGCACTCCCGGGTCATCCTCGGGAAGGTGGTTCTCGGGGTACATCGGCGGGACAATTCCCGTCGCTGCCTGACCGTACCCCTGCAGCACTCTGTCTACAAGCACCTGACGGTCGATTGCGTGCACGATCGCTTGCCGAACGGTTTTGTCCTTGAGCACCTCGTGGCCGTCACCCATTGGCTTATCGTTCGCATCCGTCGCACCAGGGTTGATCTGAATTCCACGCATTCCGCGACCGTCACCGGCAATTGCGGTGATTTCCGGAACGGATTTGATCGCGTCGAACTGCGCTGATGTCAGACCAGACAGTGCATCGATTTCACCGGAACGCAGCGCCTGAACCGCGGCATCGGTGTTTCGGTAAGGACGCCAGTTCACGAACTTAACCTGCGCTTCACCGCCGCGGTAGTGAGGGTTCGCTTTCATACTCACGCCGGATGCTGAGGATGAGGATACGACGGTGAACGGTCCCGAACCGACTACTTCCTTATCGTTCTTGTAGGTTTCGGGGCTATCTAGCTTCGACCACACATGCTCGGGCACGATGAACACATCCGTACCGGGGTTAGACGATTGCGGGGTCTTGAGCTCGATGACCACGGTGTGGTCGTCCGGAGCGCTCACCGATTTGATGTTCGAGACGTAACCACCGAACGCAGTTTGCAACCCGTCGTTTTCAAGAATCGCGGTGTAGGTCCAAACCACGTCCTCTGCGGTGATCGCCTCCCCATCTGACCACTTGGCGTCCTGCTGCAAGTGGTAGGTCCATGTCGTTGCGGAGTCTGATGTCTCCCATGATTCAGCAATCGCGGGATACTCCGTGTTGTCTGTGGGCGCCCATGCAACCAGCGGCTCGTACTGTGCGCGGTTGATCGTGAGCGATACCGAGAGCGTACCCAAGAAGGGGTTCAACGTATCGAGTTCGTTTACCAGCGCAACGTTGAGCGTGGTGTCATCGTTTGCCTGCGCCTGGACTGGGGTGCCCAGTGGCGCAGTTGTTAGCGTAACTGCGGCGACCGCCACCGCGGCAAATGCACGAAGTCGACGGCCGATTCCTCTTGCTCGTCGGGCACTTCGGAGGGTTGATTCACGCATCGATCCTCGTTTCGTAGGGACTCAAAATGGCACGCAAAACAGCGCTTGTTCAAGCCTCAACGAGGACCCGAGTATCCGCCCGCAAAATCATCAATGATCAGCTAAAAACCAGGCGATTCTTTTTCTTTGATCTCCCCGTTGAGATTGCACCCATGATAACACGCTTATAACGCCCCAAAAGACCGCCGTAATAAATCGCAATCATTTCGGCGGCAATCCCGGTAGTGCAGGTACGACCGAGCGCTATCCAAACGATCCGCCGAACAACCAACCGAAGAGCAGTTGCGATAGCAACAGACCTGCGATGAGGTTCACGACCGTACCGAAAAAGAACACCAGCACGGGCTTCCATCCCGCTTCGCGAAGCGCACCGACGCGGAACTCTAAGCCGATGGCAACGAACGCCATGGTGAAGAACATGGTCTGCAATGCTTTGGCTGATGCCAGCCCTGATTCGAGCCAACCGCCCTCTGCTGCCGCATGCGGGTAAACGGCGGCGAGCACCGATACCAGCAGTGACGCGGCGATGAACCCCAGCACGAATTTGGGGAATCGCTGCCACACTTCGCCCCAGCCGGGACGCGCCGATGCCTCGCCCGAGTTCGCATCCACATCCACTTTCAGGGTGAAGTAGACCGAAAGCGCCACCGCAACGACACCGATGAGCGCGTTCTGAATCATCTTGACGACGGCGGCGTATTCGAGCACTTCCTCGCCCGCCACCGCTCCGGCTGCGGTGACTGCTGCGGTGGTATCAATATTGCCACCGATCCACGCGCCGGCAACCACCGGGGTGAGACCGAGCAGCTCGGCAAGATACGGCAGCAGGAAGATCGCCGGCAGTGCGAAGACGATCACCAAACCGGCGACATAGGCGAGCTGTTCTTTCTTGGCGTGCACGGCACCTGCGGTCGCAACAGCGGCAGAAACACCGCAGATCGACAGCGCGGATGCAAGCAGCGCACGCAGGTGCGGTTCTAGGCCAATGATGCCGGCAAACCACCACGTCGCGAAGAACACGATGGCGATAAGCAGGATGGCCTGCAGCACCGCGGGGAGCCCCATCTTGACGATCACGCCGACATTGACACTGGCGCCGAGCAAGACCAGGCCAGTTTTAATGAAGAACTCCGTGCGGAAGCCGCCGTTGAGCTTGTCGCGCAGACCGGTGAGCGACAGCACACCGTTGGCGAGGAATCCCAGCGCAATCGCGTAGATCGGGAACTCTACCGTTTTTGCGATCGAACCGAACCTGGTGCCCTTTGTCCAGGTCGGCATATTCGAGGTGAGCACATCCACGACGATGGCAAGGCCAACCACCACCGCAACGCCAAGAATCGTCCAGATCAACCCACCGGATGGTGCCGGCGCGGCTTGTTCGCTCGTCGCCTGAGCGCGCCGGGCTTCGTCCGTGGCCACCGCATCCTTTGTCTGCGCCACTAGAACCACCCCTTGATATTGGGGATAACACCGGCCAGGCAACCTGCCAGCAGCAACAGGCCGAACCCGGCAGCGGCCCAATCCTCATTCAGCGAGAACTTGCCGTGTGTATTCGGCGCCTCGACCGGGGTATCCGGAACATCGATGTATTCCCGGTGCTCGTCACGATGGGCGGTGCTCATACTGCTCCTGAGGTTCGTCATGCGTACACAGTCAGTCGCCCGAGGTCGGCATCCGAACACCAGATACAAGCGATTACTGTTACTCAACAATGCTGCATTGTAACCATCGCAGTTAACGCAGGTGCAACGCCCGTTTCCGAAAACCAACAGCCTTCAGGCATAGGATGCAAGCGCTATGGCTGAGTTTTTCGATTCGTTTGTGAACACGGTTGGACCGTTCATGCCGCTCATCGAAGCGGTACTGATCATCGTCGGCGCGTGGCTGCTGCACTGGATCCTGCAGCGGATCATTCACCGCTCGGTCGTCGAGATCGTTGCCGGTGCGAAGCGAAAACGAGGCGTTGATTCGACCCAGGCGGTCCAGGTGAAGTCGCCGCTGCAATCCGTGCGAACTGTGCAACGCGCCCGCACGATTGGGCAGGTGCTCTCCAACCTCGTGACCGCGCTGATTGTGGTTATCGCGGTCATGATGGTGATCGGCGTACTCGCACCGAGATTCCTGACATCCCTGACGCTGCTGTCAGCGGCACTCGGTGCGGGGCTCGGTTTCGGTGCACAAAACATCGTCGGCGATGTACTCAACGGCCTGTTCATGGTGCTCGAAGACCAGGTGGGCGTGGGTGACGAGGTCGACCTCGACTTTGCCTACGGCATCGTTGAGGCGGTGGGCGTGCGGGTAACTCAGGTGCGCGATATCCACGGTCAGCTCTGGTATGTACGCAACGGTGAGATTCAACGGGTGGGTAATAACTCCCAGGGATGGAACCGAGCGATCATCGACCTGGCGATTCCGTACGACGTTGACCGCGAGCGGGCCAAGCGCATCATGGTGAAAGCCGGTGACGAGATGTACGACGACGTCGACTGGATGCCGATGCTGCTTGAGAAGCCGAATATCTGGGGCCTCCAGACGCTTGCTGCCGAGGCAGTCGTGGTGCGCATGACGGCGAAAACCATGCCCGGTGAACGCTGGGGCGTTGAGCGTGAGCTGCGAGCGCGATTGCAGGATGCGTTCAAGGAAGCGGGCATCAAACTCCCGCCGATGAACCTGGTCGCCTTCGACGGTCCGAACGGTATCGATCCACGGGCCGGCGCTGCCGCCGCGACGCTCCCCGACGATCCGGCATAAGCTGGGGCATCATGAGCGAATCACCGCTACACCTCCGCAGCAGCGAGCACGGCGAAGCCACCGGCGATACGGTGTATGCCCAGGTCGGTGGGATGGATGCGTTCGAGCGGCTGAGTCGCAAGTTTTATGAGGGCGTACAGGGCGATGAAGTGATGTGGCCTATGTACCCGCAGGACGATCTCGAAGGAGCCATCTGGCGACTGAGCCGGTTTCTCGCCCAGTACTTCGGCGGCCCGGCCACATACTCATCACTGCGCGGCCATCCGCGGTTGCGGATGCGTCACGCGGAGTTTCACATCAACCCCGATGCCCGCGATCGCTGGCTGCGCCACATGACCGCCGCAATGGACGAGATGCAATTTGCGCCCGCCATCCGCGCCACGATGATGGACTACTTCGACCGGGCAGCAACTGCAATGATTAACACATTCGAGGCGACCCCGAGCCCACCGCGCGCCTGAACCGCGGGCCGCTCACCGCATCCGTACCGCCCCTAGCTCACCGGTACAAGCGTGCAATCTTGTATGCGCAACACCCTGTCAGCCACTCGGTCAGCCTCGTCGGCATCGTGAGTGACAAAGAGCGCGGCCGTGCCGGTTTGATTCAGGATGGCACGCACCTGATCGGCCAGCGTTTCGCGCAGGTCACGGTCGAGCGCCGAAAGCGGTTCGTCGAGCAACAGCAGACTCGGTTCGGGAGCCAACGATCGCGCCAATGCCGCGCGCTGTGCTTGCCCGCCGGATAACGTCTGAACGGCGCGATCTTCAAACCCTTCGAGATCGACCAGCGCGAGCATCGCCCGGACGCGTTCAGCGCGCGCCGATGCCGGCATTTTCTGCGATTCCAAGCCGTAGGCGACATTGCGGCCCACCGTTCGGAACGGGAAGAGCTGTCCGTCTTGGAACACCATGCCGCAGTCTCGTCGATGCGGCGGGAGTTCGTTCACCCGTCGACCGCGCATCCGCACCTCGCCCGAAACCGGGGTCTCAAGACCGGCAACAGCGCGTAGGAGGGTCGACTTGCCGGAACCGGATGCGCCCAGGAGCGCTACGATCTCTCGATCAGCGACCGTTAAGTCAACGTCGCGAATTGGTGTGTGCCCATCTGGGTAGCTGACCGTAACGGCGCGCAGTTCGAGCGCGGGCGGCGTGTTGTCGGCGGATGCGGATGTGGTCATCGAGCTTTCTCCTCCGTTAGTGCTGCAGTCGCGAACGTGTGCGATCGCGGTTGTTTCGGGCGCATCCGCTCCAGGCACAGCATGGCACCGGCGGTCACCACCGCGAGAATCACTGCACCGGCGAGCGCCATACCGTAATTGTCTCCGCCCGGCCTACCAAGGAGCCGAGCGATCAACACCGGCAGGGTGACCCGATCGGCGGCAGCCAGGAACGAGGTCGCGCCGAACTCACCCAGTGAAATCGCGAAGGCGAAACCAGCGGCGACTCCCACGGCCCGGGCGATCACGGGGCCGTCTACGGTCCACAGCACCCGCCAGGGGGATGCGCCGAGCGTCGCTGCCGCTTCTCGAAGCCGCGGATCGATGGCGCGCAGTACCGGGACGATCGAGCGCACCACCATCGGCAGCGCAATCACTGCCTGTGCGAGCGGTACGAGCGCGCCAGAGTGCGCCAGGCTCGGGGAGACCGCCTGCCAGGTGATGAGAAAACCGAACCCTACGACCACCGCGGACACTCCCAAGGGGAGCGTGCTTGCCGCATCCAGGAGCCGCTGGGTGCGAGCCATCCAACGATTGCGCGCGCGGTCGGTGCGGCGTGAGAGCAAAAGCCCGAGTGGTAGGCCCAGCAGCAACGCAATTATGGTCGCGTCAACGGCGGTCGCGAGTGAGTGCTGCATGGCTTCGAACACGGTTACGCCGCCACCAAATCCGGTGCCGCTGGTTCCAAGCAGCTGGTAGTTGCACAGCGACCACTCCCCTGCCGAATGCAGTGAGCGCAACAGCAGGGTTACCAGCGGGGCGATGACGAGCAGGGCGGATGCGGCGGTTACGATCACCGCGAACGTATCGGAACGGCGCGGGGCCGGTAGCCTATCGTCGCGCATCCGGAGCGAGCTTTCGACGCCCGCGCTCAGCCGACTGGTGGCCCACATCGATAACAGCACGATCACGACCTGCACGCTGGAGAGCGCCGCTGCCGCACTCAGATCGTGATACACCACGGTCTGTTTGTAGATCTCGGTTTCGATAGTTCCGGCACCGGGGGCACCGAGGGTTTGCACGATGCCGAATGAGGTCGTGCAGAACAGAAACACCAAGCCCGCCGATGCGGCAATCGCCGGCGCAAGCTGCGGTAGCGTCACCGTCACGAACGCGCGAATGGGGCCGGCACCGAGCGTCCGGGCCGCATCCACGAGCTTGCCATCGAGCGTTGCCCACATCCCGCCAACCTGACGCACCACAACCGAGACGTTGAAGAACACCATGGCCGCGATGACGGCGGTCGTGGTGTTTTCTAGCCCCAGGAAAGCCAGCGGACCATCGCCCGTAAGTAGCGCACGGAAGGCGACGCCGACCACGACCGTGGGCAGCACGAATGGCACGGTGATGCAGGCGCGAATCACCTCGCGTCCCGGAAATCTGCGTCGATAGAGCACCATTGCCGCAGGAACGCCCAGCACACAGGAACCGATGGTGGCCGCGAGCGCCATGGCACAAGTGGTGCCGATGATGCGCAGGTTGCGCGTATCGCCGAGCACTTCGAGTAGCGGTGTGTTACCGGCTGCCGTATCGGCGCCGAATCCACGCAGCAGCATCGCAGTGACCGGCCAATAGAACAGCGCCACCAGCACGAGCATGATGCCCGCGGCGACGGTGTAGAACGCTATGGCGCTGGTTCGTCGACTCGCGGTTTCTCGTACTGGTGGGCTGTTGTGCGGATGCGGCATCGTGGCGGTTTGCGGGTTAGTGCCGGTGCGGATGCGGCACTACGACTGCCGCTCGTAGAGCTCGGTCCATTCCTTCAGCCAGGTTTCGCGCTTGGCGTTGAGTTGTTCGAGATCGACTTCGATCGGGTCGTCCACGAGCGTGGCTTTTTCTGACCAGGCTTCGGGAAGCGAGGTGTCGTCGTTGATCGGATACATGTACATCGCTTCGGGCAGCTCTTGCTGGAACTGTTCGTCAAGCATGAAGTCGATGAATGCCTGCGCACCCTCTGGGTTTGCCGCATCCTTAAGCACGCCCGCGTACTCAACCTGTTCGGTGCAGCTATCTGCCAGCACGCCGGTGGTGCGTTCGGTTGCGGCGGGTGAGGATGAGTAGCTCAGTACCAGCGGGTATTTGCCTGCGCCTTCAGCCCCGGAGAAGTCGGTGAAGTATGCATCCGACCAGCTGTCGTTGATCTTGGCACCGCCTTCGAGCAGGTCGTTCCAGTAGTCGTGCCACTTGTCTTCACCGAATCGGTTCACGGTCGCGACCATGAACGCCAGGCCCGGCGAGGAGGTGGTCGGGTTGGTGAGTGTGAACAGCGATGCGTACTCGGGCTTCGCGAGGTCCTCGATGCTTGCCGGCTCGGGTTTGCCTTGTTCCTTGAACCAGTCGTGGTCGATGTTGACACAGACCTGGCCGCGGTCGATGGGCGTCAGCTTCTCGGACAGATCATACGATTTCGCCGATTCCGGCAGCTTCGGCGAGGTGTAGTCGGCAAGCGCATCGCTCTGCGCGATATCAAGGGCCGAGTAGTTATCGATTCCGAATACTGCGTCCACGCCCGAGGCGCCGCCTTCGAGCTTGAGCTGTGATGCGACCACACCGGCATCACCGGGGGCGGTGGTTACCAGTTGGTAGCCGGTTTCTGCTTCGAACTTCTTGCTCAGCTCTTCGCTGATTTCAAAGGAGTCGTGCGTGAGTACGGTGACTTTTCCGCCGGTTGATTCGCCGGTCTGGTTGCCGCCGGTTGCGATGGAGCACCCGGCGAGGGTGCCGAGCGCGAGCGCAGCGGTCGCGACGGCTGCCAGCGCGGAGATTGGTCGGGTCGACATCTGTTTCCTCCAATACTGTTGGAGGGCTCGTGCGCGCGCACGAGGAGAGAACTCGACTTCCTTCGTCGGTGCTAACCGCATCAGGTTCGAGGGTCTGCCTGCGTGGCACTCTCAGCGCCGCTCGGCGCTCCCCTGTCGTTCTTCTGTAAGCCTAGTGGATGCGCGCGAGTTCCGTGTCCGTCGGTTACGGGCCGTTACCGACGGCGCACGAGCACCTGCCCTGCGGGGAACGCGAGCCGCCACCATCCCGGAGCGACAGAGCAGCGCACTGGTGCGTTGCTTGGTAGTGGCAGGAAGCCCAGGGCGTGTGCGGCGAATGCGGCGCCGGCCGGTGGTAGCGATACCTCGGCAGTTTGGTCGAAGGTGTTCGTTACGGTGTGCTCGTCGAGGGATGCAGTCCAGGTGTGGGTGCGGGCTCGTTCGGCTCGTATCTGGCCGAGCACGGCGCTGAACTGTTCGCCGATTTCAGCGATGCCTGCTTCGGCAATCTGCGTCAGCGCATTCGCGTCAAGTTCGGCGGTTGCTTGCCAGCCGGTAAGCGGTGGCCGCTGTCCGGTCCAGGATTCGTTGAGCCGGTCCGGGGGAAGCGGGATGTGCAGCGCGTCACTGTCGGTATCGGGGGTTCGTGCGAGTCGGTCGAGCATTCCCCGCAACGGTACGACCGCGTCGAATTGACCGTGGTAGCAATCGGCCGGGTCAGTATTGGTGATTGTTGCGGGGATGGCGCGCACCGCGATGACTAGCGGCGAGTCGTCAAGGATGCCAGCGGGGCGTAATACCGGCACCCACAGGGCCACTACCCGGTCGGTTACGGCATGGATGCGCAACGCGCCGTCTTCGATGCGCGCAGCCCGCCCGAGATAGGTGGCTAGGTCGGCTCGCTGTTGCGGGGATGCGAAGTTAAGCTGCCCGTTTGCAGCCACTAGTGCCCCTGCTGCTGTTGAGCTTGCACGTCGTCGAGGTTGAGCGCCGAGGTGATCGGTTCTGGTCGATCCACATGCGCGAAGCGTTCTGCCGTTTTGCGATCGCTACGCAGAATCACCGGATCGTCCAGGTAGGCGTTCCATGCTTCGCGTTCTTCGTCGGTGAGCCGTCGCGGCCGCAGGGTTTGCGGGTCGATGAACACGATCGTGGTGCGGGCGATGACTCGACATTCGCGATCGGAACGCTGTTCGTTATCCCAAATCTCGTACGAAATCTCGGCCGAGGCACTGCCGAGATAGCTAATCCACAGCACGACCTCGATGGGTAGCTCGCTGTATTCGATCGGTGATTTGTATTCGATCGTGTGCCCGGCAACGAGCGTGTGTGTCCGGCTACCGTGTGCGGAGTCAGTGGCGAGAGGATGGGGTTCGTCACCGCTCGCGGGCCGCCAGAATGCCTGGATGCGCGCTTCTTCCAGCAGGGTGAATACGGTCGCGTTGTTGACGTGACCGTATGCATCCTGATCTCGCCACCGGACGAACACGGGAACGTGGAATCGCCGCTTTCCAGTGCTCGTCGCCGAACTCCAACACCGAAGCTCGTTCATCGTTAGTCCCGCGTGAGCTTGCGGTAGGTGACGCGCGAAGGCTTCGCTGCTTCTGGGCCGAGACGTTCGATCTTGTTCGCCTCGTAGCCTTCGAAGTTGCCCTCGTACCAGTACCAGTTCGAGGGGTTCTCGTCGGTGCCTTCGTAAGCGAGGATGTGGGTGGCAACGCGGTCGAGGAACCACCGGTCGTGGGTGATGACCACGGCGCAGCCGGGGAACTCGAGTAGCGCGTTTTCGAGGCTCGAAAGCGTTTCGACGTCGAGGTCGTTCGTGGGTTCGTCAAGCAGCAGCAGGTTGCCGCCCTGCTTGAGGGTGAGTGCGAGGTTCAGGCGGTTGCGCTCACCACCGGAAAGCACACCTGCTTTCTTCTGCTGGTCGGGTCCCTTGAAGCCGAACGACGAGACGTAAGCGCGAGACGGGATTTCGACCTGACCAACCTGGATGTAGTCAAGTCCGTCGGAGACGACTTCCCACACGGTCTGTTCTGGGTCGATACCAGCACGGTTCTGGTCTACGTAGGAAATCTTGACCGTTTCACCGATCTTGAGATCGCCCGAGTCGAGCGGTTCAAGACCAACGATGGTCTTGAACAGTGTCGATTTACCGACACCGTTCGGTCCGATGATGCCGACGATACCGTTGCGCGGCAGCGAGAACGACAGGTTGTCGAACAGTACCCGCTCGCCGAAGCCCTTCTTGAGGTCGCTGGCTTCGATCACGACATTACCCAGGCGCGGTCCCGGCGGAATCTGGATCTCTTCGAAGTCGAGCTTGCGTGTGCGCTCGGCCTCGGCAGCCATCTCTTCGTATCGCGCAAGACGGGCCTTCGACTTGGCCTGACGTCCTTTAGCGTTCGACCGCACCCACTCGAGTTCTTCGGCAAGACGCTTTGCGAGCTTCGCATCTTTCTTGCCCTGGATCTGCAGACGTTCTTTCTTCTTTTCGAGGTAAGTCGAGTAGTTGCCCTCGTACGGGTAAAGGCGACCACGGTCAACCTCGGCGATCCAGCCGGCAACGTGGTCAAGGAAGTACCGGTCGTGGGTTACTGCGATTACCGCACCGGGGTACTTCTGCAGGTGCTGCTCGAGCCAGAGCACGCTCTCGGCATCGAGGTGGTTAGTGGGCTCGTCAAGCAGCAGCAGGTCGGGCTTTTCGAGCAGGAGCTTGCACAGGGCAACGCGACGACGCTCACCACCGGAGAGGTTGGTCACCGGCTCATCTGCCGGTGGGCAGCGAAGTGCATCCATTGCCTGTTCGAGCTGAGAATCGAGGTCCCAGGCATCAGCCGCGTCGATCTCGCCCTGCAGCACACCCATTTCTTCCATGAGCGCGTCGAAGTCTGCATCCGGGTCGGCCATCTGTGCCGAGATTGCGTTAAAGCGGTCGATCTTGCCCTTAATTTCGGCAACGCCCTCTTCAACGTTTTCACGCACGGTCTTGCTCTCGTCCAGCGGAGGCTCCTGCAGCAGGATGCCAACGCTGAAGCCCGGGGTGAGCTTGGCGTCACCGTTGGAGGGCTGGTCGAGGCCGGCCATGATCTTCAGAATGGTGGACTTACCGGCACCGTTCGGGCCGACCATACCGATTTTCGCTCCGGGGAAGAACGACATCGTAACGTCGTCGAGGATGAGCTTGTCGCCCACCTTCTTGCGAGCGCGAACCATTTGATAGATGTACTCGGCCATATCGTCCAGTCTCTCGGTACCCGCAAGGGCACGGTGAATGTAACAGTCGTTCGGATGCGGCGATCCGGCAAGCGCAGATTATCAGGTGAGTCGGTTGGTCACTTGATATCGCCTTGAAGGCGGGTGGCTACCAGTCGATGGGCTGGGTTTTCCCGATCATGCATTTGCCGGTGCTCAGTGGGTTTTCCACGACCGAAGAGTACCCGCGAGTGCCCCGCTGACCGATCAAGCACAGGCCATCTGGCATCTTGACGGACACCATGACGTAGTCGGCCTCGAGATCGATACTCGTGCGGTCGAAGGTGACTTCCATCTGCGACTTATCGAAGCCCGCATCCGCCAGGGCGTTCACCATGGCATGTGAGTCGGCCTTGCTGTTCTTAGCCAGCAGATCCCCCAAGGTCTGGTCGAAATAGTCCTTGTTTTCGCCAGCGCCGCCCTGCGGATCAAATGTGGCCTTCGGTTTCGGCGTCGACTGCTGCTCTTGTCCCTGTTGCCCCTGCTGGTCGCTACCACCATCGGCAGCGCAGCCGGTCAGTACAAGCGCAGTAGCGGTCGCCGCTGCCGCGAACAGTCGCAGTTGAAGCCTGGCCACAGTCATCCTTTCGTGGGTGACGCGCCCACGCACGCCACCCACATAGTGTGCCAGGTCTGCCGCTTACGCGCCTGCGGGTATTCCGATGATGTGCGGTCTAGAACGCCGGTTCAAGCACGCGGTCGCCCTGGCGATCCGGAACGAACTGTTCGACATTCCCGGTTATCGACGCGACGCTGGCGGTATCGCTCCATCCCTGTGCACCGGATGCGTTTTCAGCAGACGGATCGGCAGATGCGGCTGGCGCTCCGACAGTGCGCGGCTGTAGCTGTTGGGTTACTAGATCTGGGCCGAGGTTATTGGCAACGACCTCAACTCGCGTACCGAAACTTCCGTTCTCACGCTCGAACGACTGCAATCGCAATTTACCGACGCACACAATCCGTTGCCCTTTCCGCAGCGACGCGTGTGCATTGTCGGCCAACTTGCCAAAGGCAGTGACGTTGTACCAATTCGTGTGCGCATCGTGCCATTTGCCGTCGGCATTGCGTTTGCGCTCGCTCGTGGCAACGCGCATCGTGAGGCGGCTGAGGTTATCGCGGACGGTGCGCAGTTCAGGGTCGGTTCCGATTACCCCGGTGATGGTGATGAGATCAGTCATGGGCTGCCTTTCGCTGTACCGAGCACTGTGCCTCGGTTCCGGAAGTCTTGGACGACCCGGCACCGTGTTCGTGCCGTGCTGGTGCCGGGTCGCGCAGCTAGTCTGATCCCATTTGCCGCATTGGTGAGCGCAGTACCGAACCGCTGTGGATAACTAAGTTGTCCACAGCCGGCGCGGTGCACGCACGAGGAGGTACCGCATCCGCTGCGCTACCGCATCCATTCGGCAAAACTGGCCCGCACCTTATTGACCTTGGGCTGCGCCACCGCAAGGCAATACCCCTGGTTTGGGTTGCGGGCGTAGAAATCTTGGTGCATTGGTTCGGCGTCGGTGAATGTGCCGAGCGGTTCGATGGTCGTCACCACCGCGCCATCCCAGTACTCGTCGGCACGGTCTCGTGCTGCTGCAAACACCGCTCGCTGCTGGTCATCGGCAGGGAACATCGCCGAGCGATACTGCGTACCCACATCCCCGCCCTGCCGGTTGAGCTGCGTTGGGTCATGCAGGGTGAAGAACACATCGAGGATCACGGATGCGGGAACGACGTCTTCGTCGAACCACACGCGCACCGCTTCCGCGTGCCCGGTCGTTCCCGAACACACCTGTTCGTACGTCGGATGCTCCGTGTGCCCGCCGGTGTATCCGGACACCACATCTTCAACACCGCGCACTCGGCGATACACCGCGTCTAAACACCAGAAACAACCGCCAGCAAGCACGAACTCAGTAACCATGACCGCAATGCTAAGCGCCCGTAAACAAGGATGCACCAAACGATGTCGGAGGCTCGTCATACGGTGAAACACAACCGGCGAAAGGAGCCCAGGATGCCCGCAACTGTCACGCTATTGCCGCGCACGAACGACCTCGTCCAGGAACGTCACGGCTTCCGCATCCATCAACTCACCGAAACGCGAGCGCGCATCACGCTGCCCTCGGGTGCTGTGGTTGCCTACCTTGACTGTGTGGCAGCGGGGTGTTGGGCGCTGTCACGTATGTCCGCGAACCGGCGAGAGCTTGTGCGCATCGGTGTCTTTGATTCGCGAGAAGAAGCGATCGCGGCGCTGCGCCACTAAGGTCAGCGGTCTTCGCGCCACCAGGTGTCGTAGGGCGCCACGGGAAGGTGCCGCTTATGTGCTGAGCGTGCAAAGTGGCGCTCGATCGTGGCGGCTGCTTCCTCCGAGACGTCACCGCCGGTTAGGTAGGTGTCGATCTCGGTGTAGCGCACGCCCAGTTCGTCTTCGTCGGTTCTGCCGGGGTTGTCGTCCAGCAGGTCAGCGGTAGGTACCTTCTCGTACAGGTGCTTCGGCGCGTCGAGCGCGCGTAATAGCTCGCGCCCCTGCTCTTTGGTGAGCCCGCCCAGCGGGGTGAGATCGAACCCTCCGTCACCGAACTTGGTGAAGAACCCGGTGACGGCTTCGGCTGCGTGGTCTGTGCCCAACACGAGCAACCCCCGCTCGCCTGCCAGCGCGTATTGCGCGACCATCCGCATCCGCGCCTTAACGTTGCCGCGGTTGTAGTCAGTGAGCTCGCTCGGCGCGAACTGCTGTGCGAGTGCGTCAACGGCGGCTTGGATGTTGACGGTTACAGTTTCGTCCGGAGCGATGAACTCGAGCGCGGCCTGCGCGTCGTCTTCGTCAAGTTGTACGCCGTGGGGTAAACGCATGGCAACGAACGTAGCGTCGATGCCTTCCACCCGCGCACGCTCACACGCAAGTTGGGCCAACCGTCCGGCCAGGGTGGAATCCTGGCCACCAGAGATGCCGAGCGCGAACCCTTTTGCGCCCGTGTGGCGCAGGTAGTCCAGCAGGAACTGGATGCGGTCAGTCACCTCGGTCTGCGCGTCGATGTTCGGCTTGACGCCCAGCGTGCGGATGATGTGTGCCTGTTGGGTACGCATGCGCCCCCGACAGGACTCGAACCTGTAACCTACGGATTAGAAGGCCGTTGCTCTATCCATTGAGCTACGGAGGCAGTTGGTGTAAGCCTACCGGTCACCGGTCACTACGATAGTGCGCATGAGTGATGTCACCGTTGCGAACGACAAGGATCGTCTGGTTTGGATCGACTGCGAGATGACCGGTCTGAATCCGGAAGTGGATGAGCTGTGCGAGATTGCGGTGTTCGTCACCGACTCCAATCTCAACCTGATCGACGAATCCGGGCTCGACATCGTCATTCGCCCGTCGCAACGTGCTCTCGACAATATGAACGAGTTCGTTACGAATATGCACCGCACCTCGGGTCTGGCCGAAGCCATTCCGAAGGGTGTTTCGGTCGCCGAAGCGCAAGAACAGGTGCTCGCCTACGTCAAGCGGTTTGTGCCGAACGAACGCACCGCGCCGCTTGCTGGTAACACCATCGGCACCGACCGGATGTTTCTTGCTCGCTACATGCCGGAGCTCGACCAGCACTTGCACTACCGCAACATCGATGTCTCCACCCTCAAAGAACTCGCACGCCGCTGGTACCCGCGGGTGTACTTCCACTCTCCGCAGAAGCACGGTGGGCATCGCGCGAGTGCCGACATCCTCGAGTCAATTCGGGAGCTGCGGTATTACCGGGCGGCGATGCTGCCTGCGGAGCCCGGCCCCTCGAGCGACGACGCAGAAACTGCGGCGACGAAAGTCACCGAAGAGTTCTCCCGCTACCTCGAGCGCTAACGATTCCCCTCCGGGGATACGATCGCGCCGTTTCGGGGAAGGAACCCGTCGAACGTCACCGGCACCGCTCGAGCGCGCTCGGGATCGGGGGCGTCCATTACCTGCAGGTGCAGATGCGGTTCGGTGCTGTTTCCCGTGTTGCCGCAGGCACCCACGTGTGCTCCGGTAGCGACTCGCTCGCCCACGCGGACGTCGATGCTGCCGTGCTTCAGGTGGCACAGCGCGACGAAGCGATCGGCCGTAGCCCGAATAACGACGTGGTTGCCAGCGAGCCCGAGCCAGCCACCAGCTCGCAGCCGCTTGGGCTGAGAACGCGCATAGCCAATCGAGGGGAAGCCACGGTACGCCACGTGATCGGGATAGTCATCAACGGCGCGCACCACTTCCCCCGAACACGGCGCGGTGATCGGGCGACCGAAACCGGCGAACCGTTCGGGCGGTTCGGGACGGATGAGGCTTGCAATTCGAATCGGCGCGCTCACCCCGCGCGCATCCACCGGCGTGAAATCAATCGCGTAGCTGGAGGCAAGAGCGGTGGTGCCGTGGCTCGGGATGCGGTTGGCCGGTGAGTTCTGCACCAGCCAGGATCCGGAAAACGGATAGGCGAGATCCATACCGCCAGGGTAGCTGGCGCAGTTGACACCGCTCTGGCTTCCCGTGCTCAGCCGAAAACGCTTCAACCACGAACTCGAATCATGATGTAGGATCGTGTGGTTGCCGTTGGTATGCGCGGCAGCGTGGTGGGTGTAGCTCAGCTGGTAGAGCGCTTGGTTGTGGTCCAGGAGGTCGCGGGTTCAAGCCCCGTCACTCACCCCACGATGTGGACCCCTACTCCCCTGTAAAACACTGGGAAGTGGGGGTGCTTCGTTTCCTGTCCTGTTCTTCCGGGCTTGTTTTGGACTCATCTTGGGCACATCCACTCTCAACCTGCACTAACGGTTGGCCATTGCACACCGCCCCATCCGACACTGTTAATTCACTTGCACTAAACCCACCCAACCAAAACAGGCTCAACGCAGAACACAACGTTGGAAAACCACACTAAACCATGCGCAAGTGCAAAGTGCAACGGGATGAACAGGGGCGGGTGAAGCGGGGTGGAAGCAGGGGCGGGGTGCCGCGCCGCGGGCACCGGACGTAGAATGGTCGCTATGGCCACTCCGAAGATTCTCTTGTATTACGTCTTCACTCCGCTGGCCGACCCCGAAGCCATCCGCCTCTGGCAGCAACAACTGTGCGAGAGCCTTGGCCTGCGCGGACGCATCCTCGTCTCCCCGCACGGAATCAACGGGACTGTCGGCGGCGATGTTGTCGAATGCAAAAAGTATGTGCGCGCGCTTAAGCAGTACGCGCCGTTCAAGAACGTCGACATGAAGTGGTCCGAGGGAACCGGCCTTGACGACCAGGGATTTTCGCTCGACTTCCCGCGCCTGAGCGTGAAGGCACGCAACGAGATTGTCGCGTTCGGCGCCCCGAACGAAGTCAAAGTTGACGAAAACGGCATCGTTGGCGGCGGCATCCACCTCAAGCCGCAAGAAGTGCACGATCTGGTGGCAGCGAAACCGGATGCGGTGTTCTTCGACGGTCGCAACGCGTGTGAAGCGCAGGTTGGTCGCTTCCGCGGCGCCGTGGTCCCCGACACGGT
This sequence comes from Pseudoclavibacter sp. Marseille-Q3772, assembly GCF_916618895.1. Classification (NCBI taxonomy): domain Bacteria; kingdom Bacillati; phylum Actinomycetota; class Actinomycetes; order Micrococcales; family Microbacteriaceae; genus Pseudoclavibacter; species Pseudoclavibacter sp. Marseille-Q3772. Next base: position 886,100 of record NZ_OU745391.1, read on the forward strand.
CACCACACACGACTTCATCCGCGAACTCGAATCCGGAAAGTACGACCACCTCAAAGACAAACCGGTCATCACTTACTGCACCGGCGGCGTTCGCTGCGAGATCCTCTCGGCGCTGATGATCAACCGCGGGTTCAACGAGGTGTACCAGATCGACGGCGGCATCGTCCGTTACGGCGAGACATTCGGCGATGACGGACTGTGGGATGGTGAGCTCACAGTGTTCGACGGCCGCGAGTCAATGCCGCTGGGCACGAACCCAAAGATCATCGGCGCGTGCGTGAACTGCGGCAGCGCATGCTCGCGCTTGCAGAACTGCGCCGAGGTCAGCTGCCCGCAGCGGCTCGTCGTGTGCCCCGAGTGCGCCGAACGCCAGCCGCTATGTGACCGGCATCCAGCAACCGCCGCGGCCTAACCGACACAATGACCGCCCCCAGCGACGAAGAACAACGGCCGCTCGCATCCGAACCACTCACGATGTCGGTCGAGGACTTCGAGCAGCTGGTCACAGAAGAGTTGGATGCGCTACCGGATGAGATCGTCGACGGTTTAGAGAACCTGGTGTTCGTCGTCGAGGACCGCTGCGAGAACGGTTCGCTGGATGTGCTCGGCGTGTACGAGGGCTTCGACCTCACCGAGCGCGGTAACTATGATTTCGCGCCGCTCCCCGACCGTATTGTGCTGTTTCGCGAAGCCCTCTTAGCTATTTGCGAAACCGAGCAGGACCTACGAGATGAGGTGCACATCACGCTCGTGCACGAGATTGCGCACTACTACGGAATCGACGACACCCAGCTCCACGAACTCGGCTGGGCCTAGTCGCTAGCAAACGACGCTTAACCGCTGCGCAACTCGAGGTTGCCTGCCATTTACCCGCCATCGGCGTGTCATTTACTCGCGGCTTATAGCCAGGTAGGGCATACGTTTTCGCCTGAAACAACGAGTGTTTCGATTATTTGGAGTTCGAATGCCTACGGCGCGCACCAGTACCCGACCGAATCCGACCCGCTACTTCCTTGCCGTAACGATTGGGCTACTCACCGCCCTACTCTCCGGGGTAAGCCCGCTACAGGCTGCACCGGCTCCGACGAGCTGGATGCCGGACCAGCTCGATGCCTGGCCCGCGATCACCAAGCGTGAGGCGACGGCACCCGTGCAACTCACCAACGGTGTCGAATACTCCGAGGAGGTCATCGATTCGGTCGAAGGCCACCAGCCGATCAACATCCTGACGGCCGACACAACCAACCCGAACGTTGCGGTGGCGACCGTCAGCTCGCATGACCGCGTCATCGACCCGGAGAACGAAGCCGTATCCTCCATGGCGAACCGAACCGGCGCAATTGCGGGCGTTAACGGCGGGTACTTCCGCATCCACGCCTCGGGCCAGCCAAATATGGGCCACATCTACGACGGTGAAATCTGGAAGAGCCCGGCAGGCAACCAGGAGGGAACATTCTCAGTTCTCGACGACGGTTCCATCGTTATCGGTAAACAGGAATTCTCCGGCACCATCACCGCAGCAAACGACGAGCACCCACTCGATTCCATCAACTGGGTCGACCGCGCGGCCGATGACCAGATCACCCTGGTGACGCCCCGTCTCGGTGAGGTTGCAGCAGCATGGATGGCAGGAGAAAAGACCGTTGCGCTCGGTACATCCTCCGACGGCGGCAAGACAATCACCATTAACGAAGTCCGTACCGTAACCTCGCTCGAACAGCTTCCGGACAACACCTATGGCCTCATGGCGGGCGACGCCAATAGCGCAGGAGCGGCTTGGCTCAAGGCGAATGCCACCGAGAACTCAACGATCACGACAACTTCAGAAATCGCGCCGAATAACAACATCGAGCACATGATTCAGGGCCCGGGGCGCATCCTGCAGGATGGCCGGGTCTTCGATGACCCGAACCACCAGATGCCTAACCCCAAGAAGGCACACCCTGAAACGGCTGCTGGAATCGACGAAAACGGCAAGCTCGTACTCATCACCTTTGACGGCGGCCAGTCAGCGGATGCGGCGCTCGGCGTGAACTGGAAGCACGTCGCGTCGTACCTGAAGTCGATCGGTATTCGGGATGCGGTACTGCTCGATGGCGGCGGGTCCACCACCATGGTTACCCGCGTTCCGGGCGATAGTGAGACAACCATTGCAAACAACCCTGCTACTGGTGGGGATGAACGCCCCGTTTCAGACGGAATCTTCCTGTACAGCACGGCAACCGAAACAGGTCCGACCGCATCCGTTCACATCAACGGCGGCCAGCCACTCCAGGCAGCAGCTGGCGCAGACCTTCCACTTCCGGCATTCGCCACGGACAGCAATGGGAATCCAACCAATGATGAGGTCAGCGTCACGGTCTCCCCGGAATCGCTCGGTACCTGGCAGGACGGAACATTCACTGCGGAGGAAGCCGGCACCGGAACAATTTCCGCAACAGCAAATGGCGTCACCGAGACGATCGATGTCGAGGTAATCAGCGATTTTGACAGCCTCGAAATCACCCCGGCTAGTCCTCGCGTTAACAATGGTAGAGAAGAGCAGCTCTCCCTTGTCGGAATTAAGGGCGATCAGGAGGTCACGCTCCCGTCTCGTTCAGTGAAGTGGTCGATCGACAAGGATGAGCTCGGCGCCATTAGTGAAGATGGCGTCTACACCGCCACCGAGGAGGGCGCAGGAGTCGTAACAGTAACGGCGAAACTCGGTGATGAAGAGGTCACGACGCAGATCAGCTCGGGTTCGACCTACGAAACCATGTTCGTCGCTGACGACCCCGCTAAGTTCAAGACCGAGCCCAAGGATGGGGCAACGACTACACCCGAAAGCGGATTCCGCTCGTCAGACGACGTTCCAGAAGGTTCTGACCAGTCAGCAAGCATCAGCTTCGACTTCTCCTTCCCCAACAGCCCGAACCAACATTCGGTGACGATTCTCCCCGACGGAGACACCAGTTTCGAAGTTCCGCAACGCGATGGTGTTGCGCCTGAGTTCGTCTATGTGACGCTCAAGATTGAGAACGACGCTGAGAACCCACAGCCGGCATGGTTGGTGAGCAACTTGGTTGATGCTAACGGCCAGGTGCAGGCATTGTGGTCGGAGATCAGCCCGGCCCAGTACAACAAGTGGATCACCCTACGCAAGAAAGTGCGCTGGGGGAAACTGACCGAGTATCCCCTGCACTTCAGCAACTTCCGCTGGGTGGGTCAGAATGCGCAGGATGCAAGCACGGGCACGTTCACGCTCGCCAAGGCAGAACTGAGCTACCCGCCCAGTGCTGTCGAAGACGACTACGAGCCCATCGCATCCGGTAACCCGGACTGGCTTCAGTACGAAAACAGCACCGAAGCTTTCCGCCCCGGCGGCACCACCTACATCATGGGCGACGACGGTCACCTCATCGCCACACAACCGAATTCGTCGAGTGCGGTGAACGTCGACAATATGATCAAGCGCACCAAGGGTGAGTCGTATACCAGCCAGGCCGGGCAAACCGTGGCCCCGTTGACGGCGGAAGGCAACCCGGAAATTGCGGTGAGCCTCGGTGATATCTCAGATACCGGGACAGTGGAGGACCTGACGTTTGCGAAGGAGAAGTGGGAAGGCTTTGGTGTTCCCCTCTACGACGTAGTCGGTAACCACGAAATCAGCCAGGGCAACCTTCCGGCGAACGAGAACTTCTACAACGTGTTCGGACAAGACACCCACTTCAGTTTCGTTGAGGGTGACTCCACCTTCATCTCTGTGGACAGTTCCGCAGGGGGTGTCTTGCGCAGTCAGTCTCAGCAGGTGCCAGATGAGGACCAGTACGAGTGGCTAATCAACGAGCTGGAATCTGCAACTACCAACACAATATTCGTGGCCACGCACTGGCCGGCTTATGACCCGCTGCCGAACAAATCCAATCAGTTCCAGAACCGGTGGGAAGCGCAGCAATACCTGCAAATCGTTGACAACTACAAGCAGGCTCACCCAGAGAAGCGTGTGGTGATGTTCTACGGTCACTCGCGCGGGTTTGCTAGCCAGTTCATTGACCCGAAGGGCCGTCCAGGAACCTCAACAACCGGCATCCCACAATTCACGATTGCGGATATCGGTACTCCCCCGTATGCGGCTCCGGACAAGGGTGGCTTCTACCACTTCGCGCTATTCCACGTGAACCCCGATGGAACCGTTCAGTACACGGTTGAGCCGCTGCTGCAGTCCGTGGAAATTGATCAGGGCGATAAGCGCGGAGTCGTTGACGGCCGTTCAACCAACACCGACCCGAAGCCGCTGGTCGCCGGAGAGACCAGGACGTACACGGCAACGGCGATCAACACCGCCGGGGAGGGTGACAAGAACCCGCCGGTGATGCCGGTGCAATCGCCGCTGTCGCACGTTTGGGAAAGCTCAGATCCGCAGATCGCGACTGTAGATCCGACAACCGGCGAAGTAACGGCAGTTGCTGAGGGTGAGGTCACCATTTCTGTGACGACGGGTGGAATTACCGCGCAGGTCACACTTGCAGTACAAAACCCTGACTCCGACACACCTCCCGCCGACGGTGGAGATGACCCCGAACGACCCGACACGCCAGGCGAACCGGGTGATGCTGAGGGCGGCGAGGACTCGACACCGGCGACACCGATCCCCGGGCAGGACGACGCGGAATCGAATCCAGAAGCGGGTGACGGCGAGCTCGCCGGAACCGGTGCTGAGGTCGTGCCACCGTTACTGATCACCGGAGCACTCGCGGCGACAGGGTTGTGGCTCGTGCTCGCGCGACGCCGACCGGATGTGACGAGCAGCGAGTAGCGCCAAGCACGTCAGGCAGGTATCTGCGGTTGCGGCCACCCGCAAGCGCGGATACCTGCCGTAATCGTCGCCAGATCGGTATCGGTGCCATAGCGCAGGTCCGCAAGGGCAGGGCTATTTTCATCCCGGTAGAACGCCTCTTCTTGCTGTGCCCAGCCTGCCCACCACGCATCGTCTCCATCTCGGGTAGTGGCGCGCTCACGGCGCAACAGCTCGGGCGCATCCAGCCACACCGCCACGTCGACTAGCGGCCTGCTTGCTCGCGAGATGGCACCGCATCCCTCAACGACGATGAGCCCGGGCACAATCTCACGCCCCGCCGCCCAGCACCCTGCGTGCCAATCCCACCGCGGCGGCGTTACCCGCTGCCCGGATCGCAGCGGCGCGAGCACCTCGTTCGCGAGCGTCATCGCCCCCGTACGCAGCCCGTGCCAGCCGGGATACAAATCCTCGACGTGCACGAGCTGCGCTCCCACGGCGACAGCAAGCGTGCGCGCAAGGGTCGACTTACCCGCACCCGAGCGCCCGTCGATGGCGAGGATGCGGGTAGTCAGTCGCGTAGACGTTAGCGGCGCTTCTTCTTCAAGGCCTTGATGATGCGCGGGAGCGCCCACCCGGTGACTAGACCCAGCGGTGTGAGCACAGCAAGCAGCGCAACCACGTTCGGGTAGAACCGCGGGCCCTCGGCTTCGTCAACCATGTGCCCCAGCGGCAGGACAACATCGCCGGCCTTGAATTCGATCAGACGTGCATCGTCGTTCTTGGTGTTCATACTGAAAACCGTAGGCACTCCACCTGCCCGCCGCCTGGATAAGTGCTGCGCCACATCCGCAGTTCAACCCGTGCGTTAATCGCAAATTCAGTTGCGCAGCAACTACGCCACGTATGGTTACGGCGTGACTGACACTATTCAGAGCTGGCCCGGAACCCCGTACCCACTAGGCGCGACCTACGACGGATCGGGAACAAACTTCGCAATCTTCTCGGAAGGCGCAGAACTCGTCGAGTTATGCCTCTTCGACGATGACAACAACGAAACTCGAGTGCGACTCTTCGAACAGGATGCATTCGTTTGGCACTGTTATCTCCCTAAGGTTGGCCCTGGGCAGCGGTACGGGTACCGCATCCACGGCCCCTACGACCCCGCCAATGGACAGCGCTTCAACCCGTCGAAGCTGCTCATTGACCCCTACGCCAAATCAATCGAAGGCAATATCAAGTGGGGGCAGTCCGTCTTTAGCTACAACTTCGGCGATCCCGACTCCCACAACGACGAGGACTCCGCCGCAGACATGCCAAAGGGTGTGGTCATCAACCCGTTCTTTGACTGGACCGGCGACCGCCATCCCCGCGTCCCCTACGCCGACTCACTGATCTACGAGGCGCACGTCAAGGGACTCACCGCAACACACCCCGATGTCCCCGAAGACCTGCGCGGCACCTACGCCGGCGTAGCCCACCCTGCAGTCATCAGCCACCTAAAGAACCTCGGCGTGACCGCTATCGAGCTCATGCCGGTGCACGAGTTCATCCACGACTCAACCCTTGAAGAAAAGGGTCTGCGCAACTACTGGGGCTACAACACCCTCAACTTCTTCTCCCCGCACGGCGACTACTCGGCCGCCGGTGACGCTGGCGAGCAGGTGCAAGAGTTCAAGGCCATGGTGAAGACTCTGCACGCCAACGACATCGAGGTGATCCTGGACGTCGTCTACAACCACACCGCCGAGGGCAACCACATGGGCCCGACGCTCTCCTTCCGCGGTATCGACAACCAGGCGTACTACCGACTCGAAGAAGATCAGCGCTTCTACACCGACTACACCGGCACCGGTAACTCGCTCAATATGCGCCACCCGCACTCGCTGCAGCTGATCATGGACTCGCTGCGCTACTGGGTGACCGAGATGCACGTCGATGGCTTCCGCTTCGACCTCGCATCCACACTCGCGCGCGAGCTGCACGATGTCGACCGACTCTCGACGTTCTTCGACCTCGTTCAACAGGACCCGATCGTTTCGCAGGCAAAGCTCATTGCCGAGCCTTGGGATGTGGGCCCCGGCGGGTACCAGGTCGGTAACTTCCCGCCGCTGTGGACGGAATGGAACGGCAAGTACCGCGATACCGTCCGTGACTTCTGGCGGGGCGAGCCCTCCACCCTCGGCGAGTTCGCGACCCGCATTACCGGGTCGAGCGATCTGTACGAACGCAGCGGCCGACGCCCGGTCGCATCCATCAACTTTGTCACCGCCCACGACGGCTTCACGCTGCGCGACCTCGTCAGCTACAACGAGAAGCACAATGATGCCAACGGTGAAGATGGCCGCGATGGTGAAAGCCACAACCGCTCCTGGAACTGCGGTGCCGAAGGGTCAACCGACGACGCCCAGATCAACGCGCTGCGAGCTCGCCAACAGCGCAACTTCATCGCCACGATGATGCTCTCGCAGGGCGTGCCGATGCTGCTGCACGGTGACGAACTCGGCCGCACGCAGCAGGGCAATAACAACACCTACGCGCAGGACACCGAGCTCAGCTGGATCGACTGGGAGAACGCCGACGAACACCTGCTCGAGTTCACTCGCGCACTCGCGAGCCTGCGTCACGAGCACCCCACCTTCCGCCGCCGCCACTTCTTCAGCGGCCGCATCGCCAAGCGCGGCGAGGGCGAAGGGCTCCCCGATGTCGTGTGGCTGTCCACTGACGGTTCACAGATGGAGAGCGAGGACTGGAACGAAGCGTTCGTTCGCGCGATGGGCTACTTCCTCAATGGGGATGCGATCCCCGGTCGCGACCAGTGGGGCGAGCGCATCACCGACAAGAGCTTCCTCATCTACTTCAACGCCTCCACGAATGATGTCGACGTCACCCTGCCATCTCAGGAGATCCACATGACCTGGGATGCGGTCGTCAACACCGCGGGGATGGCAGAACAGCATCAGTACGGCCCTGGCGAGTCGTTCGTTATGCACCCCCACTCGATGATCGTGCTGCGTGAGGCCGAACAGCCCGACGACGATGCCGAAGGCTCGGTCGACACCACCGTGCTCGCTCCCGCAATGAAGTCGGTCGCGACTTCACCAACCGAACAGACCGCGATGTCTTAGGACCAAACGATGCGCACGCCGAACAGCACCTACCGAATCCAGCTCTCGCCGTCGTTCACCTTCGACGACGCCACCGAGATCCTGCCGTATCTCGCCAAGTTGCGGGTCGATTGGGTGTATCTCTCGCCGATCCTGCAATCCGCATCCGGCTCCGACCACGGCTATGACGTGGTCGATCCAACTCGGGTGGATGAGGCCAGGGGCGGTCGGGATGGGTTCGTCCGGTTTGCGAATGCGGCCCACAAGCTCGGCCTTGGCGTGCTCGTCGATATCGTGCCCAATCACATGGGCGTACGCATCCCGCAGGAGAACCCGTGGTGGTGGGATGTGCTCACGCACGGTCGCGAGTCTCGATATGCGCACTACTTTGACATCGATTGGGATGCGGTCGGCGGCAAGCTGTTGCTCCCCGTGATCGGCGATGACGATATGCCCAAGGAACCGGGTGCCCCAATCCAGGGCATGTGGGCCGACCGCGGCGTCGGTGTGCTGCGCTACTACGACCACGAGTTCCCCCTCACTCCGGGCTCTGCGGATAACCCCGAAGCGGGCACTCGAGAGATTCACGATGCCCAGCACTACGAGCTCGTGCACTGGCGACAGGGCGATTGGAACCTGAATTACCGCCGGTTCTTTACGGTCACTGAGCTCGCCGGTCTGCGCGTCGAGCTCGACGATGTTTGGGAGGATGCGCACCGCGAGATCCTCAGCTGGGTGGCCGAGGGTCTCGTCGACGGCCTGCGAATCGACCACCCGGACGGCCTGCGCGATCCAGCGGGCTACCTGCAAACACTGCGCGAGCGCACCGGCCTCTACATCTCCGTCGAGAAGATCCTCGAACCGGGCGAACAGCTGCCAGCTTGGCCGGTTGCCGGAACCACCGGATACGACGCGCTCGGTGAAATCGATCGCGTACTGGTCGATCCCGACGGCGAGCTGGAGCTCAGCAACTTCGCCGCGTCCCTCTCCCATCAGGATCTCGACGATTGGGAGACTCTCGCCCACTCGATGAAGCGTTTCGTCACTGACGGACCGCTCCACGCCGAAATGCGCCGCATCACCCGGGAGCTGGCCGAGGCTGGGGTCACCGAAGACACCGTAACCGACGCACTCAGCGAGCTGGCCGCATCCTTCGCGGTCTATCGCACCTACCTCCCCGACGGCGCAGACCAGCTTCAGCAGGCTGCTCGCCGGGCAGCTGATTGGCGGGGCGATCTCACCGACGACCTGGAACGCATCCTCGCGGTATTGTCCGACCCAAACCAGCCCGCCGCTGCCCGGTTTCAGCAGACGACCGGGATGGTGATGGCAAAGGCCATCGAAGACCGCGCGTTCTATCGGTACTCGCGCCTCACCTCGCTCAACGAGGTCGGCGGTGACCCCTCGCAATTCGCGCTCACACCCAGCCAGTTCGCGCAGCTCCAGCAAGATCGCCTGCAGCGCTGGCCCCACGCGCAAACCGCGCTATCGACCCACGACACGAAGCGCAGCGAAGATGTGCGTGCCCGCATCGACGTGCTCAGCGAAGTGCCGGATCTGTGGCAGCACACGCTGAACGGGCTGCTCGATATCGCTCCCATCCGCAACCGCGGGTTCGCGAACCTGCTGTGGCAGGCAGTCGTCGGCGCCTGGCCAATCGAACGCGAACGCCTTCACGACTACGCCACCAAAGCGGCCCGCGAAGCCGGCGATGTCACCACCTGGACCGATGTCGACGAAGACTACGAGGCCGAACTGCACCGCGCAATCGACGCCGCATACGACCACCCTGCTGCCCGCGCCCTGCTGAACAACCTCCTCGACCGCATCCGCGTCGCTGGCTGGAGCAACTCTCTCACCATGAAGGCGCTGCAACTCCTCGGCCCCGGCAGCCCCGATGTGTACCAAGGCAGCGAGCTTTGGCTGCGCGCACTCGTCGACCCGGATAACCGCCGGCCCGTTGACTACCGCATGCGTGCGGGCGCGCTCGACGCCATCCTGCACGGTGAGCGCCCGGTCGTCGACGAATCCGGGGCACGCAAGCTGCTGCTCACCGTCATGGCGCTGGATGTGCGCAAACATTTCGGCGACCAGCTCGACCGCTGCATGCTCATCCCGGCGCGCGGTGTCGCCGCCGAACACGTCATCGCGATTGACCGCGGTGAAGCCGTTGTCGTAGGCACCCGACTGCCAATCGGGCTACAGCAATTGGGCGGATGGCAGAACACCGAGCTCGATCTTCCCGTGGGCACCTGGCAGTGCCGACTGACCGGCTACGAGTTCAGCGGAACCGCCCGCGTTGCCGATGTGCTTGCCGATGACCCGGCGACCGTGCTGGTACGCACGGGACTGTAATGACCGCATCCCGAATGCTGGAGAACTCAATGCGTGATACCCGGTTTGATGTGTGGGCTCCGCTCGCCAACACTATGCGGCTGGTCGCCAATGGCGAAACGTATCCGATGCGCTCATCGGATGAGCACTGGTGGCGGCCGGTGAACCTGCCGGAGGAGCTCCAGACCGCCGAGGTCGACTACGGGTATCTCATTGACGATGACCCGACCCCGTACCCCGATCCACGTTCACGTCGCCAGCCCGCGGGCGTGCACGGATTATCGCGCACCTTCGATGCCAACGCCTACGAGTGGGGCGATCAGAAATGGCGCGGCCGGCAACTGGCCGGTTCGGTGATTTACGAGCTACACATCGGCACATTCACGCCCGACGGCACACTGGACGCCGCTATCGACAAGCTCGACCACCTGGTAGACCTGGGCGTCGATTTTGTTGAGCCGCTACCGGTGAACGCATTCAACGGCGATGCCGGTTGGGGGTACGACGGCGTCTACTGGTACGCAGTACATGAGCCGTACGGCGGTCCGGCCGCCTACCAGCGGTTTGTCGATGCGTGCCACCAGCGCGGGCTCGGGGTTATCCAGGATGTGGTCTACAACCACCTAGGCCCGGCCGGTAACTACCTCGGCAAGTTTGGCCCGTATGTCTCATCCCGCCACCAAACTGACTGGGGTGATGGCATCAACCTCGACGGTTTCGACTCCGATCAGGTGCGTCGGTACATCATCGACAATGCGCTCATGTGGTGCACTGATTTCCACGTTGACGGGCTCCGACTGGATGCGGTGCACGCACTGGTCGATACCCGCGCGAAGCACATCCTCGAGGATCTCGCCGACGAAATTCATGCGCGAAGCGCATTCCTCGGTCGGCCGCTCACCCTGATCGCGGAATCGGATATGAACGCACCGCGCCTGTTCACCGCTCAGTCAGTGGGTGGTTACGGTCTAGACGGCCAGTGGTCTGATGACTTCCATCACGCCGCCCACGTGTCGCTCACGCGCGAAGCCGACGGCTACTACGAAGATTTCGCCGAAACTGAAGGGCACGGACTCGAGGCACTGAAGAAGGTGCTCACCCGCGGGTTCTTCCACGACGGCGCACTGTCCACCTTCCGCCGCCGCCATCACGGGCGCTCGCTCCCACCGGGCACCAATGCCTGGCGCCTGGTCGTCTCCACACAGAACCACGACCAGATCGGGAACCGTGCGCGCGGCGATCGACTCAGCGAAAGCCTCCCACCCGAGCAGCTCGCAGTCGGCGCGACACTGCTGATGTGCTCACCGTTCACACCGATGCTCTTCATGGGCGAAGAATGGGGCGCAACCACACCGTTCCAGTTCTTCTCCTCCCATCCAGAACCGGACCTGGCTGAAGCCACCTCCAAGGGCCGTATTTCCGAGTTTGCGCGCATGGGATGGGACGTCGCCGAAGTTCCCGACCCGCAGGATGTCGAAACGTTCCGCCGCTCCCGGCTGGATTGGATGGAGCTTGACTACCCGGAGCATCAGCATCTGCTGCACTGCTACCGAGCACTCATCCGCCTGCGCCGCACGCATCCCGAGCTGACGACGCCGTGGCTGCGCGATGTCTCGGTGAAATACGACAAGGATGCGGGCTGGCTTACGTTCTGGCGCGGGGATCTGCAGGTGATCTGCAACTTCGCTGCCACTGCCGCCGAAGTACCGATCGATGTGGATGTCGCTTGGACTACCTATCGCGAGCACGGTGAGTGCCTATTCGCCACGCAAGACGGAGTCCGCATTAGCGGCGATACGGCGCACATGCCTCCCCATAGCGCAGCGGTATTTGGCCCGGTCTCCGAAGGTCCGCTGCACGACTAGCTAGTCCGGGGTGGAGTCGCGGTTGGGCCGGTCACTCAGCCCGGTCTCACCGTCACGCCGTTCGCCGCGCCCCAGCAGAGATGCCGGCCGCAGCACGCCCCGCCCAAACTTTGCCGTTGCCGCATCCACTGCTTGCTCTGCCGCATCCCACTCGTCACGATGCTGCTCATCCCACAGTGTGAGTGCGGTCGCTTCACCGGCGGCGCTGAGACTATCAGCGCGCACCCCGATCAGTCGCACGGGTCTTCCCTGCGGATGCAATCCGTCAAAGAGTTCGGCGGCCGCGCGATAGAGCGTCAACCCCGTGTTTGAGGGGCGTTCAAGACGCACCTGCCGGGTGATCGTTTCGAAACTGCTCCAGCGAACTTTCACCGCGACAGTACCCGCAACCAAACCGGCTTTGCGCAGCCGAGCCGCCACCGCATCCGCCTGTGCCCGAACCTCAAGCAGCAACTCGTCGTGATCACCAATATCGGTCGCAAACGTCTGTTCATGCGATACCGATTTTTCTTGACGTTCGGTAGCGACCGGACGCGGGTCACGACCCCACGACAGTTCGTGCAGATGGTCGGCCATCGCCTTCCCCACGAGGCGTTCCAACACCGGTTTGGGGGTGTGCGCGAGCTCGAACACGGTGTGGATGCCGCGCGAGTGCAACTTGCGTTCGGTTGTCGCGCCGACTCCCCAGATCGCCCCGATATTGAGGGCGTGCAAGAACGGCACGGTTTGATCGTGCGGGATCACCAGCAGACCGTTCGGTTTTGATTTTCCGGATGCGAGTTTGGCGACAAACTTCGTGCTCGCAGCCCCGATCGAACACGGCAGCCCGAGCTCGGCTCGGATCCGTTCGCGAATCAATTCGCCGATCTGCGCGGGCGAGCCGAAGAGTTTCATCGCCCCGGTGATATCAAGAAACGCTTCATCGATGGAAAGCGGTTCCACCAGCGGTGTGAAGTCTCGAAAAATCTCCATGACCCGTGCCGATGCCGCACGATACTTGTGCATGTGCCCGGGAATAACCGTTGCCTGCGGTGCCAATTGCAGTGCGCGCGACATGGGCATCGCCGCGTGCACCCCGAGGGCTCTGGCCTCGTAGCTTGCGGATGACACCACTCCCCGACCGCCGGTACCGCCCACGATCACCTGTCTACCGACGAGCTCCGGGCGTTCGAGTAGCTCGACGCTCACGAAGAAGGCATCCATATCGGCGTGCAGGATGGTGGCGGTACGGTCCTCGTTCGCGCGCCCGGTATCTCGACTCCCCAGGGACTTGCGGCTCATGAATCCCATTGTGGCGCCTAAAGTTGAGTACATGGATGTGACCCAATTCAACGCCGACCGCGTGTGGACCAAGAACTATGCACCCAAGGTGCCCCGAGACATCGAGCCGGTAACGACCTCGGTGTATGGACTGCTGCGCGATCGCGCAGAAGCGTTCGGTAACAATACCTCGCTGGTGTTCTTTGGCCGCGAAACCACGTTCGCGCAGCTGCACAACCAGGTGCTGCGCGTCGCGAACGGGCTACGCCGACTCGGTGTCAAGCCGGGTGACCGCGTCGCCCTGGTGATGCCGAACTGCCCGCAGCACGTGATTGCGTATCACGCCGTGCTTCGACTGGGCGCGATCGTCGCCGAGCACAACCCGCTGTACACCCGCTCCGAGTTGCTGACGCAATACCGTGACCACGGTGCCACGATCACGATCGCGTGGGACAAGGTTGCCCCGACCGTGCAGTCGCTCGCTGGTGAGGTCGAGGTTCGGCGGGTTATCTCGGTGAATATGACCCGGGCTATGCCGTTGAAGATGCAGGCGCTGCTGCGCCTACCGGTGGCGAAGGCACGCGAATCGCGCGAGAAGCTCACCGCGAAGGCGCCGGGCACTGTGCCATTCGAGAAACTGCTGGCGCAGAAACCGCTGCCGGCGCACTATCCGGAACCCACCGCATCCGATATCGCCGCGCTGACCTATACCTCGGGAACGACCGGCACGCCCAAGGGCGCGATGCTTACCCACAGCAATCTGCTGTCGAACGCGTACCAGGGCAAGGCATGGATGCCTGACTTTGAGCTCGGCAAGGAGACGATCTACGCGCTGCTGCCGATTTTCCACTCATTCGGGCTGCTGCTCGGTTTCAGCTACGGGCTCGTGTCGGCAGCACGGGTGGTGCTGTTCCCCTCGTTTGATGGCGACCTCATCGTGGATGCTGCCAAGACGCATCCGGCAACGTTTATGCCCGGTGTCCCGCCAATGTTTGACCGTATGGCGCGGCTGGCAAAGTCGGGCAAGCTCGACATCAGCCACGTGCAGTACGCCATGTGTGGCGCGATGACGCTGCCCGAGGCCGTAGTTGAGCGATGGGAAAGCTACGCCGCCGGTGGTCTCAACGAAGGATATGGCTTGACCGAAGCCTCTCCGTTTGCGTTCGCCAACCCGTTCGGGCCGACTCGAAAGATCTCCACGATCGGTCTGCCGTGCCCGTCGACCACGATCAAGGTGGTTGATCCGGAGAACCCAGAAACCGAGGTCCCGCTTGGTGAGGCCGGTGAGCTCTTGCTGCACGGACCGCAGGTATTCCGGGGCTACTGGCAGAACGAGGCAGAGACCGAGAAAGTGCTGCTGCCGGGTGGTTGGCTGCGCACTGGCGATATTGTGACGCAGGATGAGGACGGTTTCGTCACCGTGGTCCACCGCAAGAAGGAGCTCATCATCACCGGTGGCTATAACGTTGCCCCTTCGGAGGTTGAGCAGGTCGTGGCGAGTGCCCCCGGTGTGGCGGAGGTGGCCGTTGTTGGTATTCAACGAGGCTCATCCGGTGCCGAATCGGTTACTGCCGTGATCGTGCTTGAGGACGGTGCAAGTTACGACGAGGCTGCGCTGCGTGCGCACGCTCGCGCACACCTGGCCGACTACAAGGTTCCCCGCTCGTATGTGGTGTGGGATGAGCTGCCCAAGAACATGCTCGGCAAGGTTTTGCGCAAGCAGGTGCGTGAGCAGCTTTCGGCCAAGTAACCGAACAACAGGCGAGATCACGGAGCCGAGCGGATGAGCGATGCGCCCCGGTTACACGATGTTGCCCGCGAAGCGGGGGTGTCGGCTGCTGCCGTCTCCCTCGCTCTTCGCGGAAAACCCGGTGTTGCCGAACACACGCGCGAGCGCATCATCGCCACAGCGGAATCGATGGGCTACGCCACGAATATCGCGGCACGGAATCTGCGCAACCAGTCCACGCGAAATATCGGTGTCTATCTGCCGACGGGGACCGCATCCCTGTCGTACTACATGACCTTCTTGAGTCTGGTCGCCGAGGCGGCTGCCGAGGCCGGATACGCCACGATGGTGATTCCGCAAGGGATGGCGGTGCCACCGCTGGTTGCGCAGGTTGATGGCCTGATCACCATTGACCCGCTCAGCGACGATGACCGGATGCGGGCACTGCTACAAGCCGGCAAGCCCGTGGTGAGCGTCGAACGCGTCCCGGAAGCACTCGGGGCGATACCTGCAGCGACGATCGCCTTCGACCACCGTGCGGCGATGAACACCCTGCTCAACCACGTGTGTGACCAGGGCGCGAAACGTATCGCCGTGGTGTGCCCGCCGACGAACTCGGTGTGGGGCGCGGAGCTGGACGACGCGCTGAGCGCGTTCGCTCGTGAACGGGTGGCAATTCAACGTTTGCAGGTTCCGTTTGCCGTTTCGGCGGCGACGTTGTCACAGGTGTATGCGCCGCTGTGGTCGGATGTGGATGCGGTGCTGTGCACCTCGGACGGTTCCCTACTCGAGATGCTCGGGATACTGCGCAGTCGTGGCCGAATCGTCGGCCAAGATGTGCTCGTGGCGTCCTATCTGGATGCACCGGCGAATGTGCAGTTACATCCGTCGATCACCGCGTTCGATTACTCCGCTGAGTCGTTGGCTGAGCGCTGCGTGACACTCTTGCTCGATGTCATCGGCGGCGCCGCAACTGCGCACACCGAAGTTCGCGCGCTGGAGCTTGTTGTACGTGCAAGCACGGCGACACCGCTGCGGACAGCCAGCTCACCGCATCCACGCTAGCCGCGCCACACTCAGCGACGTCATTGCCAATGTGGCGCAGAATGAATAGGCTGCCTGCTAATCATTACTAGATCGATTAAGTACCGGGGTTTCAAGCCAACGGCGGCGGGAGCTCAATATCGAAAGGAACACCATGGCGCTGCACATGCCAGCCGAATGGGATCGGCACGAACGCACCTGGATGGCATGGCCCTCGCAGGGATACACGCTCGGGGATTCTGAAGCCGAAGCCGACGAGGCACGCTCGACCTGGGCCGCAGTCGCCAATGCGACCGTCGACTTTGAGCCCGTCACTATGCTTGTCCCCCGCCACGAACTCGAACACGCACGCCGTCTTTGCTCGGGCCGCGTCGAGCTACTTGAAGCCGAGCTCAATGACGCGTGGATGCGGGATATCGGCCCGACGTTCGTGCACGAACGCGACGACCAGGGCAACACCACCCTGGCCGCCGTGAACTGGGTGTTTAACGGCTGGGGTGCGCAGGATTGGGCGCAGTGGGACAAAGACCAGCTCGTAGGTGGCATCGTCGCCGTAACCGCTGGCGTACAGCGCATCGACTCCCCGCTGGTGAACGAAGGCGGCGGTATCCACGTCGATGGATTGGGCAATCTGCTCGCCACCCTGACCGTGCAGCTCGACCCGGGGCGCAACCCGCAGTGGAGTGCGGGCCAGGTGGAGCTTGAGTTCCGTGAGAAGCTCGGCGCCGAAACGACATTCTGGCTCCCGCGCGGACTCACCCGCGACTCAGAACGCTTCGGTACCCGCGGACACGTCGATATTGTGGCGTCGTTCGCGCCGGGTGGCCAGGTGTTGATTCACGACCAGCGCGACCCATCGCATCCTGATCACGAGGTCATGAAACAGATCGAGCAGTCGCTGACGGAGCAGTTCCAGCGTGCCGGTCAGACGCGCGAGTTCCTGCGCGTGCCCGCGCCGAAGACCCTGCGCGACGCTGAAGGATTTGTGGATTACAGCTACATCAACCACCTTGTCGCTAACGACTCGGTAATCGCCTGTGTGTTCGGTGACGCCAATGATGCTGAGGCGCTCGAGGTGTTGGCGCATGCCTACCCCGGCCGGGAAATCGTGCCGGTGGATGCTCGACCGCTCTTCGCGCGCGGTGGTGGTATCCACTGCATCACGCAGCAGCAGCCGGCACTTGCTTAATATTGGCTGTTTGCTTCGCGGATGTGGGCGGCAGCTCCGGGGCTATCGGCGCGTGTGGATGAGGGTGCGTCCTACACTGGGTGGGTGACCGATCCAGCATCATCCTCAAATTCGTTCGTGCCGGGCGACCCGGAGTTGCCCACTGACCTCGGTGAGCTCGAAGCGCTACCGCCATTGGAGTCGTTCCTGGCGGCCCTCAATCTCGAGGACACCGGCGCACGCACCCACGAAGACATCTTCACCGGTAAGAACCAGTGGATGCCCACCGGCCGAGTATTCGGCGGCCAGGTTGCTTCGCAGTCGATCATGGCCGCGGCACGTACCCTGCCCGATGACCGCACGCTGCACTCGATGCGGGGTAACTTTCTGCGCCCCGGTGATATTCACGTACCGATCACCTTTTCGGTTGAACGCAGCCACGACGGTAATTCGTTCTCTACTCGGCTTGTCCAGGCCTATCAGCATGGTGAGCCGATCTGGTCGATGATTGCAAGCTTCCAGGTTGATGCCGATGGGCTGGAGCATCAGATCGACGGACCAATGGACGTACCGGCCCCCGAGGAACTGCCCAGTGCATCCGCGCAGGTTGCCGTGGCGGGGTCGAAGATCGCGAACTACTGGCTGCACCGACGCCCATTTGAGATGCGCTTCGTCGAGACCCCGGTGTACCTGCAGCCGCCGAGCAACCGCACCCCCACCGAGCTGGTGTGGATGAAGGCGACCGGGCCGCTCCCCGACGATCCGATGGTGCACCGGGCTGCGCTTGCCTATGCGAGTGACTACGTCATGCTCGACCCGATTCTGCGCCGACACGGACTGACATGGACCACCCCGCAATTGCGGATGGCGTCGCTGGACCACGGGATGTGGTGGCACCGGTTCGCGCGAGTTGACGAGTGGCTGCTGTGCTCGGTTCGTTCGGTGAGCTCGCAGGGTGGCCGCGGGTTGACGACCGGTGAGTTCTACACCCGCGACGGCGAGCTTGTGGCGAGCGTGGCACAAGAGGCGATGGTTCGACTCAAACAGCGTTAGCCAGAGCAGACCGGCAACGAAAACGGTGGATACCCCATAACGGGTATCCACCGTTTTCGTTGGCAGAGCGTTCGCTTAGTTTGCTGCCGCGCGCTCCAGAATCAGTTCGCGCACGCGTTTCGCATCAGCCTGGCCGCCCATCGCCTTCATCACCGCACCGATCACGGCACCGGCGGCCTGCACCTTGCCGTCCTTGATCTTGGCGAGAACATCGGGCTGTGCCTGCAGTGCTTCATCAATCGCAGCGATCAGGGCACCGTCGTCAGAGACCACGGCCAGACCGCGGCTGTCGACAACCTCACGCGGGGTGCCCTCACCGGCGAGTACGCCTTCGAGCACCTTGCGAGCAAGCTTGTCGTTCACCACGCCCTCGGCGATCAGCGCTTCGATCTCGGCAACCTGCTCGGCAGTGGCGAGTTCGGTCGGATGCACCTGGCGTTCGTTCGCGATTCGGCTGAGTTCGCCGAGCCACCACTTTCGGGCCCCCGCAGCGGACGCACCGGCAGCGACCGTCGCATCCACCGCATCCAACAGGCCACCGTTAACGATGTCCTGGAACTCCTGCTGTCCGAAGCCCCACTCCTGCTTCAACCGGCGGCGGCGAAGCACGGGCTGCTCCGGCAGCTCAGCTCGCAGCTCTTCCACCAGCTCGCGGCTCGGGCACACCGGCATCAGGTCGGGTTCTGGGAAGTAGCGGTAGTCGTCTGCGTCGGACTTAGGGCGTCCCGGGGAGGTGCGACCGGTGTCTTCGTGCCAGTGGCGCGTCTCCTGCGTGACGGAACCGCCCGCATCCAGAATCGCGGCCTGCCGCTGGATTTCGTAGCGCACCGCACGCTCAATCGAGCGGAACGAGTTTACGTTCTTCGTCTCGGTACGAATACCGAGCTGTTCGGTTCCGCGCGGTCGCAGCGAAACGTTGGCGTCGCAGCGCAGGTTACCGCGCTCCATGCGGGCCTCGGAGATACCCAGCGCGCGCACGATATCGCGAATCGTCGAAACGTATGCTGCGGCGACTTCGGGGGTGCGTTCTTCGCCGCCGAAAATCGGGCGCGTGACGATCTCGATGAGCGGCACACCGGCACGGTTGTAGTCCACGAGCGAATATTCGGCGCCCTGGATGCGGCCGGTCGCGCCACCGACGTGGGTGAGCTTCCCGGCGTCCTCTTCCATATGCGCGCGCTCGATCGGCACCTGGAAGACGGTGCCGTCCTCGAGCTCGATCTCGACCTCACCGTTGTACGCGATCGGGTCGTCATACTGCGAGATCTGGTAGTTCTTCGGGTTGTCCGGGTAGAAGTAGTTCTTACGAGCGAATCCCGAGGTTTCGGCGATCTCGCAGCCCAGTGCGAGTCCGAGCGAGATTGCGTAGCGCACTGCCTGTTCGTTCACGACCGGCAGGGTGCCCGGCAGGCCAAGATCAACCGGGCCGATGAACGTGTTTGGTTCGGCGTCATGCTCACCGGCCGATGGATTCGGGGTGGGCGAGAACATCTTCGTCTTGGTCGAGAGCTCGACGTGAACTTCAAGACCGATAACGGGCTCGTACTTCTCGAGCGCCTCTTCGTACTTCATCAAATCTGGCTTCGCCATTAGCGCTGTCCCTCCTTAAGCTGCGGAGCCTTGGCCAACAGCGAACCGCCCCATTCCGAAACGAAACTCTGCTCGAGTGCGGCAGCGGCACGGTACAGGCGTGTATCCTCACCGCTTGGACCCATGAACTGCACACCGACCGGCAGGTTCTTCACGAGGCCGCTCGGCAGCGAGAGCGCCGGCAGGCCCGCGAGGTTTGCGGGGATGGTGGTGAGGTCGGACAGGTACATCGCCATCGGGTCGTCGATGATCTCGCCCACTTTGAAGGCTGGCTCGGTCGTGGTCGGCGCTGCGAGCACGTCGACCCGGTTGAACGCCTCGTCAAATTCGCGCTGCAGCAGCGTGCGAACCTTTTGCGCCGAACCGTAGTAGGCGTCGTAGTACCCGCTGGAGAGGGCGTAGGTTCCGAGCAGGATGCGGCGCTTCACTTCGTCTCCGAAACCGGCGGCGCGCGTCGCGCTCATGACGCGTTCGGTCGTGGGCTGTCCCTCGGGAACGACACGCAGGCCGAACCGTACCGAGTCGTAGCGAGCGAGGTTGCTGGAGACCTCGGCCGGCATCAGCAGGTAGTAGGCGGCTACTGCGTAGTCGGTGGTGCTGAGATCGAGGGTGACAATCTCGGCACCGAGCTGCTTGCAGCGCTCGAGGGTCTCGTTGAAGTTCGCGAGCACCTCGGCGTCGATACCGTCGCCGTTAAGGTACTGACGGGCAACACCGATGCGCAGTCCCTGCAGCGATCCAGAAGTGGCTCCTTCCCGTGCAGCGTCGGCGAAGGATGGCCACTCGCGGTTGATCGAGGTGTGGTCACGATTGTCGTGCCCACCGATGACGTCTTGGAGCAGGGCGGCATCGAGCACATTGCGGGCTGCCGGGCCGATCTGGTCGAGCGAGGAGCCCATAGCGAGCGCACCGTACCGGCTGACGGCACCGTAGGTGGGTTTTACACCAACGGTGCCGGTAAAGGCGGCGGGCTGTCGGATCGAGCCACCGGTATCGGTTCCAAGCGCCAGCGGTGCTTCATATGCGGCGACTGCGGCAGCGGAACCACCACCGGAACCACCCGGTACGCGCTCGAGGTCCCAGGGGTTGAAGGTGGGACCGTACGCGGAGTGTTCGCTGGAGGACCCCATAGCGAACTCGTCGAGGTTGGTCTTGCCGAGAATCGGCATGCCTGCGGCTTTCAGACGTTCCACGACGTGCGCGTCGTATGGCGGCTTCCAGCCTTCCAGGATGCGGCTGGCCGCGGTTGTCTCCAGGCCGAGGGTTGCGATGTTGTCTTTGACTGCGACCGGAACACCCGCAAGCGGTGACGTCGCAGTGCCTTGCTGCCGAGCCGCATCCGCTGCCGCCGCTTGTTCAAGGGCGCCTTCGCGATCAACGGCGAGGAATGAGTGCAGGCTCGCGTCGACGGCTTCGATGCGGTCGAGGTGAGCTTCGGTGACGGCGACCGAGGTGAGCTCACCGCTGGTGAGTTTCTCGGCGAGATCGCTGGCAGAGAGTGTGATGATGTCGTTCATTCGATGCCGCCCTACTGTTCTTCGCCGAGGATGGCGGTCACGCGGAATCGGGTGTCGTCGCGGTCGGGTGCGCCTTCGAGGGCGGCTTCGCGTTCGAGGACCTGACCCGGTTCGTCAGGGCGGAAGGTGTTCGGCATCACCATCGGGTGGGATGCGGGCGGTACATCAGGGGATGCCACTTCCCGAACTTTCTCGATCATGTGCTGGATTGAGACCAGTTGTTCGGCCATCTGCGCGACTTCATCATCGGTGAGATCGATGCGCGCAAGGCTGGCGAGGTGTTCCACGTCAGCTGCGGTGATATCAGACATGCTGCTCCGTCTTCGATTGCGAATACGACTTCGCCAGTCTAGTTCGCTAAGCATTCGTCGTGGTCAGCACACGTAGTGCTTTGTGCGTTAAAAACACACACGCAGTGAGGCGTTGCTCGGTGTCAGGTCACCTATTCGGTGCCGAGCAAGTGAGCTACCGCATCCGGACCACCCTCAAGCAACAACCGGAACCCGTCCGCATCCAACACTGGAATGCCGAGCGCTTCAGCCTTCACCAGTTTCGAGCCGGCGCCGGGCCCAGCGGCAACGAAATCGGTGTTTTTCGATACCGAGCCGGCCGCCTTCCCACCGGCAGCAACAATTGCCTCTTTGGCTCCCTCCCGGGTGAATCCGTCGAGAGTTCCGGTCGCAACAACCGTCAGCCCCGTCAGCGGTCCATCAACTTCTGCTTGCTGACCCGGACCGGGGTGTCCCGGTGTCGCCCACTGCACACCGGCATCGGTCCACTGTTCAATGATGTCGAGGTGCCAGTCGACCTGCAGCCACTGGTGAATCGACTCGGCAATAATCTGCCCGACCCCATCAACGCTCGATAGCTCCGCCACGGATGCCGATCGGATCGCATCCAACGAACCGAACCAATCGGCCAACGCACGGGCCGCCACCGGACCAACGTGGCGAATGTTCAATGCCACTAACAGCCGCCAGAGCTCTTTCATCTTCGCTCGTTCGAGTTCGTCAAGCAGCTTCACCGCCTGGGCGCTCGGCCCGTACACCGGATAGTCCTTACGAACCCCGGCACTGCGGCGCTCAGCAGCACTCATGTGCTCGGTTCCCGGCGGATACGTTTTCGTTTGTACCGACCGAAACGGCGCTCGGATGCGAGGGCTTCCGTTCTCGTCCAGTTTCGGTTCACCCGTGTCGGCATCGCGCACGGTCACCACAATCGGTACGAGCTCCTCGATGGTGAGCGCAAACAACCGCGCTTCGGTCACCAGCGGCGCCTGGGTCGGGTCGTCGGGTTGGGTGAGCGCTGCAGCGGTCACTTCTCCGAGCGCTTCGATATCGAGGCCCTGTCGCGAGCCGATGTGTTCCACCCGGCCGCGCACCTGGGCTGGGCAGCTGCGCGCGTTCGGGCAGCGCAGGTCGACGTCCCCTGCTTTCATGGCACGCAACGGGGTGTCGCACTCGGGACAGTTGGCGGGCATTACGAACGGATGCGCATCCTCGGGACGTTCGGCGAGCACGGGCCCCAGCACCTCTGGAATCACATCCCCAGCCTTGCGCAACACCACGGTATCGCCGATCAGCACGCCCTTAGCTTTCACCACATCCTGGTTGTGCAGAGTCGCGAACGTGACCTCGGAACCGGCAACACGCACCGGCTCCATCACCGCATACGGAGTCACCCGGCCGGTGCGACCGACCCCCACACGCACATCCAGCAGTTTCGTGTGCACCTCTTCGGGCGGGTATTTGTAGGCGATTGCCCAGCGGGGAGCTCGCGAGGTTGCGCCCAGCGCATCGTGCTGATTGAGCGCATCCACTTTGATGACAATACCGTCGAGTTCGTGTTCGATCTCGGGGCGACGGCGCGCATACTCCGCGACATAATCGAGCACACCATCCGCATCCATCACCACTCGAGAATGTGGACTGGTGGGCATTCCCCAGCCCGCGAGCAGTTGGTAGATTTCGGACTGGGCACTGACCGGCGGATTCTCCCAGGCACCAATACCGTGCACGTACATGTGCAGCCGTCGGAGCCTGGCACGCATGAGGTCGAGACGCTCCGCGCTCTTCCCCTCAGACTTCTGGCGCAGGGATCCGGACGCGGCGTTGCGCGGATTGGCGAACGGTGCTTCCTTGGCAGCAACCTGGTCGGCGTTGAGCTGGCGAAACTCCTCTACCGGGAAGAACACTTCGCCGCGGATCTCGACGAGCTCGGGTAGATGCTCTCCGGTGAGGTGTTTCGGGATCGCGGTGATATGCGCGACATTCTCGGTGACGTCCTCACCCGTGTGACCGTCCCCACGCGTTGCGGCGCGAGTGAGCTTGCCATGTTCATAGGTGAGCGAAATTGCCAGCCCATCAATCTTTACTTCGCACAACCATGCCGGCTGCTCACCGATCGCTGCGGCCGTGCGCTGCAACCATGCGCGCAGCTCGTCGACCGAAAAGACATTGTCGAGCGACAGCATCCGCTCTCGGTGTGTGACGGGCGCAAAGAGGTTCGATGCGTGCCCCGCGACCGCCTGAGTGGGTGAGTCTTGGGACTGCAATTCGGGAAATTGCGATTCCAGTGCGCGCAAGCGCGCCATCGCGGCGTCGTATTCCGCGTCCGGCACGAGCTGCGTATCACGTTCGTAGTAGGCAGCCGCCCACTCGATGAGTTGTGCGCTGAGTTGCTCGGCCTCGACACGCGCACGCTCAAATTCCGTCTGTGACATCCGTAGTCCCCCGTTATCGTGCGGCGTGCGCCGCGGTGTGTACCTCAGCGGCCGCGAGCGACTCGTTCGGCTGCGCGGCGAGCCGATTGCAAGAGCCAGCTGCGCTGGTCGCGTAACCGTTTGGCCGCACGAGCTTCGCTAGTGGTGTCCCAATAGACAGTCCCAAGGCCAATGACGAAGATAGCCACCGCGACGCCGACGAATACCCAGAACCACAGCCTGTCCGGCTGCATGAGCAGGATCGATAACGCGAGTGTGCCACCGGCGATAATCAGCCACAGCAGCACCGCCATGATCCAGTCTTTGCGCTGAAACCCGCGCGCACCCAGGGTTGATTGTTCGGCGAGGCGATCGGCGACGGGCCCGAATTTCGCGTCGAAGTCGCGCTGAAACTTCGCTGGTTCGTAGCCGCGGTAGCCGCTAGCCCAGCGCTCAGCCTGCTCGGTGAGCGTATCGAGGGCTTTACCGCTGCTCAGAGTTGGGGATGGCATGTCTGTCCTTCAGATTGTCGCTACGCGGCAGATTCGTTGAGGTCGAGTACCGAAGTTGCCGCGTCGATGGTGAACTGTCCGAGCACTCGGGTGCCGACATAGATCACTGCAGATTGGCCGGTGGCAACGCCGAGCAGGGGTTCGTCTACGCGCACAACCACCTCGGTAACGGTGCCGTCCGGCTGCATGTCGCTTGCATCCGGCCGGAGCACTGTACCGGTCGTATGGATGCGGCATGTTCCGGGTACGGGTTCGGCGTGCGCGCGGATCTGTACCTCGCAGGCAAATTCTTGCTCGGTGGGTGCCGCCCCTGCCCAGCTGAACCGCTGTCCGGCAATCTGGCCAATGGCTAGCGCTGCCTTCGGGCCGACAGTGACGGTGTTGGTTTCCGGGTCAGTATCAAGCACGAAGCGTGGCTGCCCGTCGGGCGCTGGTCGGGATAGCCCCAGGCCCTTACGCTGGCCGATGGTGTAGCCGGTGGCTCCTTGGTGTTCGCCTACGACTTCGCCGTCTCGATCCACGATGGCGCCTGGGCGCATCGGGATGTGGTCCCCCAGCCAAGCGCGCGTGTTGCCGTCTGGGATGAAGCAGATGTCGTAGCTATCGGGTTTGGTGGCGGTAACGAACCCGCGGCTCGCAGCCTCTGCGCGCACCTCATCCTTTGACGGGGTGTCACCGAGCGGGAACCAGCAGTGTTCGAGCTGTTCGGCGTTCAGCACACCGAGCACATACGACTGATCTTTGGCTTGCTCGCTTGCGCGGTGCAGTTCGCGACCGGCATCGGTGTCGATGACATTGGCATAGTGGCCCGTTACTACCGCGTCGAACCCCAGATCGAGGGCCTTGTCGAGCAGCGCCGCGAACTTGATCTTCTCGTTACAGCGCAAACACGGGTTCGGGGTTCGCCCCTGTGAGTATTCGGCAATGAAGTCGTCAACGACATCGGCTTTAAAGCGTTCGGAGAAGTCCCACACATAAAAGGGGATGCCGAGCTGATCGGCTACGCGGCGGGCGTCCATTGCATCTTCAATCGTGCAGCATCCGCGCGAACCCTGGCGCAGGGTACCGCCGGCGCGCGAGAGTGCCAGGTGCACTCCAACGACCTCGTGTCCGGCGTCCACGGCGCGGGCTGCGGCAACGGAGCTGTCGACTCCACCGCTCATCGCTGCAAGAACTTTCATGCCGTCAATTCTACGAATCGTGCGGTTGCGACGAAACGGATTCCGCGTACAGCGCAGCGTACGTGCCGGCGGCTGCGAGGAGTTCTTCGTGGGTGCCTCGTTCCACGATTCGCCCGCGATCAAGCACGTGGATCACATCTGCGGTACGCACCGTCGAGAGCCGATGAGCGATTGCGATCACGGTCCGGCCCCTGCGGGCGGCATCAAGCGCTGCCTGTACGTGACGTTCACTCACCGCATCCAAGGCGCTTGTTGCTTCGTCGAGGATGAGCACGGCCGGGTCTTTCAGCAGCACGCGGGCGATGGCGATGCGCTGTTTCTCGCCACCGCTAAGCCGGTAGCCGCGTTCCCCCACGACCGTGTCGTAGCCGTGCGGGAAGGTCATGATCTGCTCGTGGATACTCGCCTTCTTGCAGGCGGCAATCAATTGCTCGTCGCTGGCTTCGGGTTTAGCCAGCCGCAGGTTCGCTGCGATGGTGTCGTGCACCAGGTAGGTCTCTTGCGACACCATGCCGATATTGGCGACGATCGCTTCGCGCTGGCAACGGCGCACATCCACTCCGGCGAATTCCACAACACCCGCCGATGCGTCATACAACCGAGCCGCGAGATAGGCGATGGTGGATTTCCCAGCTCCCGACGGCCCGACAACAGCGACATACTCGCCGGGATGCACGGCAAACGAGGCATCGCTCAGGGTCGGCTCGTCCTCCTCGCGGGTGTCCGGGTATCGGAAGGAGACGTTGCGGAACGCGATCTCGCCGATGCGCTCACGGTCTGGGGCAACCGCATCCGGCGCATCCACCACGGCAGGTTCAAGCAACAGATACTCGAAGATGCGCGCGAACAGTGAGGCCGAAGTTTGGATGTCAAGGCCCGTTCGCATGAGTCCGAGCAGTGGCCTGCGCAGCTGACCGTTCACGGTGGTGAACGCGACGATGGTGCCGGCGGAGAGTGCGCTGCCTGATTGAAGGAGATAGCCGCTAACGACGTAGATCAGCACGGGCACGAGCGCCATGATGACGCTGACCATGGCGAAGAAGGTCTGACCGGCCATGGCTTGGTCGAGTTGGAGCCGAACTTGAGTGCGATTGGCCTGGCGATAAGCGGCAGCGGCTTCCCGCTCTCGTCCGAGGGTTTTGGTGAGCAGCACTCCCGACACCGAGAGTTGTTCCTGGGTCATCGCAGTCATCTCTGAGAGCGATGCTTGTGTGCGTGTGGCGATGCACGCCCGGCGCTGCCCAACCCTCCGCTGCAGCACCACCAGCGGCGGCATCACGATGATGGCGATGATCGCCAACTGCCAGCTGAGCAGCACCATGGCCACGAGCGATGCGATGGTGGCCACGATGTTTCCCACAACAGAGGTGAGCGTGTTTTGCAGGGTGTTTGCCACACCGCCGACATCGTTTTGTAGGCGTGACTGAATCTCGCCGGTCTTGGTACGCGCAAAGAACGCGAGCTCCATCGATTGCAGCCGCTCGAACAGTCGCACCCGCAGATCGGCGGTAACCGAGTTCCCGATCGTTGCGGTGAGCCAGGTCTGCCACACGGTGATGGCGGCGTTGAGGACCAGGACTGCGACCATGGCGGCCACGATCCACCACAGTGCGCCCAGGTTTGGTTCGTTCGCACCGGGTGGGAAAAGTCCCACATCGAACGCCTGCTGGGTTAACAACGCCGGGGCAACGCCGAGTGCGGCAGTGATCAGGACGAGCACGACGGCAAGGATGAGGGTGGCGCGGTAGGGCGCGAACAGCTCGCCGATGCGACGCCACAGGTGTGGGATCTTGGGGGCATCGCGGTTGCGTTCGCGCAATGCGCGTTCGTCGCGCATACCTCCACCGCGGGCGGGATGCATCATGCTCATGCCCCGAGGGTACGTGACCGCGTCGCGGGCATCGGTGCCGAAGTTGCTATTTCCGGTTGCGATCCTTGCCCGCATCCCACAAACTGTTAATCAATTAAGTCACCGGTGGTTGCGCCGCAGCCATTCAGCAAGCAGGCACGCTCACGAGGAATACCCCATGTCACCGTTCAACGTTGTCGAAGCATCCATCGCCGACCTCCGCGCCGCACTCGAGTCCGGCGAAACCACTTCGGTAGCACTCGTGCAGCAATACCAGGCACGCATCGCCCACTACGATCGTGCAGGCATCAAGCTCAACGCAGTCATCGTCGATAATCCGCAGGCTCTTGCCGAAGCGGAGGCTTCCGATGCGCGACGCGCTGCTGGCGAGAGCCTCGGGCCGCTTGACGGTATCCCGTATACCGCGAAGGACAGCTACATGGTGCGTGGCCTGACCGTCGCATCCGGCTCCCCCGCGTTTGCCGAGCTGGTCGCGCAACGAGATGCTTACACGATCGAGCGCTTGCGTGCTGCCGGTGCCATCTGTCTTGGGCTTACGAATATGCCACCGATGGCGAACGGCGGAATGCAGCGCGGTGAATACGGTCGTGCCGAAAGCCCGTATAACGGCGAGTGGTTAACCTCGGCGTTTGGTTCCGGTTCTTCCAACGGCTCCGGCACCGCTACGGCCGCATCATTCGCGGCGTTTGGGCTCGGCGAAGAAACCTGGTCATCGGGCCGCGCACCGGCGTCAAACAATGCACTGTGCGCATACACCCCCTCACGCGGCGTGATTTCGATGCGCGGGAACTGGCCGCTGGTGCCGACAATGGACGTTGTGGTGCCGCACACGCGCAGCATGGCCGATATGTTCGAGGTACTCGACGCCATCGTCGCCGACGACACGGAATCGCGCGGTGATTTTTGGCGAGTGCAGCCGTGGGTGTCGATTCCCGCTGCCAGCGAGATTCGTCCCGCCAGCTATCGAGAGCTCGCAGCCGATGCGTCGGCGCTTGCCGGGAAACGCTTTGGTGTTCCGAAGATGTTCATCAACGCTGACCCCGAGCAAGGAACCGGCGATCAGCAGCGGTTCGGCGGTCCTGCCGGCGAGCGCATCGAAACCCGCGAGTCGATCATGGAGCTGTGGCGTGCAGCCCGCGACGATCTCGAGGCGGCGGGCGCCGAAGTGATCGAGGTCGATTTTCCGGTGGTCTCGAACTACGACGGTGACCGTCCCGGAGCGCCGACGGTTGGCACCCGCGGAATCTTGCCAGCTGGGTACTTGGATCACGAGATCTTGGAGCTCTCGCTGTGGTCGTGGCACGATTTCTTGGCAGCGAACAACGATCCGAAGTTGAACGCACTCGAACAGGTTGACGAGGAATTAATCTTCCCGCATCCCGAAGGCGCGCTCCTCGACCGTTATGGCAGCCTCGACTTCGATATCCGCAAGTATGTTTGGTTCGCGCGCGAGCAGGGGGTGCCCGAGCTCACACAGATTCCGACAATCGCCGAAGGTGTTGCCGGACTCGAGCAGTCGCGTCGCGTCGACTATGAGGCGTGGATGGATGGGCTCGGTCTGGATGCGGTCGTACTGCCAGCAGTCGCTGATATTGGCCCTGCCGATATGGATGTGGATGAGGCGTCGGCTGATCTCGGTTGGCGAAACGGGGTGTGGGTTGCCAACGGCAATCTCGTGTGGCGCCACTTCGGCATTCCGACGGTGACGGTGCCGATGGGCACGATGGCAGATATTGGCATGCCGGTTGGGTTGACGATCGCCGGTCGTGCGTATGACGACAATGCGCTGCTGCGTTACGGCGCCGCGTTCGAGTCGATTCGTCCGCGTCGAACCCGCCCCGAACGCACGCCGGAGCTGTAGTCGCCCACCGGCTGCGGCAGCCTGCCCACTGGAGCCTGCAGACCGTGGGCCACAACCACCTCCAGCGACGGTTGACGTGTTCGTCGCTGTTCGAACGCTGAACTACCTACTTGGCCACTGCCAGTATCCTTGACCAAGTAACGGCCCAAGTTCGTCGGCGCGTGATCTCAACGGTGAGGATCAAGATGAGTGAACTCTACGTATCAGAACATGCACTTCGCACGGTGGAGACAACATCGAAGCACTGTTAACTGACCTCATGGCCGGCGTCAACCATGCCGCCGAAGAGGTCGAAAAGCTCGTCGAGGAGGTCCACCGCGTGCACGGCCAGATTCTCGAAGCTGATTTTGAGATCGATGCCACTGGCCGAGTCTCTGACCCGCACGAACAAATGAAGAGCCGAATGGCAGGTATAGCAACAGCCTCGAGGAAGCAAGACCGTGATGAGTTTCAGGAGCGGGTGGACCGTCTATTGGATCGCGCTCGGGATATCGCAGATCGGCTTGTTCACGCCATGGATTGCATCACCGCGGATGCGCCTTCGGATGCGGCACAGGCAACTTCCGGAGCGTCTACTCCCAATACGACACGAGAGGTCATGGACGCGATCAGGATTCTGCCGGCTGCCCAAATCCGGGCCATGTGGGATTCGATGGACCCTGGCCTCCGTCAGCGACTACTGCGCGAGTTCCCGGAGGTTCTCGGTGGCCTCTCCGGAATTCCATTCGCAATTCGCGCCAAAGCAAATAGAACCAACGCGAAGAACTACATCGAAGAAGTTGCTCGAGATTATCCGAATCTCGATGAGGAAATTGCCAGACTTGAAGACAAGTACCAGCGGGTTATTCTCCAAGAGAGCGGGCGTCACGAGCCCGGCACCGAGTGGGTAACAATGACCGGCGATGAGCTCAACCTGCTACACGAACTGCACGAAATCAGAGCAAAACGGGATGCCGCACTTCAAATTAGGAATGGAACCTCTGCGATCTTGTTTCACCCGAAAAATGACCGCATCGCGACAGTGGCGGGCAACCTCAACGGAAATGTTGACCAAGCGATCATCTATGCCCCTGGAACCGGCACTAATATGCAGTCATTCGCCAGCGGCATCAACGACTTTGGCAACAGCATTGTGGAGCAACTCCAAGGACGGCAGCAAGACGCTATCGTTTTGACGGTGAAAGATGGACCGTGGTCTACCTGGCACGGCGAGGGTTTCAATGGCTCTGAATCGGAGATGCGCGAGCGAGGAGCCAAAATACACGCGATAGCCAATGATTTACGACTAGAGGACTACGGACCAAATACTGAATATTCGGCGATCGGCCACAGTGCAGGAATGTCGAAGATTGGCACTGCCGAAACAAACGGCGCCACATTCGACAACGTCATCTCATTGAGCGGATCCTACGTGGGTAGCTCCTGGATTGCAGATCCCGGCACCGAGTATACCCATATACAGTACGAGAATGACCCGATCAATGCGCTCGACAAAGTGGGATATCGCACTCCAAATCGACTCCACGAATTCACCAATGTCCGCCTCCTCTCGCCCCAGGATGACGGGATTGATGATCACAGCAGGATAAGCCAAAGCAGTGAAACCAACTATGAAGGGATAGTAGCAATTGGTGCAGCAATCATTGACTAGTGGACTGCCGGGGCGGCTGACGCAATTAACAATGACAGCCGTGCTAGCGCTCACGGTCGCGGGGTGCGCGCCGATCGCACCGACCACGCAACATTCCCCAGTACCCGCGCCGACACTTAATGCGCTTGAGCAGAAAGAGATGAGCATCAAGTATCAGCGCGAAATTCGCGAGCTAGTACCACCTGAACTCATCGACCCCCGCACGAGCGAAATGTCCGAGATTGGTTCCCTCGAAAGGACCCTGGTGAGATGTGAGTTTGATACACCGTACCCTTCACCAGCGCCCGTGTACTACGGCGGCGACTTCGCCCTAATACTCAAAGATTCTGTTGATCTCCACGCGTTTTTACACGACCTCAACGAAACAATCGCATCCCAACCAGAACGAGAACGCCGAACCTTCAAAACAACCAATCCACCCGATCGAAGCTATTGGTACTTTGGCGACGACTATACAGTCATCCTGTCCGTCATCACACGAGGGAGCGACGGCGCCAAAATGTTCAACGCTTCAGTGTCATCGCCGTGCTTCTACCCAGAACCCCCTTACAGCTTCGGCGATAAGATCTAGAATGCGCGATGCCTCAAAACATTGCTTCAAACAGCTAGCACTCCAAGGGGCGATTCGCTCGACAGCCATAGTCAAATAAACACGAGCAGTAAAACCAACCCTGATGGAATAGGAGCAATTGGTGCAGCAATTATTGACTAGTGGACTGCCGAGGCGGCTGACGCAATTAACAATGACAGCAGTACTAGCGCTCACGGTCGCGGGGTGTGCGCCGATCGCGACTACCACGCAGCATTCTCCGGTACCCGCGCCGACACTTAATGCGCTTGAACAGAAAGAGATGAGCATCAAGTACCAGCGCGAAATTCGCGAACTAGTACCACCTGAACTCATCGACCCCCGCACGAGCGAAATGCCTGAAATTGGTTCCCTGAAAAAATATTTACGTAGGTGTGAATTGGATACACCTTACCCTTCACAGGCTCCCGCGTACTACAGTGCAGGCTTTGTTCTCATACTTAAAGATTCTGTTGATCTCCACGCGTTCCTACACGACCTCAACGAAACAATCGCATCCCAACCAGAACGAGAGCGGTGGCCCCACAAAACAACCAATCCACCCGATCGAAGCTATTGGTACTTTGGCGACGACTATGCAGTCATCCTGTCCGTCTACACACGAGGGAAGGATGGCGCCAAAATGTTCAACGCCTCAGTGTCATCGCCGTGTTTCTATCCAGAACCCCCGTATACCGCCGGCGATGAAATCTAGTTGCCGGAACGAGCTGCAGCCATCTCTATCGTCAACACCCTCACGGACCCGACAGCACCTAGTCTGGCACCTCGAGAATCGAGCGAATCCGCCGTCAGCAGCATCACGCTACCGATTCGAGAAACCTGCCCGCCGTGCCCGAGCGTACGCATCCGGCAACGCTTCCACCAAGGCGCGCACGTCCTCCTCGCGTGTATCCCAACCGAGGGTGATACGCAGCACACTCTTGGCCGCATCCGCATCCCCGCCCATCGCAAGCACCACATGACTCGGTTCAGGGATACCGGCCTGACACGCTGACCCGGTTGATACTGACACTCCCGCCATATCAAGCAGATACAGCAGCGAATCCCCCTGCGCCCCAGGGAACAAGAAATGAGCGTTCCCAGGCAACCGCGCGGGCACGCTCACGCCGTTGTCGTTCAGTTCGGCGGCAGCGTCCGCTCCCAGCAATACGGCATCCGGCACTGCAGCCCGCAGCTCATGAATACACAGGTCACGCAACTGCCGCAGACGAGCAACCACAGCATCATCGGCAGCGGCATCAAGCGCCGCTGCGAAGGCCGCAGCACCGGCAAGATCGAGCGTGCCCGAACGCATCCCGCGCTGCTGACCCCCTCCGTGCACCAACGCATCCGCCTGCACCTGACGCCCAATCGCAAGCGCACCCACACCGACCGGACCGCCGACCTTGTGCGCCGAAACACTCACTGCGCTCGCCCCAAACTCGTGCAGCGAGACCGGCAACGATCCGAGCGACGAAACTGCATCAATATGACTGGGCACCCCGAACCTCGCCGCAAGCGAGCACACGGCCCGCACCGGCTGGACCGTGCCCACCTCATTATTGGCGTGCAATGAGGTCACCAGCGCGACATCTCCCGCCGAAAGTTCGCGTTCAAGATGGTCGAGCCGGATGCATCCAGTTTCGTCCACATCAATAAACCCCACCTCAGCGCCCTGGTACTCCGTCAACCATTTGATCGCGTCCAACGTCGCATGGTGTTCAGCCGCCGTCGTCAAGATCCGCCGGCCCGCGCCGGAGCGCTGTCGCTGCCAATAGATGCCCTTGATTGCCAAGTTGATTGATTCGGTACCGCCAGAGGTGAGCACAACCTCGATCGGCTCCGCACCCAGGTGCCGCGCGATTGCCTCGCGTGCTGTCTCCAGGCGCATCCTTGCCTGCTGCCCGCTCGCGTGGATGGAGGACGGGTTACCCAAGGAGTCATGTGCGGCGAGCCAAGCATCCCGCGCCTGAGGCCGAAGCGGTGATGTGGCGGCGTGATCCAGATAGATCGGCATACTTGCGATTGTAGAATCGCCAAGCGATGCATGCACACGATTTCCCAACGCTCGGCATCACCGCCGACCCTACAAACGGCACCCCGGTGCTGCGGGTTTGGTCTGCCAACGCCACTGCCATGAGCTGCGTCGTCGTTGACGACCAGGGTGAACAAACGCTTCGCCTGCCCATGAATCACACCGATGCCGGTGTGTGGGAGGTTGCCGATCGGCGACTTGTCCCCGGCAGCTGGTACGCGCTCGCTGTCGACGGCCCCCGTGAACTCCCCCACCGTTTTGACCCCGACGCGCTCGTGCTCGACCCGTATGCCCGCCACGTTCGCAACTTCGGCACTGAGGCGACACCGCGCTGGTTCGGGCAGATCGTCGCCGAGGAACCGTTCGACTGGGGTGACAGCTCAGCACCGCGCACCAGCCTGCGCAACACGGTGATCTATGAGCTGCATGTCAAGGGCTTCACCAAGCTCGCACACTTCGTACCGGAGCCGTTGCGCGGCACCTATGCGGGTCTCGCCGACCCTAACGTCATCGCCCACCTCAAGCGCCTGGGTGTTACCGCAGTCGAGCTGCTCCCCGTACACGCCTTCGCACACGAACGTCACCTGCGCGAGGACGGGCGCACCAACTATTGGGGCTACAACACCGTCGGCTTCTTTGCACCCCACGCCGACTACGCCACACAGGCCGCACAAGCCGCAGGCCCGGAGGCCATCGCTCGCGAGTTCAAGGGCATGGTGCGACTACTCCACGAGGCAGGGATCGAGGTGTACCTCGATGTGGTCTACAACCACACCGCCGATCAGGGTGACGATTGCCCGGCCATCTCGTTCGCCGGTATCGACCGAGCCTCGTATTATCGCCAGCTGGCTGACGGACGGTTGATGGATGTGACCGGTTGCGGCAACTCCGTCAACACGAGCGTTCCGGCTGTCCAGCGACTCGTGCTCGACTCATTGCGGTACTGGGTGACCGAGTTCGGCATTGATGGGTTCCGCTTCGACCTCGCCGCAACGCTCGGCCGCGACGAGTCGCATACCTTCACCCCCTCACATCCGCTATTCACCACCATGGCGAACGACGAGGTGTTGCAATCCGTGAAGTTGATTGCAGAACCGTGGGATGTGGGAATCGGCGGCTGGCAAACCGGCAAGTTCCCGATCGGCTGGTCGGAATGGAACGACGAATACCGCGACCGGTTGCGCAAGTTCTGGGTCGACTCGTTCGCGCAGGCGCGGATCACCGGTCATCACCGTGAGGGCCTGGCGGGGCTCTCCACCGCGATGGCAGGATCCTCCGACCAAATCTCTGACGAACGCGGCCCGCTCGCATCCGTCAACCTGGTCACCGCCCACGACGGCTTCACCCTGCACGACCTGGTGTCGTACAACGTCAAACACAATCTGATGAACGGTGAGCTGGGACGGGACGGTTCCAGCGATAACCACTCATACAACTTTGGGTACGAAGGCGAGACTCCTGATCTGAGTGTGCGTCGTGACCGGCGACTTGCCGTACGAAACCTCTTGGGCACCCTGCTGATTTCCTCCGGTGTCCCCATGATCGTCGCCGGCGACGAAATGGGCCGCACTCAGCACGGCAACAACAACCCGTACAACCAGGACAATGCCGAGTTCGGTTGGGTGTCATGGCATCTCGAACCGGAGGATGAGCGCCTCCTCAACCATGTGCGCCGCCTCACCGCAATTCGACGCGAGTATCTTGCGCTGCGACCAACCCAGTACAACCACACGACACAAACCCGCGACGACTCCGCTCGACTTGAATGGTTCGACGCGC
The DNA here is from genome assembly GCF_916618895.1 of Pseudoclavibacter sp. Marseille-Q3772. NCBI lineage: Bacteria > Bacillati > Actinomycetota > Actinomycetes > Micrococcales > Microbacteriaceae > Pseudoclavibacter > Pseudoclavibacter sp. Marseille-Q3772. The sequence goes on from NZ_OU745391.1 coordinate 921,699, forward strand.
TTGGGCAGCCTATGAACGACTCGCTCTGGCATACACCGGTGTCGCGCTCTCTGCAGTACATTGCGTCAACCCGGCTGGATGGAGATGGCCGCAATCGCGTGCTCGTCATCATCCACGGCGTTGAGGATCCAGCACCGTTCCGACTGCCGCGCGTGCGCAATGTGGTCGGCTACCGGCTGTTGTGGGATTCAAATGCGGACGATGTCGCTGAAATCGATACCGATGCAATGAGCCTGATGGCCCCCGGAGCCCGCATCCGGCTGTCTGGCCCGTCAATGCGCCTGTACGCCGCGGTAGATGAGTAGTCTCGTTACCCAACGTTAACTCTCAGGTCCTATGGTACGCGCAGACGCTGAGAGGAGCATCATGCAGACTCACATAGTTGAGGGAGATTTTGCCAACATCGCCCGAGCATGCGACGACGCGAACGAGGGAATTCAGGAATGCTGCTCCCTTCTCCGCATCGAAGACGCCATTTCCGATGGCATGCCCGGATCCAACGCTGCAGCCGCTTTTAAGAAAGCGACAGCGCACCTAGCCATGGCACAACAATCCTTACTGAATGCAACGTCAGATATTTCTGAGGCTGCCTTTATCGTCGAACGTGATTTTCGAGACACCGACGTGGTTCAGGCAGAAGGACTGCTGAGGATAGCATACGAACTCGAAAATTCGGACTACCTGTCCTATGGCGAGGACGTGTAATGGTTACGTGGGCTGACGTCGTTAAATGGGACATCGAGCCAGTTCTCGATGCGCGGCACCAGGTACAAACGGCCGAGGGGGCCATGCAGAACAATGGTGAGGTTATTGAACGAGCACACCAGAACTTTTCAAGTGAAGGCCTAGCTGCGTACGCTGCAAGCACCTCTCTCGAAGAGGTTTTCAAGGATATCGATTTCGTCGAGGCGCAACTAACCGATCTTCTCACCGCCTTGCAATCTGCTACCTCCCGACTGAATGAGTTAGTACGACGGGTGAAGGGTGCCCTCGATTACGCAGTAGATGAACGTTTGCGTATTCTCGACGACGGCACGGTTGAATTCACGGAACAAATCTGGAACGACGCGCGCGCAGAAGCAGCACACATGCCGCAACCTCAACCCGATCCACACGGCAACTACTACCCTCAACTAGAGGGCACACTAACCTACAGTCGCGCTTCAGCTGCCAAAGAACAGCTAGAAAAAGAAGTGAGTACGATTCTTACCTCGGCAAAGGAAATTGATCGCGACCTCGTTATGACGTGCGAGAGGATCCAGGATTCACGTGCGTCCAAGCAATCCATAGATATGTCCAGTGGCGAGTTCTCGTCCGCGCATCTTGCCGAACTACTAACAGGCTACAAAACGCCGTCAGAGATACGCGCACTCTGGGATGCTCTTTCCCCGCACGAACAACAACTACTTGTTGCCGACTACCCCAAATTGGTCGGCTCCACGAACGGAATCCCCTTCCACACACGCGGAGCAGTCAACGAACAGTTGGCCGCAAATCGGGCCAAGGAACTGGACAAAAGAGCAGCCGCCCTCGATGAAGAGATAGGGAAACTCGAAGAGGGTACCTCCGAGTACCTACTACTCCTTCGGGACAAAGAAAAACTCGAGGCAGAACGCGACTACTTGATTAAGATCGTCGACTCGCCGGAGCGAACGTTCATCCTTTTTGAGCCTGAAAACAACAGGATCATCGAACAGAACGGCACCCTTAGCAAGTTCACCACGGAACTCTACACTCACGTTCCGGGAACAGGCACCTCTTACAACTCCTTCATCGATGGTTCAGCAACGGCATTCCCTCGCAGTGTAGTTGCAGAATCTATGGAAGATGATCCACACTCAGATTTTACTACCTTCACGTTCATGGACGGAGGCAACGGGAAAAGTAACGCTTGGATGTCTTGGGGATTTGGGGAAACTGGCAACGCGAATGCGAACCATCTCACCTCTCGAGGGCACGATCTCGAAGAATTTCAAAACGCACTGAACCAAGAGGAGATAAGCAACTTCGCCGATTTCAACGTTGGTGGGCATAGCGCGGGTCAAAGCGTTGTATTCGCATCTGAAAACGCGGGCGCCTACTACGATCAGGTGAACTCTTTTTCAGGATCCTACGCCCCTGGCAACTGGCAACCGAACTTGAGCACCGCGTACGATCACTACTACTACGAACCCGAGCCGCTCAACTTATTTGTTATTGGCAATGCACCCTCACCAGCCGATTCTCCTGTTTTTCAACAACACGCTTATCCCGGCACTGATCCTCTCGGTAACCACACAAGAACAAACGCAGACGCCTCGGAGAACGGGGCAATAGTACTCCAGTTCATCAACGAATGCAGATCCAGTTAGCGTGGAACAGTTAAAGTTTAGATCGCCTGTTAAGTCACTGTCATCGATTTGCTTTGCCCTCATGCTGACGGGCTGCACAACTAGTCCCGGGGGTTCAACTTTGAATGACTCACGACCTGTCGCAACTATTTTCGAAGCCAAGACCGTGAGTGTCGCTATCCAGAACGAGCTCGTTGACCTTTCATCGGATCTTAATCGCGCACCCACGGAAAGTCAGACTGCTCCCATTGGCCAGAATAAGCTCCCACTTCGCGAGTGCGATCGACAAAATTACTATTACTATCCAGGAATCACGTCGGTTGTGTTTAACGATGCAGGCAGCGTGATTGAATTTCATCAACGCATCTACCAACACTTACGCTCGGAAGGCTGGGCCGAAATCCAACGCGAAACCTCCGAATCGGATTCCGTGCCTGAGTTCAGAAACGAAGAGGGATTCAAGGTTTACGTGGTCTCGCACCAAGAGCCTGACAATCTTCGTGTCGTTATCCGTGCCTACAGTCCGTGCGTCGAACTCCCTCCTGACTTCCCCAAAGCCGGCGGCCCTGAGTATTGACTCCGGTATTCGTAATACTTTTGTGCCTATTGAAGATCGGCCGGAAACGTGACGCCAACGGGGAGCCATAACCACGGAACGCCGTCACGGGACGTCGGCGCACCGGACCGACGGATGAAGGTCATCGGTATCGCGGCCATGGTTCTGCTCGCTGCCGGAGCAGCACTCGAGGGGATCTTCACCGCTGCGCAACAACCACCGGTCACCACCATCGAGGACGCGAAAGCCGAAAGTGTGCGCATACAACACGAACTCGTGGAGCTCAACGACGGACTTGCTGTAGCACCGCCGGAAAGTCAGACTGCGCCAATCGGCGAGACAACGCTCACTCTTTGCGCGATGCGAGAGGAAGAACTTCTATTACTACCCTGGAATCACCTCCGTCGCGTTTAATGATGCAGCCAGCGTCGTGGAATTTCACGAACGAATCAATCAACACTTGCGCACGGGAGGCTGGACCGAGACCGAGCGGCATAGCTCAGAAAAGGAGCTAACTTCGGAGTTCAGCAACTCAAATGGTTTCAAAGTCTATATCGTCCCACGCCAAGAGCCTGACAATCTTCGTGTCGTTATCCACGTGTATAGCTCATGCGTTGAGCTCCCTCCTGACTTCCCCAAAGCCGGCGGACCGAAATACTGATTACACCGTCTGCCAGCCAACTCCATCGGCAGAGCGGAACATTCTGCGCGCCTGAGGCGCGGCAGCGATAGGGTCCAAGCATGTCGAGCCAGCGCCGAGCACCGAACGGGCGTGCAGCGCGGATTGCAACCGCGCTCCTCTGCGTTGGGCTGTCAGGCTGTGTCGCCCCACCCCCATCGCTTGATGAGGTCGCCTCGGATCTGACACCCATCGAAGCCAAAAAGGGAGCATTCGCGATTCGAGATGAACTGCTGGCGCTGGTACCCGAAGACGTACGAGCCCCGGATGAGCTTCAAGTGCCGGACAACCGACATGAGCCGCAAACGTTTAGCAGTTGCGACCACGAGAGTGGAAGAGCGAAGAAATTTCCCGGGGGCGGAAGCTCGCTCTTGCTCACGGTTAGCGAAAACAAAGCCAAGGAATTTCAACAAAAGATCGAAGATTACCTTCGCGATCAGCCGAACTGGCACGAACAAACAATCATCAGTCACGATGCAAGGACCGAGACCAAAACCGAGTCGTACGTCTTTCACTCTGACGAAGGGTATTACGCATCTGCTTCAGTCAGCCCTCCGGACAACAACGGATATCCACGGCTATCCGTCATCATCATCTCCCCGTGCGTCAAGATCGAGGCCGACGAAATCTGGAAGAAATGGTGAACCAATACCCGCCAACTGCGCCGAGCACACCGGGGCACCGATCGCACGTCTTCGGGTTGCGGTGAGACAAGCTTGCTAGCGTCACCCTTGTGGCTACCGCACCAGACATGAGCACCCCGTCCACCGCGACCAACACCGCTGCCGGTACGAAGCCCGCTGGTTTCCCCGGCAGCGGCTACACGCCCGCCTATGGCCGTATCCCAGTCATGAAACTGCGTCCGCAGATCGATGACAACCGGTTCCCCACCCGCGCATATGTCGGCGAAGTGGTCCCGTTTTCTTGTGTCGCGTTCCGCGAGGGACACGACCGCATCGCGGTTGATCTACTCCTTACCGACCCGAACGGCGAAACCCAGCGCATCCCAATGCATCCCGGTCGCCCCGGATTCGACGAATGGGTCGCAACCGCTCAGATCACCAGCACCGGTGAATGGACCTGGCGCACCGAAGCGTACGGCGACGACTACGCCACCTGGCGCCACAACGCCGAAATCAAGATCGGTGCCGGTATCGACGTTGAACTCATGCTGGAAGAGGGTGCCCGCGTGCTCGACCGCGCCGCGAGCCACCCCGAGAGCGACGAAACCCAGCGCGATCTGCTCACCTGCGCATCCGCCGCCTCGCGCGACACCAGCCGCGACACGTTCCTGCGCCTGGGAGCACTGACCTCGGATGAGGTCACCACCGTCATCGACATGCAGCCGGTTCGCTCCCTGGTCACGCAGTCCGATCAGCGCACCATCCGCGCCCACCGCACCCGCGCCGGCTACGGTGCCTGGTACGAGTTCTTCCCCCGCTCCGAGGGCGCCCACCGCGACGACAACAACCGGTGGGTGACTGGAAACTTCCAAACCGCATCCGAACGCCTCGACGGGGTCGCCGGAATGGGCTTCGATGTGGTCTACCTGCCGCCGATTCACCCCATCGGGTTCACCAACCGCAAGGGCCCGAACAACACGCTTGTCGCGGGCCCGCACGACCCGGGGTCACCGTGGGCAATCGGCGCCGAAGCCGGCGGACACCGCGACATCCACCCCGACCTCGGCACCATCGACGACTTCCGCGCCTTCCGCGAGCGCGCCGAAGCCCTCGGCATGGAGGTCGCGCTCGATCTCGCGCTACAGGCCACCCCGGATCACCCGTGGGTGCGCAACCACCCCGAATGGTTCACGACGCTCGCCGACGGCACCATCGCTTATGCCGAGAACCCGCCAAAGAAGTACCAGGACATCTACCCGATCAACTTCGACAACGACCGCAACGGGTTCTACGAAGAAGTACTCGAAACGGTGCGGTACTGGGTAGCCAACGGCGTCAAGATCTTCCGCGTTGACAACCCGCACACCAAACCGCTGCAGTTCTGGGAGTGGCTGATCCACGAAATCAATGCGGAATCCCCCGAGGTGATCTTCCTCGCCGAGGCGTTCACGCGCCCAGAGGTGATGCAGTCACTAGCGAAGGCCGGATTCCAGCAGTCCTACTCATACTTCACCTGGCGCAACACCCGAGAAGAGCTTGAAGAGTTCCTCAACGAGGTCTCGCACGACACCTCCCACTTCATGCGCCCGAACATGTTCGTCAACACCCCGGACATCCTCACCGAGTATCTCCAGCGCGGTGGCCGTCCCGCCTACGAGGCACGCACGGTAATTGCCTCCATGGCCAGCCCAAACTGGGGGATGTATGCCGGGTTTGAACTCATCGAAAACGTTGCTCGACCGGGCTCGGAAGAGAACATCGACAACGAAAAATACGAGTACAAGCAGCGCGACTGGGCGGCAGAAGAAGCTGCCGGCACCTCAATCGCGCCGTTGATTCGCCGCTGTAACGCCATTCGCCGCGAACATCCGGCCCTGCACCAACTGCGAAACTTCACTGTGCAGACCACCGATAACGGTCAGCTGCTGGCGTTCTCCAAGCATTTGGCGGCGCAGCACACCGGCTCGGGTATCGCGGACACCATCATCGTCGTCACCAACCTCGACTACACGAACACGCAGGAAGCAACCCTGTGGCTCGATCTGCCGGCACTCGGTATTGAGCACAGCCAGGGCATTGAAGTTGAGGACCTCCTCAGCGGAGCGCTGTGGTATTGGGGTGGCGCGAACTACATCCGCCTCGAACCGGGGCAATCCCACATCGTGCACGTGCGCCGCACCAGCTAGCTGACGCATCCGCACCGCAACCACAACTCGCAACGGCAGCGTTGCACCACCAACCGAAAGTTCCGATTATGACTCCCGCTGATATGCCACGCGATCTCATCGACCACGCAGAACTGCAGGCGATCGCCGACGGTTGCCACGGCGCTCCCCACGCCGTGCTTGGCCAGCACCCGCTTGACGAGGCCGAGCGTCACATCCGCATCCGCACTCGCCGCCCGCTCGCCAGCCGCGTGTTCGCGATTCTTAGCGACGGAAACCGAGTCGAACTCGAACATCTCGCGCACGGGGTATGGAGCGGTACGCACGAACACGGGCTGAGCGCCTACCACCTGGAAACCCAGTACAACTCTGGCATCGTCGATGTCGCTGACGACCCCTACCGGTTCCTGCCTTCAATCGGCGAAACCGACTTGTACCTCTTTGGAGAGGGTCGCCACGAACAGCTCTGGCAAGTATTCGGCGCGAATCTGCGCGAGCACCAGGGCGTGCTCGGCACATCGTTTGTGGTGTGGGCGCCGCACGCTCGGGCAGTACGCGTAACGGGTTCGTTCAACCAGTGGGATGGGGCTCGTCACGCTATGCGTCGACTCAACGGCCAGGGCGTGTGGGAGCTATTCATTCCGGATGTGACCGAACACGAAACCTACAAGTTCCAGATCCTCACCGCCGCCGGTGAATGGATCGACAAGGCCGACCCGGTTGCTAAGCATGCCGAACGACCGCCACACACCGCATCCGTTATTGCCGCAAACAGCACCCACGAATGGGGCGATGACGAGTGGATGAGCGAGCGTGCCGCACGCGATCCGCACAACTCCCCCATGAGCGTGTACGAAATGCACGCCATGTCGTGGCACCAGGGCCTCAGCTACCGCGAACTCGCGGAGCAGCTCATCCCGTACCTGCAGAAGATGAAGTTCACTCACGTCGAGTTCATGCCACTGGCAGAACACCCCTTCGGCGGTTCGTGGGGCTACCAGGTCAGCGGCTACTACGCCCCGACCTCACGGATGGGGTCTCCCGACGACCTGCGGTACCTCATCGACCAGCTCCACCAGGCTGGAATCGGCGTGATCATGGACTGGGTGCCCGGACACTTCCCGAAAGATGCCTTCGCGCTGGGCCGTTTCGACGGCGAACCACTGTACGAGCACCCGGACCCGCGCCTGGGCGAGCAGCGCGACTGGGGCACCTACATCTTCGACTTCGGTAACTCGCAGGTACGCAACTTCCTCGTAGCGAACGCGCTGTACTGGCTCGAGGAGTTCCACGTCGACGGTCTGCGCGTCGACGCGGTGGCCTCGATGATCTACCGCGACTATTCGCGCGATGAGTGGATCCCGAACGTTGACGGCGGCCGCGAGTACTACGAGGCGATCGACTTCTTGAAGGAAGTCAACGCCACCGCCTACAAACGCAACCCGGGCATCGTCATGATCGCCGAAGAATCCACCAGCTTCGATGGAGTCACCCGTCCCACCGACCAGGGCGGCCTCGGTTTCGGCCTCAAGTGGAACATGGGGTGGATGAACGACAACCTGCGGTACTTCGCGAAGGATCCGATCTACCGCCAGTACCACCACGGCGAGCTCACCTTCTCGTTCGTGTATGCCTGGAGCGAGCAGTACATCCTGCCCATCTCGCACGATGAGGTTGTCCACGGCAAGGGCGCGATGTTCTCGAAGATGCCGGGTGATGACTGGCAGAAGGCCGCGAATATGCGCCTGTTCTACTCGTACCAGTGGAGCCACCCCGGCAAGCAATTGCTGTTCATGGGACAGGAGTTCGGTCAGCCACAGGAGTGGAACGAAGCGCACGGCCTCGACTGGTGGCTGCTCGAGAACCCGACGTTTGCCGGCATCCAGCGCTATGTCGCAGCCTTAAACGAGCTCTACCTTGCCCACCCCGCCATGTGGCGCTTGGATAACGACCCGGCCGGATTGCAGTGGATCAGCGGCGAGGATGCGGGCAACTCGATCCTCGCGTACCTGCGTAACGACGGCGCGGGCGAACAGATCGCTTGCATCCACAACTTCGCAAACGCTGCGCACGAACGCTACCGGCTCGGCCTGCCCGAGGGCGAGTGGGAAGAGATCCTCAACTCGGACGATCTCGCCTACGGCGGATCAGGAGTCACCACCCCGCAGCTGCACATGAACAGCGAGGGTACGCACGGATTCTCGCAATCCGTCGACCTGCGCATCCCGCCGCTCGGGGCCACCTTCCTGCGCCGCAAGCGGTAACCGGTACAAACAACACACCGCGAGTTCGGTCCACTCGGCCGGCGCGCGGTGTTGTCGTAGTGAAATTGCTGGCTCGGGACCGTATCCGTTGCCCGTTAGGAGAACAGCAGATTCGTCAGCTGCTGCCGAGCGCGAACCACGCGAGCGTCTTCCGGGCCGACAATGTCGAACAAGTCTAAGAGCCGTTCCCGGATGCGGGACTTATCGTCGGCGTCTGCGCTCGAAAAGAGCCCGAGGAGGCGCTCGAATGCGTCCGTAACGTGCCCACCCGAAACATCGAGATCGGCAACATCAAGCTGCGCGTCCAGGTCGTCAGGGGCACTGGCAGCGCGCTCACGGATCTGCGCGAGCGTCTTCCCCTGTAGCCGCTCAATGAGCCCAACGCGAGCCAGACCAACCCGCGCATCATCGTCACCGGGGTTCTGCTCAAGCGCGCGACCATACGCATCCTTTGCCGCAGCAACATCACCGGCAGCCAACGCATCGGCAGCTTCCTGGTGCAGTGGCGAGAGGGGTTTGGCTGCTGGGGTTTCTTCGGGTGTTTCACCGGATGTTGCGACGCGACCGGTCATGCCCTGCTGTGCGGCGGCAGCCAATAGTTCATTTACCACCTGCAGTACCTGTTCGCGTGGCGGCATTTGCTGGAACAACGGTGCCGGACGTCCGCCGAGCAGCATCACCGTTTGCGGTTGATTACCGAGTGCCGGGTCACTATCCAAATTGATGCGCAACAGCACCAGCCGTCCCGCTGCCGCACGGACCGCTTCTACCAGCGGTGGCTGCGCGTCGGCCGGTTCGGCAGCCGCCGAGTACATTTCAACGAGCACCGGCACCTGCGCCGAAAGCGGTGCGAGCTGTTCGAGGTCGGCCTGGCCGCCTTCGATGACGACATCCGGCAGCGTGGCGATTACCTCGCCCTGCGGCTGTCCGGATGCGGTCGGTTGCGCCCCGGGGGCAGGCTGGCCTGCAGCGTCCTGCTGCTGAGCAGATTTACCGAGACCGCTGAGGTCAACGGCTCCGTGGAGTGAGTCTGGAATCCCTGCCATTACTGCGATACCTCCTGTGCTTCGAGCTCTCGAGCGGATGTCAATGCCTGCGATACACCAAGGAACTGCACTTTGCCGCCATCAGATTTCGCCGGCACGTAGAACAGCAGTTGATCGGTGTACTCGCGCGCGAACCCGGTCGATGTTTCAGTCACACCGGCCAGTTCTGCGGTGAGCCCGGTCATCTTGATGCGTGCTCGGTCGTTGGCCGCGCGCAGCGTTTCGATCTCACGGATTGAAACACTGACAATCGCGCCGTCGTTCAGCCCGACCATCCCGACGGGCTTCGTGTCGGATGCTTTGTAGTCGAACGACAGCTTCGCAACATTGCCGTCGATCGTTTCGCTTTCCTTCTTACGATAGGCATCATTGACACTCGCACGCAGCGAGTCTCCCTCGGCCTCGAACGTACCGGCGTGCGGGGACTTATCACCCTGCGCGATGACATCCGCGTACGCCGCGGCAAGCTTGTCCGGCTCAATTACCAGCGGGCCCGGCAGATTCGCCAAACTCGAACTACCGATCGACGATGGGGCCGCGTCGGGCAGCGTAGCGTTCGGCGCCAATTGCGTTTCAGCCGCGACCTTGTAGTTCTCGCGGGGGCTCTCCTGCGTCAGCATCATGGCGTATGGAGTTTGCCCCTCGCCTTCCTTTGCCGTAGGCGTCACTACGGCAAACAGCGTGCGTGGCCACTGATCTGAAGTCTCCGGCATCGAGTAGACGATTTCGCCGGTTGGGAATGCCGCGGGGAGCGGATTCTTCTCGTTCGCCTTGTGAGCCTTGTACTGCGCCGAACGCAGAGCAAGCGCATCACCCGTAAACCTGGGTTCGAGGGCCTTCGCGTCCTGCTTCTCATCGGCATCAGCGGCGACTGCTGCGGCATCATCAATGATCTGCTGGATCTGAGCATCGTTGAGCGAGGGTGGGTTCGCACCCTCATCAATAATCGCCGCATCCACCGTCGAGGTGGGCGTTGCCTGCGGGTTGACGTCGGTATTCGTCCAGTCCGCCGGCCAGTATTGCGGTGCGCATCCGGCCAGTCCGAGGGACGCAATTACCACAACGGGTGCGAAGAAGACACGCTTGGGCGCGTTTGAGCGGTTACGGCCGCGCGGACGGCGCCACTTCCACTCGTCATCGTCGTCGTTCTTCGACGTGGGTTCGGATGCGGTGGGTTCCGCTGACGGGGTCGACTCGCTTTGTGTCGCGTCCTGCGCCGTTTCCTCTTGCGCCGGCTCGGGCTCGGCCGGCTCGGAATCCGATTGCTCGCCCTCAGTTGGGGCTGAATCCGACACTGTTGACTCGGCCCCTTGAACCTCATCCGGCTGATAGGCAGTCGATGTGGGCGAGGTCGATACCGGCCCTTCCACTTCGTCGCCCTCCTCAACTACTACATCGGACTGCTCTGCCGTGACCTCAGGCTCATCCATCGGTTCGTCGGTTTCCTCTGTTGCGCCGTCATGCTGCGGCGCGAACGGGGATGCCTTGTCTGGGTCATGTGCTTCGAGAATTGTCTCGATTTCCTGATCGGCTTCGGCAACCGCATCCTCGTGCTCCGTGGTCTGGTCAACGTCCTGTTCGACAACAGGTTGTTCATCCGCTGACGACTCCGTCTCAGCAACCGCGGGCGCCACTGCCGGTGCATCCTCGTCAGGGAGCGATGCCTCGGATGCGTCATCTGCTTCCAGCGCATCGGTAGCGTCGGCTGCGCCATCCCGCTGTTCGTCTTCCCAAGGCACGACGCTCCATCGCGGTGCATCCTCGTACCCGGCAGCGGCTCCTGGTGTGCCCGCGGCGGCGAGCTTTTCTTGGTTGTCACGTCGTTCCTGTGCCGCACGCTTGCGGTGACGAATCGTCCAAATCCACAGCGCGATGGCAACGAGCAGCAGCACACCGCCGGCAACGAGCAGCGGACCGGAAAGCGGAGCGTAGCCGGCTGCCGGCCAGGTGATCGACAGCGTGTTTGGTGCGGGCGCCTTACCGTCGGCTGCGATCAGCATCGAATAGCCGGGAGCAACTACGGTGTCGAGCCTGAACGAGCCGTTGCCTTCGTGACGCTCGAACCATTGGTCGGCGCTGATCGGATTTGGAACCTCTGCTTCGGTTCCGCCTTCGTCAAACCGCAGACCGATTTGACCATCTTCACGCTGGTCGTTTTCATCCACCGAAACCGTGGTGTGTTTCGCGTCGCCCACCCACGCTTTCACATCCGCGGTGCGTCCAATGACAACGGTGATGTCGCCGTCGCCTTCAATCTGCACCAGCTGAGCTCCCGCGCGTGAAGCGAGCACCGAATCGTCGACTACCATCAATGGGGCAGACGAATTCGTTGTTCCGGATGCGGTTGCGGTTGTTTGGCGCGAGGCGTCCGCAAACTGCAGCCCACCGATGACGAGCATCGCCAGGCTGGCTAGGGTGGCAATAACGGCCGAGATGAGACGCAAAGAAGCTCCTGGGGTTGGCGAACTAGCGCGGATTGAGCGCGATCCAGCGCCAGAAATTAACACCTAAGCCTATCGCAGACATGAAGTTGTAACCTGGTCGCTACTTAGGTAAATGCTTAATGTCTTCCTGATCACGGGTTGAGCAGACTGGATCGACACACTCTGGTCTCCATCAGGTGTGCGCGAAACGTCGCCCTAAACTTTGAACAGTAAGAGCACCGGATGCGGTGCAGTGCGGCACGTTGGAGGTTCACCCGTGGAGTCAACTCAATTCACGATCGCCATGCGCGGATATAGCCGAGAGGAGGTCGATCAGACACTGGCACAGCTGCGGGCTCAACTTGATTCCAAGTCCAATGCCGCCCGCAATGCCCAGCAACAACTTGACGCAGCCAACTCCCGCATCAGGGATCTGGAGGCGCAGCTCAGCGAGGTGGAGTCCCCCAGCTACGCCGGACTCGGCAGCAAACTCGCGGGCACACTCGCCACGGCCGAAGAACAAGCCGCACGAATCATGTCGGACGCGAATCGGGAATCTGAGCGAATCGTCAGCGAAGCACGTAACAACGCGGTTCGCATCCATGAAGATGCCAACAACTATGCCGAACGCGTCACCAGCGAAGCAGACCAGTCGGCGCAGCGCGTGACGGCCGAGGCAGAATCGAACGCCGCGCAGCTGGTTGAGAACGCGAAGCAAGAGGCTGAACTGACCCTGCTGAATCAGGAGCGCGAGATTGAATCCGTGAAGGACCAGATTACCGCGCAGCTGCGCGAACAGCGCCACTCCACTGAGCGTGAAGTCGCGGCGAAGCGCGCCGAGGTCAATGAAGAGCTAGCGCGCGCTAAGCAAGAGCAGGAACAAGAATTAGCCACAGCCCTGGCGACGTTTACCGAACAGCAGCGCACCTTCGAGGCCAACCGCATCCAGACCGAACAGGAGCTCGAAGCGCGTAAAGAGGCACTCGAACGTGAAATTGTCGAGCGAAACGCACAGGAGACGCAGCGCTTGAATGAAGCGCGTAGCCAGCAGGAGTCCGAGCTCGCCGAAGCCCGTGCCAAGTTCACGCGCGAATCGACGACCGCACGCGAGGAGCTCAATGCCGAAGTCTCTCGCCGCCGGGCAGAGCTCGAGGACGAGCTTCGCATGCAGCGCGAGGCGCTGGAGCGCGAACTTGCTTCCAGCCGCGAAGCACACGAACGCGAATTGCAAGATCAACGCGATGCCACGAATCTTGAACTTACGGAGCTATCAAACGGCCAGCGCCGTGAACTGGACGCGGAACGCCAACGCATCACCGCCGAACTCGCCGAACTGCGCGAGACCACCACGCGTGAACTGGCTACCGCACGCAGCGAACAGGAAGTAGAGCTGACCACGAAGCGCAACGAGTTTGAGAAGCAACTCGTTGCGGCTGGACGCAATTCAGAAGCTGCCGCGAAGAAGATGATTGATGAGGCGACCGAGCAGCTTGCCGATCTGAACCAGCGCAGTGAGCAGGTGCGACGCGACGCCGGCAAGATCAAAGCGGATGCACGCAAGCGTGCGCAGGAAACGATCCAGGCGGCAGAAACACAAGCAGCGAATCTACTTGAGAACACAAACCGTCAAGTCCGTGAGCGCACCCAAGAGCTTGAAGCACGCATCCGCGCTGAACAAGAAACTGCGGAAGCGCACTTGCAGAAGGTGCGGGATGAACGCGACCAGATCGAGGCGTACCTCGAGCAGATGCGTCAACTCGTGGGACGACTCCCATCCTCGAAGCCGTCAGAGTCAGAGCCTGAAACCGACCAGTAACAAACCGCAACTACAACGCCGCTAGGAGCACAATTGGCAATCCGCGTCGATCCGCCCTCGTCAGTGCGCGTCGAGAACCCCTTCAAACTGGGGTTTCTCGGTGCACTCGGCGCGATTCTCGCGATCACGCTCGCCGGTATGGTCGGTACGCTCTCGACCGTACTCACCTATGTGGGCGCTGCTCTATTCCTCGCCCTCGGCATCGAACCGTTCATTGCCTGGCTCGAGGGAAAGAAATGGCCCCGCCCGGCCGCACTGCTGGCAACGGTCTTCGGCATGCTCGTGGTTGTGGGCTTGGTCACCTGGGCGATTGTGCCGTCAGTCGCAGCGCAGGCTGAAGAAATCTCAATCCGCTACGGCGCGATCATCGGCGATCTGCTGAACTCGGACATCGTTGGCTGGCTACAACAAAACTTCCCGATGATCGACGTGCAATCAATGGTTGCGCAGGCCGCCTCATGGTTGCAGGGTAATGCGGCGTCGATTACCGGTGGCGTGCTACAAGTCGGTGTTGGCATCGTCAACGGCCTGTTTAGCGGCCTGATCGTGTTTATCCTGACGATCTACTTCGTCGCGAGTATGCACACGATCAAGCGCGTGTTCTACCAGCTCACCCCCGCGTCCAAGCGCGGTCGCATTATGAACCTGGGCGATCAGATCACCGACTCGGTGGGCAAGTACGTTGTCGGACAAATCTCGCTCGGTGTCATTAACGGTATCCTCACGCTCATCTTCCTGTCCATCATCGGCGCATCGATGCCGATGGTGTTCGCGGTGATTGCGTTCTGCGGCTCACTCATCCCGATGGTCGGCACGATCTCTGCATCCGCCGTGATCGTGCTCTCACAGTTGATTCTGATGGATCCGGGCTCCCCCGTTTGGTGGATCGCCGCCATCTACTACCTCATCTACATGCAGATCGAGGCGTATCTGATCTCCCCCAAGATCATGTCGCAGGCGGTCGCAGTGCCCGGTTCAATTGTGGTGATCGCGGCGCTCACCGGCGGTACTCTCCTGGGTCTCCTGGGCGCGCTGATCGCCATCCCCGTGGCCGCATCCATCATCATCATCTTCCGCGAGGTCGTAATTCCGGCGCAGAACAAGCGCTAAGGTCTTTGCGTTTAATCGACTTCCCAACAGCGCCGATGCCAGTGGCGCCGCTCGGCGATGGCTGCATCGTCACCCCAAATGCTGTCGGCGCGCCATACCACCACGTGGGCGACTCCGATGGCGATCTCACCGTTGCAGCCCGGGCAGACATACGTCTTCTGCGCACGCTCGGGACGAACAGCAGACACGCTGTACTCCCGGCCACGCCGCGTCTCTGTGCGGCGACCTGCACCCCGTATGCGAGCAACATTCAGCGGCACATACTCACGCTTACGCCGGTTGCTACGCCTTCGTCCCATAGGCGCAAGCGTACGGGGCAAACAGTACGAGCGCCATCATTGCTGACGGCGCTCGTCGTGTTCGCAGGGATTGGCAGTCGGGTTAGTACCAGCCGTGGCCCTGCGTGAACTTGAAGTCGTATGCACCGC
The DNA here is from genome assembly GCF_916618895.1 of Pseudoclavibacter sp. Marseille-Q3772. Lineage (NCBI taxonomy): Bacteria > Bacillati > Actinomycetota > Actinomycetes > Micrococcales > Microbacteriaceae > Pseudoclavibacter > Pseudoclavibacter sp. Marseille-Q3772. Next base: position 937,139 of record NZ_OU745391.1, read on the forward strand.
AGGGCGAGCCGTACCGCCCGTTCATGTAGCCAAGCGCCCACTTGATCTGCGTTGCCGGGTTCGTCTGCCAGTCGGCACCTGCCGATGCCATCTTCTCGCCCGGCAGGGCCTGGGGGATGCCGTAGGCACCCGAGGAGGGGTTCGTTGCGTAGGGGTCCCAGCCGGATTCCTGGCCAATAATCGCTTCGAAGCAGCCCCATTGGTCAGCCTGACCGTTTGCCGCGAGCACGTCCTTCGCGATGGCTTGTACGCTGCCTGCGTCGTAGCTGCCGCCTTGCGGGTACGAGGCACTGCCGCCTGCGTCTCCACCGTTGGAGTCATTGCCGGCTGAGCTGTCATCATTCGAACTATTGCCCGACGGCGTTGCGGGCTCGGGCTTCGCTTCGGGCTTGAGCTCAACCTCAACACCGCCACTGCGAGTGATCTGCGCCGGCCTTGCGTCGTGTTCAGCGGACTCTGCAGCAACATCAACCCTGAACTGCTGCGACTGTGCGGCAGAGATCTGCGCCAGCGACGGTTTGTCAGACAGCGCGGCAGTGGCCTCGGGGGCAGCGATAAATGGTTGAGCCAAACCGACCGCCGCAAAGGCTGCAACTGCGGTGCCGGCGATTGCCGCCGATACCTTGCGCGTGCGGCGAGCGCTGCGAATCGACACCGGTACCGCCGCGCGGGTGCTACCAGTTCGTTTCTGCTCAGTCATTCGTATGCCTCCAATTGCGACCAGGTACCCATCAACGATAACGGAATGGTTACGAACGGGCAACGAAAGCGATACAGATCCCGAAAATTCCCAGCTTCAGTGCGGGCGCTGCGCCAATTACCGAATTGCGAGCATGACGTCGACAACCGTATCGATCAACAGATCGACCTGTCCCTCGTCATAACCGCGACGCTTGGAGGTAAATGCGACGCCGCGCGCCTCGCGGAGCGTCATCGGCGCACGTCCACGCAAGAAGTCGTCGATGCGGTTGCAGAACGCATCCACTTCATCAACCGAATATCCGCGCTGCAGCACAGACACGCGACGGAAGCGCTCACCAGATGGACGTTCAAGTCGCTTCAATACCGCTCGAGCTGCGTCCTTGGTCTCAGCCATGCACTCTTCTCGACCACGGTTGTTTACGCGCTCTTCCTGTTCGCGCACGGCAACTGCATCCTCGAGCCGCTCCAGTGCGGCATCGACGTGCGGGGCCGAGTAACCGCGCTTGCGCATCGTAAACGCAGTGTGACGAATGCTTTTGGCGGTCAGCCGTGGACCACCGGAACCGTTGTCAAAATTCTCGTAGCGTTCGCGCGCAACCCGCAACGCCCGGTCGACCTCGTCAATGTCGTAGCCGAATTCGCCGCGAGCGGCACGTGGGAAAGGCGACTGAGTACTCATCGTGTTTATTCTGCCCTAGCTGAGACGCTGCGCAAACTCCATTAGCGGTGTCGACCAGAAATACAGCGCAAAAGCGACCGCTCCCGCCGGCAACAGCGAATCAAAACGGTCAAAGAACCCGCCGTGTCCGGGAAGCCAATTCGACATGTCTTTCACGCCCAGGTCGCGCTTGATCATCGACTCAGTGAGATCACCGACCACCGCGGCAATGGTGATGCTGATCCCCATGAAGATGCCGAACCACCATGGCAACCCAAGCAACAGTTCGCAGGCGGCAACGGCGGTGATGATGCCAAGAATCGCACCGCCGGCAAGACCCTCCCACGTTTTGCTCGGGCTGATCGTGGGAGCCATCTTCGTGCGCCCGAAGCGCATCCCGGTGACGTAAGCACCGGTATCCACGCAAATCACGATGGCGGCAAAGGTCAGCACCCAGTACTCACCCAGCGGCTGCGAGAGCAGCATGATGGTGAATGAGCCCAGGAACGTAACGTAGAAGTGCACGAAAGCCGTCGCCGACGCATCCGCCGCCAGCTGGGCTCTGCTCGGACGCTCGTGCACCAACAGGACTTCGATCACGCGCCAAATGATGATGCCGAGCAGCCCAAGCAGGATCACCGTCCAGTGCGACCCCGGTGGCACGTAATACGCGAGCGGAGCCGCGATCAAGGCGAGCACCACCGACGGAATGCGCGGAACTCGGCGACGTGCCTGGCGCATCGCCGTGGCTAGCTCGGTTACCACTATGGCGATGAGCAGCGTGCCAAACGGAATGAACCAACGCTTTTCGAAGAGCAACGAGATGGCTAATAACCCGCCCAAGAGCAGGCCGATGCCTATTGCACCGAGCAGGTTGCGACCGGACTTCGCGTTCAGCCGCTCATTCGCCAACACCATCCGAGCTCGAACATGTTCACGCGACCACTCACGAGAACGTGACCCGGGCGGGGCAACGATCTCGTCGTCATCCCGCCCGGTCGAGCGCTGAGGTGTTTGCGTCAAGACTTAGACCTCGAGCAGGTCAGCTTCCTTGGCCTTGAGTGATTCATCCACCCGGTCAATGAATCCCTTCGTCTCCTTGTCGAGGTCTTTCTCGGCACGTGAAATCTCGTCTTCGCTGACCTCTCCGTCAAGCGCGGCGAGGTCGGTCATACCCTTGCGGCGGATGTTGCGGATCGCGATGCGTGCTTCTTCGGCCTTCGCGTGAGCGAGCTTGACGTACTCCATGCGGCGTTCCTTGGTGAGCTCGGGCATCACCACGCGGATGATCTGACCCTCGTTCGACGGCGTTACGCCCAGGTGCTGTGCGGCCACGATAGCCTTCTCGATTTCCTTGATCGCACCCTTGTCGTAGGGGCTGATCACGAGCATACGAGCCTCGGGCTGCTGCATCGATGCGAGCTGCCCCAGCGGTGTTGCCGTGCCGTAGTAGTCCACCATCAGCTTTTCGAACAGGGCCGGGTTTGCTCGGCCGGTACGGATATTGCCGAACTCTTCGTGCGCGTGGTCCAGCGCCTTTTCCATCTTCTCTTTAGCTTCGGCGAGTACTTCGGGGATCACGTTGGGTCCTTTCGATCGTGTCTGCTTAATCCTACGTTGCGCGCGGGCCTCCCCAAGCACTGCCATCGGTTCCGGTCAAGATGCGGTGCTCGGGGATACGGTTCGGCGCTAGTTTTGCGGGTTGTTCGAGACGAGGGTGCCGATGTGGTCGCCGCGGATTGCGCGGGCGATATTGCCATCCGGTGACATACCGAACACCCGCATATCCATCCCGTTATCCATGCACAAGCTAAACGCGGTCGAGTCCACGACCCGCAAACCGCGGTGGAGTGCATCCTGATACGAAAGCGTGTGGATGAGTTCAGCGGATTCGTCTCGGTTCGGGTCGGCCGTGTAGACACCGTCAACACCGTTCTTGGCCACCAAGAGCACATCGGCGCGGATCTCCAATGCGCGCTGTGCAGCGACGGTGTCGGTGGAGAAGTATGGCAGGCCGGCGCCTGCACCGAAGACGACCACGCGACCCTTTTCCATGTGCCGCTCGGCACGCAACGGGATATACGGTTCGGCGACCTGACGCATCTCAATAGCGGATTGCACGCGAGCGTTGACACCGGCCTGTTCGAGGAAGTCCTGGAGCGCAAGAGCGTTCATAACCGTGCCCAGCATGCCCATGTAGTCCGCCCGGCCGCGGTCCATACCTGCATTGGCAAGCTGCGCGCCGCGGAAGAAGTTACCGCCACCGACTACGACGGCGACCTCAACTTCCTTCGCCGCTTCGGCAATCTCTTTGGCAATGTTCGTGAGCACGATCGGGTCGACGCCAAGCTTTCCGCCACCGAATGCCTCCCCCGAGAGCTTGAGCAGAACACGGCGTCGGGACGGTCTTGCGGTTGTCATAGCGCTCCTTTTCGTACCAAATCGAAAGTCGGTATCAAGACTAGTTCGCCGCGGTCGGATGAGTGCTGGGCACTATCCAACCGCGGCGATTTTCGCAGGGAGTCGCGAACTACTCTTCGTCAGCAGCTTCGACGCCAGCGCCTACCTTGAGGCGCGCGAAGTCTACGATCTGCAGACCGGCCTGTTCGGCGATCTGCTTCACGGTGTGCTTCGGGTCGCGTGCGTATTCCTGCTCGTTCAGAACAATCTGCTTGAAGAACGCGCCCAGACGGCCCTCAACGATCTTCGGCAGTGCTGCCTCAGGCTTGCCTTCGGCACGCGTGATCTCTTCAACGACCTTGCGCTCGTTGTCGATCGTTGCCTGCGGAACGTCCTCACGGTTGAGGTACGAGGGGTTAGCGAATGCGATGTGCTGGGCGATACCGTGAGCCGTTTCGGTGTCGGTACCGGTGAATCCAACAACAACACCGACCTGCGGCGGGAGGTCCTTCGAGGTGTAGTGCATGTATACGTCAAAGTTCTCGCCCTTAACCTGGCGGGCGTTGCGCAGCTCGAACTTCTCGCCGATAACAGCAGCGAGTTCGCTGATGGCCTCGGCTACAGTTGCGTCACCCATGGGTGCAGCAAGTGCTTCTTCGGCGTTGGTTGCACCGGCTGCGGCAGCTGCTTCGAGAACATCGTCTGCGAGCTTGATGAACTTGTCACCCTTGGCCACGAAGTCAGTTTCGCAGTTGAGCTCGAGGATGGTCGCGGTGCCGTTGTCGTTAACCTTCGCTACGACAAGTCCCTCGGCGGCCGAACGGTCCGCTCGCTTGGCGTTACCCTTTGCACCCTTGAGACGCAGAATCTCAACGGCTTTTTCCATGTCGCCGTCGGCCTCTTCGAGCGCCTTCTTGGTGTCGGTCATACCGGTACCGAGCTGCTCGCGCAGCGCCTTGATGTCGGCAATGGTGAAGTTAGCCATGTGGTTGCTTCTCCCTAGTGATTACTTGCTTGCTTCGGCCGAGTCGGCCTCGGTCTCGGGCTTTGCGGCCTCGGTCTCAGTCTGCGCCGTTTCGGTTGCCGACTCCTGAGCGTCCTTTGCTTCGCCCTGCTTGAGGAGCTCGAGCTCCCACTCCGCGAGCGGCTCAGCCTCGGCGTTTGCTGCGCCCTCAGCCGGCTTCTGGTGGCGGGTCATGAGGCCCTCAGCTGCAGCATCGGCAACAATGCGGGTGAGCAGCGATACCGACCGGATCGCGTCATCGTTACCCGGAATCGGGTAGTCAACATCGTCGGGGTCGCAGTTGGTGTCGAGGATGGCAACCACCGGAATGCCGAGCTTCTTCGCCTCGTCAATAGCGAGGTGCTCCTTGTTGGTGTCAACCACCCATACCGCCGACGGGGTGCGGGTCATGTTGCGGATACCGCCAAGGGTCTTCTCCAGCTTGTCGCGTTCACGGCGCTGGATGAGCAGTTCCTTCTTGGTGTAACCGGTTGAGGTGTCCTCGAAGTCAACGAGGTCGAGTTCCTTCAGACGGTTCAGACGCTTCTGTACGGTCTGGAAGTTGGTGAGCAGACCACCGAGCCAACGCTGGTTGACATACGGCTGGTTGACGCGCGTTGCCTGTTCGGCAATGGCTTCCTGAGCCTGCTTCTTGGTACCTACGAACAGGATGGTGCCGCCGTGTGCGACGGTTTCCTTGACGAAGTCGTATGCCTTGTCGATGTAGGCAAGCGACTGCTGCAGGTCGAGGATGTAGATACCCGAGCGCTCGGTGAAAATGAAGCGCTTCATCTTCGGGTTCCAACGGCGGGTCTGGTGACCGAAGTGGACACCGGCGTCGAGTAGCTGACGCATCGAAACGACTGCCATGGTCGATTCTCCTTGAGTTTTGGGCACACCGGTGGTGTGCGTTTCGGTTATTGTTACCGCGGATGCGGTGGCCTGGTGCCCTGCGGCGAGATCACTCGTGCGTGGTTACGCACAAGACCGTTGATCCCACTCGCGTTCCGGACACGCGAAGTCAGCACAATGGCTGCGCAAGGCATTCTATACGCGTTTGCGAACGGTGACTACCGCGCTTTTGCTCATGCACGGCCACGAGGGGAATGCACCGCGCCGCCTGTGGATAACGAGTTTGTCCACAGCTGCTCGCGCGATCGCCCCAGGAGCAGGCGCGAACTTGCACACTGCTGGCATGCATCCAGCACCACCACCCTCAGTTGCTGCCCCGCCCGATCCACCCGACCCGCCACGCCTGCCGCGCATCCTCGCATGCTGGCTACTGATCGCCGCCTTCGTTGGCGTGAGCGCCACACCGGCGCAGGCTGCCCCGACACACCCCGATTCGCCGCAGCCTTTGGCCGAGAGCGCTCATGCACTCTGGCAATGGCCAGTACACCCCCGAGCTGAGGTCACTCGCGAGTTCGACCTACCGCACCGGTATGCGGCCGGCCACCGAGGCATTGATCTCGCGGTGCAGCCGGGCACTCAGATTCAAGCCGTCGCCGCCGGCACCGTGTGGTTTGTCGGCCGAGTCGTCGACCGGAATGTGGTGTCAATTCAGCATGCGAACGGCCTGCGCTCCACCTATGAGCCAGTTGACGCTCGCGTTCAAGTCGGTGATCAGGTGTCGGCAGGCACCGTCATCGGCACACTCTCCACAACGACGATCCACTCCCCCAACGGCGGCCTGCATCTGGGAGCGCGCATTGGTGACGACTATCTCGATCCGCTCTCCCTGCTGCAGGTGCTGCCGCCAGCAGTCCTACTTCCTCTGAACAGCTAGCTCTTCCACTCGTACCTCGAAAGGTTGATTATGGCCGCACACCGCGTTATTCCGCCCAGATCACCAAAGCGCACCCGAAACCGAGCGCTCGCGCTGCTCGGCATGCTGATGACCATCGCCTTCGTCATCCTGTGCTGGCGGCCCCTGGCTGCCTCAGCAGCCAACGCCGGGCCAGGGTATTCACCCGATGGGTCTGCAGGCGCGTTTGTCGGCGCCATGGATTTCAACGGCACCAATGTGTATTGCCTGGAGCTCGATCACCCTTCCCCAATCGGGCATCCGACTCGCGTGGCCACAGCGGGTGATGCCCTACCCGCAGACATCGCCCAGATGGATGCGGGGACGCGCGCTCGCTTGCACTGGGTCGTGACTACCCGTGGGTCGTCAAGCGAACCAACAATGACAGCGGCAGTTGCCATGTACGTGTGGTCAGTGGCGGATGCCGAGCACTATCGCGGCGACGCTCACTATCTCTCACTCGTCCCCGCAACCAAACGCGAGCGCGTGGCAGCGAACCTTCGTGAGATCCGCAGGGCCGCGAGTGATGTTCGCATCGCAACAATTCCGCAGACGTTCGCCCTTTCAATGCGCACGCAACCTGGCAGCATCGTGCTGGAAATCGGCGATATCCCCGAGGGCACGGAAGCAGTATTGCGAGTTACGGACGGCACAATTAATGGTGAGCGTGAGCTCACGGTGCCGGCTGGTAAGAAACGAAGCCTGCGAGTTCGCCCGATGTCGCACACTACGACCCTGACCGTATCGGGGCACCTAAAGGCCGCACCCGGTGCTGCCACGGCGCAACCGCAGTACCTAATCACCGACGGGCATCAATTGTTGATCGGTGAGCGCACGCAGTCGTGGCCATCAAAGCGGGTCTCCGTCGAGCTCATCCCGGGCATTCGCAATGTGCCGTCAACAACTCCGGCGACGAAGAAGACCCCAACGCCGACACCCAAACCCACTCCAACGCCAACACCGGTATCTTCGCCAACTCCCACACCGACACCGGTATCTACGCCTACGCCAACGCCGAAGCCGACACCAACACCAACACCAACACCAACACCAACACCAACACCAACACCAAAGCAAACGCCTTCGCCGACACCCACACGTATCCAGACGACTCCGGCAAGTACACCAACTCCGTCACAACCGGACACACCACCGCCGCCTGCCATTACTGAGCAACCGCCCGCAGATCTGGTTCCGAGTGAGCCGGCACCGAGCGAGCCGGCTGCCACGCCAGAGCCCACTCCGACGCCCGAGCCGACCCCATCGGCAACCCCGACCGCCACGTTCTCGACGTCGCAAGCTGAACCCACGGTTTCAGATACGCCGCGCGAGCCACCCGCTCAACCAGAGCAGCCGCATCCTGACGAGCCCGCCGGTCAGCTCGCTGAATCGGGTGCTGATGGCAGTGTGCCGCTGATGATCGGTGGCTGTGCGATTACGGCTATTGGCGCCGGCGGCTGGCTCCTCGCACGCAAGCGCGATACCGGTGAAGGGGAAACTGAATACGTACCGGCGACCGACCACACATCGGGTTGGTGAGGCGACACCGCTGGCACGCACGCAGTGGGTGGGAGGTTGCATCGAGTAGCTTCCTACCCACGCGCGGTTGTTCCGTCAACGGATTATGGTCGCGTTGCTTGCCGGATGCGCAGCTCGCTCGCCCCTTAGGCGCGCGGGTGTGCGCGTCGGTACGTTTCTCGCAAGCGCTCGGCCGACACGTGCGTGTAGATCTGCGTCGTGCCGAGGTCGGCGTGACCGAGAAACTCCTGGACACCGCGCAGGTCTGCACCGCCGTCAAGCAGGTGCGTTGCTGCCGTGTGACGGAAGGTGTGCGGTCCAGCGGGCCCCGCACCCGGGGCATATTCCAAGAGTGTTTTCGAAAGTTCGTAGACGGCGCGTTGGTTGATGGCACCGCCGCGAGCGCCGAGGAACAGCGCTTCAGTTCGACTGCCGCTTTTTGTGCTGTCCACGATTCGGGGGCGTCCGTCTTCGAGCCAGCGACGCAGTGCGAGCGCGGCGGGCTGTCCGAACGGAATGACTCGTTCACTGTTTCCTTTGCCGACAACACGCACGGTTCGTGTGGTGAAGTCGACGGATGCGCGGGTTAGCGCACACAGCTCGGATACGCGCATTCCGGTGGCGTAGAGCAATTCGATGATCGCGTGGTCGCGTAACGCAATCGGGTCATCGGTTTCAGCGCGCTCCTGGAGGTGGTTGAGGATGGTGTCCATCGATTCACGGGACACCATCCGCGGGAGGGTTCGCCCCGCTTTTGGTGATTTCAATCGTCGGGCAACATCGTCACCGCGGTCGGATGCGCTCAGCCAGGCAGTGAATGCTCGTGCGCTCGAAGCGCGGCGGGCGATAGTGCTGGGGGCGTGTCCCTGCTCGGACTCCTGCCAGAGCCATTCGCGGAAGTCTTCAAGGGTGAGTTCATCCGGTGTGACTTCGCCGCCGCGTTCTACATAGTCGGCGAATCGCGTGAGGTCACCGACGGCGGCCTTGATGGTGTGCGGTGAGCGCCCGCGTTCCAATTCGAGCGCTCGCGCATAGTCATCGATGGCGGCGCGCAGAGCAGTCATACGCTCATGTTAGACGTGAGCCTCCTCCGGAGGATATTGACACAGGCCGGGTCTCGTGGTCGTGCGCGAAGCACTTCACCAGGCCGGCAGTTCTCCCTGGCCTGGGATCACTCGTAGGTCGTCACTGAGAATCGGTCGATCGTTAATGCTGGCTTCGCGACGTGCCATAAAGCCCTGGTGGTCGAACTGCCACAGCTCGTTACCGTACGCGCGCCACCATTGACCGGATGCGTCGCGCCACTCGTATTGGAAGCGGACCGCAATTTGCTCGTCGCTATAGGCCCACAAGTTCTTCCGCAACCGATAATCGAGTTCGCGTTCCCACTTTGCTGTCAGGAAGGCAACGACTTCGTCTCGTCCGTTAATGTGCTCGCCTCGGTTGCGCCACACGGTGTCAACGGTGTAGGCCTGCGCAACGCGTTCTGGATCCCGTGTGTTCCACGCGTCCTCGGCAGCTTGCACCTTCTGCCGAGCGGTCTCGAGCGTGAACGGTGGGATTGGGGGTCGTGAGTTGGCCACGTTGACTCCTCGTATTTGGGCGGGACGGATAAGTGGTGAACGTAACGGCAGTGACGTCTCAGGTCAGCATTTCGTACCTGGCGTGATGATGGAAAGTGGCAGAAATGACGCGTACCGCATAATTTCTGCCATGATTGTCGTGTGCCACATCACGTCGTCGCTCTCGCATTACCCGGGGTGGTCGCTTTTGACCTATCCACGGTCGCGCAAGTATTCGGCGTTCCGGAGGAACCCGAATACACATTCGAGGTAGCCGCGGTTGAGGACGATGACGTGGTCACCTCAACCGGGTTCACTATCGGTGCCGTTGCGGGCCTCTCTGCGTTCAATGACGCCGACACGGTCGTCGTGCCGGGCTTTCGCCCGATTCACACTCCTGAAGCGTCAGTGCTTTCTGCACTGACATCAGCGCATCAGCGAGGAGCACGCGTTGTTTCAATATGCACCGGCGCTTTCGCTCTCGCGGCCGCCGGTTTGCTTGACGGGCTTGAAGCGACCACCCATTGGCTAGATGCACCACTACTGGAGCGGCAACATCCCGAGATCCGTGTCAAACCCGAAGTTCTCTACGTGGACCATGGACAAATCGCTACCAGCGCGGGCGTCGCGGCGGGAATCGACCTCTGTCTCCATCTAGTGCGGCGTGACCACGGGCAAGCTGTCGCCACTCGGATAGCGAGACGTATGGTCGTCCCTCCGCATCGCGCGGGCGGTCAGGCGCAGTACATAGCTCCGAATGACGATAAGGGAAATCATCAGTTCGCCGAGCTTTCGGATTGGATCCTCGAGAACTTGCACCGACCCATCACGATTGCAGACCTCGCAGCCAAGACGCACGTTTCCCCTCGCCAGCTGGCCCGACGATTCGTGGCCGAAACTGGTGAAACTCCGCACCGGTGGATCCTGCACCAGCGTGTCCTTTCCGCACGACATTTACTGGAGGCCAGCAGCCTTACTGTTGACGAAATTGCTGTCGCAACAGGTTTGGGTAGCGCGAGCAATCTGCGCCGTCACTTTAACCGCGCGGTCGGCGTAACACCCAGTAGCTATCGCGGCACGTTTCGCGGCGCCTGAACTTGGAATCGGGCAGTCAGTGCAGGGGATTTTCGCTGGTCACGCTGCTGCAGACAGACATCCCTAGTACTCAAATCGCCAGTTTCCTCTCCAATGAGAAACGCACGACATCCGGCTACATATTTCCGTGTATCAACCTGAGCCGGTTTGTGAATTTCGAAGTAAGTTCACGTCCCAGTCGTACCGTGACACCATGACCAACTTGACGAAGGAGTCGTTGCTTGCCCTCGAGCACGAAGGCTGGGATGCCCTTTGCGAGCAGCGCGGGGGCTGGGATGCACCGTTTGAAGCCATTATGAGCAGCATCTATCGGCTTGTCGATGGCGAAGCTGGCCCGGCGCTCTGCCAGCAAACCACTACCACCCACTAGCGCTGCAAGAACGACGTACATTGCACAAGCAACTTGCAGGGCCAAGCAGAGCACCCCATCCCATACCGCACCGACGATGCAAATGAGCAACGACCAAACACGAACCGCCTACAAGAAGCTGAGCCGCGCCTACATCGATCACCTCGGTCATATTGACTCAGTCGCCCCTGCCGACACCGCGTTCATCGCGGCGGCGTTCCGGGGAATTAATGAGCCAATCTTGGATGCCGGATGTGGGCCAGGACACCTCACGGACTTTCTCGCGGGTATCGGTCACGATTCGCGCGGAGTCGACCTCGTTCCGGAGTTCATCGCGCACGCCCGGCAAACCTATCCCCATCTCGACTTCACGCTCGGAGATCTGACCCAGCTTGATGCGTTGAATCACTCACTCGGTGGCGTATTGGCGTGGTACTCGCTCATCCATATGCCGGATGACACACTCCACTCGGCACTAGCGGAGTTCCGCCGGGTACTGTTGCCCGGCGGAGTACTCACCATCGGGGCGTTTCACGCCGATGTCAGCACACCATTTGCCCACAAAGTCACCCCTGCGATTGCCCGGTCACAGGAAGAACTCCGCACTCTGTTGGTCCGCTTCGGGTTCCAACCGATCCGATGGGAGATCCGACCAGCGACCAAGGAACAACGTGCGCATATCGCGGTCATGGCGACATCATCGAAGCCACACGCCGCGGTCATATGAGCACGTGTCAGCTGTCACCACTGACGGACCATATGACTCGGATACGCGGGGTAACCCCGGCAGCAAACCCGCCATGCTAGGCGCAGCGCCGCCACTTGCCGGCCGCGATGGCGTGCGGCACGGCAGCACCTCAACTCCTTGGAAACACCGCGCGACAAGAACGGACGATTCCCCACCCAAGCTGCGAGCATGGATGCATGACCCAGCTGAGTACCGTCCCAACGCCTTCGAGTATGGCCGCTGCAGGACGACGTCACTCTCTCTGGTGCCGTGGTGACGGCACGGTGGGCGCTGTCGGGCACGACGGTGCGGGTGAGTGTCGGGTGTCGTCGTGGCGGAACATCGTCGCGGTCGCGGCTGGCAACGTCCACACTGCCACCAACACCGGAAGGTCGCACTCCGTAGGACTGCGACATGACGGATCCGTGGTCGCGACAGGATGGAATCAGCACGGCCAGTGTGAGGTGAGTGAGTGGCGACGCATCCGCGCTATCGCCGCGGGATGGCGATTCACCCTTGGCGTCCGTGACGATGGCACCGTCGCTGCAACCGGCCGAACCGCCGAGGGGCAATGCGAGGTCGGCAACTGGCGCGACATTTCCGCCGTTTCGTGCGGAGACTGGCACAGTGTAGGACTTCGCCACGACGGCACCCTAATCGGCACCGGCAACAACTCGTTTGGACAGCTGAACGTCAGTGCCTGGTCCGGCCTCGTCGCCGTCTCCGCAGGCTACCGATACACGCTCGGGCTGCATTCGAGCGGACGTGTGTCAGCAACGGGCGATCGTTCCAGCGGTGCCTGCAATGTCGCTGACTGGCGCGACATCGTGGGCATCGCGGCCGGTAGCGCACACAGTCTCGGATTAACTCGTGAGGGAACCGTGGTCGCGGCGGGGTCGAACTCGCACGGGCAGTGCGATACCGGCGACTGGCGTGATGTCGTCGCCATCGCTGCAGGCTCACAACACTCATTTGCTATTCGTCGGGACGGATCGATGCTGGCAGCCGGCAACAATGCGCACGGACAGTGCAATGTGTGAACCGTGCGACAGTAGGGGTGGCAACCACAGTGACGGCGACGCTTGAGTCGTCTCCGATCTGGAAATGAATCAGCTCGTTTAAGACGAGTTCAATCAACGCTTGTAGCGTTGCATCATGACCACCATGACAAAGGAATCGTTGCTTGCGCTCGAGCACGAGGGCTGGGATTCTCTGTGCGAGCAGCGCGGGGGCTCGTTCTACGGCGAGCTCATGACCGACGACGGTCTGATGGTCTTGGTAAACGGGTACGTACTCGATCGCGACGCCGTGGTCGCCTCGCTGAACGACTCGCCCGCGTGGGATTCGTACGAGATTTCGGAACCACGACTCGTGACGCTCGGCGAGGATGCCGCCGTCTTGGTGTACCGAGCCCGCGCGCAGCGCGGCTCGGACGCACCGTTCGAAGCAATCATGACGAGCGTCTATCGGCACATCGATGGCGAAGTTCGGCTGGCGCTCTACCAGCAGACAACCGCCACCCACTGACTGACGGACCCGGCCGACCAACCCGCTACTGCGGCTCGTTCGTGGTCCGGTCGGCGCATCCACCACCGTTTCACGCCAATGATACGAATGACCGCAGCACCGGTCTAACACGCCGTGCCAACGCCTGCGCCGACGCAACAGAACGCACCATCACCCGTCAGCAGCCGCCGCTCAACGCAGTGTCGGCGGTGAGTACAGTGCGGTGCCAATCTGAGTTTCCAGGGCGGATTGAAATCGTTCATCGCTGCCGCCGCGGACTCCCAGCGCGAAGCGAGTGAGGAATGCGCCTGCAGCCACTGAGACTATCGCGGCAGCACGCGCACTGGCGTCGGCACCCCGCAGCGAATCGGTGAGCGGCTGCAACACCTCTCGGTCGATGTAGCTGCGGCACGCGTCCCGCACGCGTTCGTCCGTTAACGCCGCCGCAAGCACACGTTCGACGGGACGACGAAGTTCCTCGTCACTCCACGCACGGGTCAGCACGACCGCGATTGCCCGATGCGGTGGCTGAGTAGTGTCACGTAGCGCTTGCCGCAACAAGCCAGCGGGCCCCACTTTAACCGCGAGCGCTGCAACGAACAGCTCATGTTTGGCGCCGAAATGGTGGGCCACCGTCGACACATCGACCCCCGCTTCTCGCGCGATAGCTCGAAGCGTCGTACGTTCGTAACCCAACGCGAGGAAACATTCGCGGGCGGCTGACAGGATGGCCGGGCGCGTAGTTGCCTTCCCCCTCGGCCGCCCAGGTGCACGCTTGGTCTCATGCATGCTCACAGACTACGCATCCGGGCATTAATCCAACAGAGTTGGATTGCGTCAATCGTGACGCTTAGGTGGAAGTATGCAGCAACACACCTCCGCGCAAGTAGTACCGGGGTTCCAGGTCTCGGTGCCTGCGCTTATCGCATCCGCCCTGATGGCGCTGACGGCCATTGCCCTGCTCTCCCAGCTCTCACACGGGGAATCGCTCCTGGTCACGTTTGTCCCGGCCATTGTCATTGCGTGGCTCGTGCTGGCGCACCTGCAAGATCGCGCGGCCGCGCTGCCTCGAGCCGACGCGGTGTCGCCAGTGTTTGTCGCCGCACTAGCGTGGCAGTTGCTGCATTTCGCCGAGGAGTTCGCGACCGGGTTTTGGCACGCGTTTCCAACGCTGTACGGCGGCGATCCGTATTCGCAGTCGGAGTTCGTTGCCTTCAATATGGGCGCTTACGCGCTGTTCTCGGTCGCCTTTGTCGTCGCCATCACCCGTGGGATTACCCCGCTGTACCTGCCGCCGCTGTTCTTTGCGGTGTACGGAGGGATCGGTAACGCAATTGCGCACGTCACGTGGACGGTCCTGCACGGTGCGTACTTTCCGGGTCTTGTCACGGGCATCGGTCACGCTGTCGTTGGTCCGATCTTGCTGCGAACGTTGTGGCCTGCGGGAGGATGGAAGGGTGTTGTGACAGTTGTGCTGGCCGTGATCGTCATTCAAGTACCGCTGCTCATCATGACGGCGCACGTTCATTCGGTGTAGACGTTGGTCCGCCCAGAACGAGTCAAACAACGGCGCGCGGCCGTGCCAATTCGGCAAGTCACCACTGCGCCCCAAAATCAGTGTTGGCCACTCGTGAATGGTTTTCGGCCGCGACAACCGGACTGCGCGCGCTGTTACCGGGTCTTGACGGCCACTGGGATGCCCCGGGCTTGGGCGAGTGGTCGGTGCACTCACTCCTCGGACACACGAGCAGGCATTCATCACCGCACAGACATACCTGGAGGCAGGCGTCGACTCGTCGGACTCGATTGCCCTGGAATCGGTGGTGGCCTACTACCGAGCCGCAGCTGGAACGCTCGCCAACCCGGCACAGTTCATGGAACGTGGCCGACAAGCAGACATTACCTTTGGGCACCGACCCAGTCGCGGCCGTCAACGGAGTCGCCGAGCAAGCCCTCGACTTGATCGCCACTACAGATGACCAGGCCATTGTCGCAACCCCACTTGGAGCGATGACCCTGATTGCCTACCTTCCGACGCGCGCCTTCAAGCTCGACGGCTGCAGGGAACCGCTGGACGGTACAGACCCAGTCTACCTGGACGAGTTTGTGGCAGGGTGTCGAAAATGAGGTCGTTGAATCGTCTCTAGTGCAGGAGGGCGAACGGCGCTCTCCCTGAGTAGTGACAAGGAGAACTCCAACATGCGATACGTACTTGCTTTCCATGCTGAGGAACCCGGCAACACCACCGAGAATCAGCCGTCGGCAGAGGAGATGGCCGAGATGCAGCAGTTGATGACCGATTTCGCCGACGCGCTCGAGGCGGCCGGAGTCATGGTTGCCGCCGAGATGCTCACCCCGTCGCCGACCGCCTCGACGGTAACGCGACGCAGCGGCAAGACGATCATCGAAGACGGTCCCTTCGCGGCGACGAAGGAGGCCCTGGCCGGTGTATTCGTGATCGATGTTCCCGACCGCGAGGCGGCACTCGCTTGGGCAGAGCGGTTCCCCGGCGCGAGCTACGGAACGGTCGAGGTGCGCGCTGCGGGCGTGTCCTACGTCGACGGTAGTTGGCGACAGCAATAGCACCATAATGTCCCTTGACGTTGAGCAGGCGGTGGTCCTGACCCACGATGACTGGGGCAGGATCATCGCCTTGCTTGCTGCACGAGACGGCGATATCGCAGGCGCTGAGGATTCAGTAGCCGACGCGGTCGAGCGCGCCCTTCACATCTGGCCTGCAAAAGGCATCCCACAGAATCCCGCCGGGTGGATCTATCGCACCGCACTGAACCTTCGACGCGACGTCTGGAACTCAGCCGCTCACCGCACCACCGTCGAACTGGACGCGGAAACACACGAAACACCAGAGCCCAGCGTCAATGAAGGGATTGACGAGCTCCCCGACCGCCGCCTTCAACTGCTCGCAGCCTGTGCACACCCCGACATCGATCCGGCCACCCGCCCGCTGCTCATGCTGTCTGCAGTTCTCGGACTCCCGACCCGCCGTATCGCCGAAGGAATGATCCTGCCGGCCGCGACAGTGGCCGCGCGGCTCACCCGAGCGAAGAAGAAGATCGCCAGCAATGGTTTACAGATGCACGTGCCAGACCGATCCGAACTGCACGCCGGCCTTCCAGCGATCCACGAGGCCATCTACGGGGTATTCACCATCGAGTGGGCCAATGCAGCAACGGATCTGCGTGAAAGCTTGGCTGGGGAGGCCGTCTACCTCTCCGAACTGGTTTCCGCCCTCTGCCCCGATGACGGAGAGTCTCACGGCCTCGCCGCGCTCATCCACCTGTCAGTGGCACGGCTGAACTCACGACGAAGCCGCAACGGTGCGCTGGTACCACTTGACGATCAAGACCCAACCCTGTGGGACACAAGCCACGTGACGAAAGGCGAATGGCATCTTCGTGAGGTCCACCGATGCGGAGAGATCGGTCGCTACGCCATCGAAGGGAGCATCCAAGCCCTCCACATGCACGGCGTACGCACGGGAAAACCAAACTGGGGTTCCCTACTGCGGCAACACGACCACCTTCTTCGGATCGCTCCCTCGCTCGGAGCACGAGTTTCCCGAGTCGCAATTCTTCGGCATGTGGAAGGGGACGCCGTCGCCCTGGATGCCCTCAGCAGCCTTCCAAAAGCAGCCGAGAACTACCAACCCGCGTGGGTCTTGCGGAGCCACCTCTATCACGCTGTCGGCAGGGATCAAGACGCCATCTCGTCACTAGAGCGGGCCATGACGCTGACCACCGTAACCAGCGAATACGACCACCTATCGGGCCTGCTCGCTCGATGGCGACAACGCTCGTAGTGCGCAGCTCACGATGCACATGCACGTCGCCACTTGCCGGCCTGTTCACGCGCACGTCCGAGTAGCTCGAGTTCGCTCAATCCGGCGCGGACATCGGCCGCGGTCAAACCGCTACGCAATGCGAGGTCGTCCACCGTTCGAGCGGTGCGGGTCGTGAGCGCGTCAAATGTCCGCAGCGCTGCTGGCGGCAGCGAGGGCGATGCCGCATCCGCCGATTGCCCAAACGACCCCAAATCGAGTTCGCGCCGATTAGCGAGTTCCCCAAGCGCCCCGGTATCAAATAATGTCGGCGACGCAGCATTGGCGCACAGGGCAAGCGCGTCTGCGGGACCCGCGATCAACTCCGCCTGCTGTTCCTGAATCAATCTGTGGCAACCGACCGAGGTGCTGCTCGATATCGGGCCCGGCACCGCACCGAGTGCACGCCCCAGCGTGAGCGCGTGGTTCGCCGTGTTCATCGCGCCCGAACGCGCTCCGGCTTCCACCACGATCGTTGCCCCAGCAAGGGCTGCGATTAAGCGATTGCGCTGTAAGAAACGCCACCTAGTCGGTGCTGTACCGCACGGCACCTCGCTGAGCACTGCCCCGCTTGTGATCGTTTGCTCGAGCAACTCACGGTTTCCGCTCGGATATAAGCGATCGAGCCCTCCAGCGAGTACGGCGATCGTGTTTCCGCCGCTGGCAAGGCACACTCGATGCGCCTGTGCATCGATTCCGTACGCGCCACCAGACACCACCGAAACGCCGGCATCACTCGCAGCCACGGCGATCTCTCCGGTGACATCGTCACCGTATCGCGTACTCGCTCGCGACCCGACCAGCGCCAGCATGAGCGGTGAATACGTCAACGCCTTCGGATTGCCGCGCACCCACAACCCCATCGGTCGATGCTCACCGAGGTCATTGAGCGCAACAGGCCACGCCGCATCCGCTGGCGATATGAACCGCGAACCGATGGTGTGCGCCGCATCCAGTAACGCGCAGAAGCGATCAATGCGCATCCGCTGACGCCACCGTGATACTGCGGCGCTCCAATCGCGGTTCGGATCGAGTTTGCTTGCACCAGGCGAACCTGCTTGCACGCGTGCGGACAGCTCTCGGCCCGAATCGTGGGCGGCAATTGCCCACACGTGTTCCAGGGCCGCGCATACGCCGAGCGTTTGCATCAGCGCTCCGGCATCGCTATCCCCCGGTTCGACTGTCATCGACCAGCATGCCCAGGCCAACTGCTCAATCAGGCGGTCGGCGTCGTGATAAGGCACGATGCGGCGGATGCGGTGAAGCAGCTCTGTATTCGTCAGCGGGTTGGGTTCGATCATCATGAAGCGTCCCTTCAACAGCGCGCAGCATCGCGCGGGTCCAGTGCTTGGAAATGGTGGCGATATCAATCGCCGTATCGGGTTCGGTAGAACAACGCTTCGGAGACGTGCTCTCGTGACGGGCGGGATGCTCCGTCGATATCCGCGAGCGTCCAGGCGACCCTGGAGGCGCGCACATAGCCACGCATTGAGATCTGCCCGCGTTGTAACGCAGCATCTAGTGGTTCGCTGGCTCCCAGGTCAGGTCGAAGTTCGGCCCGGCGAAGCAGCGATCCAGACACCTCCGCGTTCCGGGTGTGGCCAAACTGCGCGAGACGCGACTCACTGCGCGCCCGGCACTCAGCAACAACCGCTCGCGCCTGTGCGCTTGAGGTCGCTCCCGTGTGACCTGCCTGCGCCAAGCGGGTCTGCGCCACCGAGGCTCGTTCCACTCGTAATTGCAGATCGATTCGATCCAGCAACGGCCCCGATAGCCGCCCCAGATATTGCCGCTGCTGATGCGGCGTGCACTGACATCGCAACCCGGCCGCACCCGCATTGCCGCACGGGCACGGATTCGCGGCAATCACCAGCTGCACATTCGCCGGATACGTGACACTCCCTCTCGAGCGGTGAATGGTTACCGTCCCTGACTCGAGCGGTTGCCGCAAGCTGTCCAGTACTCGCCGGGAAAACTCGGGTGCCTCATCCAGAAACAACACACCGTGCGCGGCGAGCGACAGTGCCCCTGGCTGAATCACTCCGCTACCGCCGCCGATCAGAGCAACGGCCGAGGCCGAGTGATGCGGCGCCTGAATTGGAGGCCGCAACGAAAGTTCCCCAGCCACACCCATTGACTTCAACGACCGTATGGCCGCGACCTCGATCGCCGCATCCACACTGAGATCAGGCAGAATGCCGGGGAGCCGCTCGGCAAGCATCGTTTTACCGCTGCCCGGAGGGCCAATCATCGAGAAATGGTGACCACCAGCGGCAGCAACCACCAGTGCGCGAACGGCCGATTCGTTACCGATAACCTCGGCTAAATCACCCGGCGGTTCAGCCGCAGGCGCGCTGTCTGACACCAGCAGCGGTGTCGTTTCGCTCTCGGGCTCATCCAGGGAACCGCCATCGGCACCGTAATGTTCGGCGAGCTGCGCAAGCGACCGGATCGGCACGACCGTAATACCTTCCACAAGCCGTGCCTCCTGCTCGGCGTCAGCGGCGACAAGAATGGTGTCAAAGCCGAGCCGTTTCGCTGCGTGCACGGCCGGCAACACGCCGCTCACGGCACGAACCGCACCGGTGAGCGCGAGCTCACCGAGATGTGCGTTACGGGCGGGGCCAGCGGGATCGATCACGCCCTCTGCCGCCAACACCGCTGCCGCAATCGCTAGGTCAAACCCGGCTCCGTGCTTACGGAGTTCAGCCGGTGAGAGACTCACCGTGCAACGTTTTGCCGACAGCGGGTGACCGCTCGAATGCATCGCTGCTCGCAGGCGGTGCTCGGACTCACCCAGGGCCGCATCCGGCAATCCGATAATCAGCAGTTTCGGCAGCCCCGCTGCCATCTGCACATCGACCCGTACCGCGTCTCCGTGGAGTCCAGCCAGCGCGATACCCCAGCTGCGTGCGTTCGCCACGATCAGATCAGCAGATTGTCGATGTGGTGGATTCGCGGTTCGCGCCCCAGCGGTGCGTAGATACCGATGGCATCGATGCGAGTGCGACCGACCACGTGCGGATGCGCCTCACGCCAAGCGAACGCAACCTGCCGCATCCGCCGAAGTTTATGCACGGTGATTGCTTCAAGCGGATCACCGGTATCAAGCACCCGCCGGGTTTTCACCTCAATGAACACCAAGTCAGTACCGTGCTTTGCGACGATATCCACCTCGCCATAACGGCAATGCCAATTGGTATCGAGGATGTGATACCCGCGGTAGCGCAGGTATTCGCACGCGGTTTCCTCGCCCTGTTTTCCGACCCCAATATTGGTACTCATCCGGCTTCCCCTCTACTCACGCCGTTGCTTGCTACGGACTGTGCGTGTGTTCACGCGTGCCATAAGCCTGCTAGAGCCAGCGAGCTCGTGGGAAAGAACGAACGCGACCTGTGGATATCTCGTTATCCACAGGCCGCGCGATACATGAGCGCGTTATTCGTCGAGCGAGAGTTCCTTCGGCAGCTCGAAATCGTGCGCGTTGAGTTCTTCCACGTTCACATCCTTGAACGTGAGTACCCGAACCTGTTTCACAAACCGGTCGGAACGGTAGATATCCCACACCCACACGTCACGCATGGTGAGTTCAAAGTAGAAGTCGTTTGCCGCATCCCGCCGCTCGAGGGTTACTTCGTTCGCCAGGTAAAAGCGACGCTCGGTCTCCACGACATATTTGAACTGCTTGGCGACATCCCGATACTCGCGGAAAAGCGCCAGTTCTACACCGCGTTCGTATTCGTCGAAAGCCTCATCGTTCATGACCGTTCAGTCTAGCCCGCACAGGCCAATAACCGCACTGCCGCCACGAGAACCCGTATCGGCGCTACGACGCGCCGGAACCGCTTGCCGCAAGAATCTTGTACAACCAAGTTGCCCGGTGGTGCGCGCTTGCACCAAGCGCAACAATCGCCTGTCGATGTGCAGCCGAACCGTAGCCTTTATTACGTAGCCAGCCGTACGGCTCGAGTTGCGCATCCGCTGCCACTAGCTGTGCCATATGTTGGTCACGCTCGACTTTTGCAATGACGGATGCGGCGGCTACCGCGGCACAGTCACGGTCGGCTTTCGGTCTGGTTACGACGTGCAGCGACGAAGTACACCCGGGAGTCAGCCAATCATGCGTGCCGTCGAGCAGTATGGTGCTGTCAGCTACGGGCACACCCTGTTCCCACAGCTGCGCCAGCGCCCGAACACCGGCGGCGGCGAGGCTCGGGCCGATCCCGAACTCATCAATCTCGGCCGCGCTCGCCCATCCGGTAGCACAAGCCCACACCCACTCGCGCGCCAGTGGCGCAAACGCCTCGCGCCGACGCTCCGTCAGCAGCTTCGAATCACGCAAGCCCTCGGGGAAACCGGCCTCGCATTCTTGCGCACGGATCGCACTGACCCCAACGGTTACTGGACCGGCAAGCGCACCGCGCCCAACCTCATCCATACCGATCACCACCGAGGTCTCGCGCAGCAGGGCACGCTCTACTTCAAGCGTTGGTTCGACTGGCACTATGGACGCCGCGAGGGTACGGCCGCGAATACCCCTGAGTAATTGTCGATAAAACCGATCCGGTTCATCGGCCAGTTGATCATGAACGCTTGCCCGACAATGTTCTCGTACGGCACAAACCCCTTAGTGGGTAGGTCTTGGTGTGCGCGCGAGTCCTGCGAGTTGAACCGGTTATCGCCCATGACCCACACCGAATCCTCGGGCACCGTCACGTCGAATGCCTCGCCGGATGCGCGATCGCGTGAGTCGGTCACGATGTACGGTTCGCGGATTGGAACATCGTTAATCACGATCTGCCCGTAGGCGTTACAGCACACCACGTGGTCGCCAGGCATTCCGATTACTCGCTTGACGAGGTGATTGTGTGCATCCTCTGGCTTCAGGCCAATGCCCTCGAGGAAACCATCGACGACCGCTTGCACGGGCTGTTTCTCTTCAGGTTGCGCGGCAGGCAGCCAGCCACCCGGATCCTGGAACACGATCACATCACCGCGATTTAAGGGGACGAGATCCGGCACCAATTGGTTCACCAGTACGCGGTCCTCCTCGATCAGCGTGTTGTGCATGGATGCGGAGGGGATGTAAAACGGCCGCAAGAAGAACGTCTTGATGATGACCGAAATCACCAGCGCGATCACGACAATGATTGCCGCGTCGCGCAAAAACAGTGTGAAACCGCCGCGCTGGACGATCTCGCCCTTGCGGTTGAGCGCAATATCGTCGCGCAGCCGATGGCGCGGACCGTGTGTGTGCCGGAAGAGCTCGACAATGAGGTCGTCATCCTCTTCGCCGTGACCAGACGGTGCCAGTGTCGGCAGTTCGTAATCAACGTCTGGCAAGCGGAGCTCCTCGGGTGTGTGAGATTGCAAGCGATTCTACGTGGAAAATGACCACAGCCCCCGCCGACTGGCAGAGGCTGCGGAATGAACGTTACCGAGTTGGTACGTAAACGAAGTGATTAGCTCTCGCGACGCTCGCGAATCTTCGCTGCCTTACCGCGACGGTCGCGCAGATAGTACAGCTTGGCGCGACGAACGACACCGCGCGAAACAACCTCGATCTTTTCGATGATCGGCGAGTGTACCGGGAAGGTACGCTCAACGCCGACCTGGAAGCTCACCTTACGAACGGTGAAGGTTTCGCGCACGCCGTCGCCCTGACGAGCAAGCACGATGCCCTGGAACACCTGAACACGCGAACGGTTACCTTCAACGATGTTGACGTGAACCTTGACGGTGTCGCCGGGGCGGAATTCCGGAACGTCCTTCAGCGACTGTGCGTCGATCTGGTCAATGAGGTTTGCCATGTGATGCATCACTCTCTGCATCGCCACAGGTCGATTGCATTGAAATGAATGGTCTGTATTCCAGCGGCAGAGTGTCCCCTGTGGCAGAGTCATGCCGCGGCACAAGCGGCTAGTTTACCCGGTCATTCGAGTGTCCGGCAAGTGGATGCGCACAGCAGTTGGCAGCGCAGCGACCGTTCGCTATTCCCCGCGCGGGCGAGCGATCCACTCGGGGCCGCTCTCGTCTTCATCGTTGTCGTCGATGATCTCGGCATCGACCGCATCCCGGCCGCTGGCACCAGGACCCTCTTGCACGGTCCACTCTTCATCAACGGTGATAACTCGTGGCTGCGGCTCCTCGGGGGACCCAGTGCGTAGGTGATCGCGCATTTGCTGCGCACGCGCCGTCATATTGTCGATGTTCTCCTGCTGGGAACGTTTGGCGCACCACCAAATACCGAAGGCGGATACCGCGATCGCAACCAATTGCAGGATGCCCCCGACCGCACCCGGAGTGCTGACTCCAGCAACCCAGGCCGCGATCGCGCCAAGATACCAGCTGCCTTCGGCGATGGGCAGTTTTCGAGCGGTACGGATACTTGGTCGCAGCCACAGCACGAACCCAAAGATCGCCAGCTCCAAGAACAGCAACGGCACAACGACGAATAGGGATAGGAATCCGGTGAGGCTTTGTCTCCAAATCAGCCAGGCCACGATGGCCCATGCCGATACTGCGAATGGCACAAAGCCAAACGCCATAACTACCGCATTACCGATGGAACTCGGGAAGTATGCGCGGGAAGGTGCAGTCATCGAAGAAAATCCGTTCGTAGCGAGTCGATAAGTCCGATGCGGTTGCCGCCGCGAAGCGTGGCGCGCTGGCGTTCGGCGGGCGTGCTGTCGAGCAGCAGCAAGCAGCTTACGAGTTCGCCCTCACAGCCGAGATCACGAGCGATGCCCTGTAGCTCATCGATTCGGCGCGCAAACGCCTCACGGGCCGGCTGCTCGTTACCGTCCGCATCCACAATAATCTTGGTGTCCAAGCCGAACCGTGCCGCCCGAAACTTATTCTCGCGCACCACCCACATTGGTAGTAGTGGCAGCGGTTTCCCCGCTTGCACGGCACGGATCGCCTCTTCGACAACGCACTGCACCACTGCTGCGTGCGCCGCAATGTGGAAAAGCGATGGCTGGCTATCGGCGACCGTTACGCCGACGGAGCCCGACCACGGCTCGGGGCGAAGCGTCCAGTCCAGGTCTTCCCAGCGCTCAATAACACCGGCTCGGCACATTCCGTTCACCGCCTGCACCGTGTCTTCCCAGCTGTCGAATCGTGAGGGCAGTCCGGCTCCGGGCACTTGACGGCGCAGCAGAGTGCGGTGCGAGACAAAACCGGTGTTTTGTCCCATCCAGTACGGGCTTGCTGCTGTCGGGGCCAATAACCACTGATAGTTCCGCCCGAGTGCGCCGGTGATGCTCGGGATCATTTGCGGGTCTTCGACACCGACGTGGACGCCCATCCCCCAAGCTGCGAGTTGGCGCGACCACTCACGACCACGTTCTACGAGCTCGATGCCGTGGTGGTCAGGGGTGATTGTTTGCACATGCCAATCGGAGTATGGATGCGCGCCGACACCGATCACCCCGCAGCCGGCCGCATCCGCCGCCGCCACTACTTTCGTTGCCAATGCCCGCAACTCAGCGATTGCGCCCGGCACATTGCGGTGCACGGCGGTAGAAATTCGAACGGTGTTCGTCATGAACCCGGCACTGAAACTGGGCTCTGCAAGAGCATCGAGCACTTCACCGGCACGACCAACAAGCTCTCCGCTTGCCGGGTCGACAAGCGCGACATCCCAGTCCAGCGAGAGGGATACGCGTTCGCCTGCGTTGAACTCCATGACCGTCATCGTACCGACCTATTAGTGAACGGCACACACGAACCCGTTGAATCCGCTGGAACGGCTTTTCAACTTGGCTGGAAATCTGCAAGAATAGTTCGTTGAGTCTGTGCCGCGACCCTCTCTTCGCAGCGCGCAGCGCATCCTGAGCTTCGGTCGAGCGCGCCCCACGCATTTGGCTGAGCCAAGAGTGTTCATTAATTTTCAAACCAAAGCAGGAGACCTGTGTCTGTAAAGATCCGCCTTAAGCGCCTGGGTAAGACCCGTGCACCCTTCTACCGTGTGGTTGTCGCCGACGAACGCGCCAAGCGCAACGGCCGCGTCATCGAAGAGATCGGCACCTACGACCCCACCCGCGAACCCTCGGTAATCTCGATCGAGTCCGAGCGCGCTCAGTACTGGCTTTCCGTCGGTGCTCAGCCCACCGAAGCCGTCGCCGCACTTCTGAAGCTCACCGGCGACTGGGGCAAGTTCAAGGGCGAAGGCCCGACCGAATCGCAGGTTAAGCCGCAGGTCGAGAAGGAAGCCTTCCAGGCTGACGCCAACAAGAAGCCGGTGCTGAAGCCGAAGGCTGAACCAAAGGCTGAAGAAGAAGCACCGGCTGCCGAGGCAACCGAAGCACCCGCCGAGGAAGCACCAGCTGCCGAAGCAGAAGAAACCAAGGAGTAGTTCATGCTCGCGTCAGCGCTCGAACACATTGTCTGCGGAATCGTTGATAACCCGGACGATGTTCGCGTTGATGCTCGAGAAACTCCTCGCGGCGAAGTCCTCCGGGTGCAGGTGCACCCGGAGGACCGCGGCCGCGTCATCGGCCGAAACGGACGCACAGCACAGGCGCTGCGCACCGTGATTTCGGCGCTGGCTCAGGGGCGCCGCGTCCGTGTGGACGTGGCCACTGACTAACTTCCCGGGTGGGCAGCGTGGGCGGTAAGAAACGCAGCGGCATCACCCAATTGCGCGTTGGCCGGCTCGTTCGGGCACACGGCCTTAAGGGCGCAATCAAACTCGAGCTTTACACGGATGAACCCAATCGGCGGTTCGTTCCCGGCGCGTCGTTCTCGCTACAGGTACCCGCATCCTCACCCTGGCGAGGCAAGAAGCTTGTGCTGCGCGAGCTGCGCTGGCTCGGTGACGCTCCCCTCGGATTCTTTGAGGGCGTAACCGACCGCACCACCGCTGAGACGCTCGTGAAGGCGATCCTGTGGGTCGATCAGGACGATGCCGAAGAACTCGACCCAAACACCTGGTATGACCACCAGTTGGTTGAACTGGATGCGGTCGTGAACGGTTCGGTCGTCGGCAAGATTGCCCGCGTCGACCACTTCCCCGCCCAAGATCTGCTTGTCGTGACCACCGCAACCGGCGATGTCATGGTGCCGTTCGTGAAGGAGATCGTTCCCGAAGTCAATATCGAACGCGGCACAGTCACGATCACCCCACCGGGTGGACTGTTTGATGGCAACGCCGAAGAGGCGCGGCCGGAAGGCCAGCGCTCCCCGCAGGAGCGCGCAGACACCGCATCCGCTACGACAGCCACCGGCGAAGAAACCGCATAATCGTGCGCATCGATATCGTCACCATCTTTCCGCAGTTCTTCGACATCCTCGATCTCTCGCTGCTGGGTAAAGCCCGCGCGCAGGGACTCATCGACCTGCGCATCCACGATCTTCGCGATGCCACTTCCGATCGTCACCGCACTGTGGATGACACGCCTTACGGCGGCGGCGCAGGCATGGTGATGAAGCCAGAACCCTGGGGCGAAACGCTCGACCGCATTCTTGACGACTCCCCCACCGAATCACCGTTGGTGATCTTCCCATCGCCTGCCGGTGATGTGTTTCAACAGGCGCGGGCGCGTGATCTGGCACAGGAGTCGCACATCGTGTTCGGATGCGGGCGCTACGAGGGCATCGACCAGCGCGTATTCGAGTACGCAGCCTCACGCGCACGCGTTGAACTGATTTCAATCGGCGACTATGTCCTCAACGGCGGTGAGGTCGCTGTGATGGCGATGATCGAGGCGTTTGGTCGGCTCATTCCGGGCGTCGTGGGAAACCCCGAGTCGCTCGTTGAAGAATCACACGAACAGGGGTTGCTCGAGTACCCGAGCTATACAAAGCCCGCAGTGTGGCGCGGGATGGAGGTGCCGCCAGTACTGCTCAGTGGTCACCACGCGAACATCACGAGTTGGCGCCATGAGCAGCAGCTCGAACGCACTCGACGCGTGCGCCCCGATCTCTACCAGTCGTGGACGGAAAACCAGTAGTTCGCCGAGCCTAGGCTCCCCCGAGCCGTACGGCTCGGACGCGCTACTGCGCTACTTGCGCAAGAACTTCTGCAGCTTCTCGAGTTCTTCGGGCGTCGGGCCGCCCTGCCCCTGGCCGCCGCCGAAGGCGCCACCACCGAACGCACCGCCGCCGAACGACGAGCCAGACGGTGCCGCGGATTCCTTCGGGGCCGCCTGTTGCTGCATCCGCTTCTGCGGGTTTCCGGAGAACTTCTTCCCCTTCTTCTTCGCCGCAGCTTTCTTCGCCGCACCGCGACCACGCCCCGGCATGCCGGACATACCGGGCATTCCCGGCATTGCGGGCATGCCCTCGCCGCTTGCCATCGAGCGAGTCATCTTCGCCATCATTTCGAACCGTTTGACCAGCTCGTTGACATCGCGAACCTCGGTACCCGAACCGCGCGCGATACGCGAACGACGAGAACCGTTCAGCACCTTCGGGTTGCGGCGTTCCAGCGGCGTCATCGACTGAATAATCGCCTCGATACGCACCAGCGAAGACTCATCGAAGTCGTCGATTGCGTTCTTGTACTCCTTCGGCACGTTCGGCAGCAGCGAGAGCATCTTCTTGAAGTTGCCCGCGCGGCGAACCTGCTGCATTTGCTTGAGGAAGTCGTCGAGGGTGTACTCATTGCGCGCCAATTTCTCTGCAGACTTGCGCGCCTCTTCTTCATCGAACGCACGCTGTGCTTCCTCAATGAGCGACAGCACGTCACCCATGTTCAGGATGCGGCCGGCCATCCGGTCTGGGTGGAACTGTTCGAAGTCTTCGAGACGTTCACCAACCGAGGCAAACATGATCGGACGCTCGGTGGTCTGCGCAACGGACAGCGCCGCACCACCGCGAGCATCACCATCCAGCTTCGTCAAGACAACACCGCTGAAGTCAACGCCCTGCTGGAAGGCCCGCGCGGTCGCGACCGCATCCTGACCGATCATGGCGTCGATGACGAAGAGCACCTCATCCGGGTTCGTCGCTTCTTTAATGCGACGCGCCTGATTCATCAGTTCTTCGTCGACACCGAGACGACCCGCAGTGTCGATGATGACCACATCGTGCTGCTTTGACTCTGCAAGTCGCAGCGATTCGCGGGCCACACGTACCGGGTCGCCCACACCATTGCCGGGTTCGGGTGCAAACACCGGAACACCTGCCTGGTCACCGACGATCTGCAGCTGGGTTACCGCGTTAGGGCGCTGCAAGTCGGCAGCAACCAGCATCGGTGTGTGCTGTTCCTGCACCAGCCACTTCGCCAGTTTTCCGGCGAGGGTGGTCTTACCTGCACCCTGCAAACCGACGAGCATGATTACCGTCGGTGGGCGCTTCGCGAACGAGATGTTACGGTCCTGGTCGCCACCGAGGATGCGGATGAGTTCCTCGTTAACGATCTGAACGACCTGCTGTGCCGGGTTAAGTGCGCGGTTCACCTCATCGCCGAGTGCGCGTTCGCGAACGTGCGCAACAAACGCTTTCACCACCGGCAGGGCAACGTCGGCTTCAAGCAGCGCACGACGAATTTCGCGGACAGTGCTGTCGATATCCGCCGCGGTCAGCTTTCCTTTAGAGCGGAGGTTGCCGAGGGCGTCGACGAGGCGATCAGAGAGGTTACCAAACAGGGCCATAGTCCGGCTATTCTACCGGGCATTCACGCTGCGCGCAGGCCCGCCGTGTATGCACTACTGCTCGGCGTTACCGAGCGCTTGCGCGGCGAGTGACACGAGTGTGTTCGCCATCGTGCCAAGCGGTTGTTCTTCACGCCAGATCGCCGTGAACGGGCGGCGAAACTGCATCCCCGCCACCGCAACTCGCACCAGCCGTCCCGCTGCGAGGTCATCGCCGACGGTGACCATGCTCATCACCGACGGCCCCATCCCGGCAGCGACCGCATTACGAACCGACATCACGGCCGAAAACTCGGCGGCCGGTTCTGCGAGTTTCAGGTTCGGATGCGATTGGGCAAGCAGCGTTTCGAGCACCTGCCGAGTTCCGGAACCTTCTTCGCGCACCACCAGCGGTGTTGCGGCAAGCGTCTCAATGCTGATGTGCTCACGCCCGGCCCATTCGTGCTCGGGAGCCACGACCACGACGAGTTCATCCTGACCGATGATCCGCTGCTGCAGGCCGTCGGGCTGTTCGAACGACTCGATGAATCCAAGATCGACCTCGCCGGCGTGTACCTGCGCGATCACTTCGTGTGAGTTTACGGCTCGGACGTGCGGATGTGAGTCGATACCGGATTGCGCGCGTAGCGCGATGAGCCATCCGGGCAGCAAGTAGCCGGCGATGGTTTGGGATGCGGCGATCGGCAGATTACTTGTGCGCTCGGCTCGAAGCGCGGCGAGGCGGTCGGAGAACGCGTCTTGCGCCGCCAAGAACTCGGCAGCCCACTCGGCCACGAGGATGCCGGTCTCGGTCGGGTGCGATCCGCGCGAACCGCGGGCAAGCAGCGTGAGCCCGAGCTCTTGCTCGAGCTTGCGCATCCGCACCGATACCGATTGCTGTGAACGTTCCGCAGCGGCGGCAGCCGCATTAATGCTGCCTTCGTTCACGACTTGAACGAATAGCGCGAGCGATTCCAGATCGAATGTTGGCACGATTGCGACGATACTGGCCGCGTGTTACGCGTCGGCGAGAAGCTGCTCGGCGAACACGTGCGGCGTGAAACCGGTGAGATCGCCGATCCCTTCGCCGGTACCGATGAGCTTGATCGGCAGCCCGGTACGTTCCTGCACCGCAAGCACGAACCCGCCCTTGGCCGAGCCATCGAGTTTGGTGATGACCAGCCCGGTCACCCCAGCGTGTTCGATGAATGCCTCGGCCTGCATCACACCGTTTTGCCCGGTGGTGGCGTCGAGCACGAGCAGCACCTCGGACACCGGCACGATTTTTTCGACCACGCGGTGAATCTTGCTGAGCTCATCCATCAACCCGGCTTTGGTTTGCAAGCGACCGGCGGTGTCGATCACGACCATCTCGATCCCCTCGCGCACGGCGGTCTCCACCGTCTGGTAGGCGACGGATGCGGGGTCTTGACCGAAGTGCTGGGGGCGAACAATGCGCACATCCGCTCGCATCGCCCAAGTGTCGAGCTGCTCAACGGCAGCGGCACGGAACGTATCAGCAGCACCGACAACGACCGTGCGCCCGAAGTTACGCAGGAACCGGGCAAACTTTCCGATCGTGGTGGTCTTGCCGACACCGTTCACCCCAACAACGAGGGTGACGGCGGGTCGCTCCGAAAGTTTGAGCGTTGGGTCGAATTTCGCAAGGCGCTCTTCAATTGTTTCGCGCAGCATCCGCTTCAAATCACGCGGATCATCCGTGCCTAGGCGCACCACCTCACCACGGAGCTCATCGAGAATCTCGTCGGTGATATCCGGGCCGAAGTCAGCGGTGATGAGCGCGTCTTCGAGGTCTTCCCACGTCTGTTCGTCGATCTTGTCGCGGGTGAACATGCCGCGGAGGGCATTTCCGAGGGACCATGCGCGTCGTTCTGCCATAGCTCCACCCTAGGCGATTCGCCGGAGCGCGTCGTGTGACTTCCGCCCCGTAGGCTGGTTGTCATGCGAATTGGTTTGATCCGTCACGGAGAAACAGATTGGAATGCGGCCGGCCGACTCCAGGGTACGACCGATATTCCGTTAAACGCCCGAGGCATTAGCCAGTCCAAGGATGCGGCACAGTTCATCGGCGGGCAGGGATGGTCACAGGTGTACTGTTCCCCGTTGACGCGTACCCGCGACACCGCCCAGTTCTTCGCCGACGCGCTGCAGATCGAAACGCCCACAGTGTTGGCTGCAGTCATTGAGCGTAGCTTTGGCGATCTCGAGGGCGAACTGGTGTACCTCGAAGACGGTTCTCGTCGCAGCCTCGATCACCCGACAGTTGAGTCAACGGATGCGGTGGTCGAGCGAGTCTTGCCTGCCCTGCGTGAACTTGCCAGTACTCATCCGCACGAGGATGTGCTGGTTATCACGCACGGTAGCGTCGTGCGACTCGTGTTGCAGGCAATACTCGGACGAACCGCACCGGGCATCAACAACCTCGGTTATTCGGTCATCGAAACTGCTGATTCGCCGACGGGATTCGTCGTCCGCGTCGCAAACGGGTATCCCGTCGCAACCTAGCGAGCGACAACAGACCGAGGGCCGCCGCCCACGCAATCGCGTACACAACGGCCCTCGAGTAACGGCTCATGCCTGGGCTTCGAGTGCCTAGCCGTCGATCTCAGCTTCGACTCGCCGCAGCTGTTGGCGATGGCGCAGACCGAGTGCGGTACTCGCTGCCAGCAGTAGCGCGATGGCAATGCCCATCGGCCCTACCGGAACATCGGCACCGGTACTCGGGAGGGTGCCTCCGGCGGCGTCTTCGCTATCACTGCCCTTGCCGCCACCGGTGGGCGCAACCTCTTGCGGTGTTTTCGCTGCCGGATCGGATGCGTCCGGAGCAGGCTGCGATGGTTCGGTCGGTGCTGATGGACCTGGGTCGGTGGCCGATGGTGCAGGCGCTTCAACAGCGGCACCTTCCGGCGCCAGCCACTCGATCGACCGGCCAATCCACTGGTAGCTACCGATCGGGTGATTGCGGAAGTTGACCGTGGTACCTAGCATCACCATCCGTGAGCCCTCACCATCGGCGTTCACTGTGACCACCGATGCTTGCCCAGCCGCATCCGAAACCACAACTGATGGCCCCAATTACTGTGCGCACAACCGAACAGGAGCCCTCCACAGCTATCCAAAAGTTTGGGCTTCTGAGTGCGAGTTTCGTCTCAGCAATGGTGTAGTTATTACGTTCGCGATTCGAACGGGGTCATCAACAATGACGCAAAAAGAGAACTACCGCTGCAAATGGACGTACAAGTAGAAACATCACGGTTCCGTGCACCGGGCACACAGCTACCCGGGTCAACGCTATATCTCCAGCCTTCACCGACGGTTGCGGTTCGAGTCGGCCCGTGCTTCGTTAACGACGCGAAGCTTACTGTTGAATTAAGCGTGCGGTCATATCGGCAGCCGAGCTGCGATATCGATTCGTTCCTCCCCGCGTGGCGGGAATCATTCCCAGGCCAACAGGATGCTTCGAACAGCATTCGACTGTGGATGAATTGGGCTGACTCGACCATACGGTTTTCGTGGGAGTGCGGGTCGTCAGAGTTCGGAACATTCAGCTCCTGCGACCAAACGCTCAGCACCGACTGTTTCATCTGGGTTCCAGGCGAGGAACCAACCATTTTCGTTGATTGGAGTGATGCCGACATTCCAACGTCGGCACTCATCATTCCCTCGACCACGCTTCAAGTAGCACGTTCCACGCGGTCAGCGGTTGCAACACAAAGGCCCGTACCCAACAAGGAGAGCAAATGAGTGTCTCGATGCATACACCAAAGACCGTTGACTCGCAGGAGACCTGGCTCGCTGGCATTGTTGAGCCACCAATAACCCTCGACCTCAGCAGTGATGACTTGTGTGTGCGATTACACCGGTTTGCGCTAACCCCCGAACGACTTGAGATACGAGTTGAAGCCCAGGCAGTTTCCGGCACTTTTCCACTCCACCGTCGCGAACCGGTTCCCGGCGAGCACGACTCTGATGCGCCTTTAGCGATGTGGTGCAACCGTAGTGACAGAACCAATTTCGTTGTGGCGCAATCGAGCGGGACCGATAGACGCACCTTTAACTTGTCAGTGCCACTGGTCTTTAACCGTATTGGTGAGCCGGGCCCCATTGAAGACAATACTGAGATCACTGTGTTTGTGCGATGGCGGACCGGCAGCAGCCCCAACGCGCCGAGCGAAACCCACCGCATCCACCTCGATGACCAGACAGTACGGCGAACATTGCGAGCAGCAATGGTGGTGTCTGCTGCCTAACTAAGCCTGTGTAACCAGCGCGAACACTCGCTTCAATGAGCGGAAACGCTCAGGATAGTCCCGCGATTCACAGGGCAAACAACCTTGCTTCGGGCCCAACGTGTACCCTTAGAACTTCAGTGAAGGGGAGTATTCCTCGAACGGTGCTGTCGTCATCACGGAACGCGTGGTACGCCACGATCCCGGCATCACCGGCTGCCCCGCAGCGGAAGAGACCTTCAGCGAAGTTCATGCGAACCACCTGGAGGAACCCGTATGGGTCATGTTGAGCTGTGGATCTGGGCCGTCAGCGTAGCTGTCATCGTCGGCTTCTTTTTCTTTGACTTCTACTCCCACGTCAAACACGCCCATGTGCCGTCCATGAAAGAGGCCGCATTCTGGTCGGTCTTCTACATCGGCATGGCATTCGTGTTTATGTTGCTCGTGGCGTGGCAGTGGGATTGGGCTCACGCGGGTGACTTCATCACCGGTTACGCCACCGAGAAAGCGCTCTCGGTCGATAACCTCTTTGTCTTCTTGCTGATCATGACGAGCTTCAAGGTGCCGAAGATCGCACAGCAGAAAGTGCTGCTCTTAGGTATCGCGATCGCTCTAGTACTGCGCACCGGCTTCATCATTGCCGGTGCGTGGATCCTGGAACAGCTCTCGTGGGTGTTCTATATCTTTGGTGCCTGGCTATTAATCATGGCGATCCGCCAGTTCATCGAGTCCTTCCAGGACGACGATCCAGAAATGCCCGGTTGGGTTTCGCACCTGCAGAAGTTCATCCCATCCTCTGAAAACTACAACGGCGACAAGTGGACCATCGTCGAGCACGGCAAAAAAATGTTCACCCCGCTCGTACTGGTGATCGTGGCGCTCGGGTTCACCGACCTGTTGTTCGCGCTCGATTCGATCCCCGCGATCTTCGGTATCACCCAGGAGCCGTACCTGGTGTTCATGGCGAATGCCTTGGCACTGCTCGGACTACGTCAGCTGTACTTCCTGCTGGACGGTCTGATGTCGCGGCTGGTTTTCCTCGATCTTGGGCTGGCGTTCGTGCTCGGCTTCATCGGAGTCAAGCTGGTCTTCCACGCACTGCACGTCAACGAGCTACCGTTCATCAACGATGGCCAGCCTGTGCTTTGGGTTCCGGAGATCCCCACCTGGTTCTCGCTGACCTTCATCTTCGGAACGCTGGCGGTCGCAGCCATTGCGTCGATGATTTATTCTTCCGGCACAAACAACGACCAAACCGAGCGTGAACCACAGGAAGTCTGACACCAGGAGACGGTCACC
Source organism: Pseudoclavibacter sp. Marseille-Q3772 (assembly GCF_916618895.1). Lineage (NCBI taxonomy): Bacteria > Bacillati > Actinomycetota > Actinomycetes > Micrococcales > Microbacteriaceae > Pseudoclavibacter > Pseudoclavibacter sp. Marseille-Q3772. The sequence continues at coordinate 971,429 of NZ_OU745391.1, forward strand.
GCGAGCACCCTCTTACACCGCTCCTGAAGAAGGTCGTTCGCGACGGCCCACCGGTAGGCGTCGTCGATTTCGGGGGTCGAGGTGAGCGTGGAAAACACAGACGAGTAGGAGCGGGCGTGCACGGACTGCATGAACGCGATATTTGTGTACACGGCCTCCTCATGTTCGGTGCGGGCATCCTGGATCTGGCAGATCTCCCCAACGGTGGCCTGCACGGTGTCAAGCATGGTGAGCCCGGTGAACACGCGCATGGTCAGCGTGCGTTCCTCCTGGGTGAGTTTCTGCCAGGCGGCGAGATCGTTGGAGAGCGGCACCTTCTCCGGCAGCCAGAAGTTCGCAGTGAGGCGGTTCCAAACTTCGAGGTCTTTGTCGTCGCCGACGCGGTTCCAGTTGATGGGCCGTAGGCGGGCTGCCGGGTCGTGCCGATAGCCGGGCGGGGTGACGGAGATCTCGGTGATCGGGCGGGTGATATCGGTGAGGGTCATGGGTGCTCCTTCGGGAAGATCAGATTCTGGGGTTACAGCGCGCAAGAGACGCAGCCTTCAATCTCGGTGCCTTCGAGCGCGGGCTGGCGCAGGCGGATGTAATAAAGGGTCTTGATCCCGGCACGCCAGGCATGGATCTGGGCTCTGTTGATGTCGCGCGTGGTCGCCGTGTCGCGGAAGAACAGTGTCAGGGACAGGCCTTGGTCGACATGCTGGGTGGCGGCGGCGTAGGTGTCGATGATCTTCTCGTAGCCGATCTCGTACGCGTCCTCGAAGAACTCAAGGTTGTCGTCGGTCATGTGCGGGGCCGGGTAGTAGACGCGGCCGAGCTTGCCTTCTTTGCGGATCTCGATCTTCGCTGCGATCGGATGGATCGACGCGGTCGCATTGTTTACGTACGAGATCGATCCGGTCGGCGGGATGGCCTGCAGGTACGCGTTGTAGATGCCGTGCTGCCGCACGGATTCCCGCAGCTGCGCCCAGTCGCCACGGGTGGGGATCGCGACACCTGCCTTTGCGAAAAGGACGCGAACGCGGTCGGTGGCCGGCTGCCAGTCACGCTCGGTGTACTTGTCGAAGTACGAGCCATCGGCGTAGGCGGAGGTCTCGAATCCGGCGAACGTCGTTCCTCGTTCTATGGCGAGCCTGTTCGAGGCACGCAGGGCGTGGTAGGTGACAGTGAGGAAGTAGATGTCGGTGAAGTCGATACCTTCCTCACTGCCGTAGCGGATGCGTTGCGATGCTCGATGCGCTCGGCCACTGTCGCGTAGTTCCGATACGGGCTGCCGAGTGCCTGGCCGGTCACCGGGTCACGGCCCTGCCCGATCAGACGTTGAAGCTCCTCCTCAGAAACCTCATCGCCGACAGTGATGCTTCCGCCGCCGAGCGCGATGACCGCTGACCCCATCCACCTGCCGGGTGGGGTGCCTTCCTCCGTGTAGTACCTCGTCAGCGGGGTCGAGAGAGCACGCTCGCCGTCACCCGAGGCGACGGTGCGCAGGAGGTACTTGTAGCCGTCACCGGCGGACATCACCCGCATCGAAACCGTCACCAGCCGCCGCCTCTCCTCACCCCGAAGGTGAGCCCCGCAGTCCGCGGCGCGGCGACTTCGGGGGCCACTTTCGGACGGTGGCGCTCCTCGCTTGCAAGACGCGTGACAACTCGTGCGAGCGAACCGCGAAGGACTGAGTGGCGAAGGACTGAGTGGCGAACGTCGATGGCGGATATCTGCGTGAGGCTCAGTGACGGAATAGGCGCTGAGCCGTGTGCGGCCGGTGCACCTGGCTGGTGACCATCCCGGGGCAGCAGCACGACTCCGGGATCACTGTTCTAGGAGGCTCACCCGTGGCAGACCTGCCCCTCGTCAGCCCGGCCACGCCACTGCGTGTCGGGTCACTGTTCTCCGGCTATGGCGGGCTCGATCTCGCCGTCGAAGAAGTCTTCAACGCCCGCACGATATGGTTCTCCGAGATCAACGAACCCGTCGCGCGTGTCTTCTCCCATCACTGGCCCGATGCGCCGAACCTCGGCGACATCACCACTATCGACTGGGACACCGTCCCACCGGTGGACATCCTCTGCGGCGGGTTCCCTTGCCAAGATGTGTCGACTGTCGGGAAGATGGCCGGCCTGGCACCGGGCACCCGCTCCGGCCTCTGGGGACACATGGCGGCAGCGATCGACGCGCTGCAACCCGAATGGGTCGTAATCGAGAACGTCCGTGGGTTGCTCTCCGCGCCCGCGATCCGCGCAAACCTCGAAGGAGACGATAATGAGCAACGCAACTTCAGAGATGCAACCCCCGACAGTGCAACCCCTCGCGGTGTGGAACCCGACCCGTGGCATCTGGGAGAAGCCGCAACTCGACCTCTTCGGGCAGCAGGAGCAGTTCTGGGAGACCTGGCCGACCTCAGGTATGACGCGCGATGGCTCGGTTTACCCGCTTCCGACATCGGGGCACCCCACCCCAGGTACCGTGTGTTCATCCTCGCCCACCGCACTCTTCCGGACACCACTCGCGTCGGACGCCTCACGCGGCGGGGAGAGTCTGCAACAGGTGAAGGAACGCCGGGGCACGATCGCGCTGAGTCATCAGATCATAGACCTCGCCCTCCACGGACCGAGCGGGTACCGTACCGAGGAACCCGAGAGCCTGTGGTCGTTGATCGGGCAACTCTTCGACGCTGGGGACGATACGCCGAAGCCGTGACTCGATGGGAGCAGATCGCTGGCCGTGTTGCGCCCTCGCCTGCGCATTTGAGCGACGACACCGGCCCCCGTCCCGCACCCGCGTTTGTGGAATGGCTCATGGGTCTTCCATCGGGATGGGTAACTGATGCCCAGCATGGACTTACCGCAAATCATCAGCTCGCCGCACTTGGAAATGGCGTGTTGCCGAGGCAAGCGAGCGCTGCGATTACGGCGCTAATCGTGAGCTTGGTGCACGAAAGCACATAGTCGAAAACACCTGCGCCGTAGTTCAAAGTTCGGCAGTACCATGAGTAAATGTCCGTCTCAGCGCTTTCCGCCAGCACACAGAACTATCTGAAGGCCATATGGGGCCTCACGGAGTGGTCGTCCGCGCAGGTGACGCCGACGCTGATCGCGGAGCGGACGGGATTAAAGCTCTCCTCCGTCTCTGATGCCGTCCGCAAGCTCGCGTCGCAGGGGCTCGTAGACCACGCGCCTTACGGGGCGGTGGAGTTGACGGAGACCGGACGTTCGTATGCGTTGGTGATGGTCAGGCGGCATCGCCTCATCGAGGCGTTCCTTGTGAGTGTCCTGGGCTACTCCTGGGATCAAGTGCACGATGAGGCAGAGCACCTTGAGCATGCGGTGTCAGATTTCATGATCGACCGGATCGATGAGTTTCTGGAGTTCCCCACCCGCGACCCGCATGGCGACCCCATCCCGTCAGCAGACGGCACCGTACATATCCCAGATGCAACGCAACTGACTACGGTAGGAGCGGGGCACCGTGTTCTGGTCGAACGCATCTCGGACTCGGACCCCGCGCTCCTACAGTTCTTTCAGGAGCACGGATTTGTGGTCGGAGCGACACTCGATGTCGGCGAAGGGGCGGCCTTTTCGGATTCGCTTGATGTGCGGGTGGCGGAGGCAGCGTCCTCAGTGGCGTTGGGACGTTCGGCTACGGATGCGCTCTACGTGTCCATCGCAGACGGTTGAGCCAGCAGTTGCTCCGCTTCTTCGGGGAGTGACCCGCGAAGCGCCCCTATTCCGGCCGGGAGTAGCGTTCCGTGCCATTGTGCCGTGCGGACGTCAGCGACGTGCGAACCCGTTGCACTTGCGCGGATCTGCATCCGAGTGCCCGGGGGGAGGTTCCGCTCGTCGAGGAAGGTCAGTATTTCCACAGGCGCGTCGGCGACTCGCGTGATCACGACCGGAGTCCGGTGCGAGTGAACCAGCTGTCCCAGCGGTGAGTCGGTGAGGGGTTCGATGTCGCCGCCTGGTGTAGGGATGGGTTGCCCGTAGGGGTCGTGGGTGGGCTCGTCGAGGGAGGCTTCGATCCGCTGGAGAAACCTAGGTGAACTGCTGCCTTCCAGAGCTTCTGCGTTTGTGGCGAGTTCGCTCCAAGGGAGGTTGAGGATGTCGTGAAGGAAGCAGCGAAGTATTCGATTGGCCCGCACGACCTGTATCGCTTCTAACCGCCCCTCCGGCGTAAGCGAAACACTCTTGTACCGTTCGTGTTCGATCAGGCCATCGCCGACGAGACGTTTGACCTGTTCGGAAACGCTTCCCGGAACATGTTGCAGTGCGCGGGCGAGGCCGGTGATCGTGACCGGCACATGATCGGATTCGGTCAGGGACCAGATCGCACGAAGATACCGCGCTCTGGTCCCTGACCGGTCGCTTTTGCCACGCATACGGGGCCCTCACTGAGCAGCGGCGAGCGCTCGGCGACGACGTAAGCTCAGGACTCGGGTTCCGATGAGGCCGTGCCGGGGGCTGAAGAGGTAGACCAGTGCGAACACGGCCCCCTGGGCGAGGACGACCATGCCTCCGGAGGCGGTGTCGAGGTAGTAGCTCAGGTAGAGGCCAATCACGGCGCAAGCGGCGGAGATGGCGGGGGCGATGATGAGCATGCGTCCAAACCGGTCGGTGAGGAGGTAGGCGGTGGCTCCTGGGATGATGAGCATCGCGACGACGAGGACCACGCCGACGGCTTGCAAAGCAACGACCGCGGTCAGTGCGAGGAGGCCGAGGAGGGCGGCACCGAGGAGCTTCGGGTTGAGCCCGATGGCGTGGGCGTGTGTGGGGTCGAAGGCGTAGAGGGTGAAGTCGCGGCGTTTGCTGATGAGAATGATGAAGGTGATCGCACCGAGGATGATGATCTGGATGAGGTCCGACCAGGAAACGCCGAGCAGGTTACCGAAGATGATGTGATTCAGGTCGGTCTGCGACGGCGTGACGGAGATCAGCACGAGCCCGAGGGCGAAGAGGGTGGTGAACACGATCCCAATTGCGGCGTCCTCCTTCACTCTGCTGGTGTCTCTCACCGCTCCGATCAGGGCGACGGCGAGGAAGCCGAAGATCACGGCGCCGAGCGCAAAGGGCGCACCGGCGATGTAGGCCAGGACGACACCAGGGAGGACGGCGTGGGAGACAGCGTCACCCATGAGCGACCAACCGATCAGGACGAGCCAGCAGGAGAGCACCGCGCACACGATCGAGGCGATCAGGGTGGTGGCGAGGGCTCTGACCATGAAGTCGTAGCTGAGGGGTTCGAGGAAGAATTCGATCAGGTTCATCAGTTGTCGCCTCGGTTCATGACGTCCAGGCCGAAGGCCAGGGCAAGGTTGTCGGGCTGGAGCACCAGGCCGGGTTCGCCGTGCATGAGCACGCGCCGCATGAGTAGAATGGCCTCGTCGGCCAGGTCGGGTAATGCGTGGAGGTCGTGGGTTGAGACGAGGATCGTTGCTCCGTCGCCGGCGAATTCGCGCAGCAGACGGGTGATGGTCGCTTCGGAGCGCTTGTCGACGCCAGCGAATGGCTCGTCCAGCAGCAGGATCGTCGCGCCTTGCGCGATGCCGCGTGCCACGAAGGCGCGCTTCTTTTGGCCGCCTGAGAGTTGCCCGATCTGTCTATTTGCATATTCAGTGAGTTCCACCCGTTCCAACGCGTGATCAACGGCGTCATGGTCGGCTTTCCTCGCGTGGCGGGTGAAGCCCATGTGGCCGTAGCGTCCGGTCATGACGACGTCGCGCACCGTTACCGGGAAGGCCCAGTCCACGTCCTCACTCTGCGGCACGTAGCCCACGACGCCCGATTTGCGTGCTTTCGCGGGATTCTCACCCTCAACGCGCACAGTTCCGGAGTCGGGACGCAGGAGCCCCATGATGGTCTTGAACAGAGTGGATTTTCCAGATCCGTTCATCCCGATGAGTCCACATACGCGCCCGGCTTGGATGTCGAGGCTGGCGTGATCGAGGGCGAGGACCTCACCGTAGTGCACTGTGACGTCGTGCACTGAGATCGCTGCGGTCATGACTGCTGTCCGGTCAGGGCGTCGATGATGACGGTCGCGTCATGGCGAATGAGGTCGAGGTAGGTCGGCACCGGGCCGTCGGCTTCAGAGAGAGAGTCCACGTAGAGTGTGCCGCCGAAGACTGCATCGGTGGCCTCGACGACCTGCTGCATGGGTGCATCTGAAACGGTGGACTCGCAGAACACAGCGGGTACGTCGTTGGCGCGCACGAACTCGATCGCCGAAGTGATCTGCTGCGGCGTGGCCTGTTGCTCAGCGTTCACGGCCCAGATGTACTTCTCGGTCAGCCCGGCATCACGAGCGAGGTACGAGAACGCGCCCTCGCAGGTCACCAAAGCCCGCTGATTGGCAGGCAAAACTGATAGTTCCTCGACAAGTTCGTCTTGCACGCTCTGAAGCTCAGCCTTGTACGCCTCTCCGTTGGCCTCAAATGCGCTCGCGTTCTCTGGGTCGAGCTCGCTGAACGCCTCGATCATGTTGTCGACGTAGATCTGCACGTTCACTGGGCTCATCCACGCGTGCGGGTTCGGCAACCCGGCATAGGCGTCCTCACTGATATCTATCGTCTCGACTCCTTCGCTGACGACGACGTGAGGCACGTCCAGTCCCTCAACGAACTGCCCGAACCATGCTTCGAGGTTCATCCCGTTGTCAAGAATGAGGTCGGCTTCGGAGGCCTTTCGAATGTCCCCCGGCGTGGGCTCGTAACCGTGGATCTCCGCGCCAACCTTCGTGATCGACTCCACGCGCAAGTGGTCGCCGGCCACGTTCTCAGCAATGTCCGCGAGGACGGTGAAGGTGGTCAGTACCACCGGGCGTTCGTCGGCTGCGGCGTCGGTACCGCTGCCGGCACTGCTGCAGGCGGCGAGGCTGATCGTGAGTGCCGATGCTGCCAACAAAGCGAGCGAGCGTCGGATGGATCCTGGGGATCGGGGTGTGCTGCGGTTCATGCTCTATAAGTCCTTCATGTCAGGGTGTTCAATGGTCGCGTCTGCGGTACTGCCCACATCATTGGGCAATATCCGACGCTGGGTCGGAGGCGAGTGGTTGGAGAGTTTCAGCGACACGATGATGTGCATCCCAGATGGCTTGTGGGAGGTCTCGCAGGTTCGAGAGGTGCCCATGTCGGTGCTGCATTTCCTCGGCCCAGCGCTTCGTGTCGATTCGCAGCAGCCGGTCAAGATCCTCTGCGGGAACATCGAGGCCGGTGAGGTCGAGTTCTTCCGCTGTGGGGAGGACGCCTACTGGCGTGGGCTGCCCGTGGGCGTCCCCTGCGCGGTAGCGGAAGAGCCAGTTCAGCGCGCGGAGGTTCTCGCGGTAGCCAGGCCAGAGGTAGTGGCCGTCTTCGGGGTCGCGCTGGAACCAGTTGACGTGCGCGAATACCGGCAGCTCCCGCGCCTGGCTGAGGAGGCTCAGCCAGTGCTTCGCGTAGCGGCCTTCTGAGTAGGAGAAGAAGGGTCGCATCGACATAGGGTCGTATCTGAGTTGCCCGTCGACGCCCTCCGCGGCGAAGGTCGCCTCCGCGCCCAGGGTGAGGCCGTCGTAGACGCCGACCGCGAGGTCGTCGATGGCGCGGATCAGGGGTTCGCGGTCGCGGGTGCGACCGCCGAAGATGATCGCATCGATCACAACACCTGCAGGGTCTGCGGCATCGGCGGCGAGGTTCGGGATGCGTTCGAGGGGAATCGTGAAACGGCTGTTCGGGTGCGCCCACGGAGCATCCTGCTGGTCAGATCTGCGGTCGGCGATAGGGGCTCCTGTCCAGTCGAGCCAGCCCTCCAGTTCCGCAGGAGGCTGGGGGGTGAGACCCTCCCACCACACGTCGCCAGTGAGACGGTTGTAGGCGGTATTGGTGAAGATCGTGCCGGAGCCCTCCGCGATCGCAGCCATCGCCGTCGGGTTCGTACGCTCGTTCGTGTCTTTCGCCACCCCGAACGCGCCGTTCTCGGGGTTGATCGCCCGCAAGCGGCCCTCGTCGTCGATCCACAACCAGGCAATATCGTCGCCGTAGAAGTCAACCCGGTACCGATCTCCGAGCGTGTCCGGCGGCAATGTCATCGCGAGGTTGGTCTTACCCGACGCGCTCGGAAACCCGCCGCAGACGTGAGAGGTGGCACCGGTTTCGAGGTCGCGGATGCCTAACAGGAGGAACTGTTCGGCGAGGAACTTGCCCGAGAGGTAGCCGTCGTAGGAGGCCTGGCGGAGGCCGTGAGCGATTTTCCCGAGAAGTGCGTTGCCGCCGTATGCGGAGCCGTAATGGAGGATCGTGCGCTCGTCGGCGATGGTCGCGAACAGGCGCGCATCCTCCGGGGTGCCGTGCATGAGCGTGTCGGGATCGCCGGTGACCTGCACGCCGCGGACGAAGAAGTTCGGGTCGGTGAGCCCGTCGAAGTGTTCGAGGCCGACGCGGGTCATGCGGATCATCTGCAGCACCACGGTGCGATCATCAGTCAGCTCCACCCCGGCCGCGTAGGCCGCGAGCGGCGTGCCGGGCGGCGCCATCAGATAGGGAACGACGTACATCGTCTTCCCACGAGAGGCCCCGCGCATCCGCTCGACAATGAGCGGCTTCACCTCGCTCACTGGCTGCCAGTTGTTGTAGCGGCCGCGATCGGCAGGATTCGAGGTTGCGACGACAGTGCGCTCTTCAGAGCGGGCGGTGTCCTTCGGGTTGGATCTGGCATAGTACCGGCCCACACCAGCGGGCAGCAGTTCACCTGCGGCGAGGGCTTCGCCGATGAGCCGCGCGTCATCGGCAGCCGAGACGAGCTCGATCCGCTCGGGATCGGTGACCTCGGCCCACTCCTCCACGAATGCACGGATGCTCTCATTGTCAATCTCGGCAGGTATCGGGATTCGGCTCTCATCAGCCATGTGACACTCCTTCTTCTCTCTTTTCGCGTCTGAGCGCGTCCGACGACCGTCCTGCCCACAGTCACAGATCATCTGCGCACTTCACTCTAATATTCGGCGTGCCGTAGTTTCAAATGTTGGCGTGTCGTAGATCGGGGAACTACAGTGATGTTATTACTAGATACGCCGCTCCAAACTCTGGTGAGGCACAACATGTAGTGGTTGCTGGCGGGGCGCGTCGCAACCGAAGAGCGAGGAGGATCACCATGCCAGCCCTATCCGAGTCCCGGCGCGAAGCGCCCTCTGTGCACGAACTTGCCGCCGCCCGGTCGCCTGATCTGGTGTTCTTTTCGAGTGTTTCGGAGAACACTCGTCGCTTCGTCGACCGGCTCGACCGGCCCGCGGTTCGTGTTCCGCTGCGGCCACGGGTGGAGGGGTTGATCCGGGTTACACGGCCGTTTGTGCTCGTTGTCCCCACGTACGGCGGAGGGGAACGAGCTGGGGCGGTACCGAAGCAGGTAATCCAGTTTCTGAACGACCCCGCTAACCGGGCACTCATACGTGGCGTCATCACAGCGGGGAACACGAACTTCGGCGAGCACTACTGCCTCGCCGGTCCCGTCATCTCCGCGAAATGCCAGGTCCCGGAGCTGTACCGCTTCGAGCTGCTCGGCACGCAGCGCGACATCGAACACGTGAAGAACGGCCTGACCCGCTTCTGGGAGCAGGCCTCCAAAAACCCGACATCCATTGAGAGGAAGACCGCATGACCATCACCTCCCCAGAAGCTCCGGCCCGCACCGGAATTGGCGCACGGAAGGACTACCACGCACTCAACGCGCAACTGAACCTGTTCGCCCCGGACGGGTCGATCCAGTTCCACAAGGACCGGGAAGCTGCCGAGGCGTACCTGCTCCAGCACGTCATCCCGAACATGAGAACCTTCCCGAGCGTGGCCGAACGCCTGGAGTGGCTGGTCACGAACGACTACTACGAGCAGGCGTTCCTCGACGCCTACACCCCGGAGTTCCTCACGGACCTGCATGAGCGCGCCCGCGGGGCGGGGCACCGTTTCCACACGTTCCTCGGCGCGTTCAAGTTCTTCACGTCCTACGCCCTGAAAACGTTCGACGGAACCACCTACCTGGAAGGCTTCGAAGAGCGCGTCGTCGCCACCGCGCTCTTCCTCGGTCAGGGCGATGAAGCCCTCGCGACTCGGCTGGTGGACGAGATGCTCTCCGGCCGGTTCCAACCCGCGACCCCGACGTTCCTGAACGCGGGCAAAGCGCAGCGCGGGGAGCTCGTCTCCTGCTTCCTGCTCCGCCTTGAGGACAACCTCGAGTCCATCGGCAGGAGCGTCAACTCCGCCCTGCAGCTCTCCAAGCGCGGAGGCGGAGTCGCGCTGCTGCTGACGAACCTGCGCGAGACAGGAGCGCCGATCAAGCAGATCGAGAACCAGGCCTCCGGCGTTGTCCCGGTGATGAAGATCCTCGAAGACAGCTTCAGCTACGCCAACCAGCTCGGCGCCCGGCAGGGCGCGGGAGCGGTGTATCTGCATGCGCACCACCCCGACATCCTGCGGTTCCTCGACACGAAGCGGGAGAACGCGGACGAGAAGATCCGCATCAAGACGCTCTCCCTCGGCGTTGTGATCCCCAACGTCACCTTCCAGCTCGCGAAGGAGAACCGGGAAATGCACCTGTTCAGCCCTTACGACGTTGAGCGCGAGTACGGGAAGCCGCTGTCGGATCTGTCCGTGAACGACCACTACGACGACCTGGTTTCGAACCCACGGGTGTGGAAAACCACGATCAGCGCCCGAGAGTTCTTCAAGACCCTCGCCGAGCTGCAGTTCGAATCCGGATACCCCTACGTGCTGTTCGAGGACACCGTCAACCGCGCGAACCCTCTGCAGGGATGGATCAACATGTCCAACCTCTGCAGTGAGATCCTCCAAGTGAACACCCCGTCCTGTTACGACGCCGCGATCGGGTACGAGCAGGTCGGCCGAGACATCTCCTGCAACCTCGGATCTCTCAACATCGCCCAGGCCTTCGCTTCACCAGACTTCGGCGCAACGGTCGAAACCGCAGTGCGGGCACTCACGAGCGTGTCCGACCAGACCAACATCGACGCGGTCCCATCGATCGCCGCCGGAAACGACGCATCGCACGCGATCGGGCTCGGGCAGATGAACCTCCACGGATTCCTCGCCTCGCAACGCATCCGCTACGGCAGTGAGGAAGGTATCGACTTCACCGACATCTACTTCCTCACTGTCACCTACCACGCCCTGCGTGCCTCGAACAGGCTCGCCATAGAACGAGGAACGACGTTCGCCGGATTCGAGACCTCCGCCTACGCCGATGGCTCGTACTTCGACAAGTACACCGAGCGTGACTGGCAGCCGGCCACCGACCGCGTTCGCGTCCTTTTCGCAAAGGCAGGTGTCGCGATCCCCACCCGTGGCGACTGGGCGCAGCTGCGGGAATCCGTGCGGCAGCACGGCATCTACAACGCGTACCTGCAGGCCATCCCGCCGACCGGATCGATCTCGTACGTAAACAATGCGACCGCGTCGATCCATCCGATCGCAGCGAAGATCGAGATCCGCAAAGAAGGCAAGCTCGGCCGCGTCTACTACCCGGCCCCGCACATGACCGACGACAACCTTGAGTTCTTCGAGGACGCGTACGAGATCGGCTACGAGAAGATCATCGACACCTACGCCGCCGCCACCCAGCATGTCGACCAAGGCCTGTCCCTGACACTGTTCTTCCGCGACACGGCGACCACGCGCGACATCAACAGAGCCCAGATCCATGCCTGGCGTGCCGGGATCAAGACCCTTTATTACATCCGCCTGCGCCAGCCCGCGCTCGAAGGCACCGAGATTGAAGGCTGCGTCTCTTGCGCGCTGTAACCCCAGAATCTGATCTTCCCGAAGGAGCACCCATGACCCTCACCGATATCACCCGCCCGATCACCGAGATCTCCGTCACCCCGCCCGGCTATCGGCACGACCCGGCAGCCCGCCTACGGCCCATCAACTGGAACCGCGTCGGCGACGACAAAGACCTCGAAGTTTGGAACCGCCTCACTGCGAACTTCTGGCTGCCGGAGAAGGTGCCGCTCTCCAACGATCTCGCCGCCTGGCAGAAACTCACCCAGGAGGAACGCACGCTGACCATGCGCGTGTTCACCGGGCTCACCATGCTTGACACCGTGCAGGCCACCGTTGGGGAGATCTGCCAGATCCAGGATGCCCGCACCGAACATGAGGAGGCCGTGTACACAAATATCGCGTTCATGCAGTCCGTGCACGCCCGCTCCTACTCGTCTGTGTTTTCCACGCTCACCTCGACCCCCGAAATCGACGACGCCTACCGGTGGGCCGTCGCGAACGACCTTCTTCAGGAGCGGTGTAAGAGGGTGCTCGCGCACTACTACGGGGATGATCCGCTCAAGCGGAAGGTCTCCTCGACGCTGCTGTCCTCGCTGCTGCTGTACGCGGGGTTCTACCTGCCGCTGCACTTCTCCGTGCACGCCACGCTCACTAACACCGCCGACATGATCCGGCTCATCCTCCGCGACAAGGCCGTGCACGGCTACTACTCCGGCTACAAATACCAGCGCGGCCTCGAAACCCACACCCTCGCCGAACAAGAGCACATGCGCGAGTTCACCTATGCGCTCCTCGAAGAGCTCTACGAACTCGAACTGGCCTACTCCGGTGAGCTCTACGAGCCGCTCGGACTCATGGACGACGTCGCCGTGTTCGTCCGCTACAACGCGAACAAAGCACTCATGAACCTCGGCTACCCTGCCCGCTTCACGCCAGAAGAGACCGAAGTCAACCCGGAGATCCTCGCGGCTCTCGCACCCGGCGCGGACGAGAACCATGACTTCTTCTCTGGTTCTGGGTCCAGCTACATCATCGGCAAAGCAGTAGATACCAGTGACGATGACTGGGACTTCTGAGCCTTTGCCCCGTCCCGACGAAGGGGCATGGCTCGAAACTATCGCCTTGTTTCAGGCTGTACGAGAAGGCAACCAGCCCGCTGCGCTGCGGTTACTCGGGACCAGTTCGAACCGAGATGCCGTTATCGGTGGGCTCCTTTCGATGCTTGGCATGTTTCTCCGCGCGGAGAGTCCACACAAGCTTGATCAGTTCATCGCCGCGTCGCACCGTGCCGGCCCACCGCCAGCGTTTGGGGCCCGACCTTTTCTCCCGCCCATCGAGCACTGATATCACTTCGAAGAAAGAGAACACCGCCAATGACAAAGAACATCAACGTAATCATCGGGAGCCTACGCCGGGGCTCTTACGCGCGCAAGATCGCCCACAACGCCATCGACTACTTCCCCGAAGGTTACAAAGCAAGCATCCTTGAGATCCGTGACCTCCCTCTGTACGACTTCGATTACGACGACCCCGAAGTTGCCGACGTGCGAGTCCCAGAGGAGTACACGGCATTTCGAGAGGCAATCAAGGCTTCCGATGGCATCCTGTTCGTCACGCCAGAGAACAATCGCACCATTCCCGCATGCCTCAAGAACGCCATCGACATCGGTTCCAAACCCAATGGAGATGTCGCATGGAAGAACCTACCAGCCGGCATCATTAGCCACTCGGTGGGCCGCATGGGCGGCTACAGCTCACAGAAGAACCTTCGCCTCGCCTTGTCATACTTCGACATGCCGACGCCGGGCCAACCAGAGGTGTTTCTCGCGCAATCACCCACCCTTTTCGATGAAGAGGATCGGCTCAATGAAGGCACTGCGCAGTTCCTCCAAGACTACGTAGATCGCTTCGTCGGCATCATCGACAGACAGCTCGAAGCAAGCGGCAACGGGTGATTATCGAATCCCGATGCAGGGCATCGATCATGGCTCGAATGGGGCCGTCCCTAAGCCGATGCCTTGGGCGCTGATGAATGCAAGCAGCCACAGGTTCCGCGGAATCGCGAGGGAATCCGCGGAACTTCACCCCCATCCTTGTCCGCACGCGTAGCGATCACACACCAATTCCGCCTGTTGAGCCGCCCCCTTCATTCGGTCCGGACGTTCTGTGAGTCGTCGGTTTCCATTTGATGGGTGCACTGCCGAGCGTACTCGGCTGGGGTTAGGTAGCCGAGCGAGGAGTGCCGGCGGTGGTGGTTGTACTCGTCCTTCCAGTCGCCGATGATGACCTGTGCGTGCAGCAGCGAGTAGAAGCTGTTGATGTTGAGGCACTCGTCGCGGATCCGGCTGTTGAACGACTCGACGTACCCGTTGCGCCACGGCGAGCCCGGAGGGATGTAGGACAGGCCGGTGCGGGTGCCAGCCCAGTCGGCCATCGCCTCGCTGATGAACTCCGGCCCGTTGTCCGACCTGAGCACCGCCGGGGCGCCCCGGGCGGCGACGAGGTCCTCGAGGTGGGCGGTGAGTCGGTCGGCGGTAATCGAGCGCTCCACGAGGCCGCCGATGCACTCCCGGGTGTGTTCGTCGACGATCGAGCAGATCTTGATCAATCGTCCGTGCTCGTCGGCGTCGAACTGGAAGTCCACCGCCCACACCACGTTCGGCGCGTCCGCCGTCGGCGCGTCGACGGTCGAGGACCCGACGCGCTTGCGTCGACGCCGCTGCGGGACCCGGAGCCCTTCGTCACGCCACAGGCGTTGGATCTTCTTGTGGTTCACCACCCACCCCTCGGCGCGGGCGTCGTGATACGCCCGCCGATACCCGTAGCGGGGATGGTCCTTCGCCCAGGCGCGCAGCCACTCCCTGAGCGCCCGATCCGGGTCCGTGACCGTGTCGCCCTTGAGCGGTCGCCGGTACGCGGAGCGGCTCAGCCCGACCAGACGGCACGCCATCCGTTCGCTCACCCGCAACTTGCGCTTGAGGTGATCGACGGCGGCGCGGCGCCTGTCCGGGCTTAGAAGTTTCCCTCAGCCAGCTCCTTGAGCGCGGCCTTCTCCAGCTCCGCTTCCGCGAGCAGACGCTTCAGGGTCGCGTTCTGCTTCTCCAACTCCTTCAGACGCTTTGCGTCGTCGGCCTTGAGGCCGCCGTACTGGTTCCGCCACCGGTAGTACGTCTGCTCGGACACCCCCAGCTCCCGGCACACCGCCGCGACGTCCTGACCATCGGTGAGCATCCTGTCGGCCTGCCCGAGCTTACGGACGACCTGCTCCGGGGTGTGACGCTTCCTGCTGTTCGTCATGATCTGACCAGTCTCCCTGCCCGCGACCGCGGGCAACAGGACGACTCTCATAACGACTGGACCTACGAAACGGGGTCAGCCCAACCGCATCCGGAACCGGGGCGGAGTCGACCTTGGCGGGCGGATGCTTAGAGCTGTACCACCTCGGTAACCGTCACGACGGCTTCGCCCTGTTCAGCGGATGCGGTTAGGTCGACGGTCGCGCGGACGCGCCAGTCGAAGACGCGTTCGGAGTCCACAATGGTCTGTTCCACATCCCAGAACCCGTCCTTCGCGCGACGCTGGTCGATCTGGCAGTACTGCGGGGACCTTGCCTCCCCATCGATCTCGATGTGATCGTATTGCTCATAGAAACGATCCAGTATCTCCGGCCAGTCGACATCGTCACCCAGCGCAATGAGATCGTCGTCGCGTTCGAGCGCCGACAGATGCACCCGACGCCACAGCTCGTTTCGCACCAGCACACGGAAGGCACGCTCGTTGGTCACCACGCTCGCGGGTGCCGGCGGTACCACCTCGTCCTCGTGTTCCGTAGGAGCAGTCAAAGATTCCCATTCATCAACGAGGCTGGAATCGACCTGGCGCAATAGTTCGCCGAGCCATTCGATGAGGTCGTCGAGTTCCTCGGTGCACTGCTCGGTCGGAACGGTGTGCCGAAGCGCACGATAGGCATCCGATAGGTATCGCAGCACAACCCCTTCGGAGCGCGCGAGATCGTAATAGGCAACGTACTCGCCAAACGAGAGCCCACGCTCGTACATGTCGCGAACCACCGATTTCGGGGCGAGGTCGAAGTCTCTCACCCACGGGTTTGCGGTGGCGTAGTCTTCGTAGCACTGTTCGAGCAGCTCTTCGAGCGGTTTGGGGTAAGTGATTTCCTCAAGCTTTTCCATTCGCTCGGCGTAGTCAATGCCGTCGAGTTTCATGGAGTTTGCGGCCTCACCCTTCGCTTTGAACTCCTGGCTTCGAAGCACCGGTCGCGGATCATCCAGCGTTGCTTCCACGACGCTGACCACACCGAGGGTGTCTTCCGGGTCCACCACGTCGAGCATGGCTACCGCAAATGGCGATAGTGGTTGGTTGAGTGCGAAATTCGGTTGGAGCTCGAAGGTGAGCCGGAGCTGCGGACGGCCGGTTTCTGGATGCGGGTGTTCGCGATCAACCTGCACGATGCCGGCATCGATGAGGGTGCGGCCAATCTCCAACGCCCGTAGCGCCAACTGTCGCTGCCGGGCCCGGGGTTCGTGATTGTCGAAGCACAACTGCCGGACGTGTTCAAACACGTCTCCCCCACGCGCGACCACGTTCAGCAGCATCGCCGAGGTGATGTGCATGTGGCTGGTGAGGGTTTCCGGTTGTGCTTCGGTGAGCCGCTCAAACGTTTTTTCGGTCCAGTTGACGAACCCTTTGGATGGTTGCTTCCGCGTGATCTTGCGCTGTTTCTTCGGGTCTCCGGCTGCCTTATTGAGTGCGTGTTCGTATTCGATAACGTGCTCGGGTGCTTCCACCACCACGGTGCCGTGCACATCGAAGCCAGCGCGACCGGCACGACCAGCAATCTGGTGGAACTCCCGGGCGCTCAAATGCCGCATCCGCTGCCCATCGAATTTGGATAGCGCGGTGATGAGTACCGAACGGATGGGGACATTGATTCCGACTCCGAGGGTGTCGGTACCGCAGATCACCCGAAGCAGGCCGCGCTGCGCGAGCACTTCGACAAGCCTGCGGTATCTCGGCAGCATCCCCGCGTGGTGTACGCCGATACCCTGCCGAAGCAGGCGCGAGAGCGACTTTCCGAACGATGTGGAGAACCGAAACTCGCCGATCGTTCGCGCGATTTCATCACGCTGTTCGCGTGTTGCCACCTTGATGCTCGAAAGTGCCTGGGCTCGCTCGACGGCGGCCGCCTGCGAGAAGTGAACGATATAGATCGGCGCTTCACCTTCATCCAAGAGCGTTTCGACCGTTTCGTGCACCGGTGTGGCGACGTAGCGAAAACTGAGCGGTACCGGTCTGGTCGCCCCTGCCACGAGTTCGGTTGGGCGGCCGGTTCTGCGCGTGAGATCTTCGGCGAGTGCCGTGGTGTCGCCCAGCGTTGCGCTCATCAGCAAAAACTGGGCTCTTGGTAATAGCAAAAGCGGCACCTGCCATGCCCAACCTCGTTGTGGGTCACCGTAATAGTGAAACTCATCCATGACGACTTGATCTACTTCGGCTGCTGCGCCCTCTCGTAGCGCAAGATTCGCGAGGATCTCTGCGGTGCAGCACACGATCGGCGCATCCGGGTTCACCGAGCTGTCACCGGTGACCATGCCGACACGTTCGGCACCAAAAATGTCGACTAGGGCAAAGAACTTCTCGCTCACCAAGGCTTTGATCGGCGCGGTGTAGTAGGTGCGCTTCCCCGCAGCGACCGCGAGCGCGTGGGCGGCGATCGCGACGAGTGACTTCCCGCTGCCGGTTGGGGTGGCAAGGATCACATTCGCACCGTCAACGAGGTGCATAACGGCTTCTTCTTGCGCCGGGTAGAGCTCGATGCCGCGTTCGCTCGTCCATGTGAGGAACGCTTCAAACACCTGGTTCTCGTCGAACGCGGCGTCGCTATCGTTCAGGGTTGGGATGAGGTCGGGCAAAGCAGTCATCGCGCCCTATCTTCCCACGCAAGCTATGCCCCGGCGCCGGGTCGCCACTGGGTGGGGTCGATGTAGCCGTTGAACATCGGCAACGGGATGGCCTGGTCGTTCTCGGCGAAATGTTTCCAGGGCGTGACAGAGTTCATCGAACCCACGTCACGCACGCGCGCCACCTCGTCCAGGTCGAGTTCTACGACCAGCACCTGTTCATCCGGACTATCTGCCTGCGCGATGACCTCACCTTCGGGGCCGACGACGATCGACCCACCCATCCCGATCGGACCGGCGACGTTTACGCTCACCGTGAAGTTCTGGTTGACGATTGAGTTCGCCCTCGCCAATACCTGCTCGAGCGGTCGGTCAGGGGTGGTGGTCTTTACGACATTGAGCACCACTTCGGCCCCCATCCACGCGAGATGCCGAGTGACCTCAGGGAACCAGGCGTCATAGCAGATCGACAGCCCGACTCGACCAAATCCGGGGAGATCTGCGACCACGAATTCCGTTCCCGGTGTGTATGGCTCGCTCGGTCGCCACGGGAATACTTTGCGATAGCTAGCGTGGATGTGGCCGTCCGGGGCAAAGAGCAGCGCCGTGTTGTAGGGGTCTGGCCCGTCACTGCGTTCGCAAATCGTGCCCGGCAGCAGCCACACACCGGCCTCGCGCGCGATCGCACTGTACCGTGCCCTTGCCTCATCCAGGCTGATGGCGGATGCACGCAATCGTGCGTTCTGTACTTCAAGGTCATCGTGATCGGCACCGAAACAGTGCAGCTCCGGGAAAACGATCAGATCTGGCGCATGCGTCGCGACGACATCGCGAACCTGCGTACGCAACGCATCGGTGTTGTCGTCAATTGCAATCGGTGCCGCTTGCAATGCAGCAATCCGAATCTTGCGTGCCACGGTGTCCTCCTTCTTCTTCATCGACGCAGCCAAGCTGCGCCCTACTCTCCCGCGGTGAGATCTCGCACTCGCTGGCCCACCACAGTGGACACACCATCGCGATGCATCGAGACCCCGTATAGCGCATCCGCGATCTCCATTGTCCGTTTCTGGTGCGTGATGATAATCAGCTGACTGCTGTCGCGAAGGTTCTCGAACACATCCAAGAGTCGGCCGAGGTTCGCGTCGTCCAGCGCTGCCTCGACCTCATCCATGATGTAGAACGGGCTCGGTCGCGCCTTAAAAATCGCAACCAGCAGCGCAACGGCAGCAAGCGAGCGCTCACCGCCAGACAGCAGCGAGAGTTTGTCAATCTTCTTCCCCGCAGGTTTAACGGCAACCTCGATCCCGGTGGTGAGCATATCGTCCGGGTTCGTAAGCGATATATCTCCACTTCCGCCAGGAAAAAGCACCGGAAACACCTCGTGGAATGCCTCGCGCGTATCGGCAAACGCCGCAGCGAACACTTCCCGCATCCGGGTATCAATATCGTTGACAATTCGCACCAAATCGGCGCGCGTTTGGGTGAGGTCGTCCAGTTGTTCCTGGAGGTATGTGTGCCGTTGCTCCAGCGCCGCAAACTCCTCCAGCGCGAGCGGGTTGACGCGGCCCAGACGCTGCAGATCACGTTCAGCAGCCGCCAGGCGCCGCTCCTGCTCCTCGCGGTCGAAGACTTGCGGTGCCGGCTGCGCATCCGCGTGCTCGCCCGCATCCGCATCCGCATCCGCATCCGGCGCATCATCGCGATCGCTTACGGTCGCTCTCGGACCATATTCGGCAAGCAGTACGGCTTCGGTGAGAGAGAGTTCGCTCGCAGCACGTTCCAACAGATTCGAAAGCTGGAGTTTGCGCTCGTAGATCTGCAGCTCGAGGTGGTGCACATCCTCGGTGATTTTCGTGAGCCGAGTACGCAGATCCTGTTCCTGTTCGCGCAGCGTGCGCAATTGTGCATCCTGCTGTGCACGTTCCTGCTGGCGCTCATGCAACTCACGTTGCGCGAGCTCCGCGCTGGTCGCGATCGCTTCGGCAAGGGGCGGGATGCGTTGCAGAATCTCGCGGGTACGTTCCAGTTCGCGTCGCCGCAGCACCGTTTCGCGAGCCGCAAGTTCAGCCGCTTCCTGCTCCGCCTCGCGCTGCCGACGAAGGTCCTGCGCCCGCAGCTGTTCCGCACGCAACCGTTCACGCAGTGTTTCCACCTGCAGTCGTGCCTCCACCTCAGCTTCGCGCGCTCCTTCCAACGCGGCAACGAGCTCGTCGCGACGGGATGCATCCAACATCGGGCGGGGCTGCGAACGGTGCACCTCAAGTTCGTGCTTTGCGGTATCGGCGCGCGCGGCCGCATCATCAACATTCGCGACCGCCGCCGCCAAGGATTTGTCGGCGCGCGCGAGTTCTGCGGTAGCGGATTCCACTTTGCTCTTGGCACGGTTCAGCATCTCGCGCCGGTTCGCGAGCTCCGTATCAAACGCGCGCAGCGCGGCAAGCGCATCCGCGGCGTGCTGTTTCACAACCTGTAATTCACCGCGTGCGTCAGCGAGCTCGCCACTCACCCGCGCAAGCTGCCCTTCCACCTCGGCAAGTTCGTGCAGTGCGCGCTCTCGCTCCGCCATCAGCTCGATACGGCTCGCCCCGCCGCGCTCGTTATCGCCACCGGTGGTGAGCGTGCCCGCATCCACCACATCGCCGCGATGCGTCACGATCCGTGTTCCCGGTGGTAGTTGCTGCAGCAGCTGAGATAGCGATTGCGCGTCGCCGAGTTCGGGAATGATCACACATCGTTGCAGGAATTCGGCCATCAACCCATCTGTGGTGACCACGTCCGCAGCGCGACGAATATCCGGGACATCCGGCAACTCGAACCCATCCGTGGGAGTCGGTTCGGTGAAGTCGGTAATGAGATGCAGCTTGCCGAACTCATCTGCCCGCTCGGCAAGGCTCAGCGCCCGGGCGGCACTGTCTGCCACGACCGCATCCGCCCAGACTCCAAGCGCCGCAGCGATCGCCCGCTCGAATCCCGGTTCCACTCGGATCAGGTCGCTGAACCGACCCCGCACCCCGGCAGTATCGCTACCGAGCAGCGCGCCGGCACCATCATCAATCTCTGCGGCCAGCGCAAGCGCGGATGCACGGGCCTCGAGCGAATCTCGCTCACGGCGCAGCTCGTGGTCGCGTTCCCGCAGCTCGTCCACCTTCGCGCTCACCGCTGTCACCTGCTGCTGAGCGGTTTCATACCGTTCATCGAGTCCGTGTGAATCAGCTTCGCCGACACTGGCTTGATCGCCCGCCTCAGCCAATTCGGCTTCGGCAGTTTCCAGACGCGAGGATGCGGAGCGCCTCGCGTTCTCGCTGCGCAAGACTTCCCCGCGCACCGCCGCCAGACGGCTCGCAGCCGCATCCGCCTTTCCCTGCAACTCGGTGGTTCGCAGATCGTGTTTGGACAGTAGCGCTGATTGTGCTGCGATCTCGCGGTCAAGCTCATCGAGCGCTTCGCGAGCACGGACCGTCGTACCACTCGCCTCCTGCCAGCCAGCTTGTTGCTGCGCTGTTCGTGTTTCGAGCTCTTGCACCTGCGTTTCGATCTCGGCGATTGCCTGTGCTGAAACGGTGACCGAATACGCCGGCTCTTGCAGCCGCGCCTCGAGCAGTGACTCACGTTGAGCGACGAGCAGATGGAAGTTCTGTAGCCGCTCGCGCACGCTATCGAGGTCGAAGGCGACGCGCCGCGCTGCATCCACCGCATCCGAACGCTGCGCCTGCTCGAGCGACTTGATTTGCAGTACCGCTCGTTCGAGCTTCTCACTCAGCACCAGGCGTTCTGTGCTGCGGGCTTGCTCGGTGGACCCCGCCGCACGCAACTCATCCCGCAGCCGCTGCACATCATCGGCCATTAGCCGTGCCTTTGCGTCGCGAGCCACCGCGGCGATCTCCTGGGCACGCTTGGCAACTTCTGCCTGGCGTCCTAGCGGTTTCAGTTGGCGACGCACCTCGGTTACCAGATCTCGCAGCCGCTGCAGGTTCTGCTCCATGCCGTCGAGTTTGCGGACAGTCTTTTCTTTTCGGCGGCGATGCTTGAGCACTCCGGCAGCTTCTTCGATGAAGCCGCGTCTTTCCTCCGGCGTTGCCCGAAGGACCGTATCCAACCGGCCCTGCCCGACAATGACATGCATCTCACGACCGAGGCCTGAGTCGCTCAGCAGCTCCTGCACATCCAGTAGTCGAACCGGCTCACCGTTGATCGCATACTCGCTGCCACCGGTACGGAACAGTGTGCGCTGGATCGTCACCTCGGAATAGTCGATTGGCAGCGCGCCGTCGCTATTGTCGATCGTGAGCGTCACCTCTGCGCGGCCAAGCGGCCCGCGCGTTGCGGTGCCAGCAAAAATGACATCTTCCATTTTGCCGCCGCGAAGCGATTTCGCGCCCTGTTCACCCATCACCCACGCGAGGGCATCGACCACGTTCGATTTACCCGATCCGTTTGGCCCGACCACGCAGGTAACGCCGGGTTCAAACTCCAAAGTGGTCGGTTTTGCGAACGATTTGAAGCCCTTGAGTGTCAGGCGCTTCAAATGCATGCCCTCAGCCTAATTGCTGTGCCGCGCATTGCCGGTACGCTAACGGCGTGGACCAGCCGATGAACGCACCGCTTGTGCTTGCCGTATGCGCAGTGATGGTGGGCTGTTCGGTGCTCGTGTTAACGAGTATGCGAGTCTCACTGCGCTGGGAACCGCTCTGGGCAATTACCCGCGCAGCCCTGCAGTTAGCAGCGTTGACGCTCGTGTTGCAGATGATCGTCACCAGCATCATGTGGGTGATTGTGTTTCTCGCAGTGATGCTCGTGGTGGCCAGTTTCACCGCGGTTCGACGCATCGACCCGGAGGCATTCCGCAATGACCGCACGCTCGCCGCGGTCGTGGTTACCGCTATCGCAGCCGGTTTGATCGTGGCAGTCAGCATCGCGTTTCTCACCGGAGCGGTCGCGTTCGGCACGCAGTACCTCTTGGCGATCGGGGGTATTGTCACTGGAAACCTGATGGCAATTACAACGATCACGGGTAAGCGGATGCGGGAACAGCTGCATGATTACCGCGGTGAGGTTGAGGGGTGGCTCGCACTCGGCGCAAAACCATCGTTGGCAACGATCCGCCTGCGACGCGAAGCGGTGAAACTCGCGCTCATTCCGAGTATCGACTCCGCGAAAACTACGGGACTCGTGACCCTTCCGGGCGCGTTTGTCGGTGCGGTATTCGCCGGTGCTTCACCAGTGGATGCGGGACTGTTCCAGCTGATCGTGCTCTCGTGCTTGCAACTGGGATGTTCGATTACCGCCGTGATTTACGCCCAGCTACTAGCGAATCGCACGAGCTGAGCTGCGCTAGTCAATCAGCGGTACACGCAATAAGCTCAAGGTATGGATATCCGGCGATCCCTCCTTGCGGCAGCGCTGTCGGGCGTAACCGTGATTTGTCTCGCCGGCTGTGTGCTCACGCCCGCGGTGTCGTCAGTGTTTTACCGGGACGGCCCCACGACAACTCCGGAGCCACGAAGCTTCACCGGTGCGCCGAAACCGAAGCGCACGCCGACTCCACCAGCCGCGCCAAACAACTCCGACGAACCCGATGCGGATTCGGAGGGATTCACCCAGCAGGACGACCGTTCGCTCCCGAACCAGCGCGCCCCACACATCCGTGGCGACGAACCAACCGAACTTGCTGAGTAGCCGTCCGCGCGGACCCGGCGGCTGAACGACTTGCGGCCACTGGTAGAGCGCTACGCTTATGCAACTAGCCGTCTAACGCCAAGCCACGCACTAGGGAGACGTCATGCCGGAATACCTACACGGCGAGAGCGCGCACGGGAAAACGAGCCGGTTTCGTTCGCGCCGCCATGCGCTATCCATCACCAGCTCTCCCGCGCCGCGCCAGATCCGCTATATCGTGGACGGCACCATCCACGCCGCCCCGAACGAGACGACGCTGACCGATGCGCTGAGCTACGCGGATGCTGAGGAAGGCCGGATGGCACTGTGCCTGTTCCCTTCACCTACTGATCACGATATTGACGAACTTGCGGCAGCGTGGGATCTGCACCCAATTTTGCTTGAGGATATTCGCGGCGGCGGCCAGCGCCCGAAAATCGAACGCTACGGCGAAGTCTTATTCGTGGTGATGCGCTCAGCCCGGTACATCGACGAGATCGAAGATGTCGACTTCTCTGAGTTTCACGTGCTGGTGCGCCCAAACGCCGTAGCGGTGATCTGCCAGGACAGCCGCTGGATCGACGGTGACGACAACACTGCGCTGACGCCGCGCTCGCTCACCTCGGTTGTGCAGGGCGATGAAGCACTCCTCGATGACGCCGAACTGCTCACGCTCGGCCCGGAAGCAGTGTTGTATCGGCTCCTTGATGCGGTCGTGGACGGATACGTCCCGGTCTTGCGCGGGGTTGGCATCGACAAAGAGCAGATCGAACGCCAGGTGTTCAGCGGAGACGCCGCCGTTGCCGAACGTATCTACCGCCTGAGTCAAGAGGTTATCGACCTGCAACATGCCGCATCCTCACTGGCCGAGGTGCTCGCTGGCCTCAGTCGAGGATTCAACCGGTACCGCATCCCCGAACCGCTCAAGGCATACCTGCAGGACGTCACCGACAACCTCACTCGCGTGGAAACCCACGTATTGGAGCTGCGAGAGGCGCTTGCGCAGATTTTGAACGTTAATGCCACGCTGGTTGCGCAGCGCCAGAACGAAGACATGAAGAAGATCTCGGGTTGGGCTGCGATTTTGTTTGCACCGACGCTGATCGGCGCGATCTACGGGATGAACTTCGACAAGATGCCGGAGTTGCACTGGGAGTACGGCTATCCGGCTGCCATCGGCGCGATGGTTGTGCTGGGAGTGACGCTGTACGTCATTTTCAAACGTAAGCACTGGATGTAACACTCATGATCCGCACGCAACGACTGACACTCACTCGCCCCGCCGAGCAGGACATCCCGGATGTGCTGCGCATCCACGGACCGGAAACCTATGCGCATATGCCGCACCTTGCGATGCGCACTCGCGCTGAGGCTGAAGAACTACTGCACTCGTGGCAGCAGCACTGGGATGCAGATGGTGTTGGTTATTACACGGTTCGTCACGGTGACGAGGTGATCGGGTTCACCGGGGTGCGGATTATCGAACAGCCCGGTCTCCGCGTGCTCAACCTGTACTACCGATTCGCGCCCTCCGCCCAGGGGAAGGGATTCGCGAGGGAATCGGCCGAAGCTGCCGTTGCGGCAGCACGCAACACGTATCCAGAGCTGCCGATCGTTGCCCGGATCGCACCACAGAACACGGCATCGGTCGCGCTGGCTGAGCGTCTCGGGATGGTGCAATCCGGCACGGATGGCGAGGATGTGTTGTTTGAGTTCCCGCCGAAAGTTCAGGTGTAGGTACCTCACCGCGTCCTAAACGATGACCTCAGCGGCGCCGCCCCTAAGCGCTAACAACGACACTACTCATCTCACGCCACGCGGACTCGTTCATCACCGATCACATAGTCCAGCGTCAGAGAGCCGCCGACGGCTTCAAGATACCCACGGATCGTGCCAAGTTTGGTGTTCTCCAGATCACCGTTCTCGATTTTGGAAACCTGTCTCTGTCCCACACCGATCCGCTGTGCAAGCTCAGCCTGTGTAAGCCCGGCCAGTTCGCGCAGCTCGCGCAAACGGTATGCACGAGCTTCAGCAAGCAGCCTCTGCCTATGCATCTCAATCAGTGCAGGGTCAACCGGTCGCTCGGCCAAGTATTCGTCAACAGTAAGCGGCATGATCAACCCTTACCTTTCAGCCACATACACCGATCGTAGACCCTACATGGTCTATTTGCCAAATAGTCAGCGGAGGCGCTGGCACCACGGACAACGATACGAGCTTCGATTCATGAAGTGCTCACGCATAATCGAGGCTCCACAACGGCTGCAGGGCTCACCCGCCCGCCCATAAACGTTCAGGCTTCGGGCAAAGTATCCCGATTCCCCGTTCACATTCACGTAGAGCGCATCAAACGAAGTCCCGCCCTCAGCAAGCGCCTGTTCCATGACCAGCCGAGTCTGCGACAGCAGTTCGTTCACCTTGCGCGTTGAAAGCCGGTTTGCCGGTTTCGCCCAGTGCACTCTCGCGCGCCACAGCGCCTCATCGGCATAGATATTTCCGATCCCAGACACGACCCGCTGATCGAGCAACACCGTCTTCACCGCGCGCGATGTCGCTCGCATCTTTGCCCGAACCGCATCCGCGTCAAACAGCTCATCGAGCGGGTCTCTCGCAATATGCAGCACCTGTGAGGGCACGAAGTGTTCAGGATGCGTCGGGTCGGGTACCAGCGAATCCACCGCGAGCGAGCCAAAGCGACGCTGATCAGCGAACCGCACCTCGTATACGGTCCCATCCGGCGCTTCGACACGGACCCGAATCCGCGTATGTCGGTCTTCCTGAGCACTCGGTAACCGCACCAGCAACTGCCCACTCATGCCGAGGTGCGCGACCAGCGCTTTCGGTGGCGCTGCATCATTCGCGGCAATCGGCACCCACAGGAACTTGCCGCGACGTTCGGGCGCAACTAGCCGCATCCCCTCCAGACCGGCCACAAAATCATGTGCATTGTGTGTGGCACCGGATGCATCCCGATGGCGTTTCAGCGAACGTGCATCGAGCACGTCAACGCCCGTCACCCTGGCGCCACTCACCGCTGGTGCAAGGCCTCGACGAACGACCTCTACTTCAGAGAGTTCTGGCATCGGACTACTGCGGCCGAGGGGTGCCGGTGAGCTCGTACCAGGCCTCGAGCGCCGCCGCGTTTTCCGCCTGTTTCTTGCTCGTTCCCGTGGCTTTGCGCTGGTACACGCGCACACCATCCTTCACGAGGAACACGGTTGCCGTGAACACCTGCGCATGGGCAGGACCGGCCCCGGCCACCGTGAACTCCGGCGCCTGAGCACCACGCGCGGCAGCAACTTCCTGCAAGGCAGTTTTTGGGTCCATCACCGCACCGAGTCGATCAACCTGATCGAGGTAGGGTGCCAATAATCGCAAGACCATTGCTTCGGCGCTCTCGTAGTCGGTCGATAGATAGGCTGCTCCGATCAGCGCCTCAACAGCATCAGCAAGGATCGAATCCTTGTCATCACCACCGGTAATCTGCTCACTTCGACCGAGCCGCAGATACTTACCCACCCGCATCGTCCGGCCGATTTCAGCCAGGGTGACGGTCGAAACCAGCGCATGCTTACGCGGCGAGAGTTCTCCTTCGGTGAGATCAGGATGCTCTCGGTACAGCAATTGCGCCGCCGCGAGTCCCAGTACGGAATCGCCCAAGAACTCGAGCCGTTCGTTATCGGCCACCTGGCCGTGCTCATACGCCCACGAAGAGTGCGTGAGTGCCAGCTCAAGGAGTTCGGGAACGAACTCGACCCCGAGTCTCAATGCCAGCTCAGCCGGGTCGAGAATCTCGGGGTCGCGTCGTTTGCGTCGTGTTGCCACCGACTAGTGCAACCTACGCGTCAGCGACCTTGCGGCCCTTGTACTCGTAGTGAAGCGGGGTGCCAGCTTCGTCTTCGACGAGCTTGGCGCGGTGCGGCAGGCTGTAGGTAACCTTGCCGTTTTCAACGGTCTTTACAAGTGCGGGGGCCTGAGCCTTCCACTGCGAGCGACGCGCACGGGTGTTGGCGCGGCTCAGCTTGCGCTTTGGGACTGCCATAAGAGCGGTTTCCTTCTGGTCAAATAATGTTCAGTGCTTCGCACACGGCGCAGGCATCGAATGCGCGCCGGGCGGTAAAGTCAGGCGGCTGCGATTCACTCGACCATAGTGTCGAGGTTGGGACAGCCTCAGAACCAACCACCAAGTTTACGCGAGATTTACCGTCGGCGCCATCCGAAGTTGAATTCGCATTCCACACTGAGGTTTTAACTACGCGTCCTTCTCGTCATCGCGTAGCAACCCTTCCAGCGCGGCCCAGCGTGGATCGGGCTCAGCTTTGGGTTCGGGCGCCGGTTCCGTTCGTTTCTCACCGGTTTCGGGATCGATTCCGTAGCAGTCCTCACGGCACAGCGGGTTGAACGGTAGGTCAAGCACGACCGCATCCCGGATCGGTCCTTCTAGATCGATCCGATCGTCGACGATGGCGTATTCGATGGATTCGTCTAACTCATACCCGTACAGCTCGGCGATATGACCGCTCCACTCCCGTTCGATGTCCTCAAGGCAACGACTGCACTGACCGGTTAGGGTTCCGCGTATATCCGCAGTGGCGAGGATGCCGTCAACGAGCGTCTCCAGTCGCAGATCGACTTCGAGTTCGGCACCCTTGTCGAAGTAGAGCATGCCCTCACCGATACGTTCTGGAACCACAACATCGAGCTCGAGCTCACGCATCGAGCCGGGCTTTTGCATGATGGTGGCGACGGTTACGAAGAAGGGAGAATCTGCCATAGTGCTGAGTCTATGCCGCGCTCAACTGCGGTGCGATGATTGCACCGCGAATTCACACAGCGCACCTAGAAGTTTAGCCCGGGAGCCATATCTCCCTGCAGGAATTCGCGCACCACTTCGGGTACATACGGAGCCACATCGCCGCCGAGCGAGGCCACCTGACGCACGAGCGAACTCGACACATGTGCGTGCTCCGGGTTTGGCATCATAAATACGGTTTCGATCTTGCCGAGGTGGCGGTTCACAATCGCCATGGGTTGCTCGTATTCAAGATCGGCAGTGTTACGCACACCCTTCACGATCACGCGCGCGCCCACATCCGTGCAGTAATCCACGAGTAGCCCCACGCTCCACGAACGCACCACGATATTGCGGGTCGTTCCCAGCGCGGTCTCAATCAGCTCGACCCGCCTCGCGATCGGAATCATCGCCTGCTTATCGGGGTTGTGCACCACCAGCACATGCACCTCATCGAAGATGCCTGCGGCTCGTCGAATGACATCGAGGTGGCCGTTCGTTACCGGATCAAACGATCCGGGGATCACTGCAATCTGAGGCATTCGTTAGGCGTCCTTTTCGGGAGTGTCCGTGGCCGAGTCCTCATCCGATACCGCCGTGGATCCGGACTTCGACGACTCACCAACACTGTGTCCGGTCGGCGAATTACCGTTGGCGAACCGCTTGACCAGCAGCACTGCCGCCATGGCGATAACAGCAACACCGACAATGCCCAGTGCGATCATCCCAAGCGGGCTGTTCCCCTCCTTCGACGCCTTGCCGTTGTCGCCATCGTAGTCCGCTGCATCCTGGGGCTTGTTGTTGATTCCTTGACCGCCGCCGGCGTCGGCGCCACTGTCACCGATCTTGAACGGAATCGTGCCCGCAATCGGGTGCCCGTCGCTGGAGACCACCCGCCAATTGAGTTCATAGGTGCCCTGCTCAAGCTCCGGCAGCGGAACGGTGACCTTCGCCCCGTCGAACTGCGGCGAGCCGGGCAGCTCCACCGCTTCGCCGTCGCGCATCAGCGCCACTTCGGAACCGAGTTCAGCGATCTGTCCCGAAAACTCCAACGTTGCTTCGCTCGGGGCTGCCTCGAGCGTCTGTCCACTCTCAGGATTTGAGCTCACGAGCTGATCATGCGCGCTTGCGCTGGTCGCAGCGAAGGGGATCAGCGCGACCATCACGCCCACGAGCAGAGCGAGAAGACCGACAGCACTGCGGGTTGCACGTTGCGTAAGTTGCACAATGACCTTTCGGTAAGAGCGGGATGCGGGTGTAGTCCCTAGTTAACAAGCGTTACTGTACCCGCCGCATCCTTGAACTACCCCATACCGAGATGCTCGATCTGCGTGCCGCCGAGAGCGTTCAATGAGTCGCGAAGCTGCGGGGCTGTCTGCAGGTTTGGGTCGGATGTGAGCAGTTGCGTCGCGTGGTCGCGCGCGCTGGCGATGATGTCACCATCGCGGGCGACCCGCAGCACCTTGAGCGAGGATCGCCCACCCGATTGTGCGGAGCCGAGTACGTCGCCTTCGCGTCGCAGCTCGAGATCCTGTTCCGCGAGCACAAAGCCATCGAGGGTGCCGGCGACTGCTTCCAAGCGGGCGAAAGAGATCGATTCGGGTGCCATCCGGCTCACTAGCAGGCACACGCCAGGATGCTCACCCCGACCAATGCGACCGCGCAATTGGTGGAGCTGCGCGATGCCGAACCGATCCGCATCCAACACCACCATGACCGATGCATTCGGCACATTCACGCCGACTTCGATCACCGTCGTCGCCAGCAGCACATCCAGGTCGCCCGCGGCAAACCGAGCCATGACTGCCTGTTTTTCGGCAGCTGGAAGTTTGCCGTGCAGCACACCGATGCGCACATCGCGCAGTTGCGGCAGGGTTTCGAGCACCTGCGCCATCTCGGTGACATTTGCGGTATCGCCACCGTCTTCGGACTCGCTCGGTTCGATTGCCGGGCACACAATAAACGCCTGCCGGCCCGCGTCGATCTCCTCCCGCATCCGCGACCACACCCGGTTGATACGCAGCGGATGCTGTTCCAGATTGACCGCGAAGGTCGAGATCCCTCGGCGGCCGGCGGGCAGTGTGCGCAGCGTGGAAATCTCCAGATCACCGAACGCTGTCATCGCCACGGTTCGCGGGATGGGGGTTGCGGTGAGCACCAGCAGGTGCGGGGTCGTGCTCGCGCGGCGACGGAGCGTCTCACGCTGCTCAACTCCAAAGCGGTGCTGCTCGTCGACAATGAGCAAGCCGAGATCGTTGAATTCCACCCCCTCGTTGAGGAGCGCATGGGTGCCCACCACAATGGCGCACTCACCGGTGACAATATCGAGCATGACGCGCTGCCGCTGCGACTTCGTCATCGAACCGGTCAACAACCGCGGCTGCAACCGCTCACACAGCTCGGGCCCGAGCGCCTCGGTAATCGATTCCAGATGCTGCGTGGCAAGCACTTCGGTTGGCGCAAGGAGCGCACTTTGCCCGGGCCTATCACCCCCACCGCTCTGCGCGACTTGCAGCATCGCGCGCACCGCAACAAGCGTTTTTCCGGAGCCTACCTCGCCCTGCAGCAACCGCTGCATCGGCGCATCCTGCGCCAGATCTGCGGCAATCTCCTGCCCCGCGCGCAATTGGTCATCCGTCAACGTGAACGGAAGGGATGCGTCAAAGGAGGCAAGTAGGTCACCGTCACTGAGCGGTCGGGGTACCGCCCTGCGGTGAGCGGTTACCGCACGCTGATGGGCGAGCGCAGCTTGGAGCACGAATGCCTCAGTGAACTTCAGCGCATCACTCGCAGCCGAAATATCCTCTGCCGTGCGTGGGAGGTGATAGCGACGCACCGCTTCGTCGTGAGTAAGACCGCCGACCGCTGCACGAATATCAGCCGGTACCGGATCCGGAATTGGCCCAACCCGGTCGATAACTCGGCGAACAATCGCCGCGAACTGCCAGGAACGCATCGCCGCAGTTCCCGGATAGATCGAGATCGGCTCCCGCGCCCACTGCGCGGCGGTTTGCGCAGTTCCTTCGTGTTCTTCGAAGAGTTCAAAGTCGGGGTGCGTCAACTGCAGTGAGCCACCGTAGTAACTGACCTTGCCCGAGAACATGCCCCTTGCCCCGGGGGTGAGCACATTCTTCAGGGCATGTCCCCCGCCAAACCACGTCAACTGCACCTGACCGTGCCCGTCGGTGATCGTCGCGGTGAACAGTTCGCCGCGACGGTTGTGCATTCTGCGACTATCGGTGCGCACAACTTCAGCAACCAGGGTGACTTCTTCACCGGCTTCTAAGCGCGACATGCGGGTCAATTCGCCACGCATCACATGTCGCCGCGGCAGGTGCGCCAGGAGATCGCCGACCGTCTCCATGCCGAATGCCTTAGCGAGTTTGCCGGCTTCTTTGGCACTGACAACACTGCGCAGCGGACTATCGACGGTGGCCAGCGCTCCACGCTCAGCCGGCGCGGCAGAACGGGTGTGCTCACTCATGCCGCTGCTCATCCGCCCCGGCAGGCGCTGACCGTTCTGCCCGGCGCTTAGCGGTTCGCTCGGCGCGTCGCTCCCGCAGCGAGACCGGCAGCCATCGCGCACGCCGGCGCGCGGACTTCGGCACTGCGGCGGTCATACCTTCACGCAGCAAGACGACATCCTCCCAGGAGACATCCTGTGACGGTGTCGCCGACGGGTTCCCAAACCATGCTGCATCGTAGGCACTCGCTAAGCGCGTGGCTGCGACGCGCTGTTCATCATCAACCGACCACGCAAACGTGTCCGCGAGCGCAGTCAGTTGCTGGCCGGTCGTACCCGAGCGCGGCACGTTTGCACCGACATCACGAGCGCTATCGATGACCTCGTACCATGCCGCAGCGGTCGCTGCCCTTGCGCTGTCGGCATCGGTGACAGACTGCCGTCGCGTTCGCCGGGTCGACCCTCGCATGAGCGCGGGCACGCTGGCGAGCAACGCCACTAGCGCGAGAACCGCCACCACGACGGCGGCGATGCCCAACCAGCGAATAATCGCGGGGTCAATCGCCGCAGGCTCGGGTGTTGGCGCCTGTGTCGGTGTCGGGGTTGCGGATGCACCGTCTACCGGTGGGGCGGACTCTTGCGTCGGTGTCGGCGTGGGTGTGGGCGTGGGCGTCGGCTGGCTTACCGTTTCGGTCGGTTCAGTATCCGGTGCCGGCGCGACTTCCTGCTGGTTGAGCGCCGAGCTCGGGGTGGTTTCCATCGGTACCCAGCCGTAGCCCGGCAGCCAAAACTCGGCCCACGCATGCAAATCATCGGTGGTTACGGCGTATACGGTCTGCCCGAGTTCGTTGACGCTCTGCGGCGTGCCCGGGGTGAAACCGACCTGGATGCGGGTGGGGATCTGCAACATCCGCCCCATTACCGCCATGGCGCTCGCGAAATGCACGCAATAGCCACTGCGATAGTCGAGGAACTGTGCGACCACATCCAGACTCGTACCGTCATAGCCACCCGACACCGGAGCGTTCTCCGAGTACGCAAACGCACCGCCTGCCATCCACTGCTGGAGTCGCTGTGCCTGTTGGAACGGTGTCGCATTCGGGTCGACGACTTCGTCCATCGCTGCGCGGATCTGCTCGAGCGCGGGATGGTCGGGAAGCTCGAGATACTGACGGAGTTCTTCTGGCACTTCGGCAGTTGCCGCCGCGATCTCGTCGTCGGTGGGCCGTGCCAACACCGATTTGCTCTGGAAGCTTTGGGCGAGCGGTTCGTCTCGCTGTTCGCGGATATCGCCGCTACGTTCGTCGCGAGAGTACTCACCGGTAACTCCCTGGAGTGAGGTGGGGACACCGACCTTTGGCAGGTACGGGCTCACACCAGCATCCATGACGATGTGATAGTTCACCTCTTGCAGGTTCACGGCTCGTTCAATGGATTGCGGCCTGGGAAGATCGCCGTCACCGCTGATCGGTGTGCCTCGAAAGTCATCCGGCTGCCATTCGCTATCCGCCGGCAACCGTGTCAGCGACGTCAACGAGAGGTATGGCAGCGACCCCTCGGGGATCGATGTAGCGTATCGCAACACTTCAGTGGGGGTGCCACGCCGGAGATCATCACCGAGGTCAATGATCGGGTTGACCCTGGTGGTCGAGAGAATCTGTCCGCCACCGATCGCGTTCCATAATGCTCCGGATGCGGGCGGAAGCAGCGGTGAAAGCAACGCGACCACGGCGATAGTCGCACCGCCTAGTGTGAGGGCGCCGGTGACGCCACCGAGTTTGCGGCCATCTGCGGTGAAGCCCAACGAGGTACGTGCCTCATCGTCTCCCCGCTGCAAAAAACGGTTCCCGAGATAGAACCAGAACACGAGCGCCGCTGCGAACACCAGCCATTGCCAGAGCTCGGCTGCGGGCAGGCCAAGCAGTGTCGGCGCGAGGGCGTACGGCAACGCAACGAGTGGCGCCATTACCGGTCGCTGCCAGCTCAGCGCACAGATATCAGCAAGTAGTGCAAGCGCCCCACTGAGCAACGCCAGTGTTGTGGTGACCGCAATGGAGTTTCGCAGTGGAGGTTGATCGCTGGCGAGCTGCTGCCCGAATTCAGCGAGCCGCACGCCCAGGACGGTAACCGCATCCATGAGCTCAGCCGGAGTGGCAACCACAATTGCGGCAGCAACCATGCCGATCACGCCGCCCAGTAGGGCAAGCGCGCTATTGGCGGTGAGCTGGCGGATGCACTGTGCTGCCGCGAGCGTCACCGTTACGGTGATCAGCGCCGGCAGGTACCAGCCTTCGGTGCTCATCAGCGGCGTGGCGAGCAGTAACGCGGCCGCGAAGAGGGCGACCAGACCGACGGTGAGCGGCCATGATCCGCGACGCGTGGCGGCGAGCGCAACCTGTTTCAATTCTGTGCTGCGGCGAGGGTTCAGCATGGATTGTTGACTCATGCGGTCGCCTCCAATCGCTGCAATTGCGCCCAGGGATTCGCCGCGGAAGCGTTCATGCACACAACGTCCCAACCCGCTGACCGCAACTGTTGCGCACTCGTGTACATCGCATCCCGCTCGTTCGCTTCGGCGCACAGGATGGCGATCGCCGGTTGCCCAAACCCGGCAAGATCAACAACCGCGGTAGAAGCGGTACGGCCCACATACACGAGCGGACCGCTAGCGTTTCGAGCGAGCTGTTGCGCGATCTGGTCAACCTGCTCGCGGGCGTCCGACGCTGCCCATTCCAGCAGCATGAGTTTGCGCATCAGCGGGTCAAGCGGTGCCGTCGCGCCCGTGCGCACGCCGTCGATACTGTTCCCCTCGATATCGGAAGTTGCGCAGGTGCCGGACAGTTCTGTATCAAATCCGACCTCGTGTAACCGATTAATCACCGAAGCGGCCACGGAAACGCTGAGTTCGAAACCGTCGTGATAATCCGCATCCCCGCAACTGCTGGTGTCGAGGATGACGTGACTTACCGCCTCGGAATGGTGCTCTTCCTGGCGGATACGCAGTTCGCCCGCACGAGCAGTCGCCTTCCAGTGCACGCGACGTAACGGGTCGCCGCGACGATACTCGCGGGTGATGACGTCATCAGCCTCGCCGCTGCGGCCCAGGGAAACTTCGATCTCTCGTCCCATCCGTAGTGCCGGGATCTCGAAGGCATCGACATCGTGCACCTGCGGCCACACCTCGACGGTGGTGCCCTCCCCCAGCAACATCACTCGCCGGGTTAGGCCCAGACCATCGACGTTTTCATATAGCAGCGGACCAACCTGACGAACGCCACGACGCATCCGATCCAGGCTGTAAGCAATGCGGCGCCGGCGCTTGCCCTCGCGCGGATGGAGTCGGGAGGCGATTGCGGGTAGGACACCGCCGACGTGGCTGCGATCCGCGCCGGTGACGATATCCGCGTAGGAGCTTGGTTCGACACCGAATACCGAGTTGTTGCGAAGTTCCGTCACGACGCGCAAGCGGTCGCCGGCAGCGACAGTGCGCGGATACACGGTGCGAGTGAGTTCGAGTCGAGGGGGTGTGAGCGCCCGAACCAGCCACATCACCAGCGGCAGGGCCACGAGCACGATTCCGAGGAAGCGCAGCTCATTGCTGCCCAGTATTTCCCCCGTCACCGCAAGC
Organism: Pseudoclavibacter sp. Marseille-Q3772; assembly: GCF_916618895.1. NCBI lineage: Bacteria > Bacillati > Actinomycetota > Actinomycetes > Micrococcales > Microbacteriaceae > Pseudoclavibacter > Pseudoclavibacter sp. Marseille-Q3772. The sequence goes on from NZ_OU745391.1 coordinate 1,006,634, forward strand.
ACCACACCGGCCAAAACCAGCACCACCGCACGACGGGTGGGCCGTAACGGTCGCGCTCGAAGCTCAGACGAGTTCAACGTCTGTGGTTGCACTTACGCTCCCGTTGGTGCGGCCACGCTGGCAGCGATTTCGCTAACGACGCGCTCGGCCTCTGCATATCCGGTCTGTTGACGTCCCCCGCGCACACCGAGCACGAGCCGGTGCGCGAATACCGGGCCGAGGAGGTCTTGAACGTCATCGGGAATCACATATCCGCGACCAGCCACTGCGGCTGCGGCTTTTGCCGCACGCAGCAATTGCAGGGACGCTCGCGGACTCACGCCCACGCGAACGGCCGGATGTTCACGGGTAGCTCGCGCGAGGTCGACCACATAGCGCTTCACGCTGGGGGCGACGAACACCTGTTCCACCTGCGCGATCATGGCGCGCACATCGTCCGCACTGAGCACCGGACGCAGGGCGGCAAGCGGATCAGCGCCGTCGCGGGACTCAAGCATCGCGAGTTCCGCCTCCCGATCCGGGTACCCCATTGAAATTCGCGCCATGAAGCGGTCGCGCTGTGCTTCTGGCAGCGGATAGGTGCCTTCCATCTCCGTGGGGTTCTGGGTAGCGAACACAGTGAAGGGGTTGGGTAGGCGATGCGTTTCACCGTCCACCGAGACTTGCCGCTCTTCCATACACTCCAACAGCGCCGACTGTGTTTTCGGGGAGGCACGGTTGATTTCGTCGCCGATGACGACGTTCGCAAAAATCGGTCCCGGTTGGAACTCGAAGCGGTTCGCGGTCTGGTCGTACACGGCCACACCGGTCACATCGCTGGGCAACATATCGGGGGTGAACTGGATGCGGTTCACTTTCGTATCCATGGCGCGCGCGAGTGTTTTCGCAAGCACGGTCTTACCGACGCCCGGCACGTCTTCCATGAGGAGGTGGCCACCGGCAAGCAGCACGGTGACCGCAATCTTGACCTGGTCTTCTTTACCAACAACGACGCTGCTCACGGCTTGGCGCAGCCGGGCAGTGTGCTGGAAGAGTTCGGTGGAGGTGTCGGTGCGCTCACTCATACGGCCTATCTTTCCATGCCGCGCGTGCAATTCCCCGATTAGCATCGTGACTATGACGCGAATCATTGCCGGAGCCGCAGCCGCCACGCAGCTGGACGTGCCTGCTCGCGGCACGCGCCCTACCAGCGACAAAGTTCGCGAGGCACTGTTCTCTTCGCTCGAGTCCTGGTTCGATTTCGCGGATGCGCGAGTGCTTGACCTCTATGCAGGCTCGGGCGCGCTGGGACTCGAAGCAGTTTCACGCGGCGCCGAATCCCTCGTGTTGGTTGAGCAAGCTGCGAAGGCTGCCCGCATCGCGCGCGCGAATGTCTCGAAGGTGCTGTTGCGCTGCCAGCAACCGGTTCCGCAGGTGAGCGTCGCCACCGCATCCGTTCGCCACTGGCTCGCGAATGCCATCGGCATGTTCGATCTGGTCTTCTGCGATCCGCCATACGATCTACCGACCGAAGTACTTGAGGGAGATCTAGCGCTGCTGCGCCAGCGCCTGTCCGAGGATGCGCTCGTGGTGGTTGAGCGCTCCACCCGCACAGCAGCCATCACCTTGCCGCAGGGGTACTCGCTGTGGCGAACGCGTGATTATGGCGAGACGCAGATCAGCTATCTCGAAGTCGCGCCGATCGAACCGGCCGCATAGGGGTCCCATCCCTTCGCCGACGCTGCTTCTCCGTCTACGGTGACGCCCGGTACATCGGCTGCGCTAACCGTGCCGATCATTCGGAAGGGATGCGGGAGTGCGTCACCGGTTGCGGGGAATGTTGCCAGTAGGGCGTGGTCCTCACCACCGGTGAGCTCGAGGTGGAGGGCATGGGCTCGGGAACTACCGAGTTCGGCGGCGAGTCGGTCAGTGGTGTTCGCCCAATCACTGGTGTGAAGGTTCAACTGCACACCGCTTGCCTCGGCGAGGCGGTGCGCATCGAGTAGTAGGCCGTCCGAAACATCCATCATCGCGCTGGCTTTCGATGCGCGAGCGATGATGCCGGCCTGTAGCGGTGGTGTGGGCGCGAGTTGAGCGGCAATGAGCGCCTGCTGTTCGGGCGTGCAGTGCGCCCAGTCCTCCCGAGCGGTGTTGAAGCACAGCTCGAGACCGGCGGCCGCGCGACCCATATCGCCGGCGATGGCGAGGATGTCGCCGGGACGCGCGCCGCTGCGAGTGACCGCGTCCCCTCCGTCGAGTGAGCCGAACGCGGTGATTGCGATCGTAGTCCGTTCGGCGGTGGCGAGATCGCCGCCGACGACGCCCGCATCCGGGGCGTAGTGGGAGAGCGCATCGCGCATACCTCGGCAGAGTTCCTCCACCCAGGTCACGGCCGTGTCATTCGGGGCCGCGAGCGCCATCACTATCCCGGTAGTGCGTGCGCCCATCGCAGCGACATCGGCGAGGTTCACGACGATGGATTTATACCCGAGCTGGCGAGGAGTCGACCAGTCGTTACGGAAATCTGGCCCCTCAATAAGCGTGTCGCAGGTGACGACGAGCCGTCCGTCGCCGGCGGTGAGCACAGCAGCGTCGTCGCCGGGCCCGAGTTGCGCTGTTCCTGCCGGCAGTAGCGGCAGGATGCGGTCCAGCAGCGATCGCTCGCCAATATCGCGAATGGTCTGCACGTCGGTCACGATACCCTGAATACACCATGTCACGTTTCGTTCGCTTGCTGTCGCTGAGCGCAGCCACCCTCATCCTTAGCGCTTGCTCTGGCCCGGTTGTGCCAATGCAACCGGCGAAGGATGCGGCAGCACCCGAATGCGCGGAGGTTTCCGTTCGGTTGCCGGAGCGCGTTGCCGATCTCGGGGTGCGCAACACCAACGCGCAGGCCACCGCCGCGTGGGGTAATCCGGCGTCGGTGTTGTTGCGCTGCGGCGTACCCACTCCCCCGCCAACGAGCGATCGCTGCGTTTCGATTAACGATATTGACTGGGTTGAGGATGCGTCACAGGCACCGCGGTACCGGTACACGACCTATGGGCGCACTCCGGCGCTTGAGGTCATCGTGGATGGAGATGCGGGAGTTTCTGGGCTCACCGCACTGAGCGATTTGGGTTCAGCCGCCGCGTACCTTCCAAAAACCGGTGCTTGCGTTGGCGCGGAAGACCTGCTGGAGGTTCCCGGGCAGCCTCCATCACCGAGCGCGTCGCCGACTGCGGCGGGTTAGCTGACGCACTCGGCCCGCAAATGGCCCCGCTACTTGACCGCTTCCAAGAAGTTCTTGATTCGGATCGACGACGTCTCCGTCAGCAATTCATTCGGCGGGCGCTTCTCCACAACAACGCCCTGATCAAAGAACGCAAGCGAGTCACCAACTTCGCGGGCGAACCCGATCTCATGAGTCACCACGACCATAGTCATACCATCGGCCGCAAGCTCCTTCATGATCTCCAGCACCTCCCCGACCAGCTCCGGGTCGAGGGCACTCGTCGGCTCATCAAAGAGCATCAGCTCTGGCTTCAATGCGAGCGCACGAGCAATCGCCACACGCTGCTGCTGGCCGCCAGACAGCTGATGAGGGCGCTTATACGCGTGGTCGGCAAGCCCCACGCGTTCAAGCTCAGTCATGGCGATCTCGTGCGCCTCTTTCGGTTTCATTCCCTTGACGTGGATGAGGCTAAGTGCGACGTTCTCGGCCGCATCCTTGTGTGAGTACAGATTGAAGCGCTGAAACACCATGCCGATGCGCGAGCGGAACTGTGCGTACTGCTTGTCACCCCATTCGTGCGCCTGCCCGTCGGCGATGGTGTACCCGACCTCTTCACCGCAGACCTGCAAGCTACCGTCAGAGATGGTCTCCAAACCGTTCATGGCACGGAGAAATGTCGACTTCCCCGATCCCGAGGGCCCGATGATGACGCTCACTTCACCGGGGGCAACATCGAAGTCAATTCCCTTCAACACCTCGACATCGCCGAAGGATTTCCGTACTCCTCGAGCCCGAACGAGTGGTTCCTGTGTAGTCATCGTTTACTTCCCCTGACGGCTCGGCAACCGGATGCTTCCGGTCGCAAGGTTAAGAATGCGGCTCTGTGTCGAATTCGGCTTCATCTGACGTACGCGATCCTTCCCAAAGCGCTTCTCCAGGAGCGATTGGAAGTACGTCGCGATTGCGGTCATCACCATGTACCAGATGCTCGCAACAATGAGCAGCTCAATAATGAGGTTGTTCTGCTTGTAGATCTTGCTCGCCTCGGTCATGAGGTCGCTACCGGCAACGACGATGATCAGCGATGTTGTCTTCAACATCGAAATGAACTCGTTTGCGGTCGGCGGAATGATGATCCGCAACGCCTGTGGAAGAACCACCAAGCGCATTGCCTGACCACGGGTCATACCGCCGGCGAGCGCTGCCTCGGTCTGTCCCGCATCCACGGCCAGGATGCCCGCACGTACTGTCTCGGCAAAGTACGCGGCGAGGTTGAGCCCGAGCCCGAGTACTGCAGCGGTATTCCCGGCAATGACCACATTGGTATCCCACCGGTAGCCGATCAGCGTCCACGGAATCTGGATCGTGATGTAGGGCAGGAGGAATGCCAGGTTGAACCAGAAAATCAGCTGCACCAGTACCGGCGTACCGCGGAAGAACCAGATGTACCCCTCAGCCAGCCATTTGAGCACTGGGTTATGTGACAGCTTCATTACCGCGATCACAACACCCAGTAACAGCCCGAGCACAGTAGCCACGATACTGATCAGGATGGTGACCCAAATACCCGACAGAATGCGCTCGTCAAAGAGGTATTTACCCACCTCATCCCAATGAATCTTGGGGTTAAACACCACAATGCTGAGCACCCATGCGGCAAATGCCAGGGCAATCGCACCGATAATCCATCGGCTCGGATGCCGCTTTCGCGCAATGGCGATCTGCGTACCATCATCAGCTACGAACGGTGTTGTTCGACGTTTCGTCATTATTCTCTTCCCATCGCCTGAATCAGGTGGCGCTATTGCCCGCCGTTGATTGTCGCCTCGGTGAGTGCCATCGCTTCGACGTTCCACGCCGCGAGGATTTCCGCGTAGGTGCCGTCATCGATGAGTGATTGCAGCGCGATCCGTAGCGCCTCGGCAAACTCGGGGTCGTCCTTGCCGACGCCGATCCCCCAAATGCTGGCATCGCCCTCGATCGGCACCGATTCCATGTCGTTTTCCGGCTCGGATGCGCGTAGCTGAGCCACGGGATAGTCCGTCACCGTTGCGTCGGCGCGGCCACTCTTTAACGCCAGGTTCGCGTTCTGATCACCGTCGAATGGCAGGATCGTATACGGTGGTTTACCGGCATCAACGCACTCTTGCGAGTACGCCTCGGCAAGCTTCGCGCTTGAACCCGCATCCACGACGGCAATCGTCAGCCCGCACGCATCCATCGGCTCTTTAATGCCCTTGGGGTTGCCCTTCTTGACCAAGAACGAGTTCCCCGACTGCACATAGTCCACGAAGATCGCCGTCTTACGTCGCTCTTCGTTATCGGTCATCGAGCTAATCACCACGTCATAGCGACCGGACATAATGCCGGGAATCTGCGAGTTGAACTCTTGATTCTCGATCGTCATCTCCAGTCCCATACGCCGCATCAACGCCTGGCTAATCGCCGCATCCACACCGATAATGTCTCGACCATTGGATCCATACACCTCCATGGGCGGGTAACCGACGGATGTGGTCCATTTCACCGGACGCGAAAGGTATTCTTCCGGCACCATTGCCCGAATTTCCTCGTCTGGTTCGATGGCTTCCAGAACGTCTTTTGCTTTCTCTTCATCGGGCACCGGTAGGTAGTTGACCTGTGAGAGATCGCCCGATTTCTGTGCCTCGATCTCCCACAACCACTGTCCACCGCAACCGGTCAGCGAGACCGCCACCAATGCTGCGCTTGCGAGCACGCTCACGCACCGCCGTAACGAAATACCGGTCATTGCCCTGCTCCTTCGCCGCCGTAAACAGCTTCCCCGCCAACAACCGTTGTCTCGACGGTGATCTTGTGCAGATTCGCGGGCTCAACCTCGAATGGATCGGCGCCGAGGACAACGAAATCCGCGAATGCACCCGCCTCGATCCGGCCACGCACACCCTCGCGTTCATCCATCCGCGCTGCCTGTTCAGTGAAGGCGGCGATCGCTTCAGCAACCGATAGCCGCTGGTCCGGCTCACGACCGCCGTCGGGTTCACCGTCGCGGCGCTGACGGGTCACTGCCGCGTGAATACCGAACAGCGGATCAGCCGGTTCAATCGGCGCATCGGATCCGAACACGAGATGAACTCCCGCGTCGAGTAGCGACCGCCACGGGTAGTGCAACGTCTGGCGTTCACCGAGCAGATGCACGCTCAGCGGGTAGTCACTCGTACAGTGCGTTGGCTGCATCGAGGCGATGACCTCGAACTTCGCATACCGGTCGATATCTTCCGCGCGAATATGCTGGGCATGCTCCACCGAGTTATGCAGTCCTTCACTGCGGGTGATCGACGCCACCTGTTCGTACGCATCGAGTACATTCGTGTTCGCCTTATCGCCAATCGCGTGCGTTGACACGGCAATACCGTTGCTATTGGCGAAGCGCACCCGCTCGAGCAGGTCTTCTTCCGAGATCACGGCAACGCCGCAATTGCAGCTGTCGCCCTCATATCCCTCGTGCATCAGCGCCGTGTGCGATCCGAGCGCGCCGTCGCTGAACAGCTTGACCGACCCGGTCATCAGCCACTGCGTGCCCTGGCCCGAACGCTTGCCCGCTGCCACTGCGTCATCAAGTGAAGTGGCAGGAATCCCTTTTCGAACTCGCAGCCGCAGTTTGTCACTGGCCTCGAGCGCCTCGTAGCCGCGTCGGATCTCATCACCGTCGAGATCGGTGATGGCAACGATACCGCGCTCGTGCAGATGCCGTTGCACGGCGGTGAGTAGCTCGTCGGGTCGACTCAGCAGGGCCTTCTCGGCAATCACGCGGATGTATTCGCTCGCGTTCTCGCGCAGCACACCAGAGAGCCTGCCGTCGTCATCGCGTTCGATGACTCCGCCGTCGATCTCGGGGGTGCTCTCATCCACTCCCGTCAATTGCAATGCCCGCGAGTTTGCACAGACCGAGTGGCCGTCGATTGTATTCAGCACAGCCGGCCGGTCACCAAAAATCTCGTCGAGATCGTTGCGATGCAGGCTCTCCCCCGGCCCCCAGCGGTTCGCGTCCCATCGTCCGCCAACAACCCAGTCGGTGCCGGGGTTCGCGTTTGCCCATTCGCGCAACTCAGCGAGCGCTTGCTCGCGTGAAGTGGCAAGACTGACGTCGGGCGAATTAAATTGCAGCGCGAGTGATCCGGTGTGGATATGCGCATCGTGGAATCCGGGGAGTACCGCTTCACCAGATAGCGTCACCGTTGCGGCTTCGTCACCGGCCAGCTGTTCACAGTCCGCTAACGCACCGACAAATGTGACCTGACCGTCCTGAACCACAATGCCACCCGAAATCGGCGGCTCATGCGAACTGGTGTAAATACGCTGGTGCTGGAAAATCGTCGTCGTTGACGTCATGAGTTCGAAAGCTCCATTGCTACGAGGGACTTATAACGCTCCATTGCGTTGCAGTTAGCGTACCCCGAGCGCTGTCACGCTGTTCAGAAAACTCCCAGCAGGTTACCGAACCGCAGCGGTATCGATTCTGCCGGTACTGCACGGCGCGGTGTACGGCTAGCCACGGCGTTGCGCCGCGTGCGCGAGCGCAACATCGATCAGCTCGGTGATCAGCTCCGGATAGCTAATACCGCTTTCGGCCCAGCAGCGCGGGAACATTGAGATAGGCGTAAATCCGGGCATCGTGTTGATCTCGTTCACGAGGAACCCTTCGTCATCGAGGAAGAAATCCACGCGCGATAGCCCCGAGCATCCCAATGCCTCGAACGCTCGAATGGCAAGTTCTTGCATCTGCCTGAGCTCGGCGTCGGTAAGCTCCGCCGGGCAAACGAGTTTGGCGGCCGATGCGTCCAGGTACTTGGAGGCGAAATCGTAAAACTCGCCGTGTTCCATCACGATTTCTCCGGCAACGGATGCGCGGGGTCGCTCCCCGGGGCGCGATTCGAGGATCGCGACTTCAAGTTCGCGGCCGGAGATACCCGTCTCGATGAGTACGTGATCATCTTCCGCGAAGGCCACACCCATGGCTTCCGGGAGCGCATCGGCGCTCTTTACCTTCGACACCCCAACGGACGATCCTGCTCGCGCAGGTTTCACGAACACGGGATACGCGCAGGTGTTCTCGATCCGTGTCAGCACCTCACTCGCATCCGCATCCCACTCCCGGCGGTGCACCGTCAGGCCCGGAGCCACCCGAATGCCGGCCGCTGCCAGCACCAGTTTGGTGTAGTGCTTATCCATCCCGGCAGCACCTGCCAGCACACCAGAGCCGACGAACGGAACATCCGCCAGCTCCAGCACACCCTGCACCGTGCCGTCCTCTCCGAACGGTCCGTGCAAGAGGGGGAACACAACGTCGATGTCACCGAGTGATTCCAGGGCACCGTCGCGGACCATCATCACTTCTCGGCTACCAACTTCGTTCGGTAGCAGCACGCGCGTTCCGTTGTCCTGCACCTGCGGCATATGCTCCGGATCGAGCCGGAACTTCTCAGGACGATCTTCTTCGAGCACCCACTGACCGCTGCGAGTGATCCCAACCGGCAGCACATCGAATCGTTCGCGGTCGATTGCGCTCAGCACCCCGGCTGCGGTGGCGCAGGAAATCTCGTGCTCACTCGAACGGCCACCAAAGAGCACCAGGACTCGTGTGCGCGTAGTTGCAGTGGTCATGCGGTCTCCCCCTTTGGGGTTTCGTCGTTATCGGTGGCAAGGTGCGGGGCGAGCTCTGTGGGATGCATCCGGCCGTCGAGTACAGCGGCGATCTGTTGCACGATCGGCATCGGCACATTCTCTTCCTGAGCGATCTCAAGAATCGACTCGACCGACCGCAGCCCCTCCGCAGTCTGCTGCATCCGACTATTCACATCCACATAGCTGTATCCCTGGCCGAGCAAGCGTCCGGCCGTGAAGTTTCGCGAGAGCGGTGACATACAGGTGGCGATGAGATCCCCCATCCCGGCGAGCCCCATCATGGTGTCGCGCTGTGCCCCAAGCGCAGTAGCGAAGTCGGTGATCTCGGCCAGACCACGCGTCATAATCGACGCCTTCGTGTTCTCACCGAACCCAACCCCATCCGCGATACCGATGGCAATCGCGATGAGGTTCTTCAGCACGCCACCGAACTCGGTGCCAATCACGTCGGTACTCACAAAGGAACGCAGATACGAGCAGCGAGCCACCTTGGCAACATCCGTCGCCAACTCCAGCGATTCGCTGGCCACTAGGATGGCCGTGGGCTGCTCCCGAGCGATCTCGAGAGCAATATTCGGACCGCTCGCCACCGCGATTCGATCAGCGCTGATCGCGGCAACCTCGGCGATCACCTCGCTCATCCGCTTACCGGTGGAGCGCTCAACGCCCTTCATCAGGCTGATGATGGCTGCGTTCTGTGCCAGTAGCGGTCGAATCTCTTCGAGGTTCTCTCGGCAGGACTGCGCTGGAACAGAAAGAAACACGTAGCGCGCGTCAGGAATCGCCTGGGCGAGGTCGGTCGTAGCACGGATGCGGTCGGGAAGGTTCACACCCGGCAGGTAGGCGGTATTGCGGTGCGCGTCGTTGATCTCTTCGGCGAGGTCCGCGCGGCGCACGACGAGGGTGACCTCGTGACCACCATCGGCAAGCACTTTGGCGAAGGTCGTTCCCCAATTGCCGCCGCCCACAACGGTGATTTCGCTCATTCTGCCTTCCTCGCGGAGCCACGTCGCTTTGATCGCCGTGAGCGCGACGGTGTTGCTGCATCGGACTCAGTCGGCATCCCATACTCGGTTTGTCCGTGCGCGACCGGGTCGTACAGTTCCGTTGGTGCCTGGTCACCACGAATATCTTCGAGCAACCGGGTGATCTCACGCATCACCTGCTCGGTGGCCTGCTGGTTCACCGTTCGAGAAGCATGTTTGCCCTGCCACTGCGACAGATCGACCGGTTCCCCAACTCGAATGGTGAGCGGCGTGCGGAACCGGAACCGAAACTTCTTCGCGAACCGAGGCATCACCTCGTGCGCGCCCCACGTCGCCATGGGGATGATGGGGATGTTGTGCTCGAGAGCAAGCCGCACCGCGCCAGACTTGCCGCGCATCGGCCAACCGGCCGGTTCACGGGTGAGTGTGCCCTCCGGATAGATGATTACCAAACCGTCGGCGGCAATCAGCTGCTGCGCGGCCGAAATCGAGTCGCTGCGATTTGCCCCTGCCGAGCGGTCAACAGAAATCTGCCCCGTACGGCGCATAATCCAACCGAGCACCGGCACACGAAACAGCGATTCCTTCGCCATGAAGCGAGGCTTACGGCCCAATTTCCATACGGCAACCGCGTTTGCGAGCGGATCGATATCCGAATAGTGGTTACTGCACAGAATCATCGGCCCGGTGGCGGGAATGCTGCCACGAATGTCGTATTTGAAGAGTACGCCCATGAGCGGCTCGGCGATCGGCGCGAACAGCCAAAAGATCGACGGTCGGCGGCGCTCAGGGTAGCGGGCGCGGCGCCCGGGTTTGGATGTAGCCATCGCCTAGTCTTCAACCTCAAACACGGCGCCGAGGCTACGCAGTTTGTCGAGGAAGTTCTCGTATCCGCGCGCAATGATGCCGACATTCGACACGCGCGACTTCCCCTGTGCCATGAGTGCGGCGATGAGGTGGCTGAAGCCGCCGCGCAGATCGGGAACTTCAATATCGGCGCCAGTCAGGTGCGACGGACCAGAGACAACCGCCGAGTGTACGAAGTTGCGCTGTCCGAAACGGCATTTCTGTCCGCCAAGGCACTCCCGGTGCAGCTCAATGGTCGCGCCCATCTTCACGAGCGCCTCGGTGAAACCAAAACGCTGTTCGTATACCGTCTCGTGCACGATCGATACGCCGGTGGCCTGCGTCAGCGCAACAACCAGGGGCTGCTGCCAGTCCGTCATAAACCCGGGGTGCACATCCGTTTCAATCACCACCGGTGACAGGTTGTCACCCGGGTGGTAGAAGCGAATGCCGTCATCTTGGATCTCGAACTTACCGCCGCATTTGCGGAACACGTTCAAGAACGTAAGCATTTCGGCCTGCTGCGCCCCCTCGACAAAAATATCGCCTCGGGTGGCGAGTGCGGCGGCGGCCCAGCTGGCAGCCTCATTGCGGTCGAATAGGGATTTGTGATCGTAGCCGCCCAGATTCGGTACGCCCTCAATGCGGATCACGCGGTCGGCATCCACCGAGATAATCGCGCCCATCTTCTGCAGCACATTGATGAGGTCCATGATCTCGGGCTCAATTGCCGCATTCGACAGCTCGGTGAGCCCCTGTGCGCGCACAGCGGTGAGCAGCACCTGCTCGGTTGCACCTACCGACGGGTACTCAAGAGTAATCTTCGCGCCGATCAAACCGTTCGGGGCGGTGAGATGGATGCCGTCCGGCAGTTTGTCGACTACGGCACCGAACGAGCGCAGCGCGGCAAGGTGAAAATCAATCGGTCGGTCGCCGATGCGGCAACCGCCAAGGTCTGGGATAAATGCTTCGCCGAGCTGATGCAGTAACGGTCCGCAGAACAGGATGGGGATGCGGCTCGAACCGGCATGCGCGTTGATCTCGGCCATGTGCGCACTTTTCACCGCGGTGGGGTCGAGCTGGACTTCACCGCTGGCAACATCATGGGCAATCTTGACGCCGTGAACTCCGAGCAGTCCCGCAACGATGCGCACATCAGAGATATCGGGCACGTTCCTCAGTACGCTAGGGGCGTCGCCCAGCAGTGCCGCGACCATGGCCTTGGTGACGAAGTTCTTTGCTCCGCGCACCCGCACGGTTCCCCGTAATGGTTGGCCACCATTGAAGGTGATGGTGTCACCTTGCAGACCAGAAAACTTCGCAAACCGTGCGGCGTCCTCAGTCAGCGTGCTCACGAGTGGTTCCCTCCGGCGGTTTCGGTATCAGGGACGACTGTCCCCGGTTCAGTGTCTCCCATAGCGGGCACCGTTTTCGGCATCCAACCTGGGCGAGTTGCTTCGAAGGCGTCGATCGCATCCTCGTCGCGTAGCGTCAGCGCGATGTCGTCAAGCCCTTCCATCAGGCGCCAGCGAGTGTAGTCATCGATTTCGAAGCTGTACTCCTGCTCGTCCACCGTTACGGTACGGGCTTCGAGGTCAACCACTGCCTGCGTGCCCGGGTTCGCTTCGAGCTGTTGCCAGATCTCCTCAACCTGAGCCTCGGGCAGCACGCCAACGAGCAGTCCCTGTTTTCCGGCGTTACCTCGGAAAATCTCACCGAAACGAGCACCGATCACCGCCCGAAACCCGTAGTCACGCAGCGCCCATACGGCGTGCTCGCGGCTCGATCCGGTACCGAAGTCTGGCCCGGGGAACAGAATGGTGGCGCCGCTGTATTCGGGTCGGTTCAACACGAACGATTCTTCCTGTCGCCAGCCGGCAAACAGCGCATCCTCAAAACCGGTCTTAGTAACCCGTTTCAGGTAGGCAGCGGGAATGATCTGGTCGGTGTCAACGTTCGACCGCTTCAGCGGCACGGCCACACCGGTAACGCGTTTGATTGGTTCCATTAGTTGCTGGCCTCCATCTCGAGCTCGGGTAGATCAGCGGGGCTCGCCAGTGTGCCGCGCACTGCTGTGGCAGCTGCGACCAGCGGTGACACCAGGTGGGTTCGCCCGCCTTTACCCTGCCTGCCTTCAAAGTTTCGGTTGGATGTGGATGCGCAGCGTTCTCCGGGTGCGAGCTGGTCAGGGTTCATCCCCAAGCACATCGAACAGCCGGCGAAGCGCCACTCGCCACCGAAGTCGGTAACGATCTTGTCGATCCCCTCCGCCTCTGCCTGTAAGCGCACGCGCGCCGACCCGGGAACGACCATGACCCGCATCCCGTCGGCCTTCTTGCGACCTTTAATGACGCTGGCAAACGCACGCAGGTCTTCGATACGCGAGTTCGTACACGACCCCATGAACACGGTGTCCACGCTGATTTCCTTCAGCTGCGTGCCGGGATCCAGGTCCATATATTCCAGGGCCCGCTCTGCGGCGGTGCGCTCGTTGGGGTCGGAGAAGTCTTCGGGCGACGGCACGGACTGCGATAGCGGCAGTCCCTGTCCGGGGTTCGTCCCCCAGGTCACAAAGGGTTCGAGCTCATCCGCGTTGATGTCGATCTCGGCGTCGAATGTTGCCCCTTCATCGGTGGGGAGGGTTCGCCAGTACGCAACGGCTTCGTCCCATGCCTCACCCGACGGCGCGTGCGGACGCCCCTTCAGGTACTCAAATGTGGTCTCGTCGGGCGCGACCATACCGGCGCGGGCACCCGCCTCAATCGACATATTGCAGATGGTCATCCGCCCCTCCATGGAGAGCGAACGAATCGCCGAACCGCGATATTCAAGTACGTAACCAGCACCACCGCCGGTGCCGATCTTGGCGATCACGGCGAGGATGATGTCCTTTGCTGTCACGCCCGGGCGGAGCGTGCCCTCGACATTCACCGCCATCGTCTTGAATGGCTTGAGCGGCAGCGTCGAGGTGGCCAGTACGTGCTCGACTTCACTCGTGCCGATACCGAACGCCATGGCGCCGAATGCACCGTGGGTAGAGGTGTGCGAGTCACCGCACACGACCGTGATCCCCGGCATCGTGAGCCCAAGCTGCGGGCCGACAACGTGGACAATGCCCTGCTCGCGGTCGCCCAGTGGGTGCAGACGTACACCGAATTCCTGCGCGTTCTTTCGCAGTGTTTCGATCTGTGTGCGCGATGTGTCATCGGCGATGCGGTTGAGGATGTTGACCGTGGGAGTGTTGTGGTCTTCAGTCGCGATGGTCTGATCCACTCGACGAACGCTTCGGCCTGCCTGGCGGAGACCGTCAAACGCCTGCGGGCTGGTGACCTCATGCATGATGTGCAGGTCGATGTAGAGCAGGTCTGGGTGACCGTTCTCACCACGCTTCACTACGTGGGCATCCCAAACCTTTTCCGGCAGCGTTTTCGGGGCCGTGGCCGCGACGCGTTCTGTGGTCATGTAAGGATTCCTACCATTCGTTGAGTAACCGCAATGGTACCAACGCTCGCACGATCAGCTGCGCGTAGGTTCCTCGACTCCATCGGCGGTTTCCACACTGGACTGCACGATTACGACGCTCACGTTATCCCGGCCGCCACGCTCCAATGCCTCATCGACGAGCCGCTGTGCGAGGGACCCCCGGGGTTCAGGTTCCGTGAGGTACTCGGCAATGATTGCCGCGATATCAGCGTCGGGGAGCTCCTTGTTGAGCCCGTCTGAGCAGATCAGAAACAACTGGTGGCCCTGGACCGGCATCAGCCAAAGATCAGTCTCGACATTCGCTTCTGATCCAACGGCGCGAGTAATGACGTTGCGGTCGGGATGGTGTTCGGCTTCTTCCGGGGTGATGATGCCGAGTGAGACGAGCTCCTGCACCGCAGAGTGGTCAACTGTGACTTGAACGAGATCGCGACCGTTCCAGCCATACACGCGTGAATCTCCGACGTTGAAGATCATCCAGTGCGGGGAGGATCCTTCACCGTCTTCCGGGGCAACATCGACGAGCGCGATACCGGATACTGTTGTGCCGGCCACAGCACCCGGACTGTCGGCGTTCACCAAATCCTGGATATTCGTATTCGCTCGATCAATGGTGCTCAGTACGTCCTCGGGCGAAGCGGTTTGTACATCGGCAAATGCTTCGGCAAATGCCTCGGCGACGGCCTGACTCGCCCGGTCACCGTACGAGTGTCCACCCATACCGTCGGCCACGAGGAATACGGGCGAAACGGCGTGCACGGAATCTTCGTTGACCGCGCGGACAGCACCAACGTCGGTCACCGCATCCGCTTGGATAGCAATGTTGCCGACACTGGTTGATGCCAGATCCGTCAAAATTTCCCCTGTCGTTGCCGCAGCACAGTTGGCGTTGCCTGAAAAACTTTATCCTGTTTATCGCAATCGAGGGAACCAAGCGGACTGAGTAATTCAGCATTGCGTAATTGATACGCAGAAACCCCCGCCGAAGCGAGGGTTTCTGTGTTGTTCGTGGTGACCCCAGCGGGATTTGAACCCGCGCCGCCGCCGTGAGAGGGCGGTGTCCTAGGCCGCTAAACGATGGGGCCGCGCTGACAACTCCACAATCCTGCCACAGAACTCCAAACGTTGTCAACTACCCGTGTGCAACAGCTCAGCCGCGGGCGGCTGCTATGAGTCGCCTTCCGCTTTCTCCTCAGCATCGAGCGGATGCTGCACCGTCGGAATCACACCAGTGACCGGCTTTCCTTCGCGCAGCAATGAGCGCTTGCGGACCTGCCACAGCACGGTAAGCAGCACGAACCAAATCGGCGCACACAGGAATGGCACGCGAGTGTCATCGGCGATGATCAGCATGACCGCGATGAATACGAAGAACGCCAGCACCAGCCAGGGGGCCACCGGAGCAATCGGTGTCTTGAACGCTGACGCTTTGTGGGCACTCGGGTCTTTGCGCAGGTAGCAGATATACGACACGCAGATCATGCCCCAGGTGAACAACACCAGCGTCGCGCAGATCGACGAAACGAACTTGAATCCCTCAACGACCGAATCTCCGGCCAACAGGATCGGGATCGACAGGAACAAGAACACACAGGTAAACAGCACGGCATTGCGCGGAGTACCCAGACGCCCCAGCTTGCCGAGCGGCTTCGGTGCATGACCGTCATGCGACAGCGCAAACAGCATTCGAGTATCCGAGTAGATACCAGAGTTCGCGCTGGATGCGGCGGAGGTCAGCACAACGAGGTTGATGATCACGGCCGCGAGACCAAAGCCGGCCAGCGAGAGCGTTGACACAAACGGACTCTTCTCAGGGTCAACATCCTGCCACGGGGTAACCATCATGATGACCAGCAGCGCACCAACATAGAAAATCAGGATGCGAACCACGATCGAGTTGATCGCCTTGGGCAGGGTCTTGCGCGGGTTCTCAGTTTCGGCCGCAGCGGTACCCACGAGCTCAACTCCGATGAAGGAGAAGATTCCCATCTGGAATCCGAGCAGCAAGCCCGAAATACCCATCGGCAGGAACCCACCGTACTCCCACAGGTTCGACACCTTCGCTTCCACACCCGAGGGGCTGGTGAAGCCGGTAACGACGAGCACGACGCCAACCACGATCAAGCCGAGGATGGCAATGATCTTGATAATGGCGAACCAGAATTCCGCCTCGCCGAAGAACTTCACCGGCAGCAGATTGAGCAGCGTCAGCACTACCGCTGCAATGAGTGCCGGTAGCCAGGTCGGGATGTCCTCATTGAAGAAGTTCACGTATCCCGTGATTGCAATGATGTCGGCGATACAGGCCACGATCCAGCTGAACCAGTAGTTCCACGAAACAAAGAACCCGGCCCACGGGCCGACCTGGTCCTTGGCGATATCGCCGAAGGTCTTGTAGTGGAGGTTCGAGAGCAGCAGCTCTCCGAGCATCCGCATGATCAGGAATACGAACAGACCGATGATGAGGTACACCAGCACAATGCCGGGTCCCGCGGTGTTGATTAGCGAACCTGACCCCATAAACAGGCCGGTGCCGATCGAACCGCCGATTGCGATCAGCTGGAGGTGGCGGTTCTTGATCCCGCGCTCCATCTGTGGGGGCTCAGTTGTGTTCTCGTCGGTGGTTCCGACAGAGGTGGATGACAAGAGGTCACTCCTTTGTGATGAGGGATGGGAAGCTGCGAAGGCAAAGAACCCACCGCAGATGAGGGTGCGGGATGCGACCGCACTGCGCTCGCATCCCACGTTTGTTGGTTATTTCAGTACTCGGAAAGTATCGACATTCGGGTCATTCGCACCGCGAACATATCCGGAAGGCGCAGCTCCGGCCGACCGCAGGAAGTCAACAACCTCCTGGGTGAGCCGCTCACCGGGGATGACATTCGGCACACCGGGAGGATATGCGGCCAACGAGTCGGCAGAGACGCGACCCACCGCATCCGCTGCCGAAACCACTTCCATCGGTGCGAAGAAGGCGTCGGTGGGCTTCAAAACGCGCTCACCGGGAGCGGGCAGGGGCTGCATCGTGCTGACGCTGGCGTCATTGTCCATCCGCGGCAACGCATGCAGCGCCTTCAGCACTCGCGGTGCGTCAATCGGCGATGTGGCGCCGACCAGCAGGATGATGGCCGTTGCCGTCGCCAGCTCGATGACTACCTGGTGGTCACGGATGAGGATGTGGTGTGCCTGCGTTCCAGAGATTCCGGAATTACGCAGGTCAATTACGACCTTGAAGGGATCGTGGTCGATCGCATCCGGCATACCGCGCACGGCTGGCGTTGCATCGCCGAAACGTCCACCCTCACGAATACCCTGGCGGACCGCTTCAACCGATTCGAGGGCCTGAGTAATGCGGTCGTGTCCGGTGGTCATCAGGTTGCGGCGCGCCTCATCGATCGAGGCGAGCAGCAGCGCGGAGCTACTGGTTGATTGGTATGAGCGCACGACCCGATCCACGAGCCCCTCGAGCGCCTCGGCGCATTGACCGTGTCCGAGCTGGATCATGGCGGTCTGGGTGAGCGATCCGGCTGCCTTGTGGGTGCTGGAGATCACCAGGTCCGCACCGGCGCGGACTGCATTCACCGGCAATCCCTCATGGAAACCGAAATGAGAGCCCCACGCTTCATCGACAATCAATGGCACACCGAATGAGTGCGCAACCTCTGCAATGGCGGCGACATCAGCAACAGCGCCGAAGTAACTTGGCGTGACAATGAACACAGCGGCAGATTCGGGATGCTCACGCAGCGCTTGCTCGATCTGCTCGGCAGTAACACCGTGGGCGGCGCCCAGTAGGGTATCAACCGAGCCCTGCACAAAGTAGGGGTCGAGACCGACGTGCACGATGCCATCGATGACGCTGGAGTGCACACTGCGCTGGGCAATGAACTGCTCACCCAGGCCGCGGATCACATTCGTCGCGATGTGGTTGCATCCAGAGGCCCCATTGGTGACGAACCAGGTTCGCGACGCACCCCAGGCATCCGCTGCGAGGTACTGCGCCTGTTCGAGGGGAGTTCGCTGGCCGGCTCGGACGCTCGTCCAGCTGTGCTGGTCGATACTGCTGAACAGCATTGGGAAGTCATACCGCAGCGCCTCGTCACCAACGACGTTCACCAGACCGGGAACGTTTTCCGGGTTCGCCTGGTGCCCAGGCACGTGCAGTCGTTGCCAATCATGCGCCGCGAGCGATCGCAATGCTTCGGCATACGGCGCAACACTGTGGGGGTCCCCCACCGCTGGCTGCGCGTCATCGCGCAGCGCATCCACTGGAGTAATACGCATAATTCGCACACTACCGAGCACTCGATTTCGACGGAATATCAAGAATTAATCAGCTGCCGAATACTCTCTATGCCAGCACCTAAAGACCGCAAGGGAAACCGCATCCGACTACTCACACAACATCGAACGCTTCGAGCACCGTTTTCCATGCCACACTAACGGTGTGCTGACTTTTCAACAGATGCGAGTGCTGGTGGCGCTGGCCGAACACGGCAGCCTGTCTCGCGCAGCAGATTCACTCACCTACGGCACACCAACGGTGACGCACCACCTCAACGCCATGGAGCGCGAACTCGGCACCAAATTGGTCAATCGCAATTCTCGCGGGGTCACCCTGACCGAGATCGGCCAGATCGTGTTGCAAGAAAGCCAACGCATCCTGCAACAAACGCAGCACCTCCACCACACCGTGACGCAGATGAAGGATGCGGGGGTAACCACGCTGCGCATCGGTACCTTTGCCTCCAGCGGGTTCCGGCTCCTGCCGCCCGCGATCCGTGAACTCCAACAGGCATTTCAGGTCCGCGTCGAGGTGATCGAGGCCGAGCCAACCACTGTGGTGAACATGCTGGATCGCCAAGAGATCCACGCCGGGTTGATTTACGACTTCGCCGATGACCCCTCGTTCGGAGCGACCGGGCTGGAGCTGACCGTGCTGCAACGCGAGCCGTACCGCATCCTTATTGCCAATGACCATCCGCTCGCGCACCACGAGCGGCTCGATTTCGCGCAGCTGCGGGATGTAAGCTGGGTGTGCGCACGCCACGAGGATGAGTCCCCTGGCCGCGCCTTGCAACGTGCTTGCCGCAGCGCCGGGTTCATCCCGAATGAGCTCATCCGCACCGATGACCTCTTGATGATTCACGGACTCGTCGCCGCGGGGTTAGGGATGGCCGTGCTCACCGAGTCGGCGACAGTCCCTCAGCTCGGGGTCACGCTGCGACCCGCCCTGCAGCCCCTGGGTGAACGCGTAGTGGCGCTTGCATCCCGTCCAGAGCACACTCCCCCGGCCGTGCACGAACTGGCGCGCATCCTGCGTGATCTCAGCGCGCAGTAGCGGATAACACGCAAGTAAGAAGCCTCTCAAGCTCCTCCACTGTGTGGCCCCTGTTAGGGCTCCGTAAGTGCGCCCCGACAGTGCGTATGGATTCCGTTAGGACGCCACCATACGGGCTTCGCCGTCGACTTGACTCGGAGGTGTGCGTCACCCGGCGCGCGGCGAACTGATTCGCCGAACACCTCATAACTGGAGCAAAACATGATCGATGCCGTGTATTTCATCGGCGTGATTGCACTGTTCGTGTGCATCGGACTGATTGGCAAGGCGGTGGACAAACTGTGATCGCTATTCAAGCTATCGCCGCGGTATTAGCCGTCAGCGCCATTGTCTACCTCGTATACGCCCTCGTGAAGCCGGAGAAGTTCTAAATGACTTGGCTACCTGCGCTCCTAACGCTACTCACTGTCGCGCTCGCCCTTGCCGTTATACACCGACCGTTCGGTGACTACATGGCCTGGGTGTACACCGCCGAACACGACCTGGCACCGGAACGGGTGGTCTACCGAGTATTCGGAGTCGACCCGAAATCGCCACAGACCTGGCAGGCCTATCTGCGCAGTGTGCTTGCGTTCTCAGCTGTCGGACTGTTGTTGCTGTACACGCTGCAACGCCTCCAGCCGGTCCTCCCGTATTCCCTGGGCCTCGACGCACCGTACGAGCCGCTTGCGTTCAACACTGCGGCGTCCTTCGTCGGTAACACCAACTGGCAGTCCTATTCACCAGAAACCACCCTGGGGTACACCGCTCAGCTCGCGGGTCTCACGGTTCAGAACTTCGTTTCAGCAGCCGTGGGTATGGCTGTTGCTGTCGCCCTGGTACGTGGTTTCGCGGCGCGTCGCACCGGAACCATCGGAAACTTCTGGGTTGACCTGACCCGCGGCCTCTACCGCATCCTGCTTCCGCTGTCGGTCCTCGGCGCGATCGTACTGGCGCTGGGCGGTGTCATCCAGAACTTCAACGGGTTCACTTCGGTGGAGTCGCTCACGGGTGCTGCCCAGACGATTCCAGGCGGACCAACTGCTTCCCAAGAAGTAATCAAACTCCTCGGCACTAACGGTGGCGGGTTCTTCAACGCAAACTCGTCTCACCCGTTTGAGAACCCGAACGCCTGGACGAACCTGTTTGAAGTACTGCTAATGCTGGCCATTCCGTTCTCACTACCACGCACATTCGGCACGATGGTCAAGGATCGACGTCAGGGATACGCCATTCTTGGCACGATGGCAGTGCTGTACATCGGTTCCTACGCCGCGCTGGTGGCATTCGAGTCAATGGCACACGGCACTGCGCCGGCCATCGCCGGTGGCGCTATGGAAGGTAAAGAAGCGCGGTTCGGCATCATCAGCACCGCAATCTTTGGTACCACCAGCACTGGAACCTCGACGGGTGCAGTCAACGCGATGCACGACTCCTTCACTGGTTTGGGCGGCATGATGCCGTTGCTCAACATGATGCTCGGCGAGGTTTCGCCCGGTGGTGTCGGTTCTGGCCTGTACGGAATCCTGGTTCTTGCCGTGATCTCGGTGTTCATCTCCGGTTTGCTCATCGGCCGTACACCGGAATACCTCGGCAAAAAGATCGGCCCGAAGGAAATCAAACTGGCGGCACTGTACATCCTCGTGATGCCCACGCTGGTACTCGCTGGCACCGCGCTCAGCTTTGCTATCCCCGGCATCCGCGAAGAAGTCATTACCACTTCACTAAACAACACCGGATCGCACGGTATGTCAGAGGTTCTGTATGCCTTCACATCCGCAGCGAACAACAACGGTTCAGCATTCGCGGGTTTGACCGCCGACACTCCCTGGCTGGCAACCGCACTTGGTGTTGCGATCCTCGTCGGACGGTTCCTGCCCATCGCATTGGCACTTGCTCTGGCAGGCACGCTCGCGAAGCAGGACAAAGTTCCGGAAACTTCCGGCACGCTGCCCACTCACCGACCGCTATTTGTCGGCATCCTGACCGCCGTCACGCTGCTCGTTTCGGCACTCACCTTCTTCCCCGTACTTGCTGTGGGACCACTCGCAGAAGGGCTCATGTAGATCAATGTCAACCACAACCTCTCTCAAACAAGACCACGAACGTCTCGACAAGAAATCGGAGCGACAACAGACTGCGCGTAACCGCAGCGGCTTCAGCTGGCAACAGCTACGCGAGGCGCTCCCCGTTGCCGGCCGCAAACTGAACCCTGCTGAACAGTGGCGTAACCCGGTCATGTTCATCGTCTGGGTCGGCGCGGCGCTCACCACCGTATTGTCGGTCGTTGAGCCAATGCTGGGCGGCCCTACGCAATCCGGTGGCGCCGAAGTCCCTTGGTCATTCACTCCCATCATTGCGCTTTGGCTGTGGGCAACCGTCTACTTCGCAAATATTGCCGAAGCCGTCGCGGAGGGCCGCGGTAAAGCTCAGGCGGAAACCCTGAAGCAAACACGCAGCAACACCATGGCGACACTGGTGGAGCAATACGACGCCACCAAGGATGCGAGTGCTCGGCACGCAAAGACGATCCAGGTCAGCTCAACCGAGCTGAAGATCGGTGACATCGTCACGGTTGGCGCGGGTGAGCTGATCCCGGGCGATGGTGACATCATTTGGGGTATTGCTTCAGTGGACGAATCCGCGATCACGGGTGAATCTGCACCGGTCGTGCGTGAGTCCGGCGGTGATCGGTCCGCAGTAACAGGCGGCACTCGAGTACTGAGCGACCGGATCGTAGTGCGCATCACTTCCAAACCCGGCGCCACCTTCGTGGATCGCATGATTGCCTTGGTTGAGGGCGCGGCACGCCAGAAGACACCGAACGAGATCGCTCTCAACATCCTGCTGGCATCCCTGTCGATCATCTTCTTGGTTGTTGTCCTCACCCTGAACCCTATGGCGACGTATGCTGCCGCACCGGTCAGCGTCACTGTGCTCGTAGCGCTGCTCGTTTGCCTCATCCCAACCACGATCGGTGCCTTGCTCAGCGCAATTGGTATCGCTGGTATGGACCGATTGGTACAACGGAATGTGCTGGCTATGTCTGGGCGTGCTGTAGAGGCCGCCGGTGACGTAACGACACTGCTGCTCGACAAGACCGGAACCATCACATACGGAAACCGGAGAGCAAGCGCCTTTCTCCCCGTTGACGGTGTCGACGAAGCGGAACTCATCCGCGCTGCTGCGTTTTCCTCAGCCGCGGACCCGACCCCAGAAGGCGTATCAATCGTCGAGCTCGCAGCAACCAAGGGTTGTGTACTCGAAGAGCACGTCGATGGCGAGGTCGTTCCGTTTACGGCTGAGACTCGTATGTCTGGGCTTGACCTGCCGGATGGTGGTCAGATCAGGAAGGGTGCCGGGTCTGCCGTGAGCGCCTGGGTACAGCAGATGGATGCGAAATTACCGGTGTCGACCGAGATCCAACTCGATCGCCTCGTCTCCGAGATCTCCGAACAGGGCGGTACTCCGCTGGTGGTGGCCGAAAGCTCGGCAGAGGACACCACCCGCCTGCTCGGCGTTGTGCATCTCAAGGACGTCGTCAAAGAAGGCTTGCCCACCAAGTTCAAGGAACTCCGCGCAATGGGTATCCGCACGGTCATGATCACGGGTGATAACCCACTGACGGCAAAGGCAATCGCCGCTGAAGCCGGGGTGGACGACTTCCTCGCTGAAGCCACGCCCGAGGACAAACTTGCCTATATCAAGAAGGAGCAAGAAGGCGGCAATCTTGTCGCGATGACCGGTGACGGCACCAACGACGCTCCTGCCCTGGCTCAGGCTGACGTGGGCGTCGCCATGAACACCGGTACTTCGGCCGCGAAAGAAGCCGGAAACATGGTTGACCTGGACTCGGACCCGTCCAAACTCATCGAAATCGTTCGTATCGGTAAGCAGCTGTTGATTACCCGCGGTGCACTCACCACGTTCTCCATTGCCAATGACGTCGCGAAGTACTTCGCGATTATTCCGGCAATGTTCATGGGTGTGTTCCCTCAGTTGAGCGCGCTCAACGTAATGGGACTGCATTCCCCAGCTTCGGCGGTGCTCTCGGCGATCATCTTCAACGCGATCGTGATTATCTTCCTAATCCCACTCGCGCTGCGAGGCGTGAAGTACCGCGCGGCATCCGCTGCAAACATTCTCAGTCGGAACCTCACGATCTATGGCCTCGGTGGCATCATCACCCCGTTTATCGGTATCGGACTCATTGACCTGCTAGTTCGCCTCATCCCTGGCTTCTAACAACCGCAGAGAAAGATTCATCATGCACAACTCATCACGTCAGACGTGGCGAACCATTCTGGTTGCCTTGCGCTCGATGGTGTTCCTCACACTCGTTCTTGGTGTTGGATACACCGCCGTTATGACCGGCGTTCTGCAGCTCACGCTGCCAGCCCAGGCAAACGGGTCCATGGTCACAACAAAGGATGGCCACACGGTTGGTTCATCGCTCATCGGGCAAAACTTCACCGATGATGACGGCAACCCGCGTCCCGATTATTTTCAGTCGCGGCCGTCCGCGGCAGGAGACAACGGTTACGACGGTGGTAGTTCTTCCGGTTCGAACTACGGGCCCGAAAACGAAGATCTGATCGCAGCCATTACCGAACGCAAAGAAGCCATTGCCAAGTTCAATAGTGTGTCACCGGATGAGGTGCCCGCGGATGCGGTTACCGCTTCCTCGTCAGGGCTCGACCCGCACATTAGTCCCGCGTACGCGAACATCCAAATTGCGCGTGTTGCCAAGGCTCGCGGTCTTGATGAAGCAGCAGTCCGTACACTCGTGACCGAGCACACATCCGGAGCAAGCCTCGGCTTCGTCGGTGAGCAAGTCGTGAACGTGCTTGAACTTAATGTCGCTCTCGACGAGCTGAAGGGATAGCTATGGCTGAACGTGGTCGCCTCCGGGTGCTCCTCGGTGCCGCACCTGGAGTCGGCAAGACTTTCACCATGCTCGAAGAGGGCCAGCGACTTCTTGCCGAAGGTAACGATGTCGTCATTGGTTTCCTCGAAACTCACGGACGGCGGGCCACGGCACGAATGGCCGAAGGCCTGCCGTCCGTACCACGGGCGAAGGTCATCTACCGCAATGTCGAAGTTGAAGAAATGGACCTCAATGCGGTGCTGGCTAGACACCCACAGATCGCTCTAGTCGACGAGTTGGCCCACACCAACACCCACTCAGATAACACACCTGGAAACGCAAAACGGTGGCAAGACGTTGAGGCGCTCCTGGACGCGGGGATCGACGTCATTTCAACGCTCAACATCCAACACATCGAATCACTCAACGACGTCGTAGAGCAGATTACCGGGGTGCCCCAGCGCGAAACTGTGCCCGATTCGGTACTGCGTGCCGCCGATCAGATCGAGCTCATTGACCTCGCTCCACAGGCGTTGCGAGACCGACTTACTCGAGGCGTGGTTTACCCAGCAGACCGCATCGACGCCGCACTTTCAAACTATTTCCGACTCGGCAACCTCACCGCACTACGCGAGCTCGCTCTGGTCTGGCTGGTCGACGAAGTCGATATCGCCCTCCAGCGTTATCGCGATAGCAACGGCATCGGCAACACGTGGGAAGCCCGCGAGCGCGTCGTGGTTGCGCTCACGGGTGGGCCCGAAGGCGAAACCCTGCTCCGACGTGGTGCGCGGATCGCCGCTCGCGCGGGTGGAGAGTTGATGGCGGTACATGTCACCAGCCAGGACGGACTTCGAGAGGGCAACCCTGCTGCCCTCGCGATGCAGCGCAGTCTTGTCGAGCAGCTCAACGGTAGCTACCACCAGATTGCGGGTGAAGACATTCCTGCGGCGTTGGTGCAATTCGCCAAATCCGTAAATGCAACCCAGCTTGTGCTCGGCGCGAGCCGACGCGGGTGGTTGATGACGGCACTCACCGGTCGAGGCATCGGCGCGACCGTGGTGCGTGAGTCTGGCGATATTGATGTGCACATGGTCAATATCGCCGGCGCACCCCAAGGGTGGGCGCTCCCCCGAATCACGGGCGCACTGACCCGTCAGCGTCGCATCCTGGGCTACGTACTCGCGCTCCTCGGCGGTCCACTGTTGACCACCGTTCTGATGCCGTTCCGTGACCCGGATGCCGTATGGACTATCGGAATCTGCTATCAGCTGCTCATCGTCGTCACCGCACTCGTCGGCGGGTTCTGGCCGGCGCTGATCAGTGCCGTGTTCTCGGGAATCACGATCGATTTCTTTTTTATCGAGCCGTATTCAACGGTGCACATCTATCAGCCCGAACATTGGCTCGCCCTGCTGATGTCGGTGGTGGCAGCAGCACTGGTGAGCTTCATCGTCGACCGCGCTGCAAAGGACACTCGCATTGCACGTAGAGCAGCTGCCGAGTCGGAGCTTATCCAAACCGCTGCTGGCAGTGTGCTTCGCGGTGACAATGCTATTCAGGCGTTAGTCGATCGAACCCGCGAAGCTCTCCAGGTCCCCGGCGTTCGACTCGTGCAGCGATCGACAGATGCGTCTTCGTCGGTGCGTGTCGTTGCTACTGCCGGTGAGCCGGTCCGTGATGAGCAGTTCTCGACTGTGGATATCGATGACACGACGGTCCTGGAAATCCATGGCCCCCAGTTGCATGCCTCAGAACAGCGCCTGCTGGCAGTATTGGCAGCACAGATGACTGCCGCGATGGAGTTCGAGCAACTGAGCGAGACCGCAAAGAGTATCGAGCCACTGGCCGCATCCGACCGCATCCGTGGCGCGCTACTGTCTGCGCTCAGTCACGACCTTCGCAAACCGCTTGCTGCCGCCACGGCCGCCGTCGGTGGGATACGACTTGCTGGGGATGATCTGTCGGTTGCTGATCGTGATGAGCTCTTGCAAACGGCTGAAGAGAGCCTGGCCTCCTTGGGTGCGCTCGTCACCGATCTCTTGGATGTGACGCGAGTGCAATCGGGCACGCTGCGGCTCCACTGTTCCGGCCACGACCCGGCGGGTGCCATCGCCTCCGCGCTGGATGAGCTTCAGCTGGGACCAGATCGGGTTACGCTCGCACTCAACCACGACGGCGCGCAGGCCGAGATAGATCCGGCGTTGTTGCAGCGCGCCGTTGCGAATCTACTCACTAACGCAGTTCGCCACAGTCCTCGCGATGTTCCGGCACATGTGAGTACCAGTGTGTTCGCGAGCAACATTGAGATTCGCATCATTGATCACGGCCCGGGTGTCGACCCGGAACGTCATGACGAAATGTTCGTACCTTTCCAGCGCTTGGGCGACACGGACAACTCCACCGGTCTCGGTTTGGGGCTAGCGCTGTCGCGCGGGTTTATCGAGGCGATGCACGGCACCATCACTCCGGAAACCACTCCGGGAGGTGGCCTGACGATGGTGATCACAATCCCGAGGGCGGCCCCTACCGCAGATTCGTCCCGGTCGCACGATACGCTTGCTTAACATCCATGAATATCAACATCCTTATCGCTGACGACGACCCCCAGATACTCCGCGCGCTGCGCATTACGCTCACCGCTAAGGGGTACAGAATCGCGACTGCGAGCGACGGCGCAACCACGATCACAGCGGCAATCGAGCACAAACCCGACTTGGTACTACTCGACTTGGGGATGCCGAACCTCGACGGAGTCGAAGTGATCCAGGCTATCCGCGGCTGGTCGACAGTGCCGATTCTGGTGGTCTCCGGCCGCGCCGGTGCGGCCGACAAAGTCGAGGCACTGGACGCGGGTGCAGATGATTACATCGTGAAGCCGTTCGCGATTGAGGAATTGCTCGCTCGCGTACGGGCACTCACTCGACGACTACCAAGGGAAGAGTCGACCGCTACTACCCCGCTTGTTCGTTTCGGGGACGTAACTGTTGACCTTGGGGCACACAGCGTCACCCGTGCGACCGACGGCGAACAGCGGACCGTGCGATTGACACCAACCGAGTGGCAATTTCTGGAGATTCTGGTGCGCAATGCGGGGAAACTCGTGACACGGCAGACCATTCTTAAACAGATCTGGGGAACCGAGCACGCCGAAGATACTGGCTATCTTCGGCTGTACGTATCGCAGTTGCGCCGCAAACTTGAGGCGAATCCAGCACACCCCGAACACATCTTGACCGAACCAGGTATGGGATATCGACTGAACATCGATTAGTAGTTCGATTACCGATCAACACCCGGAAACGAGAAACGCCCCGACCGAATAGCCGAGGCGATCTTGCTGGGGTACCTGGACTCGAACCAAGAACAACTGAACCAGAATCAGCCGTGTTGCCAATTACACCATACCCCAAGGGGCAGCTAACGCTTTCGCGTTTGCAGCACTGAGCAAGCCTAGCGCATCTCGCTCAACTCCCGCAACATGTTCACTCGCGCGCGATCCTCCCACCGCGCGAACCCGTATTCGGTGTGGAAGATTCGCTCACGCGAGACGAGCGATTGCAGCTGCACTGAACGCCGCTCACGCCAGCTCGCCTCACTGAGGTGCGGTAACTCAGCGCGGATGCCGGCGGCGTTTTCGAGGTAGTCCGGCCAGTCTGCCGCGAGCCCCGCCAAATCTGCATCCGAGATGCGCGCACCGGCAGCATCACCGGACCGTGGGGAATGGTGGATGGTGACGAGGATGAGCCGAGTCACTTCTTCGAGTTCAGCGTCGGAGATCCTGCCCCAGAGCAATTCTTCGGCAATATCGACGGATGCGTGCTCATCACTCGGGGAGGTATTGGTGTGGACCGCGTCATGACACCAATAGGCGATGCGTTCGAGCCGCTGCGCACCCAGTTGTGCCAATGCATCCAGCCCAAACCGAAGGTGCCCGACCCCGTGATATCTGCGATGTGGTTCATGCCAACGCTCCAACAACCGGCGCCGAACCATATCGGGCAGGTCGTCACTAGGAATCTCGATGTGCTCCGGCAGCATCGAACCCTCGAATTCACTCACCACGTATTCACCACCCCGTAGGCAATTCCAGCAAATGCGGCCGCCCACAGCATTGACGCAAACGTACCAATGATGAAGAGCTCACCCACGCGGGGGTTGGCCTGCGCACGCAACTCCGGATACCGCCCAAGACCCTTGATTGCGATCACGAACGCCAGCCCGGCAGGAAGGCCCGCAACCAAACAGGCATACACAGCGATTCGCTCGAGTATCCCGATCCACCGCCCGCCGGGTAGGTCGCGCTCGGCGCTCAAGAGCGGCAGCGAAGATTCGTTGGATGCGGTCGCCGGGGAGATCTTCCGCAGCAGCAGTCGGATCACCGGGTTGGCAATGAGCGCACCAACCCCACACGCGGCGATCACGAGGGCGTCGACGAGCACTCCCCAGTTCACCTGCACCCTCCATCCCGGCAGCGATTGCAAATCTCAACCGGAACGATCCTACTCAGAACGAGCGGTGCAGCCGACAGACAACTCGGCCACGCATTAAGGAAATAGCTTAACTACCTCGTTATTCCGCTTATTGCTTCATTTCTACATAATGAAGGTATTATCTTCATATGACTGCGATTAAGGCTCCTGCTACATCACCCGCGCAACACCACGCGGCGTTGCTCGTCGATATCGTGCGCTCACGCAATAGCGATCGCGATCAGAGCCACCGCACCCTCATTGCTGCCGCCGAACACACGAATGCCCTTCATCAAGCGATTGATCCGATCCGCCCCACCGTCGGCGATGAGGCTCAGGCCGTCTACGCCACACTCGGAAGCGCACTTGCCGCCGCATACACGCTGCGATTGCACTGCGCCAGCGCGCAGCATCCCGTCGACCTGCGCATCGGAATCGGCACCGGCGAAGTACGAACCGTAGATGCCGACCGGCACATCCAAGATGGCTCAGCATGGTGGGCAGCACGCGAGGCTATTGATTTCATCACCGCAACGGCACAGCAGGCGCATTTCGCCCACCTGCGAATGCATGTCATCGACTCGCGCCCCGAAGCCAACTCACTCACGAACCCCACACTGCAGTTGCTCGACGCGCAACTGTCGAGGATGCGGCCACAGCCGTTGGGCACACTCCGTCACCTACTCGAAGGTGTCAGCAATCAGGATGCGGCAGCCCAACTTGGTATATCGGCCTCGGCAAACTCGCAGCGCGTTCGGCAACACCACATGCACACGATGGCCGAAGCAATCACCGCGCTCGCTACGCTGCCCTAACCCGACTACAGCCCGACCGCATCCCGGTGACAGGCTATTGCCGTGCGAGCGCCCTTTCCTGCCGCAATAATGAGGACCTCTGGCCCGGGGGCGGTGAGCTCGCCGGTCGCGTACAACCCCGCAATCGACGTTCGCCCGAATGCATCCGCTGCGACGAGCCCGCGTTTGTCGAGCTCGGGCTGGATTTCTTCGGCAAGAAAATCGAACTGTGCGGCAAAATCTGGCAGCACGAATGCCGCGTCTACCGGTGTGACCTCGCCGTCGACCGTGCGGATCCCGGTGAGCGTTGCTCGCTCCCCCACCACATCCTCGATCGCACGACGGTCAACAATCACGCCGCGGTTGCGCAGCTCGGCCGCCTGCTCTTCAGTGACCTGCGTTTCGTTCGCGAACAGTGTTACGTGCTCGCCGATTCGCTCCAATTGCGCCGCGCGGTACGCCAGCGTCTGCGCGCCGGGAGCACCAAAGACGGCGATCTTCTCGCCGCGCTCGTTCCAGGCGTCGCACACCACACACGAGTGAATATCGGTGCCGTAGAACGCCCGCAGGGACGGTAGCTCGGGTAGCAGCTCTTTGAGTCCGGTAGCCAGAATCACTCGCTCGGCGAACACCTCGCGGTTCGGGGTGCCACGCACACCGCGAGCGCGTACCGCAAACCCTTCGCCTGCGCGAGCGATACGCTCGACGAGCGCGAATTGCACCTGCGCGTTGTCGTATGCCTGTACGGATTCGCGGCCGGCCGCACGCAGCTCCCCGGGAGGGATGTTGTCGCGCGACAAGAACCCGTGCGCCTCCAGGGTGGCCGAGTGGCGGGGACGGTTGCTGTCGAGCACCAATACCCGCCGCAGCTGTCGGGCGAGGATGAGGGCGGCTTGCAGCCCGGCTGGACCGCCACCGACGATGACAACCTCGTAGCGGTCGTCATCCGGGTAACGAATCACATCAGACATGGTCACCTCCGCGGTGCGAGCTATTTTGTCGTGATGGAGCGCAGCTTCTCGAGTCGCGCGAGCGTTTCTTGTTTGCCGAGCAGCTCCATCGATTCGAACAGCGGAGGCGACACTCGGCGCCCGGAGATTGCCACCCGGCCGGGGCCGAAGGCCAACCGCGGCTTCAATTCAAGCTCATCGAGCAGTTTGGCACGCATTGCCTGTTCGATCATCGGGGTGGTCCACTCGGTAACCGCCTCGAGCGCTTCCCGGGTCGCATCCAGCGTTGCCGAAGCGCCATCCTTCAGCGTCTTCAGGGCGTCTTCGGCGTACTCAAGATCCGCCGTCGACGTAAAGAGGAATCCGAGCATTCCTGGTGCCTCGCCGAGCAACTGCATCCGCTCCTGCACGAGCGGTGTGGCGCGGCGAAGCAGCGCATACTGCTCGTCGGTCGGTTTGCCGTCGTCAAAGAACTCGGCAAGATATGGGACCATCCGCTCAGTGAAGGTGTCCGGATCCAATCGGCGCATGTGTTCGCCATTGATCGCCTCAGCCTTCTTTAGGTCGAACCGTGCCGGGTTGGGGTTGACATCGTGCACGTCGAACGCGGCGGTCAGCTCGTCGATGGTGAATACGTCACGGTCTGGAGCAATCGACCAGCCCAAGAGCGAGAGGTAGTTGAGCAGACCCTCGGGGAGGAATCCGCGGTCACGGTGGTGGAATAGGTTCGATTCCGGGTCGCGCTTGGAGAGCTTCTTGTTACCCTCACCCATCACATACGGCAGGTGACCAAACTGCGGGATGAACTCCGCAACACCGATCTCGATGAGTGCGTGGTAGAGCGCGATCTGACGCGGTGTGGATGAGAGCAGGTCCTCGCCGCGCAGCACGTGGGTGATCCCCATCAGGGCGTCGTCAACCGGGTTGACCAGGGTGTAGAGCGGTTTTCCGTTCGGGCGAACCACAACAAAGTCGGGGAACGATCCGGCCTTGAACGTGATCTCGCCGCGCACGAGGTCGGTGAAGGAGAGGTCGGTGTCCGGTACGCGCAATCGCAGGCTCGGGGTGCGGCCTTCGGCGCGCAGTGCCGCGCGCTCTTCCTCGCTGAGGTCACGCTCGAAGTTGTCATAGCCCTGTCGCGGGTCGCGACCATTGGCCACGTTACGCGCTTCAATCTCTTCTGCCGTGGCGAAGGATTCGTACAGGAAGCCGCCTGCCTTCAGCTTGTCGATCACATCCGCGTAAATCTCACCGCGCTGAGACTGCCGGTACGGCTCGTGGGGACCACCAACGCCCACGCCTTCACTCCAGTTGATTCCGAGCCACGCGAGTGACTCGAGGATCATGTCAAAGCTCTCCTCCGAGTCGCGCTCGGCGTCAGTGTCTTCGATGCGGAACACCATAGTGCCGCCCACATGCTTCGCGTAGGCCCAGTTGAACAGCGCCGTGCGGATCATACCTACGTGTGGCGTGCCCGTGGGCGATGGACAAAAACGAACACGGATATCAGAGCCGGTGGCGGATGCAATGGGCGCAGTTGAAGCAGTCATGATTCCTTTATTCTAGTCGGCCGCAATCTGCAGCATCCCCTACGCCCGTGCATGTAGGGCGCAAACGACCACCGCACACTGCCGCACAATTGTTACGTACCGCGTCGCCCGTCTTTTGTGCAAATGAATGCGATTGATTGAATAGGGCCATTCACGAAAGGTGACCAATGATTTCCGTAACTAATCTCGTCAAGGAGTATCGCGCGCAGGCTCGAACTGTGCGCGCCCTCGACGACGTGACGCTCTCCGTACCCGGCGGAGAGATCCACGGCATTATTGGCCACTCCGGCGCCGGTAAATCCACGCTGGTTCGCTGTTTGGCGGGACTAGACCGGCCTACATCCGGCAACATCGTGATCGACGACGAAGACCTCACCACGGCGAGCGCGGCCCGACTGCGGTCGGCACGTCGCCGCATTGGGCTCGTATTCCAACACGCTAACCTCTTCGATGCACGCACCGTCGTCGGTAATGTCGCCTACCCGATGCTGATCGCTGGCACCGCCCGCAAGCAGGCCTACGCTCGGGCCGAAGAACTCCTCGAACGCGTTGGCCTCAAAGATGCAGCCAAGGTCTACCCCGCACAGCTCTCCGGCGGTATGCGCCAGCGCGTTGGTATCGCCCGCGCACTTGCGGTAAGCCCCGACGTATTGCTGTTCGATGAGCCAACATCAGCGCTCGATCCGAAGACTACCGACGAGATCCTCGAGCTCATTACCTCACTGCGCAGCCCGAAGGTGGCAATGCTCATCATCACTCACGAGATGCACGTGGTGAAGCAGGTGTGTGACTCTGTATCGCTGCTCGAACGCGGCCGCATTATCGAATCCGGTCCGCTCACCGAAGTGGTCTCCTCACTGCGCGGCAAACTCAGCCAGCAATTGCTTGGTGTCGGCCGCCACGAAGCCGTGTCCGGCACGCTCATTGACGTCCTCAGCCGCGGAGCGGATGCGGCTCGACCCGTGATTGCACACACGTCTGCTCAGCTCGGGGTCGAGCTGGCAATTGTCGCCGGCAGCGTCGAATACCTCGCGGGCACAACCTTCTCGCACCTACGCCTTGCCGTGCCCGAGGGTACAGACGCCCAGCAGGTCATTCGCGCCCTGAACGAGCAGGGTGCCGACGCCTGCCTCACCAGCGAGCTGGCGGAGGTGGCGTAATGCTCGAGACAATTACTCCGCAGATTTGGGAGAAAATCTTCGAAGCAATCGGCGAAACGCTGATCATGGTCGGTGTTTCTGGTGCGCTTGCGGTCGTGCTCGGTCTCCCACTGGGTGTCGCCCTGTTCGCGCTACGCCGTGGTGGGCCTACAAGCCGCACCGTGAACGTCATCCTCGGTGTCATTGTGAACATCGTGCGCTCGTTCCCCTACGCGATCTTGATGGTCTGGCTCATTCCGTTCACGCGGCAATTGATTCAAACCTCCACCGGCCCGCTGGCCGCGAGTGTGTCGCTCACCATCGCCGCGATCCCATTCTTTGCCCGACTGGTTGAACGCGCGCTACTGGACCTACCCAGTGGTAAGACGGATGCTGCACTCGCGATGGGCTCGTCCCCGTGGCAGATCGTGTGGCAGGTTTGGCTGCCCGAAGCAATGCCAACACTGGTGTCTGCCATGACTACCACTCTGGTTACGATCGTTGGCTACTCCGCAATGGCGGGCATCATCGGCGGTGGCGGTCTTGGACGCCTGGCCTACAACTACGGCTACCAGCGGTTTATCCCGGAAGTCATGTTTGTCACCATCGTCATCCTCATCGCTCTGGTCCAGCTCATTCAGCTGCTCGGCGATCAAATCGCGAAGGCGGTCGATCACCGATGAAGCGAATGCCGTAGGTGCGCAAGCACCGACCTTCGACCAAATCCATCATCAAATCAGCCGGATGCATCCCACCGGCCTTAACTAAGGAATCCACTATGCGTAAACGTTTCGCAATTTTGGCAGCTACGGCCGCCGCTGCGCTCGCTCTGAGCGGATGTGCCGCATCCGGCGGCGAAGAGGTCAGCAACCCCGGCGGCGAAGCCGAACTGGTCATCGGCGCTAGCCCCGTGCCCCACGCACAGATCCTCGAGTACGTCCGCGACAACCTCGCTGAAGACGAAGGACTCAAGATCACCATCAAGGAGTTCGACGACTATGTGCTGCCGAACCAAACCCTGAACGATGGTGAACTCGACGCGAACTACTTCCAGCACCTTCCCTACCTCGAAAGCGAAATGAAGGAGAAGGGCTACGAGTTTGAGCACGGCGAGGGTGTGCACATTGAGCCGCTGCGCCTGTTCTCCTCGAAGGTGAAGTCGCCGGACGAAATCAAGGACGGCGCCACCATCGCGATCACCAATGACGTATCGAACCAGGCTCGCGGCCTACTGCTGCTTCAGGAAGCCGGCCTGCTCAAGGACATCACCACCGAAAGCTCGGTACTTGAGCTGACGGCAGAGCAGAACCCGAAGAACCTGCAGTTCGAAGAGACTCAGCCCGAGGTTGTTGTGCAGCTCGTTGACGACCCGAAGATTGATGCCGCACTGGTGAACGCAAACTTCGTGTTCTCCGCGGGCCTCAACCCTGAGGAAGCGATTCTGTCGGAGAGTGTTGACGGCAGCCCGTACGCAAACGTACTCGTTTGGAAGAAGGGCAATGACGACCCGAACGTAAAGAAGCTTGAAGAACTGCTGCACTCGCAGGAGGTTAAGGACTACATCAAGGAGACCTGGCCGAACGGCGACGTCGTAGCCGGCTAGTTATCGCGCCCTAATCTCATCCCCAATATCGGGGGTTCCGTACGGCCTCGGAACCCCCGATATTACTTTTCCGGTTGTTTGACATTGATGCCGTGCAGCTTCAGACCGATGCCATTCGGCTCCAGACCGATGGTGCCCCGCCCTGCCCGCTCCGTCTCCGCCCGGAGAAATGGCGAAAATACGGCTAAGCAACGCGCATATTCGTATGCCTACCCGTATTTTCGCCATTTATCCGCAACAGGCGCCGCTAGTCGCGCGCCGGTGCAGGAAATCTCTCAGACCTATGCGCCGGCAGCAACCACCGGGTTGCGCAGCTGGCCGAGTCCCGAAATCGCACACACGACCTCGTCTCCCGCGCTCAGCGGCGCTACCCCTGCGGGGGTTCCCGTCAGCAGCACGTCTCCGGGAAGCAGCGTAAACACACTCGACGCGTACTCAACCAGTTCGGCCACTGAACGCTCCATTAGTGAGAGATCACCCTCCTGCTTGGTCTCCCCATTGATCTGGCTACCGATCGCGCCCGAGGACGGATCAAATTCGGTGTCGATATAGGGGCCGAGGGGGCAGAACGAGTCGAAGCCCTTGGCGCGAGTCCACTGATCATCACTGGACTGCAAATCACGGGCCGTCACATCGTTCGCAACTGTGTAGCCAAAAATCACTTCGGCTGCGCGCTCGGCTGGCACCGAACGAGCGACCTTACCAATCACCACCGCAAGCTCGGCCTCCAGATCCACGCGCTGCGACTGCTCCGGCAACACAATCGGGTGCCCCGGCCCGATAATCGAAGTGTTCGGCTTCAAGAACATCAGCGGCGCCTCCGGCACAGTGTTACCAAGCTCTTCGGCGTGAGCGGCGTAGTTTCGCCCGAACCCAACCACCTTTGAACGCGGAATAACCGGCGCGAGCAGACGCACCGCATCCGCCGGGACTCGTTCATCAACGGTGTTGAACCCGGCGTAGAGCGGATCTCCCTCAAGCCGCACAAACTCTTGGGTGGATTCGTCGAGCAGACCAAAGGCCAGCTGACCTTGATATTCGTAGCGCGCAAACTTCATGGCGCCCACCCTATGGGCAAGCGCCATGAAAATCGCAGTGAACGAGAGGATGCATCCCCTACTCGGGTAGGACCTCCACGCCTTCGACCTGGTCGCGTTCGTACTCCGAGACCTCGATCGTTTCACCGCGGAAGAATGTTGGGTCGTAGAACCGCATCGCAATCATAATGATCACACCCAACAGCAGCACACCGATACCGAGCACGAAGACGAGTCCGATACCGTCCTGAGCAATACCTTCGGCGTTGTAGTGGGTAGCAAAGATTGCCGATCCCGAACCGTAGTCGGGTTTCATCGAGTCAACGCAGGTGAGCACGAACATGTACATGAGCGACAAGCCGCCGAGCAGTGGCAGCAGCAGCCGCATGAAGAAGTTACGCACGCTCGTGAACCAGCTCTTACGGAAGTACCACACGGCAGCAAGACCGGTGACGCCGTAGTAGAAGCACACCATCATGCCGAGTGCCGTGATCGTATCCCACAGCGCATTTTCACTGAGCAGACGCATCACGATGTAGAACACGATCGATGCTCCGGCAGCCCAGAACGTTGCTGTTGCCGGCGACTTGTAGCGAGGCGAAATCTTCGCCATCGACTTCGGCAGGGCTTGGTAGTACCCCATGGCAAGCAGGGTACGGGCCGGCGACACCATGGTGGCGTTTAGCGACGACAGGGATGAGGTCAGAATCGCGATCGACATCAAGATCGCGAACGGCCCCATGATTTCCGGTGCGAGCACGGCAAAGATAGATTCCTGGTTGGCGGGGTTACCGGCGCCGAGCTCACCCTCACCAATACCCGACCACATCAACGTGCCGATGGTCACCAGCAGGTACAGCGACACGATGGAGACGATCGTAACCACCGACGCCTGCGCTGGTGTGCGCTTGGGGTCACGGGTCTCTTCGTTCATCGTGATCACCGTGTCCCATCCCCAGAACATGAAGATGGACAGCGATACGCCGGCGACGATCGTGGACAGACCGCCCTCAACGGCACCGGGGTTCAGCCATGACACATCGAACTCGGTGTAGTCGAAGGCATTCCCACTATTGGCCGAGATGACCGCGGAGATGCCGTACCAAACCATGACGATCAGCTGCAGTACGACCAGGCCCCACTGCACGCGTTCGGTCGCCTCGATACCGCGGTAACCGACGTATGCCGCCACGATGACAAAGACGGTGGTGACGAGGATGTTAACCAGCAGGTTCTCGGCCGGCAGCGACGCGAGCTCGGGACTGCGGAAGATCTGTCCCAGCAGGATGAAGAAGAAATCAGTCGCGACGGCGGCCAGGTTCGAGAGCACAAGCACCGTTGCCGAGATCAGTCCCCATCCGCTCATCCAACCGATCCACGGGCCGAAGGCCCGCGAACCCCAGGTGAAGGAGGTTCCCGAGTCGGGAATCGCACGGTTGAGTTCGCGATACCCGAACAGCACCAGCAGCATCGGGATGAACCCGATGAGCAAGATCGCGGGGGTTTGTAGCCCCACGACCGAAACAGTGGGGCCAAGACCGGAGGTCAGTGTGTAGGCAGGGGCGACGGTGGAGATACCAATAACGGCCCCGCCGAGCACACCAACCTTGCCGACACTGAGCCCCTTTGAGCCGGGAGTCAACGCGCCACTGCGCGTCTTCGTCGAAGATTCGGACATTACCCAAACTTTCTAGCGGTTGTACGAAGTAAAACTAGTCGTCGTCGCTCACGACAATCGGTAGCGCACCGGTTGGGCTCTCGTGGTGGCGCGGCCCCTGGTAGCTCGAGGGCAGCACCACCGCCGGCACCGGTAGGGCTGACAGGATGCGGTGAGCACGCTGGCCAAGGAATACACTGCCATGTTTTGCCAGTCGACTCGAACCGAGCACGGCAACTTCGGTGTCAATCCACTCGACGTTGCGGATGGCGTCTTCGAGACTCTCACCCTCGGCAATCTGGATCGTCGCCTTTCCTGAGGAGAGCATACCGATGGCGATCTCTTCGAGGTGCCGGCCACCGAACTCGCGGACCTCGTCACTGACATCGCGTTGCTCCCGCGGGTCGGTCTTGTCGACCTGCACGAGGGAAAGCAAGCGCAGCGGTATCTTGCGTTCCACGGAACGTTGTACGGCACGACCAATGACGACTTCTGACCCTGGGTGAGCACCGTAAATGCCAGTGATTCGCGAAACGGGTTCATTCGGGGCTTCGTACCCCCTCGGCACCAACGCCACGGGGATCGGCGAAGCGTGCAGCAGCGTATTGGCGACGCTCCCAATAGTGAATGCCCTCAGCAGCGGCGAAGCCTTCGCACCAACCACGATCATCGATGCGTCGTATTCTTCGGCAGCCTCGAGCAGGCCGATGGCTTCACCGGTTGCGTATCGCAATTCAAACCGAGCGTTGACCCCCTCGGGGATACGCCGCAGCGCCTCCTCAGTCCACGCCTGCACCTGTTCCGCCAGGATCGGGTCTTCTGGGGTGAACGGCCCAATATGCGCACCTGCATACAGGTTCGGCTGTGGCATCACCATCGTGATGATCAAATCGATGCTGCTGTGTCGCGCGAAGAACCCGGCGAACTCGAGCGCATCATAACCGCGACCGTCGGCAACATACCCGACAATCACGCTTTCCCGATGTACGTGGGCGTTCGGCATCAGCCACAACTCCTACAGGGTCAAGTTACGTTGCATGTAATAGAAAGTTTACCGTGTTACGTAGTGACGTGAGATTCAGTGAGAATTCGATACGCTGACCTGGATACAAAGTCGTATGGACTCGCAGGAACCAATCATGCCCACCACTCGTAGACCCGCAGGTCGCCCCAAAACCCGCATCCTCGACCGTGCGGTGATCACCTCGACGGCTCGCCAATTGGTGACCGAATACGGTATCGATGGGTTCACGATGACGCACCTGGCGAGTGAGCTTGGCGTCACTCCGTCGGCGGTATACAACCACGCCGAGTCGAAGCTCGAGATCCTGCGCTGGATCGAAGACGCAATTATGAGCGAGGTCGACACCACGGCGTTTGGCGCACTCCCCTGGCGCGACGCCCTGCGGGTGTGGGCACGCAGCTACCGCGACATCATGGCGGCAAACTTCGGCTTGATCACCCTGATCGCCACCACTGAGGTCCGCGACTCACCGCAAACGGTGCGCATGTACGAACAGGTCTCCGGGGTGCTTGTGGATGCGGGCTGGCCGCTAGCATCGGTCGTCCCGTTTGTTACGGCACTGGAATCGTTTATTTACGGCAACGCGATGAACGAGTTTGCCCCCGAAACCATTTTTGATGTCGGTGAACACCGGGATGAGGCCCCCACCTTCGCGAGCGCCGTCGCGGCACTACCTGACCGTGACCAGCACGAGATCAACAATGAGCTCTTTGATCTCGGCTTCGACGCCATCGTCGAATGGAGCGCAGGGCGCCTCGGTATCGAATAGGACGCACTCTCAAGCGCTCCCTATCGGCCAGCAATCCACGCTAGATGCAAAATTGCCCCGACCCAATCGGTCGGGGCAATTACCTAGTGCGGTTTAGGCAGCCTTGCGAATTGCGTCGATGAGCACCTGCAGGCCGTCACGGAGCAGCTCTTCGGTGATAACCAGCGGGGGCAGCAGACGGATAACGTTGCCGTAGGTACCACAGGTGAGGAACATGGCGCCTTCCTTCAGCGCGTCAGCAACGATCTGCTTAACGGCCTCAGGGTTCGGCTCCTTCGAGCCGTCCTTGACGAACTCGATGGCGAGCATCGCACCGCGACCACGAATCTCACCGACGATGCCGACCTCGGCCACAACCGGTTCGAGCATTTCGCGGAAGATCTCTTCGATACGGATCGCTGCGTCGAGCAGGCCTTCGGTCTCGTATGCCTCGATCGTGGCGAGCGCCGAAGCGTTCGATACCGGGTTACCGCTGTAGGTACCGCCGATACCGCCGGGCTGCGGGGCATCCATGATCTCGGCGCGACCGATAACTGCCGAGATCGGCATACCGCCACCGAGGCCCTTGGCCGAGGTGATCAGGTCGGGCTCGATACCGCTCCACTCCGAAGCGAACCACTTACCGGTACGTGCCATACCGGACTGGACCTCATCCGAAACGTACACAATGCCGTTCTCACGGGCGAAGTCGACCAGGGCTTTCATGAAGCCGTCGGCCGGAACAATGAAGCCACCTTCACCAACAACGGGCTCGAGGATGATGGCAGCAACGTTCTCGGCACCAATCTGCTTCTCGATCATGGTGATGGTGCGCTTGGCGGCCTCTTCGCCGGTCATGCCTTCCGGGTCGCGGAAGGGGTAGCTCAGCGGCATGCGGTACACCTCAGGAGCGAACGGACCGAAACCGATCTTGTACGGCGATGCCTTCGCGGTCATTGCCATGGTGAGGTTGGTGCGGCCATGGAATGCGTGTTCGAACACCACGATGGCCTGGCGGCCGGTGTACTTGCGAGCAATCTTTACTGCGTTCTCGAGGGCTTCCGCGCCGGTGTTGAACAGGGCGGCCTTCTTCTCGAAGTTACCTGGGGCAAGCTCGGTCAGGCGCTTGCACAGCTCGATGTAGCTTCCGTACGGAGCGGTGTTGATCTGCAGGTGAGTACCGGCAGCGGCTGCATCCTGAACGGCCCTAACGACCTTCGGGTTCGAGTTACCGACCGTGGTTACACCAATACCGGAACCAAAGTCGATGAACTGGTTGCCATCGACGTCACGCAGGATGGCGCCGTCGGCCTGCTCCACGTAGCTGGGGAGCGACGAGCCGATCGACTTGCTCACGTACTTGTCGCGGTCAGCCTTGAAGGCCTGCGACTTCGGGCCTGGAATCTCGGTTACGATCTGACGCTTCTGCTCGAGACGGAACTCCATTGCTCTGCCTTTCTGTTGTAGACACTGCGACGCGGTGGATGTCGCACACTTCAACTGTACGACTCACCCACGGGGTATTTCATGTGTAGTCGCACGATGTTTCCTTGAATCATTGTGCGTACGCATGAGCACGTACGATTGGGGCATGTCCACGACAATCGCGGAGCTTCTGCGCGTACGAAAGTTCGGTCTACGCATCCGTCACGGCAGCGCCGCCGCCATGCAGCAGCGCCTCGACTGGGCGACCGTAAGTGAACTCGTTGACCCCTCCCCTTCGCTCACGGGTGACGAACTCGTGCTTACCGCCGGCGTGCAATTGCGTTCCGCGCGAGCATGCCGCACTTACGTTTCCGCGGTGGCCCAAGCAGGATGTGCGGGGATCGGCTTCGGCACCGGCGTCAGTCACGAGCACATTCCGCAGGCGTTATTGGATGCGGCCCTGGAGGCCGGCGTCGCGGTGCTGGAGGTGCCGCTACATATTTCCTTCGCCGACATCACTCGATACATCGCCGAAACGAATGTCAGCGCCCGACTCGCTTCCTTGGAATCCCAATACCGTCGCCGCCACCACCTGGTGGAGTTGCTGCTCGGCGATGGCGGCCTAGATGCCATGCTGCAAGAACTCGGCCGACAATCGAATGCACACTACGCGGTTTCCATCAACGGTGAGCTCATTTCGGGCACGCTTGAAATCGATGATGATCGTGTGACCGGATGGGATGCGCTCCCCATCGCGCTTGCCGACTCCAGTCAGGCGACACTGCACGCATCCCGCCCTCGCGATGACTCTGCGGTCAACACGGCCCGCTCGCTCGTCGGCCTGCACATTTCGCAGGAAGCCAGGCGGCTTTATACCGCTCGACACGAGGCCGGACGCGTTATTGAAGACCTCAACCGGGGCAAGCTCTCGCTCTCGGCAGCGGTCTCCCGACTCGAGAGTTACGGCCTGGATGCGGGCGGGCGGTATCGCACGCTCGTGGTCACCACGCAGGCATCGAGCCGGGACGAGCTCGGGCGGATTCTGATGCCATCGGGAATCGATGCTCCGCTGACCGCAATGGTGCACGGCAAACTCGTGGTGCTCGTACCGCCGGACGGCACCACCGGCCGGCTCAAGGCAGAGTCGATCAGTGCCGCATGCCGCGCGATTGGCCACACCACCCGCATTGGCATCGGCGGGGTCTACCCCGCCGCGGATGCGTTGCGCTGGGGGTGGTTGGAGGCAACGGATGCACTGACTCGGCTCAACGACGGTGATGAGATTGGTGAGGCGCCACCGCTGTCGATGGCCTCGCTTATCCTGAGTGCCGAAGGAGCACCGGTTGGTGAGCTTGCCGAACGCATCCTCTCCCCGATTGAGACGCTCGACGCAGACCAGGGCACTCGCTTAGTTGAGACCCTCGAGACCTGGATCACGCACTCCGGGGCTGTCGCCGAAGTGGCCACTGCACTGGGAACACACCGCAATACCGTGCGCTATCGAATCGCGCAGATTGCAACACTCACCGGCTTTGACCCGCGAGTCACCACCGATGTAGTGCAGCTCGCGCTAGCGTTGATGGCTCGCAAGCTGTCACCGGCGTTGCGATCCGCTAGTGAACGCAAGCGTTAGCGCACCGCGGTCAGCCGGCCGTGCCGGTCGGCGACGGTGCCGTTCTGGATACCGGTCAGTTCCTGCCGCAAGCGCATTGCGACGGAATGCTCATCGACCGGCGGGTTGGTGAGCTCGAACTCCTCCCCCTTGAGCACCCCAATCGGGGCGACGACCGCCGCGGTGGAACCACCTCCTAACTTATGGCCGACTACGGATGCGTCACGCCCCGGGGTGAATCGGTCGTATCCGGAAACCAATCGAAAGTGTGACAGGTCCGATAGGCAACTCTTGTTAAGCTGTGGGTAAAAAGCTGCGCCGGAGGAGCTTATGGAAACGCGGATCATTGACGGCG
The DNA here is from genome assembly GCF_916618895.1 of Pseudoclavibacter sp. Marseille-Q3772. Lineage (NCBI taxonomy): Bacteria > Bacillati > Actinomycetota > Actinomycetes > Micrococcales > Microbacteriaceae > Pseudoclavibacter > Pseudoclavibacter sp. Marseille-Q3772. Next base: position 1,049,356 of record NZ_OU745391.1, read on the forward strand.
AATTTCGTACGGTGAGCCGTTTGTGCGACGACGTTGTTGAGGGCGTCGGCGAAAGCACCTCCATTCGCGATGTGCAGGATTTAGTGAGCGAGGGAATGCAAGGTGGCAAGGCAGGTAGCCTGTTTGCGCGGGTCGTGGACCACCTTGAAGATGCCCGCAACTCGATCATGACCGCGGCGGAGGCGATCTCCGATGCTTCATTCGCGGCAGAAACAGCGTTCCAGGCTGGTGACGAAGTGTCCGCAGAGCGCCTGAACGATATTCACCACGAACTCCTAACGGTTGATTACCGTTCGTTTAAGGGGTAGTCGTGGCAATGGTTTCGTGGTCAGATGTGTGTGAGTGGCGGGCGGAACCGATCGACGCTGCCGAATATCGGATTGGGAGCGCCGAGGCAGCAATGCAAGCCAATGGAGAATTGCTCTACCGTGCGCGTGAGGCGCTTACTGGTAGCGGGTTGACAGTAACTGCGGCGCAGAATGCGCTCGCTGAGGCCGCAGATGACACTGACTTCGTCGAAGCCCAGTTGACAGATCTATTGGTAGCGATGGGCACGGCATTGGGGCGGGTTTCAGAGATTGAACGCTGGGTGCAAGCCGCGCAGGACTACGCGTATGACGAATTGCTCTTGATTCATGAAACCGGTTCGGTGCATTTGTCGGAGCGGATGTGGGATCGAGCCCGGTCCGAGGCAACCGAAATGGAGGAGGCCTTGCCACCCAATTACGGGTCTTACAATTACGGGGGCGCAACGGGGAAAAGCCATCCGCCTAATGTGTCACCCGAGTCTACGCCGACCTATTGCCGAGCGGTACAGGCTAAGGAGCTGTTGACGGATGAGATCGCCCAGATTCTCGAGTTGGCTCAGGAAACCGATGAGGCACTCGCCCGGGCCTGTGAACTGATTTTGCAGGCACGGGCATCGACAGCCGCGACTGAAATTTCGGGGCGAGTGGTCAACCCAAACGAGTTCGCGAACCTGCTAGAGCAGATGTCATCAGCCAGTCAGGTACGGTCACTGTGGAGCAGTCTTTCTCCGCAAGAACAGCAGGCAATCAAGCACGCCTATCCCGCAGTCGTTGCTGAAACCAACGGGATTCCGTTCGTTGATCGCCGGGACGTAAATGCCCGTTTGGCGCAAGCGCGCCTCGAGGATATTCAGAATGAGATCGACTCGATTGAGGAGCAACTTGCGAAAGGCGACAGGGAATTACGTGAGAACTTAAATGACCCTTTCGTTTCGGAACATGAAAAATGGTCCCGACCAGGCGAATTGGGTGAGCTCAAAACGAAGCAGGATCGACTCCTGCAAGAGCAGCGCTATATCACCGATGTGCTCAACGATCCCGCGCGGGGATTTTTATTATTCGACGCAGAACATAATCGGATCATTGAACAGAACGGGTATCTTACGCCGAATACGGATGAGGTGTACACGCATGTTCCAGGCACGACGGTCTCGCCCGAGTCGTTCTATGACGGCTCCGCATCTGCATTCGCCCGGCGAGTTTTCAGTGAAGGCAAAGTGGACGGCACCGATTTTGCGACATTCACGTATATGGATGGTGGTTACGAAGGAATGGGTGACAGCATTCGCTGGGGGTATGGCGAGCGCGGGAATGCGAACGAGTCGTTCTTGCTGGCCGAAGGAAAAGAGTTGAAGGAATTCCAGGATGCGGTCACGCTTGACGCAATGGCCGTCGGCGCCGACGTGAATATTGGCGGCCACAGTGCGGGGATGAGCCTCATTTTCGCGTCAGAAACTCACGGGGCCCGTTACGATCAAGTTCACTCTCTGTCAGGATCGTTCGCCCCTGGATCAGATTGGCATCCGTCATTGGCAACAGAATACGATCACTACTACTACAGCCCCGAGCCACTAAATGCGTTGGAACGCAGTCCATTCAAGGACCCGAGTTTCGAGAGACACGCCTATGAGGGTGGCGACCCAATGGATAATCACGGCCGCACGAACTCCGGCAACGACGACAACTACGATCTCATCGTAGATTTCATCGCTGAGTCCCGCGGTGATTAATCGGAGTGGTCGTTGTGCGCCGCCTGTGCTCGTTATTGATTGCCGTTCTCTTTTCCGTCTCGATGTCGGCCTGCTCGCCAGGAGAATCGCCACCAGTGGATACGCTGTCAGAAATCACCACGATCGAGGAAGCTAAGCGGGAGAGCTTACGCATCATGCGCGAGCTCGTGGGGATGGCTGACGGGTTGGCGATTTCACCAGCTGAGGATCAGCCAGAATCGATCGAGACTCAAAAGCTGGTGCTTGCACCATGTCGCGATGGTGGGTATCAGTACCCGGGTATCACTGCAGTGGTGTTTGCCGACGATGCGAGCGTGTTGGAATTCGAGGAGAGAATTCTCTCGCATTTCCGGAGTTCATCTGCCTGGGAAGAACGACGCCGAACCCGCCCCTCAGGCGAAGTCGTTATCACGTTCAATGGCACGAATGGCTTCACCGTGGGCACGGTCACTCATACGGACGCGAACAACAAACGCGTGGTCATCCGTGCGTACAGCCCGTGTGTGGAATTACCGGAAGATTTCCCAAACCACGGTGGCTACACCTACTGATCCCAATATCTTCCTCGACACGAAGCAGGCGCGGCACATCGCGCTCACGTCCGGCAGGCATGGCTCGCCATGACTGCGACAAATCCGCGGGCAGCCGCCCATCTCGGATGGAGCTAATGCTTAAACCGCCGCGCGCCTAACAGGCACTGTTAGCGAACCGCGGTCAGCCAGCCGTGCCGGTCGGCGACGGTACCGTTCTGGATACCGGTCAGTTCCTGTCGCAAGCGCATTGCGACGGAATGCTCATCGACCGGCGGGTTGGTGAGCTCGAACTCCTCACCCTTGAGCACCCCAATCGGAGCGACGACCGCCGCGGTGCCCACAGCGAATGCTTCAACGATCTCGCCCGACTCGGTGCCAGCGCGCCACTCGTCGATCGTGACCGGGCGACGCTCAACCCGCATCCCCGCATCCTGTGCCAGTTCAAGGAGTGACTTATTGGTGATCGAATCGAGAATCGAATCGGACTTCGGCGTGACGATGGTGCCATCCCGGAACGCAAACACGATGTTCATACCACCGAGCTCTTCGATGTACTTCCCCTCACAGGAGTCGAGGAAGAGCACCTGCTCGCAGCCGTTCGCATAAGCAGTCTCCTGCGGTAGCAGCGAGGCAGCGTAGTTACCACCACACTTGGCAGCACCGGTACCGCCCTTGCCGGCACGGGCGAGCTCGGCTTCGAGCCAGATATTGACCGGCTGAGTCGGGTCAGCAAAATACGAACCGGCGGGGCAGGCAATAACCATGTATGTCACTCGCTGGGCCGCGCGCACACCGAGGAAGTCCTCGTTCGCAATCATGAATGGCCGCAGGTACAGTGACTTGTCTTCGCCGTGCGGCGGCACCCACGCTTCGTCAATGGCAACCAGTTGTCGCAGCGACTCGATGAACAGTTCGGTTGGCAGCTCGGGCAGAGCGAGTCGGCGGGCGGATGCTTGCAATCGGGCAGCGTTTTGGTCGGGTCGGAAGATGTGGGTGGATCCGTCAGCGTGCCGGTACGCCTTAATGCCCTCGAATATTTCCTGCCCGTAGTGCAGCACGGCGTTCGCGGGGTTGAGCGATAACGGGCCATAGGGCACGACGCGCGCATCGTGCCAGCCTGCTTCGCGAGTCCAATCGATCATGACCATGTGATCGGTCATGTAGTTACCGAACCCGGGGTTTGCGTGCGCGGTCGCGATTGCCTCCGCATCGGCCGCCTGCGGATTCTTAGTGACGTGAAACGTGATGTTTTCGCTGGTCATTGGCGTTCTTTCTCCAGTGCGTGTTGGTGTGTGCGAGCTAGCGCTCATCTGCGGCGCGTGAGCTCGAAATAATTGCTTCAGTAATCGCATCGCCGATTTCGGTGGTGGTGCGCGCTGCACCGGATCGCGAGCGCATGTCCTGTTCACAGGCTGCTTCAACGCGAGCAGCGGCATCCTCATGACCGAAGTGACGCAGCAGCATCGCGCCAGAGAGGATGGCGGCGGTTGGGTCAGCTTTCCCCGTGCCAGCGATATCGGGGGCCGATCCGTGCACCGGCTCAAACATGCTCGGGAAGTCTCCGGTCGGGTTGAGGTTTCCGGATGCGGCCAGACCAATTCCGCCGGTGACGGCGCCGGCAAGGTCGGTGATGATATCGCCAAAAATATTGTCAGTAACGATGACGTCGAAGCGTGCCGGGTCGGTAACGAAGAAGATTGTTACCGCGTCAATGTGCAGGTAGTCGACTTCGACGTCAGGGTACTCCTCGGCGATTTCTTTCACAATTCGGTTCCACAGTGCGCCTGCGTTCACCAGCACGTTCTTCTTGTGTACGAGCGTGAGTTTGCCACGGCGGCTGCGGGCGAGTTCGAACGCGTAGCGCACCGTTCGGGTGACGCTGTGCGCGGTGTTGATCGACACTTCGGTGGCGATTTCGTGTTCGGTGCCCTGGCGCATTGCGCCACCGTTTCCGGTGTAGAGGCCTTCGGTGCCTTCTCGCACAACCACGAAGTCAATCTCGCCGGGGTCGGCGAGTGGGCTGGATGCATTTGGCCACAGTTTTGCGGGTCGCAGGTTGATGTAGTGGTCGAATGCGAAGCGCAGTTTCAGCAGCAGGCCGCGTTCAAGGATGCCACCGGCCAGGCGCGGGTCGTTGGGGTCACCGCCAATTGCACCAAGCAGGATGGCGTCGTGTGTTGCAAGCGATGCCATCGCCTCGTCGTCGAGAATCTCGCCAGTTTCCAGGTAGTGACGGGCGCTGTGCGGATACTCGGTCTCGGTGAGCGTGACACCATCCGGCAGCGCCGCACGAAGCACTTTACGCGCCTCGGCGATTACCTCCGGACCAATTCCGTCGCCGGCAATGACGGCGAGATCGATCGCTTGCGCTGCGCTTTGTGCTGCCACGATGCATCCTTTCACTCTGCTTCGTTCTAGCCTACGCGCTCCCCCGATCCGCAAGTCGTCTCGTTACGCGCGGTAGGCATCCGGAAACGAAGGATGCGGTGCAACGTTTCCGTCACACCGCATCCGATCCGTAGCGTTACTGAGCAGAAGGTGGGTTCTACGCCTCGAGATCGGCAAAGCGTCCGATCGGCAGCGTACCGCCCGGAACCGCTTCAATGAGTTCGCGCGTGTAGTCGGTCTGCGGGTTCGAGAACACCGCGCTCGCACTGCCGTGCTCAACCAAACGTCCACGCTCCATGACGACAATATCGTCGGCATTCTCGCGGACCACCGCCAGGTCGTGCGTAATAAACAGATACGAGAGCCCGAGTTCTCGCTGCAGGTTATTGAGCAGGTCAAGGATCTGGTCCTGCACCAGCACATCCAGCGCAGACACGGCCTCATCGAGCACGATTACCTCGGGCTTGAGGGCGAGCGCACGTGCGATCGCCACGCGCTGTCGCTGTCCACCCGAGAGTTCGTTCGGGAACCGACGCATCGCTGACTTCGGCAGCGACACCATCTCCAGCAGCTCCGCGACCCACTGTTCGCGTTCCTTGCGAAGCTGTCGGCGGCTCAGCCGCTGGGCGCGCTCAATCGCTTCTCCCTCAGCGCGGGTTTGTTCGGGTACCGCAGCAAAACCGTGGGTTCGCAGCGGCTCCTCAATCACGCGATATACCGAGTAGGTGGGGTCAAGCGATCCGTACGGGTTCTGGAACACGACCTGCATCCGGCGACGCATCGCAAAGAGCTCCTTGCGATTCATCTCGGTGATATCGACACCGTCGAACTTCACCGAACCGCTCGTGGGTTCAAGCAGGCGAAGCACCATGTTCGCAATGGTTGACTTACCCGAACCAGACTCACCAACAACCGCGAGAGTGGTACCGCGGCGAAGATCGAACGACACGTTATCGACGGCGCGGAACGGCTCCTTGCGACCGCGGATCGGGAATTCCTTCACCAAATCCCGAACCTGAATGATGGCGTCACTCTTCGTATCGACACTTGCCGCGGTGGGCCGGTCTGCCGCGTCGAGTGTGGCACCATCAACCGTCTCCACCACCGGGATGCTCTGGGTGTAGTCGATCTTCGCGCGGTGCGAAGCAATCGACGGCGCCGCCGACACCAGCCGTTTCGTGTAGGGATGCTTCGGGTTCGTGAGAATCTCGAGCGACGGACCCGACTCAACCACGCGACCTCGGTGCATTACCACCAGGTGCGAGGCACGCTCGGCAGCAAGGCCCAGATCGTGCGTAATGAACATCACAGCCGTTCCCTTGGATGCGGTGAGTCGCTCCAGGTGGTCAAGGATGCGGCGCTGCACGGTCACGTCGAGCGCGCTCGTGGGCTCATCCGCAATGAGCAGCTTGGGGTTCGACGAGAGCCCAATTGCGATCAACGCACGCTGCCGCATACCACCCGAGAACTCGTGCGGGTACTGCTTGGCGCGAGCCGCCGCATCCGGCAGCCCCGCCTCGCCGAGCACCTCGATCGTGCGCTCACGGGCAGCAGAACCCTTTGGCATACCATTGGCAACGAGCGCTTCTTCGACCTGGGTACCGATCCGCCATACCGGGTTGAGGTTGGACATCGGGTCCTGCGGGATCATGCCAATCTCACTACCGCGTAGCTCCACCAGCTCACGCTTGGAGAGGTTGGTGATGTCACGGCCATCGAACTCGATCTTGCCGCCGGTGACCTTACCCGTACCGGGCAGCAAGCCAATAACGGCGGCTGCCGTCGTTGATTTTCCGGAGCCGGATTCGCCGACAATCGCAATTGACTGTCCCGGGTACGCGGTGAGGCTTACCCCACGAACTGCCGGCACGGTACCGGTGGAGGACTCGAATGCTACTTCGAGATCAGTGAGTCGCAGCAGCGGCTGCGTGTCCTGTTGAATCGTGTGTTCAGTACTCATTAGCGCTTCTTCGCCCCCTTCGGGTTGAGTGCGTCGCGAACGACGTCACCCATCATGATGAAGCTGAGCACCGTGAACGCGAGCGCGATCGAGGGGTAGAACAGCGTCATCGGCGAGGTTCGGATGCTCTGCTGTGCGGTAGCGATATCGCCACCCCAGGAAACCTCACTGGACGGCAAGCCAAGGCCGAGGAACGATAGCGTCGCCTCGGCGACGATGAACGTTCCCAGGGCCACGGTGGCGTACACGATGATGGGTGCGGTCGCGTTGGGCAGCACGTGGGTGAGCAGAATGCGCCATTCGGGTACACCGATCGCTCGCGCGGCCGCAACATACTCACCGTTCTTGGTTTCCATCACCGCACCGCGGGTAATACGTGCGATCTGCGGCCAACCGAACACACCCAGCACCAGCATGACCATCCAGATGTTGCGGCTGTCCTTGAACATCTGCATGAACACGATGGCGCCGAGCACGAACGGCACGGCAAAGAAGATATCGGTCAGACGCGACAGCAGTGAGTCGATCCATCCGCCAACGTACCCGGCGATCGCCCCGAAGGTGACGCCGACGAGCACGACGAATGCGGTGGTGAGCACACCGACGGCGAGCGAGTTACCGGCACCGTGAATCACACGCGAGTAGATGTCGCAGCCCTGTTTATTGAATCCGAAGATGTGGCCGGCGGTTGGCCCTTCCAGTGACCGCCCGGTTTCACAGAAGTTCGGGTCGACGCCGGTAAAAAGCTTTGGCAGCAGTGCCATGACCAACACGATCAGGATGAAGGCGGCAGAGACCCAGAACATTGGCCGTTTGCGCATGGCTAGCCAGGCCTCACCCATCACGGAGCGGGGCGCACTTTCGTCGCGTACCGCATCCACGGCGCCGAGGCCGGATTCGTCGACCTCCGCAACCCAGCGTTCTTGTCCGGGATAGTGCGTAATTGTCTTACTCATAGCGAATCCTCGGGTCGAGTGCGGCATAGAGCAGGTCTACCAATAGGTTGGCGATGATGTAGACGAGCACCAGCACAGTAGTGAATGAGACCACGGTTGACGCTTCACCGCGAATAATCGCCTGGTACAGCGTGCCACCAACACCGTTAATCGCGAAGATGCCCTCGGTAACGATAGCGCCTGCCATCAGGGCTCCAAGGTCGCCGCCGAGGAAGGTAACCACTGGAATCAGGGAGTTGCGCAGCACATGCCGGCGGAACACCTGTCCTTCGGGCAAGCCCTTGGCCCGGGCGGTGCGCACGAAGTCGCTGTTGAGGTTCTCGGATACTGACTGGCGAGTGAGCCTCACCACGTATGCGAGTGACACTGCTCCGAGCACAATTGCCGGCATGAGCAGCGACACAAAGGTCGGCTTCGGCCCAACGGTGTTCGGCAAAATGCCGAGTTTCACTCCGATAAAGAACTGCAGCACAAAACCGATCACGAAGGTCGGTACGGCAATCACAGTAAGCGTGGCAACGAGCACGGTGGAGTCGAACAGTCCCCCGCGGCGTACTCCGGCCCACACTCCGAAGAGGATGCCGAAGATCGCTTCGAAAGCTAGCGCCATTACGGCGAGTTGGATGGTGACGGGGAACGCTCGCGCCATGACGTCGATCACTTCACGGCCGGAGAACGTCATCCCAAAGTCAAGCGTGACCACGCCCTTGAGGTACAGCAGATACTGCATGATGAGGGGTTGGTCTAGGTGGTACTGCTGGCGGATCTGATTAGCGGCCGCTTCACTCAGGCCTCGGTCGCCACCGAGCGCCTGTACGGGGTCACCGGGCATGAGGTAGACCAGCGTAAAGATAAGAAAGGTCGCCCCGAAGAACACCGGGATGATTTGTAGGAGTCGTCGTCCGAGATATCTCAGCATATGTGTGGGTTTTCAGCTATTGACGCGTAAACGGGCGATGATCGGGGGCCGGCTTGCAGCCCCCGATCATGCTCTAGGTTATCGCGAAGGCGCTTATTCCTTCGTGACCTTGTGGTAGAGCGGAACGCCGTTGTAGCCAATCTCAACGTCGTTGACGCCGCTTGCCCAACCGGCTACCGAGTTCGAGTACCACAGCGGTACGGCCGGGAGGTCCTCAAGCAGGATCTCTTGTGCCTCGTTGTACTTCTTGTTGGCTTCCTCGACGGATGCGGACGAGTCACCTTCGGCGATCAGCTTGTCAACCTCGGGGTTCGAGTAGGCGCCGTCGTTCGAGCTGCCGTTGGTGGTGTACAGCGGAGCGAGGAAGTTGTTCAGACCCGGGTAGTCGGCCTGCCAACCGGAGCGGAATGCCACCTGGATCTTTTCCTCGGTGATCTCGGTGCGCAGCTCAGCGAACGAAGCGTATGGCTTACCCTGCGCCTTGATATCGAGGTTGTTCTTGATCTGGTTGGTGACCGCGTCAACCCACGGCTGGTGTCCACCATCGGAGTTGTAGGCGATTTCAAAGGTGCCTTCCCACGGGCTAATGGCATCAGCCTTCGCCCACAGTTCCTTGGCCTTCTCAGCGTTGAACTCGATGTTTCCAACGTTCTTGAGGTCGTCACTGTGACCGTCGATCACCGGCGAGGTGAAGTCCGTTGCCGGGGTGCGGGTTCCCTGGAAGATCTTGTCGGTAACCTCTTCGCGGTTAATCGCCATCGAGAGTGCCTGGCGACGCAGCTTGCCCTCTTCGCCGCCGAAGTGGTCGAGGCGCTCAGGGATGATGAATGTCTGGAAGACAGCACCGGGCTGGTTTACCGAGTTGCCACCGAGCTCACTCTCGTAGGTGCCGAATGCGGCGTCCGGAATGGCGTCGAGAACGTCGAGGTTCCCTGCGAGCAGGTCGCTGTAGGCAGCGTCGAGCTGTGCGTAGAGCTTGAAGGTGAGGCCACCGTTTGCCGGTTTACGCGGACCGTCGTACTTTTCGTTGGCAACGAGACGGATCTCGACGTTGTTCTCCCACGCCTCAAACTTGTACGGACCTGAAACTACGCTCGGGTTCTTGCCGTACGCATCCATGTCCTCGAACGCAACATCGGGCAGCGGCGCGTATGCCGAGTATCCGAGGCGGGTTGCGAAGTCGGCCGTCGGCGCGGTGAGGGTCACGGTGAAGGTCTGGTCGTCGACCTTCTTGAGCCCGGAGAGCTCGGTAACGTCCTTGCCCTCTTCAGCGCTGTAGCCCTCGATCAGCTCAAAGAAGTAGGAGTTGAGCTGCGCGTTCTTCGGGTTTGCACCGTAGTTCCACGCCTTGATGAAGTTGTCTGCGGTGATGGGCGAATCGTCCGAGAACTTGATGTCATCGCGGAGCTTGATGGTCCACACCTGGTTCTTTTCGTCCGGCTCAATCGACTCGGCGAGCTCGTTCTCGGTCGAGCCGTCGCCTTTGTAAGTCACCAGTCGAGCGTTCAGCTCGTCCACGACTCGGCCACCACCGGTCTCATTGGTGTTGGTTGGGATCAGCGGGTTCTGTGGCTCGGAACCGTTAGCGGTGATGATTGCGGCACCATCGCCGCCACCTGATGCGTCTCCACCGGCGCAACCGGTCAGGGCAAGCACTGCGGCAGCAGTGGCTGCGAGCGCCGAGAAAATCCGTTTGGTTTTCACTCTGTCTCCTTTGTGAGTGAGAGCCGCGACTGAGCCTGAGCTGTACTGCTTACACTCCGTCGCAAACGCGGGTTACTTGAAGGTAAACTTACCCGCAAACATGACAAGTTGAAAATAACCTGAGCAAATCGTTGTAAAACTCCGTTATTTTCGCCACATTTTCGAGCAAATTGTGAGCCGCACCACAACGGTTGGTTGTGGCCTGCCCGTCACCAACACGAGCTCCCTTGCCCGTGACGGTCACGAACAGAGTAGCGCGTTTGCCTCGCCAGTGTGAATGACGTTGGCTCAGCTCTCGATGCCGAACCGCGCCTTGAGCTGCGCCTTGCTGCTCGCGCTTCCTTCCAGCTGCAGTGCCAGCAACTCGGCATAGATACCGCCGGATGCCGCGAGTTCAGCGGGCGTTCCGATCTCATCCACACGCCCATCGCGCAGGGTCACGATGCGGTCCACGCTCGCGATTGTCGACAGCCGGTGCGCGATGATCAGGCTGGTTCGACCAACCATCAACTCCTCGATACCGCGCTGTACCAGCCGTTCCGAACGGGTGTCGAGAGCGCTCGTGGCCTCATCCAACACCAGCACTGGCGCGTCCTTCAGCATGGCGCGTGCTACCGCAAGACGCTGCTGCTGCCCGCCCGAAAGCTTGAGTCCTTGCTCTCCGATCAGCGAGTCGAGACCATCGGGTGTGCTCTGGATGAACTCCCACGCATTGGCTCGCTTAGCGGCCTCGACCACATCCTGCTCACTCGCATCCGGTCGCGAATAGGCGATGTTTTCGCGAATCGTGCCTGAGAACAGCGCCGGCCGTTGAAACACCACGCCGATCTCACCACGCACACCAGCCATCGGCAGATTGGCAATATCGTGACCAAAGAGCTCCACCTGCCCGGATGAAACCGGATAGAAGCCCAGCAGCAAGCTCACGATGGTCGATTTACCACCGCCAGACTCACTCACGAACGCCACGCGCTCGCCGCGGTTGATGGTGAACGAGACGTCGCGCAATACCTCACGGTCGTCTTCGTAGCCGAAGTGCACATTGGCGAAGCGAATCGCGGGGGCGCTCAAGTCGGTTTTAGCGATCAGGATGCTGCCGGTCTCCTCCGCCTGCACCCTTGCCGTCAGCACCTCTCGCGGGTCTGGTTCGAGTCCCATCACCTCGAAGTAGTCCTTCGACCCGGCGATGGCATGTTGGGCCGTATCGATGATGTAGCTCATAACCATCACCGGAGTGCGCGCCATCGAGATCAGCTGAATCAGCAGCACCATTGCACCGAGCGAAAAGGCACCGGATGCGGTCTGCCAGAAGATGATGACGTAGATCGCGAAGAATACGATCGCGAGCGCAATGCGGCGAATGGCGTCGAGCCGGTGCCAGCGGGTGGACTGCGCCTGGGTGAGCGTGACCGTAGCACCAAAGTGTGCTTGAAACACGCGGCGTTCGTGTCGTTCCTGAACGAACGACTTCACCACCGGCATCTGCTGCATGACCTCGCTGAAGCGTCCGCGCGCCGCATCCACATGCTCATTTTTCTCGCCCTCGTACCGCTGCCAGTGTTTCGAGGTGAGTGCGGTGAGCCAGATGTAGATCGGGAACATCAGCGCCAACAAGAGTGCCAACGGCCACGCGTAGATCGCCGTGATCGCGATCACCGCGACGGTGGTAATCATCATCGTGAAGAAGTTGTTCGAGAACGCTTTAATGAACTGCGTAACCTCGGTGATCGTGCGATCCAGACGCGAAACGATCGTTCCCGTGAGTTCGTTATCGAAGTACGACTGCGGTAATTGCAGCAGTTTGTCGTAGTAGCGGTTCGACATCGTTGCCCGCATCCGGGCCGTCATGATGTCACCGAAATATCCGCCGATTGCCGAAACAAACACGGTGATTACCTCGGCGATCAGGAACGCCACGGCGAACCACATCACCGTCACAATGCCGTCGTCGAAGCCGGTGTCGCCGGAGACAATCTGCACGATGTGATCCGTTGCGCCACCGAGCAAGAACGGCACGACTAGCTCCGAGGCAGCGCCGATGACGGCACAGATGACGATGGCGATGTAGTACGGGGTGAGTTCTTTGGTGAATCGAAACAGACGAATCAGCGAAGGCACTGATTCAATCTATCCCTCGGATGCGGTGGATTGGCACGCTCTCGCTACCAGCGAACAATTGCCGCAAACTGGCGGTTAAGGGTGGGCTTGCCTACGCACACTAGGCTCATCACATGCCATCCGTGCGATTGTTCGAAAACGGCACCGTGACCGAGGTTGATTCACCCAAAGCGCTGGTGAGTCATGTCCGCAGTAGTGGCGGAGCGTACGGCTGGATCGACCTCACGGTCGACGAAGAAGCGCTATTGCACGAGCTGGCCGACCTGTTCAGTTTTCACGAGCTCGCGGTTGAGGATGCGCTCAGCGAGTATGAGCGCCCCAAACTCTTGCGCTACACCAAGCACCAGGTGCTCACCCTGTCGACCACCACCTTCGCGCCGGAGAGCGGGCATGTGCACCTGCAACGTTTGACGGCGTTTATTTTTCCGCATCTGGTGGTTACCGTGCGGGAGACTGACTTTCCCATTGACGATGTTGTTGAGCTTGTGCGCGCCAATGAGGAGCGTTCTGAGTCGGGCGTTGCCTACCTGGTGTGGGCGATCTTGGACACGGTGGTTGACGACCACACTGAGACGCTCGAGCACATCGATGATTCGGTGGAAGACCTCACGATGTCGCTGTTCAGTGACGGGCACGATGCGGTTGACATGCAGCAGCGCTCCTACGTGCTGCGTCGCTCGCTGTCGCGATTGCAGCACGCAACCTTTCCGCTGCGCGAGGTCGTCAATGCGCTGCTGAGGCGGGCGCCCGGAATCGAAGTGAACAGGCTGGAGCCGTACTTTCTGGATGTGTACGACCACGTGCTCAACACGAGCGACTGGGCCGACTCGGTGCGTGACCACCTCGCCTCCCTGCTCGACACAAACCTGGCGCTGCAAAACAACCGGATGAACGAGACGATGAAGCAGATCACCTCGTGGGCGGCCATCATCGCGATTCCAACCGCCATTACCGGGTATTTTGGCCAGAACCTCGAGTTCCCCGGCTTCGGCACGCCCGCCGGCTGGTGGGTTTCAAACGGGATCATCGTGACCTTTGGCGCTGTGCTGTACTGGATTTTCCGCCGCAACAAGTGGCTGTAGGTGTTCGCCGGCGGCCAGGCCTGAGCTGGTCGACGGCCAGGCCTGACCGGTGAGCAATCCCCCGCTTTCCGGGTGGCCAACGGCGGGAGAATCCCGCGCCGGGCGCGAATCCGCCGGTTTCCACCCAATACCCGCTGATTTCGGGATTCTTACGCCACGCACCACAAACAACAGGGCCCCTCAACCGAAGTTGAGGGGCCCTGTATCTTGGCGCTAAGTGCCAAGGACCCCTAGTTGACGGGCCCGTGTCGAGGTCAACGGAGCAGGTCAGCCATGCGGTTGAAGCTCCAGTCCATGCCCTCGGCCATGCCGGTGGCGTAGGCCTGATCACGGATCTCGGCCGAGGCGAACTCCATCGTGCCGAGCATGACGGTCGTACCGTCGCGCTCGATGAACTCAATTGCTGAGCGAGTCGGCGAGTCGACGCCGTCCATATACTCGTCCGCAACCAGCCGCGTGGGTGGGGTGGCCTCAATCACTTCGCCTCGGATGGAGAGCTCTTGGCCACCGTCGAGTCGCCACACCCAGAGGTAACTGCCACCGTCGCGGATGTCCATCTCGCAGGTGATGAACTCGCCGTACCCGAGCCACTGGCGCACGAGTTCTGGCTCGGTGTAGGCCGCCCACACGCGGTCAACGGATGCGTTGAACTCGCGCTCATAGGCGATGGTGGTGTCGGTCGGTTTTGAGAATGTCGTTTCCATTAGCGTGTCCCTTCAGAGGTATCGGAGTCATCGTTAAGCCGGTTAAGGAGGGAGTCGAGCCTGGCGTGGTTCGCCGACATGTTGAGCTCGAACTGCGAAACGAACTCCAGCGCCTGCAAGAGTGGCGCCGGTTCGAGTGCACTGTGGATGCGTTGGCCGCTACGCTCGCGCCGAATCAGACCGGCATGCTCCAACACTTTGAGGTGTTTGGAGATGGCCGGCTGCGACAGCGTCGAACGCGCAACCAATTCGGTGACGGTGGCCGGTCGAGCACGCAGTGACGACAGGATCATTCGCCGCGTTGGGTCGGCCAACGCGGCGAAGATCCGGTCGAGTTCGTCATCCTGCATTCGAGCCAATTTAGATCACCTTTCGGTTATATAACCACTAGGAAATATACAGGCTGCCGGTTGGACCTGCAAGCCTGGGCGGGCGTGTGCCTGCATTCCAGGCCGAACAACGGCGAGAGAATCCCGCGCCGGACGCCAATCGGCCTATTTACACTCGAAACCCACTGATTCCGTGATTCTTACGCCACACACCACAAACAACAGGGCCCCTCAACCGAAGTTGAGGGGCCCAGGCAGAGAGGGGTTAGCGTGCGGCCGAACCCTCGGTGTAGTCCTCGTCCTGTGCGCGCCATGCAAAGAGCTTGCGCAGCTCGCGACCGGTGGTCTCGATCGGGTGCGACTCGCCCTGCTCGCGCAGCTTCTTGAACTCGGGAGCGCCCGCATCCTGATCGTCGATGAAACGCTTCGCGAAGGCACCCGACTGGATGTCGTCGAGCACAGCCTTCATGTTCTGCTTCACGTGGTCGTCAATAACGCGCGGACCGGACACGTAGTCACCGAACTCGGCGGTGTCCGAGATGCTCCAGCGCTGCTTCGAAATGCCGCCCTCCCAGATGAGGTCAACAATGAGCTTCAGCTCGTGCAGCACCTCAAAGTAGGCGATCTCCGGCTGGTAGCCGGCCTCAACGAGGGTTTCGAAACCGGCCTGGATGAGTCGCGACGTACCACCGCACAGCACGGCCTGCTCGCCGAAGAGGTCGGTCTCGGTCTCTTCCTTGAAGGTGGTCTTGATACCGCCGGCACGCAGAGCGCCGAGCGCCTTCGCGTAACTCCAGGTGGTCTCCCAAGCCTTACCGGTGGCGTCAACCTCAACGGCGCCGATGACCGGCACACCACGACCAGCTTCGTACTCACGGCGAACCGTGTGGCCCGGCCCCTTCGGGGCAACCATGATGACGTCAACACCCTCGGGAGCAGTGATGTAGCCGAAGCGGATGTTGAAGCCGTGCGCGAAGGCCAGGGTCTTACCCGGGGTGAGCTTCGGCTCGATTTCGTTCTTGTAGATCGTGCGCTGAACCTGGTCTGGAGCCAGGATCATAATGAGGTCTGCCCACTCGGCTGCGTCGGCATTGCTGAGGACCTTGAAGCCTGCTTCTTCAGCCTTGGCGGTCGACTTCGAGCCTTCACGAAGGGCAATAACGACCTCAACACCCGAGTCGCGTAGGTTCATCGCGTGGGCGTGGCCCTGTGAGCCGTAGCCGACGATGGCGACCTTCTTACCCTGGATGATCGAAAGGTCAGCGTCGTTGTCATAAATGATCTCAGCCATGCGTGAGGTTCTCCTTATGTTGGGGGCGAGTTTGGTCTGGATGGGGTGTAACCGTTAGCGCTGGACGCGTTCGGTGATCGAGCGCGGTCCGCGGCCGATCGCAATTAGGCCGGATTGCACCAGTTCGCGAATGCCGTACGGTTCCAGCATGTTCAATAGCGCCTGAACTTTGCCCGAGTCTCCCGTCGTCTCAATCACGAGGGAGTCTTGGGCAACGTCGACGACACGGGCTCGGAAGAGATTGACCGCTTCGATCACCTCAGAGCGAGTCTGCTTATCGACCCGGACCTTCACGAGCACGTGTTCGCGTTCAACCGCCTGCTCGGGCTCGAGCTCAACGATCTTGATTACATTCACGAGCTTGTTGAGCTGTTTGGTCACCTGCTCGAGCGGGAATTCATCAACGCTGACCACCACGGTCATCCGCGACAGGCCAGGCACTTCGCTGGCGCCGACAGCAAGCGAATCAATATTGAAGCCACGGCGAGCGAACAGGCCAGCCACGCGAGTGAGCAAACCGGGCTTGTCTTCTACGAGCAGCGAAAGGATGTGTCGTGACATGTCTTACTCCCCCTCGTATGCCGGACTGTGGTCGCGTGCGTACTGCACTTCACTATTCGAGACACCCTGCGGAACCATCGGCCACACCATCGAATCCGCAGAGACAACGAAATCAATCACCACGGGACGATCGTTGATCTCACGCGCCTGCTGAATGGCCGCATCCACCTCTTGCGGAGAGGTGACGCGAATGCCAACCGCGCCATAGGCTTCGGCGAGTTTTACGAAGTCTGGGATGCGGCGGGACTCGTGTCCGGTGTGCAGGTGCGTATGCGAGTAGCGACCGTCATAGAACAGGGTCTGCCACTGGCGCACCATCCCCAGCGATGAGTTATTAATCACTGCAACTTTGATCGGAATATCCGACACCATGCAGGTGGCGAGCTCCTGGTTGGTCATCTGGAAGCAGCCGTCACCGTCAATTGCCCAGACCTCGCGGTCGGGACAGGCGACCTTCGCGCCCATGGCTGCGGGCACCGAGTAGCCCATCGTGCCGGCGCCACCGGAGGTGAGGAAGGAGTTCGGTTGGTTAAGCGGCAGAAACTGCGCAGACCACATCTGGTGCTGCCCAACACCCGTTGCGAACACGGCGTCTTCGGGCGCAAGCGCACCGAGCCGTTCGATGATGTACTGCGGAGCGAGCAGTCCGTCATCGGTCTGGGTGTAGCCACGCGGGAAGGTTTCCCGCAGTTTGTTCAAGCGTTGCCACCACTGATCGATCTCGGGCTTGGGCTCGTCCGCTTCGCGCAGTGCGTCAATGATGTCGGTGAGAACCACCTTTGCGTCGCCCACAATGGGCACATCGGCGTGGCGAATCTTTGAGATCTCGGCCGGGTCGATGTCGATGTGTACGACACGGGCATCCGGCGCGAACAGGTCGGCCTTACCGGTAACGCGGTCATCGAAACGGGCGCCGACGGTGAACAGCAGGTCGGCCTCCTGGAGGGCAAGCACTGCGGGCACGGTACCGTGCATACCCGGCATACCGAGCATCTGCGGGTGCGAATCAGGGAATACACCGCGCGCCATCAGAGTGGTCACCACGGGCACTCCGGTGAGTTCCGCAAGCATCCGCAGCTCTGCCGATGCGCCGGCTCGGCCAACACCACCACCGGCGTAAATCACCGGTCGTTTCGCTGCCTTCAGCTCGGCGCACGCGGCAAGAATCTGCTTGCCGTGCGCTTTGACGATCGGCCGGTACCCGGGCAGATCCATCTGCACCGGCCAGGCAAAGTCGAACTCGTCCTGCTGCGCATCCTTGGTGATGTCTACCAGCACAGGGCCTGGCCGGCCGGTCGATGCAAGGTGGAAGGCACTGACGATCACCGTGGGGATGTCTTCGGCACGCTTCACGAGGAAGGAGTGTTTAGTCACCGGCATGGTGATACCAACGATGTCGGCTTCTTGGAATGCGTCGGTACCCATGAGCGATGAGAACACCTGACCGGTGATCGCAACCATCGGCACCGAGTCCATGTACGCATCCGCAATCGCAGTCACCAGGTTGGTTGCTCCCGGCCCCGAAGTAGCGATGCACACACCAACTCGGCCGCTGGCAGCTGCGTATCCCTCGGCTGCGTGCCCTGCGCCCTGCTCGTGCCGGACCAGGATGTGGTTCAGCTTGGTCGCATCCAAAATCGCGTCATATGCGGGTAGCACCGCGCCGCCCGGCAAACCGAACACATCGGTGACGCCGAGCAGCTCAAGCGTGCGAACCACCGAGGCAGCCCCGGTGATTCGTTCGGGCGCGGCGGCAGTGGTCATCGGCGAATTCCCCATTCGTCAGAATTCCTAAATCGTCCTAATAATCGTTGCGGTTATCGAGCCTCGCGCGGATGCAAAGCGCAAGTTAGCCGGTGATGGCACCCTCAGATGCAGAACGAACCAGCTTTGCGTACTTCGAAAGCACACCGCGGGTGTAGCGCGGTGGCAGCGGTTCCCAGCCTTCACGTCGGGCTGCCAGTTCGGCCTCGTCCACAAGAAGATCAATTGTGCGGGCCGCGATATCGACTCGAATTACGTCGCCGTCTCGAACGAATGCGATTGGTCCTGCATCCACGGCTTCGGGCGCGACGTGGCCGATACACAGGCCAGTTGTGCCGCCTGAGAATCGACCGTCCGTGAGCAATAGTACATCCTTGCCGAGGTCGGCTCCCTTGATCGCACCCGTGATCGCGAGCATCTCGCGCATACCCGGACCGCCCTTCGGGCCCTCATACCGGATGACGACGACATCACCGTGCTGGATCTTGCCCTCGGTGAGCGCATCCATCGCCTCGCGCTCACGCTCAAATACTCGCGCGGGCCCTTCGAATACATCCAGATCGAAACCGGCTGACTTCACCACCGCACCCTCGGGGGCGAGCGAGCCGTTGAGGATGGAGATACCACCCTTGTCGTGGATGGGGTTGTCGAGTGTGTGGATGACCTCGCCGTCCAGCGGCAGCGGCTGCAACTCTTCGAGGTTCTCGGCGACGGTCTTCCCGGTGCAAGTCAGTGCGTCACCGTGAATCATGCCCGCATCCAGGAGCGCTTTCATCACTACCGGCAGGCCACCGACGTGGTCGATATCGTGCATGACGTACTTACCGAATGGCTTCATGTCCGCCAGGTGTGGCACGCGATCGGCAATGCGGTTGAAGTCGTCCAGGGTGAGCTCAACCTCGGCCTCGCGAGCAATCGCGAGCAGGTGCAGTACCGCGTTGGTCGAGCCACCCATACACATCACTACCGCGATGGCGTTCTCAAACGCCTTCTTGGTGAGAATGTCGCGGGTGGTGATTCCCTTTCGCAGCATGTTGACGACCGCTTCACCGGACTTGTGCGCGTAGTAGTCGCGACGGCGGTCAGCGGATGCGGGTGCTGCGGATCCGGGGATCGACATGCCCAGCGCTTCGGCTACCGAAGCCATCGTGTTTGCGGTGTAGAAGCCACCGCAGGCTCCTTCGCCGGGGCAGATTGCCTCTTCGATGCGCTTGCGGTCTTCTTCGGACATGAGCCCGGCCTTGCAGGCACCGACCGCTTCGAACGCGTCGATGACAGTGACGTTCTCTTTTTCGGTGCCGTCGCTCAACCGCACGCGACCGGGGTAGATCGAGCCGGCGTAGAGGAACACGCTCGCCAAACCGAGGCGTGCCGCAGCCATGAGCATGCCCGGGAGCGACTTATCGCAGCCGGCGAGCAGTACCGAACCGTCCAGGCGTTCGGCCTCCATAACGACCTCAACGGAGTCGGCAATGACCTCGCGCGATACGAGCGAAAAGTGCATCCCCTCGTGCCCCATCGAAATACCGTCAGAAACCGAGACGGTACCGAATTGCAGCGGGTATCCGCCGCCGGCGTGAACACCCTCTTTGCACGCCTGTGCGAGGCGGTCGAGGCTCAGATTGCAGGGCGTAATTTCATTCCAGGAGCTGGCAATACCGATCTGCGGTTTGCTCCAATCATCGTCACCCATTCCCACAGCACGGAGCATGCCGCGCGAAGCCGTTGCTTCAAGCCCGTCAGTTACCGCACGTGATTTCGGTTTGATGTCGATGGATTGCTCACTCATATGCACATCCTACGCACTGCACGAATAAAGAACCAACGAGCAACTTACAAACTGTAAAGCGTTACCTCGAGTCTGTAATCAAAGTGTCGGCGCATTGGGATTCTGCTCCACGGGCTCCGGCTGGTCCGCAGCGTCCGGCGCGAGCCGGCGAGCAGCACGTTTCGCCTCGAGCTCTTCGGCCCGTTGGGCCCGGTTAATCTCGTCGATCAGCTCGTCACGGTGTAATGGCACGTCCTCGTAGTGACGCGAGCGATAGCCACCGCGAGCAAGCACCATCCCCGCTGCCGGCGTAGTAACAAATTGAAATATAACGATGGGAACGAGGAAGAGCACGGTGCCAACCTGCTGTTGCTGGAGTGCCAAGCCGATCAGCAACAACAGCAGCCCCATGGTTTGCGGCTTGGATTGGGCGTGCAAGCGGCTGAGCAGATCTGAGAATCGCAATAGTCCCAAGCCAGCCGTAAACGAAAGAAATGCGCCCAGTAGCACGAGCACACAGCTGATGATGTCGATGGTGAGATTACCGCTCATCTGCACCCTCCTTCGGATCGCCGGTGGCAATTGTGTGGGCCAGGTGCGGCTCCCCACCGTCTACCTCAACGCCGGAGACATGATCGTCGGCGGCCGTATCCGCATCGCTGAAGTCGCCCTGATCGCGCATACCCTCATCCGCATACACCGGTTCAGTGCTCGCATCCATGCCCGACGCCGTCGATTGCGCTGGATCAGCCTGCTCACCCAGTGTATTAACGGGACGCGAACGGGATACGAACCGAGCCACCGCCATCGTGCCAATCGATGCAGAGATCGCCAAGCCCAACACCAGCGGCAGCGTTGTGGTGTGTCCGCGAATGGTCATATCGGTAACGAGCGTGCACATGACCACGGTTGCAAGCGTGTCCGAGCCCACCACGCGGTCGACAATAGAGGGGCCACGCACAATACGAATGATGGACATCACGGATGCTGCCGCGAACATGATTCCGGCGACAATCAGCATCCACTGTGCGGCTGGACTCATTACAGCGCCCCCTCCCACTCGCGCTCGCGCTGCTCACGTTTCGCTTCCACAGCCGCTTCATACTCACGCTGTCGCCGCGTTGCTAATAGGGGCGGTTGATCGCGTTCTCGTCGCCACTGGTTGATCGCAGCAATATCACCTCGATTGCCGAGAGCGAGCACGACGCTGTCCTCAATCTCAAGTGATTTTGCACGCGCAATCAGCACCTTGTCGTCATTGTCGCCATCGAGCACGTGCAGGTAGAGGATGCTGCGCATTCGGTCTACCTCAACGACGACCGATCCCGGCACCAGCATGTTGATCTCGGCACACACGGTTAACAGCCAGTCGGAGTGGGTGCGCAACCGAACAGCGAGCACGGATGACTTCGGCACCGGTCGCGGTCGGATGGCAATCCATGCCATTTGCACGTTCGATTCGATCAACCACCACAGTGTTTTCAGGCCCAATACGAACAAATACCACAGGCTCAATCGGCCAGAGAGCAGCACAGGCGGCAAGTAGAACACGCGCACGACGAGCACGGACATCACGATGCCGGTAATCACCGTCAGCGGAGCCACCGATCGCCACAGCACAAGCCACAGCGCAATCAGCGCCAGCAGGAGTGGCAGCTGAGTAATCAGCGCAACGGGTTCGGGCTCGGAGTGGCGTGCCGAACTCGCATGTTGTTTCTTCAGCGGCGGGCGACGGTCATTTGTTGGACTCATGGCTTCTCCCCCGCAATCCCCTGAACCTGTTCGATGTACCGGTCCGGTTCGGTGAGGTTCGCGGCTGCCGAGTCTGCGTACTCGAACAGTGGCCCCGCAAACACGGTCATTGCGACGGTAGCCGCCACCATCAGGGTCGTGGCCCCGTTCATGATCCGAGTGTTATCACGCTGCTCAGAAACGATGTCATCCGGGCTTTCTTCCAGGTGATCGCTGAGCACCTGCTGGGATTCGTCGACTTCCTCTTGAGAACGCCAGAAGCCGAGGTTCCAGACACGGATGAGAGCATACAGCGTGAGCAGGCTGGTCGCTGCTCCCACGGCCATCCCAGTCCACACGAGTCCGCTCGGCGCGCCGAGCGCAGTGCCCTCAGCACCGGCGATGAACAGCCCCAATTTGCCGAGGAAGCCTGAGAACGGCGGTAGACCTCCGAGGTTCAACATGGGGATGAAGAACAGCACGGCCACATACGGGGCGCGTTTCAGCATGCCACCGAGGTGCGTGAGTGTTGCGGTACCGGCAACACGTTCGATCAGACCGGTCACGAGGAACAGTGTGGTCTGCACGAGGATGTGGTGAGCGATGTAGTAGACCGTGGCTGACCATCCGGCCTCAGTACCGATCGCGATGCCGAAGATCATGTACCCGATGTGGCTGACCAGGGTGAACGACAGCAGCCGTCGAATACCGGCCTGGGCGACGGCACCGAGAATCCCCACCAGCATCGTGCAGATTGCAATCACGAAAAGCAGCGTCGACAGATCGTGGGTAATGAACAGCAGCGATTCGGTGCGAAGGATCGCATACACGCCCACTTTCGTCAGCAATCCGGCGAACACTGCGGTTACCGGGGCGGGGGCGGATGGATACGAGTCAGGGAGCCAGAACGACAGTGGGAAGAGGGCGGCTTTAATACCGAATGCGATCAACAGCATGAAGTGCAGGATCAGCTGCGTGGCGTCTGGAAGCTGTGCGATTCGTACCGCGAGCTCAGCGAAGTTGACCGTACCTGTTGCCCCGAAGATGGCGGCGATTGCTGCCAGGAACAGCAGCGACGACACGAGCGACACCACGATATAGGTGATTCCCGCACGGATCCGGCTTACGGTACCCCCGAGGGTAATGAGCACGAAGCTGGCGACCAACAGAATCTCAAACCCGACGTAGAGGTTAAAGAGGTCGCCGGCGATGAAAGCGTTATAGACACCCGCCGCGAGCACGAGGTAGGTGGGATAGAAAATCGAGATTGGCGTCTCTTCGTCGCCGTCGGCCGCGCCCTGACCGATTGAGAACGCCATGACCGCGATCAACACCACGCTGGTAACGGTGACCATGAGCGCGGAGAGCCGGTCAACAACAAGCGATATGCCAAACGGCGCGGCCCAGCCACCGACTTGCACGACCAGCGTTTGGTCGCTGAAGTGCACTACAACCAGCAGCGCGACCGATACTGCGAGCGAGCAAAGCATCGTTAGGCTCGCCAGCGCAATCTGTAGTCGCTGGCGCCGAGCCCCCATCAGCGTAAGTGCGGCTCCCAAAAGCGGCACGAGCACCATGCATGGCACAAGCCAAGTCATGACCGCTCACCACCGTTCGACTCAGCAACGGGCTCGTCCGCACCCTCATCCGCGAACTCGGTATCACCGACTTCTTCCGGCTCGAAGACTTCATCATCGGCCTCCGGATCGGTTTCGCGCAGCTGTTCGGCTTCATCATCGTTGCGAACGCTGTCTTCGCGGGCGATGCGCCAGGAACGATAGAGCAGCGCGAGCATGAATGCCGTGGTCGCGAAGGTAATCACGATGGCGGTAAGGATGAACGCTTGCGGGAGCGGGTCGGTGAATTCCTCGGGACTGTGCCCCTGCCCAGCAAGCGGGGTCGCACCGATGTCACCGACGGTAAGGAAGATCAGCAGGTTGGTCGCGTTGCCAATGAGCAGCGTCCCGAGCACGATGCGAGTGAAGCTGCGTTCAAGCAACAGATACACTCCGCAGGCATAGCAAACCAACATGCCGATAAAGAGGACAAGATTGAGTGTCATCGGTCCTCCTTAGCGTGCCGGTCTCGTTCGCGCATGGTCTGGATGCGCTGCGTCATCGGTTCTTCACGGTTGTGCTTCCACCGAATCTCAGCTTCGTCGAGCACCACAGCGCCCACTTCGATTCGGCCAAGATCCTCGTCTTCGGCACGGCGGTCGAGCTGGCTACCCAGCGACCGCAGAATGTCGATGACAAGCCCGACCACAATCAGATACACACCGATGTCAAAGACGGTGGAAGACACGAACACGAACTCTCCCAGCAGCGGCAGTTCGGTATCGATCCATGATGAGGTGAGTGGCGCTTGGCCGAAGAATATTGGCACGAGTGCGGAGCCCGCTGCCAGCACCATCCCCACACCGAGCACTCGACCCGCATCCACGCGCACCGCCTCGTCGAGTTCGTTATAGCCACCGGCGAGATAGCGAGCGGTCAGCGCGAGGCCGGCGACAACACCGCCCGCGAAGCCGCCACCGGGTTCATTGTGCCCAGAGAACAACAGGAACAGTGAGGTCACCATCATGGCGTGGAAGATGAGTCGAACCAGTACTTCCACGACGATTGAGCGGTTACCCGGTGCCAGCGAGTGTCCCGCAATCAGCCAAGTACGTCGGTCATCGGTGGTTTGACGGATGCGGTGTCCGCGCTCGGTCGGTGCGGAGGTCACCAGCCGGCGCAGCAAAGTACGGTCGTTCGTGCCGAGTGCCGAACCGCCCGTATACAGGCCGCGCTGGTTGAGGTAGATGAGGCTGGCCACACCGGTAGCCGCGGCGATGAGCACCGAGAGCTCGCCCATGGTGTCCCATCCGCGAATATCAACGAGCGTGACATTCACCACGTTGTAGCCGTGGCCCCCATTAACGGCGAGTTCGGTGAGTGAGGCACCATCGGATTCAACGAGTCGGTTGCCCATCGCAATGGCGACAGCGATACCGATAACCGATGCGGTAGCGATCGCGATGAGCCAGCGTGACCATTTCGGCATATTGCTCTGGTTCGCCGCGTGCTTTGCGGGCAGTCGCCGCAGCACGAGCACAAATACGACGAGCGAGAGGGTCTCGATGAGCGCTTGCGTCGTGGCAAGGTCAGCAGCTCCAGAGAACCCGAATACGGCTGCCATGCTGTAGCCGGTGACGCCCACGAGCACAACACCTTGGAAACGCCGAGTGGAAAACGTGGTGGCGATCGCGGCAATGCACATCGCGAGCACGCCAGCGGTCTGCGGCCATGTCCATACGAGGTTGAGGTTGAGGTCATCCGGCGTGACCGTGAAGAAGGCGCTCACCAGCGCAACGATGAGCACTACGTAGATGCAGGACAGGTAGAACGGCAGCGACCCACGCTGGGTCGCGGAGGTGACCTGGGTTGCCGTGAGGTCAACAATGCGCAGGGTTGTCCAGTATCCTCGCGCCGATTCGATCAGCGGCGGTACGCGCGATTGCAGTCGTGAGACAGTGGTGCGCCCGAAGAACATGAGCACACCGACCGCGAGGGTGCCGAGCGAGATCCACAAGGCGGGCTCGAGTCCATGCCACAGCGCCAGGTGGTAGGGATGCGTTGGGTCAAGCGCAGGCATCTGCTCGGCAAAGTGCGTCAACACCCCGTCCACTTGCGGGGCGAACCACGGCAGGGCAATGGTCAACGCCGTGAGCGTGATTGGCGCGACCAGCTCGCCGGCATCCTGGTGCTCAAGTTCGGTGTCTGGCATACCGGGTTTGCGAGCGAACGCGCCGTGACAGAACCGCAGGGTGTAGGCAGCCGTGAAGACCGACCCGATCGCAGTACCGATAATCGCGACGAGCCCCCAAACATCCCCGACACTTGCGCCTTGGATGAACGCGGAGAACACCGCTTCTTTGGCGACGAATCCCCACAGCGGGATGATTCCCGCCATCGACGCTGCCGAGATAATGGCTACGGTCGCCAGCACCGGCTGCTGTGCACCAACACCGCTGAGCTTGCGCATATCGCGAGTACCGGCACGGTGATCGATCGTGCCGACGCACAGAAAGAGCGCGGCTTTAAAGAGTGCGTGCGCGAGCAACATCGCCGCAGCGGCCAGCAGCGCATCCCGGCCCCCGAAACCCGAGACAACCATGAGGAAGCCGAGCTGTGAGACCGTACCGAACGCCAAAACGAGCTTGAGGTCAACCTGACGTAGCGACCGCCATCCGCCCACCAGCATTGTCCAGATACCTAAGACAATAAGCACTTCCCGGAACCCCGGCACATCTCCGAATCCGGGCGCGAGACGCAGAACCAAGTAGACTCCGGCTTTCACCATGGATGCGGCGTGCAGGTAGGCAGAGACCGGCGTCGGCGCTGCCATGGCACCCGGCAACCAGAAATGGAACGGCACCAGCGCCGATTTCGTGATCGCCCCGGCAAGTACGAGCTGGAGGGCGGTGATGAGCGCGCCGGTGTGTGGCAAGTTGCTGGCGAGGATTTCACTCAGCAATGGGGTCTCAGCCGCCACCGCAATGATGACCACGCCGATAAGCATCGCCAAACCGCCGAGGGTCGTAACCAGCAGTGCCTGCATGGCGGCACCGCGGGAGGGTCGGCGGCCGGTGTAGTGCCCGATCAGTACGAAGGAGAGCACGCTGGTCGCTTCCCAAAACACAAACATCAGGTAGATGTTGTCGGTAGTGACCAATCCGTACATCACGCCGGCAAAACAGGTGAGGGCTGCGGCGAATCTTCCGAGCGATGGTTCGTCGTCCGCAAAGTATCGGTGGCAGTACAGCAGCACGAGTGCGCCGATGACGGTGACGATCATCGCCAGTACCCAGCTGAGCACGTCGATGCGCACATCGAGGTTGAGCCCAAGCTGCGGAATCCAGGGAACAGACTCGGTGACCGCGCCGGTGTTTAGGATCTCGGAGAGCTGAAGTGCGGTCGTTACAGCACCAACTGCCGCGGTGAGCGCGCCGAGCAAGAAGATCTTGCGCCCCAACGTTTGCCGAAGTAGCGGAAGGACGAAACTGGTTGCGGTGAACAGGGCGAGCAACCAGATCATGCACTTCACCCCAAATGTACGCAGCCAACAGTGCGGCCAGTCTACAAGGCGTGACCTGGGTTTACGCAACTGGACGTAATAGTTTTACTCACGCTAAGGGCAACCGCGTCATGTGGATGCTTTACCGTGTTCACGTGATTCAGATCGGTATGAGCACCACCTGCACCTTTCCGTTGTCTACCGACGACGCATTTCGCTTAGCAGCGCGAGCTGGCTACGACGCGGTCGAGGTGATGGTCACTGCAGCGGATTCGACGCGCAATGCGCAGGCGCTCAACCACTATCGAGACAAGTACGACATCCCGATCGCATCCATTCACGCTCCGGTGCTGCTATTTACTCATTTCGTTTGGGGAACTTCGCCAGCGGCAAAGCTCGAGCGCACCGTCGAGCTCGCACGGGCGGTGGATGCATCGACTGTGGTTGTACATCCCCCGTTTCGTTGGCAGGCGCGTTACGCCAAGCGCTTTACCGAGCTTGTGCGTCAGCTCGAGACAGAGCACGGTGTTACTGTCGCCGTTGAAAACATGTTCCCCTGGCGGGTACAGGGCGATCACCAGCTCTACCTTCCTGGCACTGACCCGACACAGATGGATGTGGACTCCATCACGCTGGACTTTTCACATGCGGCGCTCTCGCATGATGATGCCCTCCAGATGGCTCGCCGGGCCGGCGACCGTTTGAAGCATGTACATCTGTGCGACGGTTCTAGCAGTGTGGAAAACCCGAAGTTGATGGATGAGCACCTACTTCCCGGGCATGGCTCACAGCCAGTCGGCGAGACGTTGCAATATCTCGCAGACTCGAATTGGCAGGGCTCGGTTATCGCCGAGATCAATACTCGTAGCGCGGGTAGCGATATCGGGATGCGGTTCCACCTCTTGCAGGAAACCCTTGCGTTCGCGCGTCAACACCTCGTCGCGCAGACGCCTATTGCCGCTCGTTCACATTCACGGCTAGCCTGAAACCAGCATGTGGCTACAACTCAAGGTAACCAAGGGTAAGGCTGTAGAGAGTTGGGACTAGCGTGGACGGAATAATTGGCTGGAATCTAATCACTGTAATCATCGCCGTCGTTGTCATCGCACTACTAATGACAGCAGTGGTCGCGTATCGTGGCTTCACGCGCAAATACAGACCAGACCCCGGCAAAGAGACTTGTCCGGGCAATACTCACGATTAGATACACGCCCTATGGTCAGGCCAGAAAACCAACCCATAGGGCGTGTCATTAACTTCAGATATCAGCTGCAGTCGCCAGCCCAAAGCCGGCAACGACGGCGACACCGGAAAACACAGTAGGGGCCCTAAACAAGAGGCCCCTACTCACAAAGAATTGTTCGGCGGTGTCCTACTCTCCCACAAGGTCCCCCTTGCAGTACCATCGGCGCAAAGACGCTTAGCTTCCGGGTTCGGAATGTAACCGGGCGTTTCCATCTCGCTATAACCACCGAAACACTATTGACTTACCAACACACAACAACCACCACGATGGTTGCCGCGAGTTCCCGACTGCAAGCCAAGAACCACACAATGGACGCGAACATTAAAAAACGTAGTAATCAAATCATCGGCGTATTAGTACCGGTCAGCTCCACACATTACTGCGCTTCCACATCCGGCCTATCAACCCAGTCATCTACTGGACACCTCTCCCCAATGGGACGGAAGTCTCATCTTGAAGCCGGCTTCCCGCTTAGATGCTTTCAGCGGTTATCCGTCCCGAACGTAGCCAATCAGCCGTGCCCTTGGCAGAACAACTGACACACCAGAGGTTCGTCCTTCTCGGTCCTCTCGTACTAAAGAAAGATCTTCTCAAACTTCCAACGCGCGCAGCGGATAGAGACCGAACTGTCTCACGACGTTCTGAACCCAGCTCGCGTACCGCTTTAATGGGCGAACAGCCCAACCCTTGGGACCAACTCCAGCCCCAGGATGCGACGAGCCGACATCGAGGTGCCAAACCATGCCGTCGATATGGACTCTTGGGCAAGATCAGCCTGTTATCCCCGAGGTACCTTTTATCCGTTGAGCGACAGCGCTTCCACAAGCCACTGCCGGATCACTAGTCCCGACTTTCGTCCCTGCTCCACTTGTCAGTGTCACAGTCAAGCTCCCTTGTGCACTTACACTCAAAATCTGATTACCAACCAGACTGAGGGAACCTTTGGGCGCCTCCGTTACTCTTTAGGAGGCAACCGCCCCAGTTAAACTACCCACCAGGCACTGTCCCTGAACCGGATCACGGTCCGAAGTTAGATAACCGGAATGACCAGAGTGGTATTTCAACAACGACTCCACCAACACTAGCGTGCCAGCTTCACAGTCTCCCACCTATCCTACACAAGCCATCCCAATCACCAATACCAAGCTGTAGTAAAGGTCACGGGGTCTTTTCGTCCTGCTGCGCGTAACGAGCATCTTTACTCGTACTGCAATTTCGCCGAGTTCGCGGTGGAGACAGCTGGGAAGTCGTTACGCCATTCGTGCAGGTCGGAACTTACCCGACAAGGAATTTCGCTACCTTAGGATGGTTATAGTTACCACCGCCGTTTACTGGGGCTTAAATTCTGTGCCTCGCCGAAGCTAACACTTCCTCTTAACCTTCCAGCACCGGGCAGGCGTCAGTCCGTATACATCGTCTTGCAACTTCGCACGGACCTGTGTTTTTGATAAACAGTCGCGTCCCACTAGTCTCTGCGGCCACCACACCCTTTCGGAGTAAATCCTAATAAGTGGGAGGCCCCCCTTCTCCCGAAGTTACGGGGGCATTTTGCCGAGTTCCTTCACCACGATTCTCTCGAACTCCTTAGTATTCTCTACCTGACCACCTGTGTCGGTTTAGGGTACGGGCGACTCAAACCTCGCGTCGATGCTTTTCTCGGCAGCTGAGGATCACCAACTACGCCTTACGGCTTCCGCTTCAGTTCTCAGGCACACAAGCGACGGATTTACCTATCACTCACCCTACAACCTTGCCCGGATACAACCATTCACCCGGATTGGCTACCTTTCTGCGTCACACCTGTTACCACGCTACCCTCCCCAGCATAGGTTCGAACGCTCCCCCAGAAACAGGACCCAAAGGGCCCCGAACCCGGGATCGGGCTCTTAGCATCACTGGTTCAGATTGGACGGTTCTTCGCCGGTACGGGAATATCAACCCGTTATCCATCGACTACGCCTGTCGGCCTCGCCTTAGGTCCCGACTTACCCAGGGCAGATTAGCTTGACCCTGGAACCCTTAGTCATTCGGAGGACGGGTTTCTCACCCGTCTTTCGCTACTCATGCCTGCATTCTCACTCGTGCACCGTCCACACTCGGGTTCCCCCAGCACTTCACCCAGTACACGACGCTCTCCTACCAATCCCCAAACGGGAATTCCACGATTTCGGTGGTGTGCTTGAGCCCCGTTACATTGTCGGCGCGGAATCACTTGACCAGTGAGCTATTACGCACTCTTTCAAGGATGGCTGCTTCTAAGCCAACCTCCTGGTTGTCACTGCAACTCCACATCCTTTTCCACTTAGCACACGCTTAGGGACCTTAATCGGTGATCTGGGTTGTTTCCCTCTCGACAATGAAGCTTATCCCCCACTGTCTCACTGCTGCGCTCTCACTTACCGGCATTCGGAGTTTGGCTGACGTCAGTAACCTGTTGAGGCCCATCGGCCATCCAGTAGCTCTACCTCCGGCAAGAAACACACAACGCTGCACCTAAATGCATTTCGGAGAGAACCAGCTATCACGAAGTTTGATTGGCCTTTCACCCCTAACCACAGCTCATCCCCCCAGTTTTCAACCTAGGTGGGTTCGGTCCTCCACGAGGTCTTACCCTCGCTTCAACCTGGCCATGGCTAGATCACTTCGCTTCGGGTCTAGAACATGCGACTCAACGCCCTCTTCAGACTCGCTTTCGCTACGGCTTCCCCACACGGGTTAACCTCGCCACACATCACTAACTCGCAGGCTCATTCTTCAATAGGCACGCCGTCACCCCAAAAGGCTCCGACGGATTGTAAGCAAACGGTTTCAGGTACTATTTCACTCCCCTCCCGGGGTACTTTTCACCTTTCCCTCACGGTACTTGTCCGCTATCGGTCACCTGGAAGTATTTAGGCTTATCGGGTGGTCCCGACAGATTCACACAAAGTTTCACGGGCTCCGTGCTACTTGGGATACTCTTCAGCCAGCCAGCACTGTTTCAACTACGGGACTCGCACCCCCTATGGTCAGGCATTCAAACCTGTTCGCCTACAGTACAAACACAACTCGCCGCTCGGTAGCGCGACACAAAAAGTCCCACAACCCCGACCATGCAACGCCTACCAGCTATCACACACGACCGGTTTAGCCTCATCCGCGTTCGCTCGCCACTACTAACGGAATCACAATTGTTTTCTCTTCCTGTGGGTACTGAGATGTTTCACTTCCCCACGTTCCCCCTCATAGCCCTATATATTCAGACCAGAGTGACTAGATTAAATCCAGCCGGGTTCCCCCATTCGGAAATCCTCGAATCAACGCCCGTTTATCGGCTCCCCGAGGCTTATCGCAGATTACTACGTCCTTCTTCGGCTCCAGATGCCAAGGCATCCACCGTTTGCCCTTAGCAATTTGATCACTAAAAAACATTCAACAAAGAATCAAGAAAAAACTTGAACTTCAAAGAAACTACCAACCACCACAACACCACACCCAAACAGATGCAACATCGCGGCAGTCAAGATGCTCGCGTCCACTATGTAGTTCTCAACCAACAACCGGAATCCAACACCCACAACCACCAACAGGCAGCCATGAACATCAGCCCAAGGAAACCAACCGGCCCCCAAGGACCCAACAGCGTGCACACCCAACAACCAAACCCCACAACTTTCCAGCATCAACAACCGTCAACACGTACTCACTGCAAGACCCAACCATCAAGCCTCTGCCACATGTTCCACCCATGAGCACCCACCACCACACTCGGGCAGCAGGCACCAACACCCAACCAACGGGTGCCAGATAGCTCCTTAGAAAGGAGGTGATCCAGCCGCACCTTCCGGTACGGCTACCTTGTTACGACTTAGTCCTAATCACCGATCCCACCTTCGACGGCTCCCCCCAAAAGGTTAGGCCACCGGCTTCGGGTGTTACCGACTTTCATGACTTGACGGGCGGTGTGTACAAGGCCCGGGAACGTATTCACCGCAGCGTTGCTGATCTGCGATTACTAGCGACTCCGACTTCATGGGGTCGAGTTGCAGACCCCAATCCGAACTGAGACCGGCTTTTTGGGATTCGCTCCACCTCGCGGTATCGCAGCCCATTGTACCGGCCATTGTAGCATGCGTGAAGCCCAAGACATAAGGGGCATGATGATTTGACGTCATCCCCACCTTCCTCCGTGTTGACCACGGCAGTATCCCATGAGTTCCCACCATCACGTGCTGGCAACATAGGACGAGGGTTGCGCTCGTTGCCGGACTTAACCGAACATCTCACGACACGAGCTGACGACAACCATGCACCACCTGTATACCGACCCAAAAAGGGGGCGACCATCTCTGGCCGTTACCGGTATATGTCAAGCCTTGGTAAGGTTCTTCGCGTTGCATCGAATTAATCCGCATGCTCCGCCGCTTGTGCGGGCCCCCGTCAATTCCTTTGAGTTTTAGCCTTGCGGCCGTACTCCCCAGGCGGGGCGCTTAATGCGTTAGCTACGACACAGAAACCGTGGAATGGTCCCCACATCTAGCGCCCAACGTTTACGGCATGGACTACCAGGGTATCTAATCCTGTTCGCTCCCCATGCTTTCGCTCCTCAGCGTCAGTAACGGCCCAGAGATCTGCCTTCGCCATCGGTGTTCCTCCTGATATCTGCGCATTCCACCGCTACACCAGGAATTCCAATCTCCCCTACCGCACTCAAGTCTGCCCGTACCCACTGCACGCCCGAGGTTGAGCCTCGGAATTTCACAGCAGACGCGACAAACCGCCTACGAGCTCTTTACGCCCAATAATTCCGGACAACGCTTGCACCCTACGTATTACCGCGGCTGCTGGCACGTAGTTAGCCGGTGCTTTTTCTGCAGGTACCGTCACTTTCGCTTCTTCCCTACTAAAAGAGGTTTACAACCCGAAGGCCGTCATCCCTCACGCGGCGTTGCTGCATCAGGCTTGCGCCCATTGTGCAATATTCCCCACTGCTGCCTCCCGTAGGAGTCTGGGCCGTGTCTCAGTCCCAGTGTGGCCGGTCACCCTCTCAGGCCGGCTACCCGTCGTCGCCTTGGTAGGCCATTACCCCACCAACAAGCTGATAGGCCGCGAGCCGATCCAGAACCGAAAAATCTTTCCAACCAAAGACCATGCGGCCTTGGCACCTATCCAGTATTAGCCACCGTTTCCGGCGGTTATTCCAGAGTCCTGGGCACGTTGCTCACGTGTTACTCACCCGTTCGCCACTAATCCACCAAAGCAAGCTAAGGCTTCATCGTTCGACTTGCATGTGTTAAGCACGCCGCCAGCGTTCGTCCTGAGCCAGGATCAAACTCTCCGTAAAAAATACAAACCACACAACCAAAAGTCATGCAGCCGAGTTCAATCTGACAAAACACAAACCAAAAAACTGGCCTGCTTCATCCAAAAAAAGGAACCAACACCCACCAACAACATGGCAGGCAAAAGGTCCAACAAAAAATTGGCATATGACATAGTGCACACTGTTGAGTTCTCAAGGAACGGTTACGCCCGAGTTATTCGCGTTTCCACGATGTCGCTCGGAGCAACTTTTCTATCTTGCACCAAGTTTTTGTGTTTCGCAACCTGGCGTTTGATTTCGCTTTGAGTTGCGTTCACCTTTACCGTTTGGCTCTTGGAGCACCCCGGCTACCTGGCGCTTGCCACCCCGTTCGGAGCAACCTGATTAGGCTACGACACGTTCGCGCGTCATGTCAACTCAACCGGGGTTTTCCTCGTTCCACACTCGCGGCGCGGCTCCGCGGCGCGGATCATCTGCTTCCCGTAACCATTTTCAGAGTGCGGCGCACTAGGCTGTAGCGAACGAATTCCGCACGATAGGAACGGCAACAATCCATGCGTAGATACCTCATGAACCCCGGCATCCTTACTTCCGTTGCTGGCGTGGTTCCCCTGATTAAAGACACCGCCTCGAGTCGCTCCAAGCTGCGCACCGTCGCTGCATGGGCAGCCTGGCTCGGGAGTATTGCGGCAGCGGTTGCCGCGGTTCGCGAAGCAACCGAGCGCGAACGCGAACACGAGGCTGAGCTGCGCCGCGAATCTCGCCGCAACTAGATAAGCAACGACACAGGTGGCCGAAGCTACCGATGACTCAATTGAAGTGAGCGTTGACGGCAACTCACCGGTGATACACCTGACATTGCGTGCCAATTTCCGTAGGCTGCAGGCAACATATGGGCTCATATTGAGCGTCATGAGACAAGGAGTTTGGAGTGGCAAGCATGTTCGGGTGGCTCCGGAAACACAACAGGCAGGAACAACAGGCAGCCGCATCCGTTTCGCAAACGGCACCGGCAGTAGAGCACAGTGCGGCCCAAACTCCTCCCGCAACCGAACAAACAACCTCGGCTCCGCTCACATCCACACAGCTGCCACCACAGGGATATGCGCACCCGACGGGCCCTGCAGTTGAACCGCCGACCGAGCCCGTCACACAGTCCGAGGCACACGAGGCACTCGAGTCCGCCGAGCCGGCACAGCAGGAACGTGACGACCACGAACCTGCATCTGCAGCGCCAACCGATCAGCCACAGCAGGCGACCTCGGAAGAACCAGCGGCGATTGCAGCACCGGTTGCAGACAAGCCTGAAGACCGGGAACAAGCACTGGTGCCGGCACCCTCGGCGCGACCGGCCATGCCGCTGAGTGCGCACCCAAACTTCGTTGGCTTTGGACTAACACCAACCTCGGCTGAGCCACCGCGGATGCTGCAACCAGAAGCAGCGCTGAGCCCCGCCGCTCAGCAGGAACTCCACCGCCTATTTGACGACCTGTTTGGCCCAACCGGCCGGTATCGGCTCGAGTGGCGCACCGATCGCGAACTGGGTGATGATGCCATGTTCGCGTCCATGATGGCTCAGGATCTGGTTCGCCGCGTTCAGAACTCAGTTGCCGATGTGGAGGAGCTCGAACGGCCGAAACCGTTGCGCGCAATTACCGCTGGCGAGGACGCAGCATCGGTCGGTACTTCCGAGGCGGCGTAGAAGATACCGACGTCCGCGACCTGTTACAGCATCGCCAGCCTAATTGTCTGCCACATCCCGGAGAGCACCAGCCCGGTGACGGCGATGTACCAAACTACGATGATCACCCACGCCCAGGGGGCGAGCCGTCGTCCGGCGGTGACCGTTGCGTGACCAAGTCGCCCGTGTGCCATATTCGCGATCGTAACCAAAACGACTAGCGGGATAGTGGCGATCCAGATAATGGTGCACCAAATGCACAGCGCCTTGAGCTGAAAGCCGATGAACCACTGGAAATAGGTGATCATTCCGGTGGCTACGATGAGCCCGCACTGCAATCCCCGGTAGAACCAAACTGGCAACCTTGTGCCGCCCACTTCCAGCGCACCGGCAACAATCACCAGGGTAAAGCTGATCAGACCAACGATGACGTTTGGGAAGCCGAAGAGCGATCCAGCGGATGAGTTCATCGCCGGCTGACAGGTAACGAGCACATTGATATCGCAGACGAGGGATGCGCTCGGGTCTTCCAGGTAGTGGAAGGACTCCATGGTGAGCATAAAACTCGCCAGCAACGCGATTGCGCCGCACACCAGCATTACCCAGCCGGTCGTGCGCGGAGCTGGGCCTGCGCAGGAGGCTCCGGTTACCGTCGACGTCTGCCCGTCAACCTTGGCGGAGGTTGCCTTATCCGTTGAGAAGTCCAACTACTCAGCCTTCGGTGTTTCCGAGGCGACAGGATCCTTGACGTCGCCTTCCTGCTGGGTGGGCGGGGTGATCTCCTCGCCCTTAAGCGCCTGCTCGAGTGTCTTCTTGTCGTATGGCAGCGTCTCATAGAGCTTGCCATTCACGGAGACCGCCGGAGTGCCTTTCACCCCAGAAACGCGAGCCTTCTCAGTTGCGTCAGAGACGAACCACGAGTACTCGCCCTTCTTGACCGACTCTGCAACCGCTTCATCCGTGAACCCCTCGCCCTTGACAACTTCGACGTAGCTCTCGCGCTGGAACTGCATCTGTGTCTGCGCGGGGATGTCGAAGAGGGTATCAACCAGTTGGTAGTACTTCGACGGGTCGGTCGAAATCGCCGAGTACAGGGCGGATGCGGCGTACTGGCCGTACTCGGCCACGTATCGGATTGAGTGGTAGTTGACCTTCGCCTCACCGGAAGCAATCACATCCTTGTAGAGCGGGTCCATTGCCTTGTGGTAGTCCAGGCAGTGTGGGCACGAGAAGTCGAAGTAGTAGTCGATCGTGTTTGGTGCATCCGGCTGTCCCACCGTGACACCGTTCTCCCCGACCGAAATGGGCACCTTCTTCTCTTCGCCCTCGGTCGTGGTTACCGAGACTTCACCGCTTGCCTCCGGGGTGATCTGATTACCGAACCAGCGCGGTCCCATAATCACCAGCGTCGCGATCAGGCCAACGACCACCAGTGCACCAACGACGATGCCAATCTGCGTCATCAGGCGAGAGCGTCGCTTGCGAGCTTCCTCCTGCTTGCGCAGCTGGTTGGCTTCCTCACGAAGTCGACGGATGCGGTCGCGGTCTTTCGTTGCCATTGGCAGTTAGTCCATTCTCTGTTGGCCGGTCTTCAGAACCGGCTCATCTTCGAGGCGATCAGATGCATCGCTATTGTGACGCATCAGCCTCAGGATTGATTGCAGGAGAACGCAATAGAGCGATTCTTATCGACAATCTTCATCCGCGCTAGTGGAGCTGCAAGCGGGATGCAGCGCCGCTGACGAGCCGACCGTGCGGGTCGAGGTCGTGCACGGCGTGACGGAAGTCGCCAAAGCGCGGCATCACATCGGCTGCTTCGGCTCCGTTAAACGTGTTCCAAGTGCCCCAGTTCGGCAGCCCTCCGCGGCGGATAAACAGCTCCTCCGCCTCGCGGAATGCCGCCTCGGCGCGAGCTCCGTGCGCTTCTATCGCGAGCGCTACAACTGGCTCACCGTACGCTGCGGACATCAGCACTCGGTCCGACTCGATCATGCTCAAGCGGACGCGAGTGCCGCCAAAGTTGTGGCTCACGCGGGCGAGTTCGCCGAGGTCCGCAATTGCGTCAGCGACAGCGTGCTGTGGGAACTGGTACTCCATCACCCGGCCGTGCTCGGAACGACCCGCTACGTCACGCCCGTCGCGCAAACCCGGTGCATCCCCGCGGTCCACAACCGTGCTCACTCGGTCGACAATGGGCGCTAGCTTCGGCAAGACGCGAGCGAGACCGCGGCGAATTGCGTTGCGGAAACCGCCTGCTTTCTCGCCTCGCTCGGGATTAGCCGGTGGCGTGAACGTACGTGCCGGGATTGCTGCCGGGGAAGCATCCTCGAGCCACCCCACCTCGACTCGAGCCTTGGCCGCAGTGGGCTTCCACTGGGCACGATAGAAATCAACTTTGCTGCGGGCCTCATTCAGTTCTGCAAGCATCTCGTCGAGCGTGCGGGTGAAGCGTTGCGCACGCAACGCCTGGTAATTGCGGATGCGGACGGTCACATGCGTGATGATGCCGACCACACCGAGTCCGAGCCGGGCTGCTGCCCAGTACTCGGCGTTCTTTCGGGCGGAGACAGTCAGGTAGTTACCGTCCACGGTGAGCAGGCCGAGGTCAACGATGCTGGCAGAAAAGTTCGTGTCTTTCGGGCTGTAGCCGTGTGCGCCGACCGATACTGCCCCACCGAGCGAGGCGGCGGTATCCGCAGGCGCACTCACCATCGAGTACCCGTGTGCTTCAAGCTCAGCAGCTGCCTCGTCAACTGTTGTGCCGGCAAGAAAGGTTGCGGTTTGACCGGCCTTATCGATGTGCGCAATGCCGCGTAGGCCAGACATGTCGATGACCAGTTCATCGGCGGCACGTTCAACGCGACGGTTCAATCCGGCGATTCGGATGCGGGTGGTGGTGTCGCGGTAGCGGCGCAGCACTGCTTGCAACTGCGCAAGCGTGGCCGGGCGCTCCTCACCGGCATCGACCGCAACCGCCTGTTCGGCGCGGAGTTCCACTTCGGCATTTGGAGTCGTGATCGACATTCAGTTCTTGCCTTCCCTACCCAATACGGTGCCCAAACTTCCGGCACCACTACTTCGCCTATTCTTCCTGATTGGCCAGAGCTTCGCCTGTGTGCGCTGCCAATACTGACGCCCACGCATCAGCGCAATCAAAAAACCCCGGGAGTGTTTCCACTCACCGGGGTTTCTGCCGCGTGCGCCCCCTGGGATTCGAACCCAGAACCCACTGATTAAGAGTCAGTTGCTCTGCCGTTGAGCTAGAGGCGCATTGCCGCTTGGCGACCGACCAAGACTAACAGAGATCAAATCCGGCCGCAAGCAGCAATCCGGGCGAATACCCGGCGCAATTGTCAGACCCTTAACGGTCTCGCGCGATTACAGCACACGAGACAGGAAGGTACGGGTCCGCTGGTGTTGCGGGTTGGTAATGATCTCAGTGGGATCGCCTTCCTCAACCACAACGCCTCGGTCCATAAAGACCAGGTAGTCCCCCACATCCCGAGCAAACGCCATTTCGTGCGTGACCACAACCATGGTCATGCCGTCATCAGCGAGCTGCTTCATGACCTGCAGCACCTCCCCGACCAGCTCGGGGTCAAGCGCCGAAGTCGGCTCATCAAACAGCATCAGTTTCGGCTTCATGGCAAGCGCACGGGCGATAGCAACACGCTGCTGCTGACCACCCGAGAGGTGCCCTGGATACGACTTGGCTTTATGCGCCAGCCCCACCCGATCGAGCAACTCCATCGCGGTCTTGACCGCATCCGCTTTCTTCATTTTCTTTACGCGGATGGGGGCCTCGATGACGTTCTCAAGCACGGTCATGTGCGGGAACAGGTTGAACCGCTGGAACACCATGCCAATATCGGCACGTTGCGCAGCAACTTCCGCGGGGTTGAGCTCGTAGAGCTTGTCGCCCTTCTGGCGATACCCAATGAGCTCGTCCTCGACCCAGAGCCGACCGCCGTCGATCGTCTCCAGGTGGTTAATGCACCGCAAAAGCGTCGACTTACCCGAACCGGACGGGCCAATAAGGCAGAGCACCTGGCTGCGTTCAACTGTGAGCGAGATGTCTTTCAGCACCGTGTTGGAGCCGAACCGCTTCACAATGTGCTCGGCCCGAACCATAGGTAGTTGCTGGTTCATGCGCCATCTCCCTTCGAGCTGATGACCTTGAGTTCGCCGGTTTCGTCGACCTCTTGCACCGGAACAGCCCCAGTCATCATCTCTTCTGCGGTGCGGTTGTCATGCTTCGGCTTTTGTTCCTTCTCGGGAGTTACACCGCGAGCAAAGTACGCCTCGACGTAGTGCTGACCCACCATCAAGACACTCGTCACGACCAAGTACCAAATGCTGGCGACGATGAGCAGCGGCACCGGTTCGTACAGCGCCGAGGAGATCTCGCGCGACCGATTGTACAGATCTAGCGTGTATCCGAGCGCCGTGACCAGCGAGGTGGTCTTCAGCATCGAGATGAGCTCATTACCCGTCGGGGGAATGATGACACGCATTGACTGCGGCACGATGATGCGCATCATCGTGTCACCCCAGCTCATACCGAGCGCCTTGGCTGCCTCGTCCTGGCCCTTGTCAACCGACAGGATTCCGCCTCGCACAATCTCAGCCATGTAGGCCGCTTCGTTGCAGGCGAGACCGACGACGGCAAGCCAGAACAGGTCGACGCCACTGAAGAGATCGCCCTCATAGAACTTGATGTCCGTAAAGGGGATGCCGAGGGTCACCGAGCGATAGATGGTCGAGAGCAAGCCCCAGAACACCAGTTGCACGTACACCGGAGTACCGCGGAACAACCACAGGTACAGCCACGAAACAGCCTTCAGCACGGGATTATCGCTAAGTCGCATGACGGCAAAGATCAAGCCCATGATCACCGCAAGCAGCATTGACAGGATCGTCAACGCCAGGGTGATGCCAACGGCCTGACCAATTCGCGTGTCAAACAGATACTTACCGACTAGCGGCCAGTTGAAGGTTTCGCGGGTTGCTGTGTCGTACACGAAGAGTGCGAACAGCAGGATGAGGATCCCCGCGAACACGTTGCGCCACGGGTGGCGCAACGGTACTGCAACGATCGGTTCGGTACCGTGACCGCTTTCGGCAGAAGACGGCGAACCGGTTTCAGTGACGGCGTGTGCGCCGTGTTTACTGCTTTGCGCCATTAATTTCTGCCTTCTCGACTCCGCCGGCCTCTACGCCCCACTTCTCGAGGATCTTCTGATAGGTACCTTCATCCATGAGTTCCTGCATGGCGACCTGTACTGCCTCGGTGAGCTCGCCGTCCTTCTTCAGGGCGAGGCCGTACGGAGCAGCGTCGAAGATGTCGCCATCCAGCTCAACCTTGCCCTCGGCCTGCTGCACCGAGTTCTGAGCGATCGGCGAGTCCGCGAGCATGTAGGGAACGTTGCCGAGTACGACGTCGTTCGTCGCCTCATCCTGTCCGTCCTTCTTCAGGATCTGGATCGGCGGCTTACCCGCTGCCTCACACTCCTTGCTCTTGGCAGTGAGGTAGTCATCCGAGGTGGTAGTTGCCTGCGCACCAATCTTCAAACCACACAGGTCATCGGTGAGTTCTTTCTCGTCGGCGCCGCGAACAAACTGCAGACCTGCGTTGTAGAAGTCGACGAAGTCAACCGACTTCTGTCGCTCAACGGTGTCCGAGAAGCTTGAGGAGCCAAGGTCGAGAGTGCCACCGTCAACGCGCGGAATGATCTGATCGAAGCCACTCTTTTGCCATTCGACTTCTAGGTCGAGTTTGGCGGCAACTGCTTCAACAAGCTCAACCTCCCAACCAATCGGCTTGCCGTCAGGACCGGCGTACTGGTTGGGCGCATAGGTGGCGTCAGTGCCGACCTTTAGCACACCGCGCTCAGCGAGGTCCGCCGGAACGAGCTTTGCTGCCGCCTCCGACTTCGAAACTTCGATAGCCTCGTTGTTGCCTTCACCGCCGGCTGGTCCGCCCTCGGTGTTGTTCACGCATCCGCTCAGCACGAGCGATGCGGCCAATGCCATTGCACCGAAGAGTTTTGGAAAACGATTTCTCGTTTGGATCGAGTGCACCATTGCAGCTCTCTTTCGTTGGCTGGGCTTCGTTACCCAGATTTGCTGACGAAATGAACGGGGGTTAAACCACGTCATCGAGAGCATAACGGTGTTTTCCGCTGCAACAACAACTCGACGATAATTTTTAGTGAATCAATTTCATCACATTCACTATTGAAATGTTTCAACTCGTTTGCGCTCACCATCTCGCCGATCGCAGGCACTCCGAAACAGCGAGACTTCGCTGATACACAGCCAATGTTTGCGAGACTCTCTACATGACCGCATCCGAATCCATCCGCCTTGAACCCGGCCAAACCGCGCCCGACTTCACGCTCACCGATGAAGCCGGAAACAGCGTTTCACTTAGCGACTATCGTGGCAAGCGCGTCGTGCTCTACACCTACCCGAAAGCGTTCACACCCGGATGCACCACCGAAGCGTGCGACTTTAGGGATGCGGATGCTCGACTGGTCGCGGCTGGCTACACCGTGC
Organism: Pseudoclavibacter sp. Marseille-Q3772; assembly: GCF_916618895.1. Taxonomy (NCBI): domain Bacteria; kingdom Bacillati; phylum Actinomycetota; class Actinomycetes; order Micrococcales; family Microbacteriaceae; genus Pseudoclavibacter; species Pseudoclavibacter sp. Marseille-Q3772. Next base: position 1,091,047 of record NZ_OU745391.1, read on the forward strand.
TCGCGCTGTCAGCTGACTCGGTAGAAAAACTCGCCAAATTCAAGCAGGAATATGAACTGCCGTTCACACTCCTGAGTGACCCCGATCGTGCAGTACAGCAGGCGTATGGCGCCTACGGCGAAAAGAACAACTATGGCCGCAAAGTAGTCGGCGCGATTCGCTCAACGTTCATCATCGATGAGAACGGCACACTGATCGACGCGCGGTATAACGTCAAAGCTACTGGCCATGTCGACCGCATCCTGAAGCAGCTCGAAGCAGCCTAGCCCTCGCCGAGACCCTTCAACCGAGCGTTACGCCGCGTCGCTCTCCCGATCGCGCCGAAGTGCAGCAGCAACCGGCGACGAGAACACCAGCAATAGACCGACTAGGGAACAGCCGGCAAGCACCCAACCGATCCACGGCGCGATGTCACCTTGGAAGATCACCACCGCGGCAGCGACCTGCAGCACCTGCCACACCGTCACCGGCCCGCGAGCCCAAGACCGCATCCGCCACACCCCCACGGCGAGTGTGCCGAGCGCGCCTGCAGCCAGTAGCGCCATGACGAGTAGCGCGATGGAGGTACTCACGGAGTGCGCGGGCTGCGTAATCACTTCGTAGGCCAATAGCGCAGTCACCGCGAGCATGATGAGAGATTCGATGCCGACGAGTGTCGCCAGCGCGCGGATACCGACGGGACGTTCGGTAGCTCGCAAGTTCTGGTCTTCCGCGTCAACATTTCGCTCTTCTTGCATACTCAACGTTAAAAATCCCTTGATTGCCCTGTGTCTGCGTGGCAAGATGTTACTTCAGATCGAGACGTTGACCGCTGATGATTCCGCTAGGAGCGTCGCTCGCGTCCATCTACATCGCTGATTTCAAGCAACAGTTTTCGCGGCGTGACGCGTAGCAAGGAGCACCATTACATGGACTGGCGTGATAGCGCAGCCTGCCTCAATGCCGACCCAGAGCTGTTCTTCCCCGTTGGCAACACTGGCCCTGCGGTAGAACAGATTGATGCAGCAAAGTCGGTGTGTGCCCACTGCCCCGTGACTGAGCAGTGCTTGCAATACGCGCTAGACACAAACCAGGATTCTGGTGTCTGGGGCGGTCTCTCTGAGGATGAACGCCGCGCTCTGAAACGTCGCGCAGCACGCGCCCGCCGCGCTGGCTAACACCGCGCGCATCCGTCGCAACCGCCGCTCCACTACCCCGCGAAAGCTAGTTAGTTAGGGATGCGGGTGGCTAGCTGTTCGCTCTGTTCACTCCCCAGCGTTTCGGGATAGTGATTTCCACTGTGGTCCCAATCCCGGGCATCGAGTGCCAGCCAATATTGCCGCCGAGTTCACCCTCGACGAGCGTGCGCACAATCTGCGTACCGAGACCGGATGCATCCGGCTCACCCGAAAACCCACGCCCGTTATCGCGCACCTCAATGCCCAGATAATCGGCACCCGGCGTCACCTCAACGGTGACCTGTCCAGGGCGCTCCACGCTGACGCCGTCCGCAAAACCGTGTTCGACGGCGTTGGTAATCAGCTCGGTGAGCGCAAGCGCAAGCGGCGTCGCGTATTCACTGGGTACGGCACCGAACGATCCACGCAGCACGGGGCGTACGCGGCCGGCACCCTCACCGGTGGCAACCTCGGTCGCCAACCGCATCACGCGAGTAAACACCTCATCAAAATCAACTGACTGCGAAAAGCCGCCGGAAAGCGTGTCGTGTACCACGGCAATCGCAGACACGCGACGCATTGCATGCAGCAGTGATTCGCGTGCCTCATCGCTGCGCGCCCGACGCGCCTGGATTCGCAAGAGTGCAGCTACCGTTTGCAAGTTGTTCTTCACCCGGTGGTGAATCTCGCGAATCGTAGCGTCTTTGGTGATTAACTCTTGCTGCTGGTGTCGCACATCGGTGGTGTCGCGACACAACACAACCGCGCCAATGCGCGCACCGCGACGGTACAGCGGCAGCGTGCGCAGCGTCACGTTGACGCCTTTTACGTTCACATCACTCATGCCCGGCGAACGGCCTGTCACCACGAGCGGGAGCGCCTCATCCACGGTGACATTTCGCTTATCGTCAACGAGGGTTGCCGCGACCTCACCAAATACCTCGCCTTCGAGCTCACCGCCGAAACCGAGTTTGTTCATTGCCGAGAGTGCGTTCGGGCTTGCGAAGGTAACAACTCCTTCGAGGTTCAACCGGATAAGACCGTCGGACGCACGCGGCGCACCCCGACGAGAAAACTCCGGCGCCTCGGGGTTCGGAAACTCCGCATTGCTGATCATCTCGAACAGGTCATCAGCACATTCGCGGAACGTCGCTTCCTGGCGGGTCAACTGCCGGGTTCGCGCCAGGTTGGTGTGTCGGCTGATAACGGCGATCGGATGCGTCGAACGCACATAGCCGCCGCCCTGGCGTCGCTTCGCAAACACTGGAGTGGTGGTTAATTGCGCGGGAATCTCATCAAACCAGTCGGGTGTCGACGAGACCCTGGTCTGGCCGGTTTCGTAGCATGCTCGGATCTCGTCTTCCCACTGCTCGCGCACCCGCTGACCAATCAGATCGCGATAGAACAGGGTCGGCGCGCTCGCCGGGCGCACCTGACTGATCGCCGTGAATTTCCCTTCCGCGTCACGCACCCACAACACCAAGTCCGCGAGCGCCATATCGGCGATCAGCTGCGAGTCGATGAGCAGCATCCGGAGCCAAACTTGGTCAGTGGAATCAAGCTCACTGTGCTGCCCAATGAGTTGCGAAAGTCGAGACACCCTATCAAGGTTACGTGACAGGATGCGGCGAACGCTGAAGCTCTCCGAGGAGACGGTCGGCAAGGGATGCATACTGTTTCGACAGCGCTGAGCGTGGCGCAACCTCGGTCAGAGCCGCTGCTTCGGTGATCGCACGGTCGCAAGCGCGCGCGTCGTCCGGCAGCATCCACGCGTGTTCGATGCCGCCGAACCGTCGCAGCACCTGCCCGATCTGCGCAGTGGTATCAACCCCGTGCATCCCCCGCCGCACCCGGTTCATGACGACGTGCATTCTTGCCGGGTCTGACAATAACGGCAGCAATTGTTGCCGTCCGCGCAGGAAGCGTTGCAGGCCCACGGGTGTCGCCTCACCAATCGCCACGACCAAATCGGCACGTTCGATGATGGTGTGCGTGGCCGCGTTTCGCCGTGGCGCGGTGACATCGCTGATGAGTTCCTCATCACTCTCGAGATTAAACCCGAGATCGACGACGATGCACTCCGCCCATTGGCGCAGCTGTTCGATCACTCCGGTGATTCGTTCTCGGCTCAGCTCTGGCCAGCGCGCAGGGTTGGTAATGCCGCTGATCACTCGAAGCTGTCCGCGAGCGCAGCGTACGGTGCCGGCGATTCGGTCGAGCTGTGTTGCATCGAGTGATCGCGCGGCAGCGAGTCGGCAGGCGGCGGCAATCCCGGGTGCCTCATCGGTCACGCCGAGTAGCTGAGCGATTGCACCCCCGTAGGTGTCTGCATCAAGCAACACCGTGCGCGTGCCGCGGTTGGCGAATTCGGTGGCGAGCGTGATCGCGCAGGTCGTTCGCCCCGGGGCACCGTGCGGACCCCACACGGCAAGCACTTGTCCAGCTGGCCGCGGCCCTGAGGGAAGTAGCGCTGGTTGCCCGGTGCTGCCAGCAGCTGACGTGTTCGATGTCGAATCCTGTGCTGAGACCATACGGCTCTGCGAGTGCGCGGTACTGTTCGATCCTCGGCGTTTTCGTGGCTTCGTTGACTGATTCGCTCGCCGCTGCCGCCGGCTTAGGGGCGGTTCGGATGCGGTGGGTTGCGCCGCTCGAGCATCAGCAGCTTGCGTATCGGGCGGGCAGAGGTCGCCGGGCGCAGCCTGCTGAGGATGCATCGGACCAGCGCCGCCTTGGCGCGCGGTGCTGCCGCGAGCAAGGACCTGCTCGACCGCATCCCATCCGTCGCGTGCATCCGCGCGGTCGACGATCCCGAGGCTGATCGCATGGTTGCGTTCATAATCGTCGCTGTAGATCGCTATCGTGCGAGCGCCCGAGCGGTCACAGACCGAAAGGCTCGTTGCCGTGAGTGTTTCGGGTGAGGCTTGTACGATGACCGCCGGCGGCTGCAGCGCGGTGACCGATTCTGCGAGGGCACTGGATCCGGTTACTCGGTCGAGGATTTCGTGCCCCTGTTCAATGATGGCCGGGAGCATGATCGCCTCGATATCGAAGTCGATGGCGAGGATGAGCCGCATGTCAACGATCCCGTTCGCTCGACGTGTCAGGGTCGTTCACCGGCACGAACTTCGGCACAACCTGAATGCGAGCCTGTGCAGCAGTTGCTGACAACACGGTTGAAATATCGCCATCGGGCACGAGCACTTCCAGCTCAATCTCGTCGCTGACGACGAAGTCATCGTGTTCGACGACTCTGATCACCTCGGCCTGCGCAACGATTACGGCTGGGGCCGCGTATGTGCCGGGACGTTCACCGGGTTGCGCCGCCCAGATCTCTACGGTGCTACCGGTATTGATACTGGCGGGGAGTTTGCCGGTGATTGGAATCACCATTGCTGCATTCGATACGTCTGCGTCGCCGAGCGCTGACAGTGGGATGAGCTCCCCCGGCGCTATCGGTTTGGTCGCGATCGGGGTTTGGCCGTCAGCAGAGATGTCGTCGCTGGCGGCATATTGGTTTGCCTGGTCACCAATGTTGACGTCGATGACGCGAAGTTTGCTGGTATCGATGGGTTGGCCAACGGCGATCGCTTCGGTAGCGACGACCCGTTTGATGGTCGTGTTCATCGCGGTGACGACGGTAAATACGCCGGCAATGGATGCGGCAACGAGTAACAACCCGATGATGAGCCGAGGGTCGACTCGGAATTGGCTGCGCACTGTTTCCTCCGTGATCGAATGCGACGCACGCTCGTTGTGCGTGCACGGGAGTATCTTGCGAAATCCGTGAGAACCGCTACGCGAGTTATCCACAGGCCTGGGCGTCGGATGCGCATCCTGGAATAATTGCAGCATGCCTCAATCGCGTTTTCTTACGCTGACGGACGTAGCTGAGATCCTCAACATCGACCTTGAGCAAGTCCGCCGCCTTGTGGACTCCAATGAACTGCGCGCGATTCAGATCGGCGAAGGCGGGGCGTGGCGAGTGGAACAGCAGGAATTGCAACAGTTCGTCGATGACCAGTACGAACGTCGTCACCGCGAATCGCTGCTGGAGCAGGCGGAGTTTTCGGATATCCCCGAGCTCAACAGCTAGTGCCCCGTCAGCTAGTTCGGCAGTGTGCGGATGAGCTGAAGTTGGTCGAACGGGAAAACGCGATAGACGCGAACCGAGCGTTGCCGCCGCGGCGAATCAAGATCGTGAACGGCAAGGTCCAGGTGGTCTCGACCAACACGGTCAATTGTGCCGAAGCACTGCCCGGAGGCGGTCGCACATTCCACTGTTACCCGCCGGCGCGCCAGATCTCGTAGCGGTATCGCAAGACCCAGTTTGGCGGTGAGCGCGGATGCGCGTTCTTCGCTGGGCTGGAGCGAACGGTCAAGTTGATCGCCGGTCAACAGCATGCTGCTCACACCGGCAATCGGGATGATGACCTGCTGGCAGGATGCGGGCGGCGCAGACCGGGTGTGCGCGGAGAACCAGTCTGCGCCGAACTCTGACGGTATGACCTCAAGCCGGTCACCAGAATGCAGTAGCAGCGTGATTGTTTCGTTCGGCTGCAAACTGCGCTCGAGCGCAAATAGCCGATCCCGGATAGTGAGCCGAGCCACCCGCATCCGCTCGTCTTCGATCTGTGCGCGCCGTGCCTCGGCTTCTCGCTCTGCATCGAACTGGCCAGCGAGGTCGTCGAATAGTTCGTCCCAACGCACGCGCCAAGTTTGCTATACGGCCCCGATTCGCGGCGCGAGTTATCCACAGAAGGGAGCGTAATTCGCAGAACACACGAAAGATATCCACAATTTAGCGATCGTTTCCCAAATCTTCGCGCTGTTCTGGCATCAATAAATGTGCCCGGTCAAAGTCGACTATGCGTTTCAGGAGAATCCATGTCAGCGCAGCCCAGTGCCTCCCCCGCTCCATCCCTCCCTGTAAACCAACCAACACACGCACGCGCAGCCACCGCACGCGTGCTCCGCCACCAAGTCAGTCAACTCAAGAGCACCGCTGAGGAACCGTATTTCAGCGAGACCCGATCAGTGCCCGAAGACCTCCCCAATCCGGAGCCGCTGATCCGCAACCTCGCGCGAGGCGTGTTCGAGGCCATCGCCGGTGTTCGCGAGGTCGAGCAGATTGCGCGGTGGGTTTCCCCCGACACCTTCAGCCTGCTCCTGCGGCGCGCCCAGCACGCCGCTCGTGCACGACGGCTGCGTGAGCGGCCTGCAAAACGCCCGCACATCCAGGTGCGTGGTTGCCTCTGGAAGTCACCGCGTGCTGGGGTCGTGGAATCATCGACTGTGGTCGATTTGGGTGTTCGTGCGCGCGCGGTATCGATTCGACTCGAGGTGTACCGCGGGCGGTGGCGCGCCGAGCGCATTCACGTGCTGTAGCGCGATACGGCGGTTTATCGAGCCGTAGACACCAACCAATCGGTCGCGTACTCGAGGTCGGTATCCGTAATACCGTGTGCCGCCAGCAACCCAGCGATATCGATATTGCTGAGAAACGTGCGCAATGCTGCACGACGATCAGCGATCACCTCGGCAAGCTCATCTTCGGGCAGCCAGCGCTCGTACGGATGCGGTGGCACGCGGTCGAGCTGATGGTCACTGATGGCGCGCATGGCGAGCCCGTCCTGCTGCGCGATCTCGTCAATCTCGGTGCCGAGCGCGTACAGCAGCAGCGAGATGACCAGCCCGGTGCGATCACGTCCAGCCGAGCAGCACACCATCGTTCCCGGACCGGCGGCGATGACCCTGGATACCGCCCGCATGACCCGCGGAGCGAAGAGCTCCATGTAGGCGCCATACCCCGAGGGGTGGTTGAGGTACGGCACAAACTGCCGCTTGAATTCAGCGTTGTCCGGGTCCTCGATCGGTTGGAAGTCGTATTCGACCCGGCCACGTTCCGGGAGCCCATCCTCAGTGTCAACGGGTCGCGGCTCGCGCGGATCGCGTAAATCTAGGATGCGGCGCACCCCAGCCTCATCCGCCAATACAAAGGACTCCCGCGGCCACGCCTGCGTCTGCCCGGAGCGAAAGAGCACGCCGGAGGAAATCTCACCGCCGTCGATGGCGACGCCGGCGAGATCCCAGGTGTTAAAGGCACCCGGCCATGGGCAGCGAACAATACTCACGGTCGAGCCTTCAACGGACGGCTACTTGTCGTCGTCGGTTTGCTTGCGAGTCTCTTTCTGCCCGAACGCACCGCGTGTGGTCTTGGCTTTCGCGGCCCGTTGTTCGCGAGCGACCTCGGCTGCCGAACGGCCGGTTTGGGTCGATGACTTCGCCGGGTTACCCGAGCGTGACTGCTGTTTCTTTTGCTTCGACTTTGACTTACCGCTCGACTTGCTCGACTTCGACTCGTCATCGGTGATCTCAGATTTGGAGTCCGGCGACTGCGCCGCGGCTTCACGCATTGCGGATGCGGTACCGGCGCTCATCTCCTTACGGAGCGCTGCGCGGGTTGCTCCCTGGTTGACACGACCGGATGCATCCCGAACCGTCACATTGCCGGATTCGTCAGCTGAAGAGAATCGCAGCTGGCGCTTCGGTTGCTCGTCCAGACCCTTGGCCCGAACCTGTACCCGACGCTGAGTCTTGCCCTCGGCATCCTCAACCTCTTCGACCTGAACGTCGAGGTTCATCAGGAACTGCACCGATTCTTCGCGGACGGACGCGAGCATGTCCGTGTACATCTGGAAGCCCTCGCGCTGGTATTCCACCAGCGGGTCGCGCTGCGACAGCGCGCGCAGGCCGATGCCGTCCTTGAGGGAGTCCATATCCTGTAGGTGGTCTTGCCACTTGCGGTCGATGACCTGCAGCAGTACGCGACGCTCAAGTTCGCGCATCGCGTCTTCGCCGAGCGCCTCTTCGCGCTGCTGGTATGCCAGCTTCGCGTCCGAACGCACTTCATCAACAACGTCGTCGCTGGTGACGCGGTTGAGGCCACCGTGCTCGTCGATGATTTCGTCAACGGTGATGGTCATCGGATACAGCTGCTTGAGCTCGTCCTCGAGGATGGAAGCATTCCAGTCGTCGGGGCTACCGGTCGCGTGCTCGCCAACTATGTCGGTAATCGCACCGTCGAGGAAGGCCTCGACCTTCTCGCCGATGTCGTCGCCCTCCAAAATGGCGCGACGGTCTTCGTAGATGGCGGTGCGCTGTTCGTTCAACACATTGTCGTATTTGAGTACGTTCTTGCGGATCTCGGCGTTACGAGATTCGACCTGGGACTGAGCGGATTGGATGGCTCGCGATACGATGCGTGACTCGAGCGCAAGGTCGTCCGGGGTCGAGTCATTGTTCATGATGGCGCGGGCTGCACCGGTGTTGAACAGTCGCATCAGGTCGTCGGTCATCGACAGGTAGAACCGGCTTTCGCCGGGGTCTCCCTGACGGCCCGAACGTCCTCGAAGCTGGTTGTCGATCCGGCGAGATTCGTGCCGTTCGGTGCCTAGAACATACAGACCGCCCAGCTCGGTAACCTCTTCAGCTTCTTTCTCGACCTGTTCTTGCAGACGTTCGAGTACTTCGGGCCATTTCTCCTCGTACTCTTCGCTGTTCTCTTCTGGGTCAAGCCCCAGGGCGGTCATCTCGGCAACCGCAAGGAACTCGGCGTTTCCACCGAGCATGATGTCCGTACCACGACCGGCCATATTCGTGGCCACAGTAATGGCACCCTTGCGGCCGGCCTGGGCGACGATCGCAGCCTCTCGCGCGTGGTTCTTTGCGTTCAGCACTTCGTGTTCGACTCCGCGCTTCGCGAGCAGTCGCGAGAGGTATTCGCTCTTCTCGACCGAGGTGGTACCCACCAGCACTGGCTGCCCGGTCTCAGCGCGCTCGACGATGTCTTCTACGACCTGAGCAAACTTCGCCTTCTCGTTCTTGTAGACGAGGTCTGGCCGGTCAATGCGCTGCATTGGTTTGTTGGTCGGGATGGGGATAACACCGAGCTTGTACGTGGACTGGAACTCGGCGGCCTCGGTCTCGGCGGTACCGGTCATGCCCGAGAGCTTGTCGTACATGAGGAAGTAGTTCTGCAGCGTGACGGTGGCCAACGTTTGGTTTTCGGCCTTGATCTCGACGCCTTCCTTGGCCTCGATCGCCTGGTGCAGTCCTTCGTTGTAGCGACGGCCCTTGAGGATACGTCCGGTGTGCTCATCCACGATCATGACTTCGCCGTCTTGCACCACGTATTCGCGGTTGCGGTGGAAGAGGGCTTTCGCCTTGATCGAGTTGTTCAGAAATGAAATGAGCGGCGTGTTGGCCTGCTCGTACAGGTTGTCAATACCGAGTGAGTCCTCGATGCGCTCGATACCGGCCTCAAGAATCCCGACCGTGCGCTTCTTCTCATCAACTTCGTAGTCGCGGTCTTCTTTGAGTCGCTTTGCGAGCTTCGCGAATTCGACGTACCAGCGGTTCGCTTCGCCAGAGGACGGACCGGAGATGATCAGCGGAGTACGCGCTTCGTCGATCAGGATGGAGTCAACCTCGTCCACGATGGCAAAGTAGTGCCCGCGCTGCACGCAGGCGCCAACACTGGTGGCCATATTGTCGCGCAGGTAGTCAAAGCCGAATTCGTTGTTCGTGCCGTAGGTGATATCGCAGGCGTACTGTTCTCGACGCTGATCGGGGCTGAGGCCGGCGAGGATGCAGCCAGTGGTCATTCCCAGCGCGCGGAAGACGCGGCCCATGAGTTCCGACTGGTAGCTTGCGAGGAAGTCGTTAACGGTGACGACGTGCACGCCCTTGCCGGGGATTGCGTTCAGGTAGGCGGCGAGGGTGGCAACCAAGGTCTTACCTTCACCGGTTTTCATCTCAGCGATGTTGCCGCCGTGCAGCGCGGCACCGCCCATGAGCTGTACGTCGTAGTGACGCTGGCCAAGGGTGCGGCTTGCTGCTTCACGTACCGCAGCGAACACAACCGGCAGCATCTCATCCAGGATGTCCTGGTCTTTCTTGCCCGCTTCTACACCTTCTTCGTATTGCTCGCGGAACTCGTCGGTCAGTTCCCGCAGTTCGTCATCGCTCAGATCACTGAACTCATCCTCGAGCTTGTTGATTTGCGACGCCAGGCGCTCCAAACGCTTGAGTTGGCGCCCTTCGCCAAAGCGAAGAATCTTGTCGAGAATCGAGGCCATACAAACTCCTGTGGTGTGGCGGTAGTGGCACGCAGGGCCTGCGCACCACGAAACTTGCCCAATGTTACTCGGCTCTGCTTAACGCCTGCGACAACCCGGGATCGCAGCACGGGCTGAAACCGCCGCTCGTGCTACCCAACGTCGCCGCTGTGCTCGATGAGGCCAAGCGCTCGGGCGTGCGCGTCGACGATCGTTTCGTAGTAGGGAGCGTCGTCGTCGAGGCTACCCACGTAGTGGCCGTGCAGGGCAAACCCCAACGCGCCGATACACTCCGTCCACGCTCGCAAGCAGTGCCAGATCTGGGCGTCCGTGAGCTCCTCCTGCGCTGTCGTGTCACCACCGCGATACCAGTCGCGTACCTGCGAGAAGCTCTCGAGTAGTGCCTTCGGATGCATCGTGGGCGCGCGGGGTGGGGATGGCGACAGCGCCGCAATCTCGAGGATGCGGCGAGGCAGTCGAGACGCAGCAGACACCGTCTCGGCGGGCGCCCGGTACCCAATAACCGGCGTGCCGTAGATGAGATCGAACTCGTGGGGGTGCGCGTTCGCCCAGGTTCGCACTGCCTTCCAGCACCCACGCCACTTCGCGAGCGGGGAGCCGGATCCGCTGCCACGTTCTGCGGCATCACCAAGGCTTGTGTAGGCGGCGATGATGAGCTCGGTGAGCAGTGCATCCCGGTCCGCAACGTGCCGATACAGCGCCCCGACACTCACCCCAAGATCTCGGGCTATGGCTCGCATCGACAGCGCCCCAGGGCCTACTTGGTGGAGGTGGCCGGTTGCAACACGAAGGAGTTCTGCTCGAAGCGACACAGTCTAAATGTTCCCACACAGCTCGCGAGCAACGGGCTCAATCTCGATTCTTGGCGGCACGATATTGACATCAGTGAACAGTGTTCACATACTGGATGCAGAATGCTGTGAACAGTGTTCATGCCACGAAAGGAGCAGCATGCACATTCTCGTTATCGGTCTAGGGGCCCTTGGCCGCGCAACTGCCGGGCGGCTGGTCGAATCGAACCACCACGTCACGGTCGCGACCCGCCACGGCACTGCGTTTCCGGGAGCGCACAGTGTCGCGCTCGACATCACCGCATCTGAGGCCGCCGAGCGAATCCTCGCGCTGCACCAGCGCGACCCGCTCACCTCAGTAGTTCTGTGCTGCAACTTTCCGTATGGAAAGTGGCGCATCCCCTGGGATGCCGCGACTCGCGCCGCAATCGAAGTCGGACGCTCGACCGGGGCCGCAATGGTGCTGGCGGGAAATCTCTACGCCTACGGCCCTACCAACGAACCGCTCCACGAAGGCATGCCGCTGAGCGCATCCTTCGACGGCGGGCGGGTACGGGCAAACGTGTGGCAGCGACTGCTGCGGGCGAGCGAACAGTATGGCTTTGGCGCCACCGAGATTCGCGGCAGCGACTATCTGGGTCCCGGTGCGGGCGCCAACGCGCACGCTGGCGACCGCTTGCTCTTACCGCTGCTTGCCGGGAAACCTGCATACCCGCTCGGAAACATCGACGCGCCACACACGTGGACGGTCATCGACGATTTCGGCCGGATGCTCGCACGAGCAGCCACCGACCCGAGGCTGTACGGTCGACCCTGGCACGTACCTTCGCCCGAGCCGCTCAGCCTCAGCGAGCTTGCACGCATCGCCACCCGCCTGGCAGGCGTCCCGGCCCCAAGGTTACGACCAGTTCCGTTCTGGCCACTGCGCGCACTTGGCACGGTGTCACCGGCGATGCGAGCCCTCGCCGATGTTAGCTACCAGTTCACCCAGCCGTTCGTGATGGCCGACACCGATGCTCGCACCCTGCTGGACTGCACTCACACGCCACTGACAACCGCCCTGCAGCAAGCACTTGACGCAGCGCACCGCTAGCGCAGCCCGAGGCCTCCTCGGAAAACCGACGGGGCCCGCATCCGGTTCAGGATGCAGGCCCCAACACCAACCACCTCACAACGTTCGGGCCCACTCTGCACACCAAACAGCCACCCAACTATGCAAAGCAGGCCCCAACTTGTTGGGTGGGGTGGGCAGAATGTGGCCCGCGGACAGGAGGAAGCGGGCGAAGTAATCGACAGACGGTACCGCTACGAGCCCATCGTTTACCTGCACCGCAACGTCATTGGCTTGCGCACCGAACATGCAAAGTGGGCCACAACAACAACCACCCCACAACGTTCAGGCCCACTCTGCACACCTAACAGCCACCCAAGTGTGCAAAGTGGGCCCCAACGCATAATTCGTCAGCGCTGCCGTAGTCGTCTTATTCGTCAGCGCTGCCGCTGTCGTCTTATTCGTCAGCGCTGCCGTTCTCGTCGAGCATGATCACGCCGTAGTCCCAGCCCTTACGGCGGTACACCACTGCGGGGCGCTTAGCCTCCGGTTCGAGGTACAGGAAGAAGTCGTGACCGAGCAGTTCCATGTGGTCGACGGCCTCTTCTGAAGACATCACCTTCGGCGCAAACTTCTTTTCACGAATGACAACCGGCGAGTAGTCGGGCTCGTCATCGTGCTCAGCCACCTCGACCGCGGGTTCGGCACGGCCAGACACGACATCGATGACGCCAGTGTCAGCAGGAACGATATCCAGCTTGGCGAAGTCCTCGGCGCTCGCTTCGGACAGGCTCGTACCGCCGTGACGGTGCTTGCGCTTGTCCTTAGCACGCCGCATGCGCTCTACCAGCTTGTCAAGAGCGATATCGAACGCAGCGAATTTGTCGCCGCCCTCGGCCTCGGCACGGACCGTCGGGAACGGCCCGAAGAGCGTAATCTCAACTTTGCCCTTGTCGAGCATGTTGCCCGCGCGGTCAGTGCGCTGCTTGACACGAACCTCGACACTTTGGGCTCGCTCCGAGAGCTGCTGCACCTTTGCAGTCACCTTTTCCTCGGCGTAGGAGCGGAATCGCTCCGGAACCTCGATATTGCGGCCGGTGATGGTGATTTCCATCTCACCCTCCTTCTCGAGAACTCGGGAGCGACTACATCGCGGTCGATGCGCCGTAGGAATCACCCGAGTCGCGTGTTTAGTTTGTCTTCAAATTGTATCGTGGCGTTGCTCATTATTTCCCTATGGTTTAGGTGAGCGTTACGTTGATTCGCCCGCCCGTGTGTTATTAAGCGGCACGCGCGCGATGACCGCCGCCGCGACCACCTGAGCGCCCGCATCGCGAAGCGCTACCACCGACTCGCGCAGCGTTGCGCCAGTGGTCATCACGTCGTCAACCACCACGCACCGCAACCCGGCAACCGAACTGCTGGCGCGGACCGCACCGCGCAGGTTCTGGGCACGCTCCATCCGCCCGAGCCCCGCCTGGTCCCGCACCCGCCGCGTGTAGCGGAGCCCCTGCACAACTCCGGCCGCCGGTAACGCCCGCTGAATCAGCAGTTCCAGATGCCGATACCCGCGCCTACGCACCGCCGCATCAGAACTCGGCACAGGCACAAGCCACACTGCCTGCGCATCCCCGGCGACGCTAGAGCGCAACGCTGCCCGTAACAGCTTCGCAAGCAGCACCGCCGCATCTACCCTGCCGCCATCCTTGAAACTATTCAGTAGTCGCCGCATCCGTTCGTCATAGTCAATGACGCTGCACACCCGGATGCAATCACCTTCGCTCAGCGTCAGCGTTGCAGTGCCGACGGCTACCTGCGACCGCAGCACTTGAGCACACGCCGCACACACGCCGTTTGCGATCGGTGCCGCCGCACCGCAGGCGGCGCACGTGCTCGGAAAACAGAGGTCGACGAGGGCGCGGAGGATTTGACGGATGCGGGTCACCCGGTCAGTGTTGCGGATGCGAGTTGCTCACGTGCGCAGTTATCCACACACGAACGCTACACCTGCGCGTACAGGAATGTGATTGTTGTCCCGAGCGCCTGCCAGCGCGAACCGCGTGGCGCGTACACCGTGCCGTGTCGGTCAACAATCCGCATGCCGGTGAGCGAGTTTGAGCCGGCTACCTGCGCTGCCGAGGGAATCGTGCCCATTGAGGTGAGCTCACCCCCGACGCGATATAAACGCACCGAGGTTGAACCGTCTGATTTATTGACCAGCATGCCAATACTGTTCTCATCAATCCAAGCAAGGTCACTGGCGCGGTCGTTCACTCCGGGCATCGCTACGATCAGCGGTGAGCCGAGCCCCTCGGGGCTACCGTCCTTGCGCAGAATCGGCATGACCGCCAATTTCACGCCTTCATTATCGGTAAACAGCACGGCTAGTCGCGTGCCGTCACGAGAAACCTGGTGAGAGATGAATCCGGCGCTCACCTGACCGGGCAGCTCAACCTCATGCATGTCGTAGTCACCTATATGCGTGACATATAGGCCGGCTTCCGTGGTGGATTGCGTCCATACCCAGTCCCAGTTATCGAGTGCAGGTTCGACCTGCCCAGCGCGCTCGTCGATGAGCGTTGGCTCCGTATCTTGGAAGCTCATCGCATACGTACCCGTGGCGTTGAGCATGGTCATCGTTTGCCGTGATGCGGACATTGCCCCGCGAATCGGGTTATACGACTTGACCGCATTCACCACATTGTCCGCACCATCGGGTGCGCTCACCTCGTCAGTGTTGAGGAAGCCGAACCGATCCCCTGCCTGCACGAGCGGCAAGGTGCTGACATCTGCGGTGGTGACGACCTCGTTGCGCTCGGGCAGCCCTACATCAAGCCTGGCGCCGTTCACTCGCAGCTCGACACTGGAGATGCCCGGTACGGCAAGCAGGCTTTCTTCGAGCTGTAGCTTCGCCAATGACAGCTCGGTCGACCCCATGGATGCGGAAAGTCGGTCGTTGAAGTCGACGGCAGCTACACCATCCACAACATCAACCGATTGCACCAGGGACACATCGCTTGGGAAGGCCGTAACCACTGCACTTCCTGGACGCATCCATTCCGCTGGACCTTCAATGAGCTCATTGACGATCCGGGTCGGGAGGGAATCACCGTTGGGTAGCCAGCGCAGGTCCGGGGAGGTGTAGCGCTTGGCGCTATCAAAGAAGGTCAACGTTTGTTTCGAGAAGAGGTCGGTGAACGGTTGCTTCGCCAGCACAATCCCCTGCGGCAGTTTCGAGATGCGCCACTGCCCATCAATCTCTACGAGCTCGAAGTCGAGCTGCTCGTTCGAATTCGACAGCGTCTCGGAATACAGCCCGTGTCGATCAACGCTGCCGAGCAGCGGTACCGACACCTCGATGCCGGTCTTCCCCTGCGACTTCATCGAAGCCTGCCCGCTCATAATGAGCACACGCTCGTTCGGATCCCAGGATTGCCGAGCTTCCGGCGTCAGAAACTCTTTTGCTGCTCGGAAACCGTCTCGGGTACCGGTACCGGCATCGAGAAAGCCCTGCACGATCTCTTCCCTACTGGCGCCGTCGGTCGGCCCCTGCGGGAAGTAGCGCACTCCCTGCTGCTGATCCTCGGGCTGTGCTTTACCTTCTTCAACCGGGCCGGAGGTCGGTATCGATGCACATGCGGTCAAGGAAACGCAGAGCAACACTGACCACAACACGCTGAGCCATCGCCGCATCCTCATCGTTCACTCACCTCGCCGCCATTGTGTTCAGTCGAATGATCATCATCGGGAGCGCCATCGTCATTACCCTGATCGTCGTGCGCAACCTCGTCGTCGTTCGAATTGTTTTTCCCAAATAGGGGGATGCGAATCGGCTCGGTATCGAGGCTCACGCCGTGCAGGTGATCACCGTCGAGCCCACCGTTAAAGGTACTCGCTCCGGCATCGTCAGGCAGCAGCGGCAATGGCGAAGAAACGATCGGCTCGCCCACGCGCCGCGGCAGTGTCAACCGAAAGTTCGTGCCGAGGCCGAGCGCCGACCACACTTCCAATTTGCCCTCGTGCAGTTGCGCATCCTCGTGTGAGATGGCAAGCCCGAGTCCTGAACCGCCCATCGTTCGTTTGCGGGATGGGTCGGCCCGCCAGAACCGCTCAAACACCAGTTTCTGGTGTTCTTCGTTCATGCCGATTCCGTAGTCACGCACCGTGAGCGCAACCGCTGTCGCATTCGCATCCACCGAAACCACGATGGGTTGCCCCTCACCGTGCTCAATTGCATTCGCGATGAGGTTCCGCACGATGCGTCGGATACGACGGTCATCGAATTCGGCATTGACCTCGCCTCCGGGAGAACGCATTAGCAGCGCCTCGGAATGGTCCATCGCCACCGGCAGCATTGCACCAACGACATCCTCGGCGATCGCGGCGAGGTCGTTCGGACGCCGCATCACTTCGACGGCACCGGCGTCGTAGCGGGAGATTTCGAGCAGGTCGTTCAGCAAAAGCTCAAAGCGCTCGATCTGGTCGTGCAAGAGTTCGGCAGACCGCGCGAGCGTGGCATCGAACTCATCTTTTCGGGCATAGACGATGCCGCCAGCCAGGCGGATTGTGGTCAGCGGAGTGCGCAGTTCGTGCGACACATCCGAAACGAATCGTTGCTGCACCTTCGAGAGGTGCTCCAGCTGCTCGATCTGCTCCTGCAGGTTATCTGCCATGTGGTTGAAGGATCGCGACAGCGTACCGATATCGTCTTCGCCTCGTTCTGGAATACGCTCCTCAAGGTGTCCTGCCGCCAGCTTGCGGCTCGTCTGTGCGGCCAAACGGATTGGTTGGATGACCGCGCGCATAATCGCACCGGTGATCAGCGCTACCAAGAGCACCAAGATTGCCATCGAGATCGCCAGTGTGCGCTGCACGAAGTCGAGTGTGTCCTGCGACTCCTCCAGGGAGTAGAGCAGGTAGAACTCGTAATACCCGGCGCCCGGCATCGAAACGGTTGAGCCGAGCACCACACCGGGAGCCGATGACCCGCCGGCCTCGAGCGCGACGGACTGGTAGTGGATGGGGCCGGATTGCGAGCGGACGGTGGTGCGCAGTTCGTCCGAGACCAGTCCGGCACTCACGTTATCGGATGCGATGTCCTGCAGTCCGGTTGAGGCCGTCTGCGAAGGCGCGCTGTAGAACGCGAACCCGATGGAGTTCGGGGTTTGTGCTTGCGCAGCGTCAATCGCTTCTTGACGTAGTGACGAGAGTCCCTCATCGCCCGAGTCACCGCCGCTGTCGAGTTTGCTTTGTGCGGCCGCGACTGCACGCTCGGCCTCGATCTGCAGATCGTCGATCCGGGACGAGTACAAATCCCGAGCAATCGTGTTCCCCATTACCAGGGCGACAGCAATGACGGTAGCGCTGGTGAGTAGCACCGCGATGAGCATGGTGCGAAATGGCAGCGATGTTCGCCAGAGAAACCGCACATTGGCGACGAACCCGCGTGGTCGCCACCACGAACCGGGTAGGTCTTGGTCGGGGAAGCTCTCGGTTTCGGTATTGAGCGATACGCGGATGCGGTCGTCCTGCTCGGCAGGTATTGCATCGCCGCGCTCCGATGCCGAATCAACCGACGCTGCGACAACGTCAGTGGATTGGGCGGATGCGTCCTGAGTCATGTGGCGTGTTGGCGCCGAACACTAGGAGTTACCGGCGCGATAGCCTACGCCGCGAACGGTCTGCACGATCTTGGGGCGATCGGGATCGAGTTCAACCTTCGCACGCAAGCGCTGCACGTGCACGTTGACCAGGCGAGTGTCGGCCTTAAACCGGTATCCCCACACCTGCTCTAGCAGTTCCTCACGGGTAAAGACCCGGTTTGGTTTGGATGCGAGCGTGTGCAGCAGGTCGAACTCCAGCGGGGTGAGGTTGATGGCTTCATTGCCGCGCAGCACCTCGTGCGCGGCAACGTTGATCGTGAGATCGCCGACCCGCAGTTCTTCGCTGTGTTCGCCAGAAACACCGCGGAGGCGGGTCTTAATGCGCGCAACAAGCTCCTTCGGATCAAACGGCTTAACGATGTAGTCGTCGGCCCCGGCTTCGAGCCCTCGCACCACGTCGGCAGTGTCGGATTTTGCCGTCAGCATGATGATTGGCACACCTGACTTCGCCCGGATCGCTTCACAGATCTCGATGCCGTTCATCCCAGGCAGCATGACGTCCAAGAGCACAAGGTGCGGATCGATCGTGTCGAACGTGTCCAGCGCAGCCGCTCCGTCCGAGCAAAATGAGGGCTCGTACCCCTCAGCGCCAATCACAATGCCGATCATCTCTGCCAGCGCGGTGTCGTCATCGACCACCAGAATGCGTTCTGCCACGGACGATTCCTCCTTTTGCGAGTGCGCCGCCACTTCTACCGGACCAGGTTCCAATCGAGCCTACCGCGAGCGCACCCAGAAGAGTGTGATTCTTCATCCCCCAATGGGTGGAATTTCTGTGGTTACGGCACACAGATATGACACGATGGCCCCGTGGCTAACGAATCCGAATACCCGCAGCACGAGTCGTCCGGGCCTGATTACGGCCAAGCCGGACAACGACCGAATGACGCTGCGCAGTCCCCTTATGAGCAGTGGTCTCCCGCGGGCCAACAGCCTTCTCCTGATGGACAAGCACCCGCATCCGGCCAGCAACCGCACGGACAAGGCGGATACGGTCAGGGGCAGTACGGCGGCCAGCCTCAGTACGGGCAGGCGCCATACGGCCAGCCGACATACGATCAGCCGCAGTACGGGCAACAGGCGTACGGCCAGGGCGGATACGGCCAACCCCAGTACAGCCAACACCAGTACAGCCAACCCCAGTACGGGCAACAGCCATACGGACAGGCTCCCTACGGACAGTTCCCTCCCACCGGCGGTGCCGCATCCTGGAATACCGCGGCCCCGGGGCCGAGCGCACCACAGCCAGGTTGGCGACCGGCAGCCGCACCCGGCTTGTTCCCACTTAGGCCGCTCACCTTCGGCGATATTTTTGGTGCGACGTTCCGTCTCCTGCGCTTTAGCCCGGCAGCGAGTTTCGGTGGCGTGTACCTCCTGCAGTTTTTCGGTACAGTCCTCGCCGCGGTCGGACCAATCACCGTACTCCTGGCCAACATTGACGTTCCCACTCTGAACAGCTCATCCGATGTCTGGACCGATGAGCATACGCAGCTGTTGATCTGGATGCTGCTGTCGCTCATCCCGTCAATACTGGTCACGTTGCTGATGACCACCGCCTCACAGGCAGTCGTCGCGCAGGTCACTGCGAAGGCGGCGATCGGGCAACGCATCACGCTCGGCGCCGCCCTTTCCCGCGCGACAAAGCGGTTGCTGCCGCTACTGGGCTACCTGGTGCTTATTTCGCTCATCAACTTCGTGGTGGTCGGGGTGCTCGTGGGCCTACCGATGTGGTGGCTCTTCGCCGCGATTTTTGACAGAACCTCCCCCATCGGCCCGATTGCGTTGCTACTGCTGTCGCTATTACTGGTGGCCTGCGCGACCGTGTTCCTGAATACCAAATTCCTTTTTGGTGTGTCCGTGGTCATCTTGGAAAAGGCCGGCCCGATTCAGGCGATACGTCGCAGCTGGACGCTTACGAACAATCTGTTCTGGCGCACATTCGGCATCAGCCTGCTGGTGTCCATGGTGGTGTCCATGGCGACGGGTTTCGCCAGTCAGATCGCCGTGATGATTTTCGGCCTGATCGCTCAGGTCGCGCTGCCCTTTGGCGGGGAAAGCAGTCGAGACATAGCGATCTGGTTCGGCATCGTGATAGGCGTGCTTGTGTCGCTGATTTCAGCCATTTTCACCGCGGTGTACACCGTGTTGATTTCCGGTAACAGTGTCATTTTGTACGCGGATGCTCGGATGCGAAAAGAGGGCTTGAATATTCCATTGCAGCACGCTGCCGATGAGATCACGAGTGACCCTTCTGCGGATCCAGATCCTTGGAGCGAACACATCGGTAAGACTGCCTCGCAGCCAACCCCAGGATGGTAAGACACCCCCATGTTCTGCAGCACCCAACCACCACTCACCCCGGACGAAGACACCGCCCGGGATTGGGTGCTGAACGAGCTGGGCAAACCCGAATACCAGCAGGCAAAGCCACCGCCATTCGAACAGTTCTTTGCTGATCTGTGGGATTGGTTCACCGGCCTATTTGACGGCGTCGGGGATGGTCTTGCGTTCGACCCAGTATGGGTGGTCGTCATCATCGCAATCATCTCGGGCATTGTGCTGCTTGTGCTTCTGGGTCGGCCACGAGCGATCGCAGCTCGTCGAGAACGCGAATCAAGCGGGGTTTTCCTCGACGGTGATGACCGCACCGCACGCGAGTTACGCGAGGCCGCGGTGCGTGCGGAGGCGGCCGGTGATATCTCCCTCGCGTTCGTGGAACGCTACCGCGCGATCTGCCGCAGCCTGCAGGACCGCACGCTGATCACGCTGCTGCCAGGCGATACCGCTCAGGCCGCTGCTCGTTCGGCATCACGCGTGTTCCCCGAGCAACATCAAGCATTGCAGCGCGCCGCATCCGGGTTCGACACCGTCCGATACTTCGAACGCACAGTGAGCGAGGCCGACTACGCGGCACTGTGCGAGCTGGATGAAACGCTGGAGCGCACCAAACCGCAACTGGCGCAGCTGACGGCTACCGCCGCATCCGCGCCGCCCTCGCCAAGCGGACGGAGACAGCCGTGACCGCGACAATTACCCCTAAGCAGCAACCCACACGCACCAGTACGCGCACGGCTCGCGAACAGTGGCTGCGCCTTCGCCCCTGGCTGGTGACGGCGGTGTTCGCACTCGCCGCATTAGCGGTCACAATCAGTATTAGCGTGAGCGCAGCCAATCAAACCGGGCACCTGCTCTCCCCCACCTCTGCGAAACCGAACGGTGCGAAGGCACTGGCGCAAACGTTGGATTCACACGGCGTGGACGTCGAGACCGTCGACCGTTTCGAGGATGCCCGCGAGGCGGTTACGAGTAACCCGAATCAGACGCTGGTTGTCCACGATCCGGGCGGGTTTCTTACTGTCGATCGTGTGCGCGAGCTGCTGAACTCTGGCGCGAGTCGGGTGGTGTTCCTGAACCCCGTCGGAACCCGGTTTTCACCCCTGAATGCGATAGCAAGCTACGGTGGGGCGCTCGAGCCAACTGAGGATTCGAAACCCCATCACGCCGGTGATCAGTGTCCGCTGGCAGACCTCGCGCCGAAGCTGAGTGACGGACGGGCTACTGCGTTTCGAGCCACTGCGGTCAATGCCGCTTCGTGTTACACCACGGATGCGGGCGAGTTGGTTGTGATGGCGACGCACGGCGGCTCCGAGGTCGTGATGATCGGCGCCTACTCGCAGCTCACAAACGAACGGATTGCGGAGGAAGCAAACGCGGCGGCTGCGATCAACCTCTTAGGCAAGTACGACCACCTCACCTGGTATGTACCCGGCCCAGACGATGTCCCGGCGAGCGATAAACCCACGTTCGGTGATTATGTACCGGGGTGGTTGACCCCGACCATTCTGCTGCTCGGTTGCGTCGCCGTGGCAACAATGTTCTGGCGCGGAAACCGACTGGGACCGCTTGTGGCCGAACGGCTACCGGTGCACGTACCCGCCAACGAAACCGTCACCGGGCGCGGAAAACTGTATGCCGCAACCTCCTCCCGGCTCCACGCGCTTGACGCGATCCGTTTGGGCACGCTGCGACGTTGCGCGGCCATGCTGGGGATGTCTGCGTCCTCCAGCGCGGATGCGATCATGATGGCCATTGCGTCGAACACCGGATCGCCGGTGCCGCAGGTGCGTGCGGTACTGCGTGATGTCGTGCCCGATTCCGACGCAGCCATGGTCGAATTAGCCAATGAGGCCGGCGCCATCGAACAGCGCGTGCGCGCCGTCGTCGGGCATATTGAACCGACCCGTGCGACCAGCTCGGCACCGCCGGATGACCATCCCGAAACCTATGTAGATCCAGCGTCTCAATCGAACACACCACCGACAGGAGCGTCCCAATGACCGACCAAACCCGCGCCGCGCTCGCACGCGTTCGTCAAGAAGTTGGGAAGGCGGTCGTCGGCCAAGACGGCGCCGTCGAAGCCCTCATCATCGCATTGCTCAGCGACGGTCACGTACTGCTTGAGGGTGTCCCCGGCACGGCGAAAACACTGCTGGTGCGCACGCTCAGTCGGGTGCTTGCGCTGGACACCAAACGCATCCAGTTCACGCCCGACCTGATGCCCGGTGATGTCACCGGCTCGCTCATCTATGACAACCAGGCGGGTGACTTCACGTTCCGTGAGGGACCGGTGTTCACCAACCTGTTGCTGGCGGATGAGATCAACCGCACGCCGCCAAAAACACAGTCATCGCTGCTGGAGGCGATGGAGGAGCGGCAGATTTCGGTGGACGGTGTCACCCGCGCGCTCCCCGACCCGTTCATGGTCGCCGCCACGATGAACCCGATCGAGTACGAGGGCACCTATGTGCTGCCGGAGGCGCAGCTGGACCGGTTTATGTTGAAGGTAATCCTTGAGCTGCCGCCGCGCGATGCGGAACTTGAGGTGCTGCGTCGTCACGCGAGTGGCTTCAATCCGCGCGATCTGGCGGCGGCAAATGTGCAGCAGGCCATCGACGAACAAGAACTCCGTCACGCTCGTGCTCAGGCGCAGCAGGTGCGCGTACACGAATCGGTGCTTGGCTACCTTGTCGACCTCGCGCGCGCGAGCCGCCAGTCCCCCTCGGTTCGGATGGGGATTTCGCCGCGTGGTGCGACGGCACTCTTGCGGGCAGCG
The DNA here is from genome assembly GCF_916618895.1 of Pseudoclavibacter sp. Marseille-Q3772. Taxonomy (NCBI): domain Bacteria; kingdom Bacillati; phylum Actinomycetota; class Actinomycetes; order Micrococcales; family Microbacteriaceae; genus Pseudoclavibacter; species Pseudoclavibacter sp. Marseille-Q3772. The sequence goes on from NZ_OU745391.1 coordinate 1,113,959, forward strand.
AAGGCGAGCTCCTATCTGTACGGCTACGACGCGGTAACTCCCGACCACATCCAGCGGATGTGTCTACCCGCGTGGCGTCACCGCATCGTGTTGCAGCCCGAGGCCGAGCTCGAGGGCGTGTCGACGGATGCGGTACTCCGTTCGATCGTGCAGCAGGTTCAGGTGCCAATCTAGATGGCAATCAGCGGCCTTGCCGTGGGGTTATTGCTCCTCGGCGCAATCCCGATCATCCTTGCCGGCGATACCATTGCCGGCGCATTTGCCGTGCTCGGCATCGTGGTGGGGGTTTGGTTGGTGTTGATCATCGTCGACTTCGTGCTGGCGACCTCGCCACGCAAACTGCACGTTGAACGCGAACTCCCCGACCGCATCCGACTGGGAGAACATGCCACCTCTCGCGTATTGCTGACCAACCTCTCCGGGCGCGGCATGCAGCTGCACGTACGCGATTGCTGGGAGCCCTCGGCGGGCGCAGCAACTACTCGCGCGAAACTGCGCGTTCCCGCTGGCGAACGACGCGGATTTACGCTTCAGCTCACGCCATGGCGGCGCGGTGACCGGCGCAGCGAACGACTCGCAGCCAGATCGTGGGGGCCGATGCGGCTTGCGGCGCGGCAGGTTGCGCTCGAAGAACCGGGCATCGTTCGGGTATTGCCCGCATTTGCGTCACGCAAACACCTGCCATCTCGGGTGATGCGCCTGCGTGAACTCGACGGCCAGACGACCCTGCAGGTACGCGGGGCGGGTACCGAGTTCGATTCGCTGCGTGATTACGTCCGCGGGGACGATGTGCGCTCGATCGATTGGCGGGCAACGGCGCGAAAACGCGACCTGGTGGTACGCACCTGGCGGCCCGAGCGTGACCGACAGGTCATCATCGTGATCGACACCGGTCGATCAGCTGCTGCGCGGGTGGCGGATGAAACCCGTCTGGATACCGCCATCGAGGCAGCGCTGCTGTGCGCGGCCCTGGCCTCGCGAGCGGGTGACCGGGTGAGCATGGTTGCCTACGATCAGCGAGTGCGTGCCCGCGTTCGCGGCAGCGGTGAGGCAACCCTTTTGGCAAGCATTGTGGATGCCATGGCTGATGTGGAGCCAGAGTTGCTGCACACAAATTGGCTGGCCGTTCCGGGGCTGGTCCGCGAATTCACTAATCAGCGTTCGCTCGTGGTGGTGCTCACCACCGCGGATAGCACCGGTTCTGCTCGCGACCTGTTGGAGATGCTGCCGCAGCTCACGAACCGCCACCTGGTGGTAGTCGCGTCCATCGAAGACCCGCAGTTGCGTGAGGTCGGCAGCACCCTGGATGCGGCTGAGCCGGTGTATCGTGCGGCTGCGGCACAGCGCGCGCTGACGGAAGCCGAGCAAACCCGCCGAGCTATTCAATGTGTCGGCGCCGATCAGCTCACCGCCACCCCCTATGAACTACCTCCCCGCCTGGCTGATCACTATTTGGCACTGAAAAAGGCGGGCCGACTGTAACGCAGCAAGTACCGTAGAACTCACAAAAGCTACGCGTGATCGTTTACGGACGAGCACCCGAACTTCTAGGAGCACCAGTGCGTCAAATCCACGCGATCACCATGGCGGCAGCGGCAGTCGCGGTCGCCGCCGGAGCCGTATTGGTGTTGTTCGCTGCGGACGGTGAACCGGTCATCGACAATACGCCGCCCACCGTTGCGGCAACCCCAGCGGCCACGAGCTCCGAAGACACACCCGAGAATGGCACGCCGATGACCGTGCCGGCCATCCCGGAAGAGTCGTTAGAGCCTACCGACCTGCCCGAGCCTTCCTATCGCGAAGACATCACTGGTGGTTAACGCGATCGTCCCTGAACGCTAACGCCCTAGGAGAACAGCCCCTGCCCGATGTATTCACCATCGCGTGGCGGGATCGCGAATACCGCAGATCCGATCGGCGTGATCCACGTGTTCAACAGGTCACCCTCATCCATACGCCGCTGCAGCGGAACGAATTGCTCGGCCACGTTTGCTTGCAACGAAACAAATAGCTGCCCGGTGTCGCTGAGCTGCGCACCGACGCCGGAACCACCCGCAATCGGGGTTTCGTAGTTATACGGCCGACGGTAGATACGCTCACGCGGGTTATCGCTGCGCATCCGCCGCATATGACTCATCGGGTTGATTACCGTGAAGCCCTGGGCCGTGCGCGCGGAAAAGTCCGGTTCATCGTGCTCGTTGGTGCCGGTAAGTGGCGCCCCGTTGTCGAGGCGACGCCCGACGGATGCTTCCCGTCCCTGCCGGTCAACCTCATCCCAGGTTTCAAGGTTCATGGCGATGCGCCGCAGCACGAGCGTGGTGCCGCCATTCATCCATGCTGCGGCACCGGTCTGGTCACGAACCTGCACTACCTGATCGAAGTCATCAGTGTTCAACGCCGGGTTCACGGTGCCGTCGACCTGGCCGAACAGATTGCGGTCGGTCGTACCGTCGCGCATTGCGCTGCGCGCGTGCCGAAATCCCCGCTGTTGCCAACGAATCGTGCTCAGCGCGCGCACGTCCTTACAGAGCACACGGGATGCGTGAGCGAGCGTGATCGGGTCGTTGCTTCCGACCATGATCAGCAGCTCTCCACGAGACCAGCGGTCTTCGAGTCGATCTATCGAAAACGCGGGGATCTGTTGGCAACCTGCGGGAACCGCATCCGGCCGGTAGCGCCGAATGAGCTCCGGCGAGAAACCGATCGTGACCTGGAGCCCGGCAGGGAGCTCTGACAGCTCCGGTTCTTGGTCGGTGATGGGCGCCTGGCCACGCATCATCCGATTGGCACTATCGCTGACGATCCGCAGCAGATACGAAATACGCTGTGCCTCGAGCTTTGGGTCGAGATCGAGAGCGATCATATTGGTAAACGCCGGCGGCGCATCGGCAACTCCCGCCTGATAGCTGCCGCTAGGCGCAACTGTCTGCGCACCGAATGTCGTGCTTGCCGGCCGCCGGTCGGTGGCGAACCAACCACCGAGCCGGCCGCCCGCGGCGACCGCGGCGGCACCGATTCCGGCGCCGGCCGCGGTCGCAACGAAATCACGACGCTTCAGCGGTGGGGCGGTAGTTGCCCGTACCTCGTCGTCACGCTGTGATTCGTTAACCATAGAAACTAGTGTCCCGAGTGCTCTGTCTCGCCATGGTCATGACCACTGTGATCACCGTGGTCGTGACCACTGTGGTCACCGTGCTCGTGACCACCATGCTCGTCGTCTGGCGCGTAGGTCTCCTGTCCACCGGTGTATTCGCGAGCGCTGATCTCCACCTCACACTCGCTGCCGTCAGCAAGGTTGAGCGTCATCGTGTACGGATGCGAAGGTTCGATGGGCTCATCCAGCTTCATGAGCATGATGTGGTCATGACCCGGCTCAAGCGTCCACGATTCACCGGGCTTAATAGTCGGCATCTCCGGCTTCTTCTGCATCATGCTCGAGCCGTCGGACTGCACAATGGTCTCGTGAAATTCGGCCATTCCGGCATGTGCGAACTCCACGCCTGCAAGCGTCACTTCCTGGTCTCCGGTGTTTTCGATCGTGCCGAACACACCGGTCATACCCGAATCGGTCGCCTTTACCCACATGTCGTGGAAGACCAGACCGTGCTGGGCCGCATCCTGCGACGCTCCGGTGGCAGCAGATTCACTCGCGCTCGGAGTTCCCGAGGCGCTGCAGCCGGTCAGTGCGGCCAGTGCGAGCATGCCAGCGGCGGCAGTTGCGAGGGTTCGGTTCAAAACGTTCATCAATAAATCCTTTGGTATAGCGGTTGTGGCCCCTTGCCACAACACAAATGAAACGGTGATTAGGCGCCACATTTCGGGCGCTCAAGGAATCGGTTGCCAAGATCAGGCAACCGCTGGTGCTACACCAACACCGGTGGGGCTCTCCCCCGCCGAGTTCGAATGATCCACTGAGCGATCGCCAACGGTCGCCGAACGGAAACGTACTGGCGCAGCGAAGGCAGCCGGATCACACCGATTTGAACCGGCGCTAATGCATCCCATACCCGAACCGCGACACCGTGTGCCCAGGAGGCTACGCGCATGATGCAGTCGTAGCCGTACCAGAACAGCAGTGTGCTGAATAACGCTGCAACCAGGTGAGCAACGAGCATCCAGCCGGCTCCGTGTTCGGGGATGGATGCGGCGGGGGCGGATGCCAAGCCGGTTCGGATCTGCGCAGCGGCTTCTTCCACCGAATGGTGATGGTCCGAGTGCGCGGGTGCCCCGTGCAGTCCGCCATCAATCGTGAAGATCAGGTGAAAACACAGCTGCGAAAGCGTAACTGCCGCCGCAGAGCGCCACCTCGACCAGCGACGGCCAACCAGCGGCACGGCAAGCGCCGCAGCTAGCACTAAGGCGACCAGGACTACTGCCAGCGATGGTTGCGCGCCGTGTGCAAGCCCGTGCAGTGCGGCTGCTGGAACTGTTGCCGCGGCAGCCACGAACCATCCCCGCAGCAAAACCGCCCCGCCACGCCGTGCGGGCGCAGGGGCGACGATGCCGTCGAAATGCTGTGACACGTGAACTTCCTGAACAGACTCAGCTCGCGCAATTGCGAATAGTTTCAGGATACGCTGCTGCCGGCGCGCACACGCGACTGCCCCACCGCATCCGGCCGCGTACGACCGCACAGATCAACGCAAAAGGACTAGAGAAACGTTAGCCGGCGTAGACGCTGCGATAGCCCGCTTCGCTCTCCTCGAGGTCGCCGTCGTGCCCGGCGATATGTGCTCGACGTCCGAGGATGAGCGCATAGGCGAGATAGGCGCCCAGTGCCAGCGCCCCGATTCCGATCTTGATGGCCCACGGCCAGTCCTGGCGCGTAACGAATCCCTCGATCAATCCAGAGAGGAACAGGAACGCGGTCGTTCCGATGGCCACGATTACCAGGCGTCGCCCGGCGCGACCGACCGCGTCCATCCGCGGCTGCTGCCCCGGCACGATCATCGCCCAAAACAGTGACAGGCCGGTCCCGGCGGCAACAAACACCATTGTGAGCTCCAATAGCCCGTGCGGAGCGATCCACAAGAAGAACGCGTCGAGATGGCCAACGTGCCCGAGGACCGCCGCCGAGGTTCCCAATGCCACCGCATTCTGTACGAGAGCGACGACCGGGAAAATACCCGTGATCCCAAGCACGATTGCCTGGGCAGCAATCAACGCGTTATTGGTAAACACCTTCGCCGCAAACGCAGATTCGCTGTACTCGGAGTAGTAGTTGATGAAGTCTTCTTCGGCGTAGGTCTCCAGCTGTGCTTCCGACCCGTAGAACGACAGCAGTTCCGGATGCTGCTGGTGCAGACCGAAGGTCAGTACGCTCACCAGCACGGCAAAAGCGGCCGCACCAAATGACCACCATCGAACCGAATAGAGCGCAGCCGGCAGCTGTTCGACAACAAACTCGCGGACGATCAACAGCGGATTGCGCCGAGCCCTGGTGAGTCGACGCCTCGCCTTGGCAATCTGCACCGACAGCCATACGGACTGCGCAGTATCTCCAGTAGCGGTGCGCAGCGCAGAGAGATCGCTCGCGGCCGCCTGATATCGCTCGATGAGCTCGTCGATCTGCGCACCACTGAGCGAACCGGAACGGGTCAACTCCACCATCCGGTTCCACTCATCGCGCCGTAGCGCCGTGAACGCGTCAATCTCCATGTGATGAAATGCTCTCATGTCCAGATCAACACGAGGCTCCACGCCGAGTTACCGAGACGACGATGTCGTCATCGGCGAGGGTGTTGCGCTCGCCGTCCCCTCGGCAAGCCTGATGGCTCGTGCCGGTGGTGCGCTCCTGGATGGGATCGTGTACGTCGGCAGCATGGTCGCTTCGCTCATCGCTGTGTTCTGGTTCATCACTCGATTTGCGGTGGAGCAGCCGATCGAGGATGCGTGGCTGCCGGTTGTGCTGATCACGTGGGCTGTGTTGTGGCTGGTGATCATCCCCATGGCAATCGAGGTGGCGACACAGGGTCGATCGCTGGGCAAGCTCGTATTTGGGTTACGCGTCGTTCGGCTGGATGGCGGTGAGATCGCATTTCGCCACGCATTCGTGCGCGCGCTGGTCGGTTTCGGCGAAACGTATCTGTCCGGTGGCGCCATTTCGGCGTGCTGCGGCCTGTTCACGACTCGAGCGCAGCGCTTCGGGGACCTGCTGGCGGGAACCTACGCTCAGCTTGAGCGTGTTCCCCAGCCGTCGCCGCTCCAGCTACACTTACCAGCGTCGCTGTATGCCTGGGCACAGATTGCGGATGTCACCCGTATCCCAGATGTCGTCGCGCGCCGCGTGCACGAGTTCTTCCTACAGGCCCACCATCTCACACCGCAGGCACGAACCCAGGTGGCCGGCGAGCTGGCTCGGGCCTGCCGCCCGTATGTGCATCCGATTCCGGATGTGGATGCGGAAACGTTCCTTACGGGCGTGAGTGTGGTCCGGCGCGATCGGGAGTATTCGAGTGCTCGAAACCGTGCCGAACGCACGCAACGGCTCATCACATCCAGCAACACGGTGACCGGGTTCCCGGTTCGCTAAACACCAAGCGGCGGAGCCGAATGGCCCCGCCGCGGTGATGCGCCTAGACGACCCGCATGGGGCCGCCCGGCGAACTAGTTGTCGTATGGGTTCGACATGGCCGAGTACTTCATGGTGAGGTACTCGTGGATGCCCTCGAAGGAGCCTTCCTTACCGACACCGGACTGCTTGATTCCGCCGAACGGTGCGGCAGCGTTCGACGGCAAACCGGTGTTGATCGACACCATGCCGCATTCGATCTGGTCGATCATGCGCTGCGAACGGTCGAAGTCCTTGGTGTACACGTACGACATCAGACCGAACTCGGTGCCGTTAGCGAGCTCGACGGCCTCTTCTTCGCTCGAGAAGGTAACGATCGGCAGTACCGGGCCGAAGATCTCTTCACGGAAGATATCTGCTTCCGGGGAGATATCGGTGAGCACTGTGGCGTCGTAGAAGTAGCCTTCGCCCTCGCCCTTCTTACCACCAACAACAACCTTGGCGCCGCGCTCTACGGCGTCATCTACGAGCGAGGCAACCTTGTCGACTGCCTTTGCTTCAGCCAACGGGCCGATGACGACGCCCTCTTCGGTACCGCGACCCATCTTGAATGCGCGAACGCGGTCAGCAACACGCTTGGTGAACTCTTCGGCGATGGTGTCCTGTACAAGGATGCGGTTCGCCGCGGTGCATGCCTGACCGATGTTGCGGAACTTCGCGTCGATAACACCCTGCACGGCCTTGTCGAGGTCGGCGTCCTCGAACACGAGGAATGGTGCGTTACCGCCGAGCTCCATCGAGGTGCGCAGCACGTTCTCGGCAGCTTTCTTCATGAGGTTGACGCCCACGCCGGTCGAACCGGTGAAGGAGATCTTGCGCAGTCGGGGGTCTTCCATCACGGCGTCGGATACACCACCGGTGTCACGGGTGGTGATCACGTTCACGACGCCCTTGGGGAGACCAAGCTCTTCGAGGATCTTGACGAAGTACAGCGTGGTCAGCGGGGTGAGGGATGCGGGCTTGACGACCACGGTGTTACCGGCCGCCAGGGCCGGCGCGATCTTGCGGGTGGCCATCGCCAGCGGGAAGTTCCAGGGGGTGATCAGGAAGCAAGGGCCGACCGGGTGCTGCGAAACCAGCATGCGCTGGGTGCCTTCGGGATTAATACCGTAACGGCCGGTGATGCGCGCAGCTTCTTCCGAGAACCAGCGCAGGTATTCGGCACCGTAGTTAACTTCGCCCTGGGCTTCGTTGAGCGGCTTACCCATTTCGAGGGTCATCAGCAACGCAAACTCGTCGCGTCGGGCGATGACCTCTTCGTATGCCTTGCGTAGCAGCTCACCACGGTAACGCGGAGTTGTGCGTGCCCATTCATCCTTCACGGCAACGGCGGCGTCCAGCGCGGCAACGGCCTGCGCCGGCGTTGCATTAGCGATGCGCACAAGTTCCTGTGCGGTCGAGGGGTCCTGAACAGCGAACGGCTCGTTCTCACCGTCAACCCATTCGCCGTTAATGAACAGCTGCGTGGGGATCTTGGCGAGGAGGTCTGCCTCACTTGGGTAGGTCATCGATGACTCCTTCGTATTCCACTAGTCGGTGGTACTCAAACGCCGCGACTTCCTGCACGGCGATGCTTCCGACGCTACACCCCGGAAACACTGTCAATCCTAGTGAGTCCGCACTGAACACTGCCTTCACATTGTGCACGAGGACAACCTGTTCTCGGCTTACGGAATGACTCGATGCCCACACGGTTCAATATGGAGGATGACGCAACTACGCGCGCACACACCTACGATAGTGAAGCAATTGGAAGTGCGCGACGCGGCGTCGCGCTTGATCCGCCGGTAAGCTCCCGGCCAAGCGAACCACATTGGAGGAGCACTTATGGAATCCGCACGTATCAAACGAAGCACCGCGGTACTGGCTGCGCTCGCAGCCGCTGGACTGCTGTTGTCGGGTTGCGCCGGTGACAACTCACGCACCGAGGACGACAAGCAGGATCGCCGGCAGAGCGAGCCGAAGGCGCCGACTGAGGAGACTCCAGACACCCCTGACAACCCTGGGCTGACCGGAGATCCCGGAATGACCGAAGACCCGTTCCAGGAGCCCGAAGACCAGGACGTCTTCGACATCAAGCTCGGTGATTGCATTACCGACACCCAGGATGAGGGTGAGGTCCAGAGCCTGCCGACAGTTGCCTGCTCGCAGCCGCACACGTACGAGGTCTTTAACGAGTTCGATCTCGAGGGTAGCGGCTCGTTCCCCGGCGAAAAGGGCATGGAGAAGGACATCGTAGACCAGTGCTACGGCAAGCCGTTCGAAGAGTTCGTTGGCCGCCCGTATGACAGCAGCGCGCTCGATGTGCTCTACCTCCACCCCACCGAGCTCTCCTGGAAGCAGGGCGACCGTACCGTCAGCTGCCTGGTCTTTGAGGGCGACGGCACCGGCAACAAGACCACCGGTTCGCTGAAAGGCTCGAACCTCTAACCGCATCCGCTGTAATCAACCGCTGCCGGCAGCACTCGTTTGCGCGCCTATCGGGGTTGGCGACTTGTATTCGTGAGACACTCACCCCATGGCGACGACCCCGACGATCAACCGAAACCGACGCAGCAACGAGGCACTGCATCCTGACCGCCCCTGGGTGCGGGTCGTGCGAGTGCTGTTGGGGCTCGGAACGCTCGCTGCGGTGGCATGGAATATTTACCGCGCTGCGACGGGTCTATCGGAATCGAGCGTGATCGAATCATGTTCGCACTTCACCAACCAGGCGAACGTCGTGTTCGGACTCGTTGTCCTTTGCGGTGCCGTTCGTTCGCGGAAATCACTGCCATCATGGTGGGACGATCTGCGCGGTGCGGCCGCGTTCTACATGGTGATGACGGGGCTCATCTATGCGCTGTTGGTTGCCGAACCGGGAGAGCTCGGACGCTGGGATCTCGACCCGGCGAACATCATGCTGCACCGCGTCACACCGGTTGCCGGTCTAATCGGCTGGCTCCTGATTACGCATACCCGCAAGCAGGGTTGGGGACGACCACTCGCCTGGCTCGCGTTCCCGCTCGCCTACCTCATCTACACCTGGGTTCGCGGCGCGAGCGCGAATTGGTATCCGTACGGTTTTCTCGACCCGACGCGACCTGGCGGCTGGTCGACGGTATTTGCCACTACGGCACAGGTGTTTGTCGCGTTTCTCGCCATCGCCGTAATCGTGCATCTGCTTGGCAATCTGCGCGCCGCCCTGGCACACCGCTAGTCAACGAGTTGCTGTTGCCACAGCTCACGAAAGCGACCGGGAGCCGAAACCAGCTCATCCCATGTGCCTCGCTGCACAATCTCGCCAGCATCCATCACCAGGATTTCGTCGAGCTCACGCACTGTTTCGAGTCGGTGCGCGATAACGACGAGGGTTGCCGAAGCGGCACGTAGTTCGTGTACGAGGGCTGCCTGGGTGAGCGGGTCCTGGTAGCTTGTGGCCTCGTCCAGTATCAGGATGCGGTCACGGTCGTTGAGTTCGCCGTCACCGCGCTCGTCCACATGCCACAACCGCAGTAGTGTACGCGCGATGGTGAGCCGCTGCCGCTGCCCGCCGCTGAGTTCGGCACCGCGACGACCGACCTTCACATCCAGATCAACGTCGAGCTGAGCAAGCTTGCACGCGCGTCGAATGGCATCTTCATTGGCCTCGGGCGCGGCCAACAGTAGGTTCTCTCGCACAGTGCCACCGTGCACGAACGGGTCCTGATCGGCCATCGCAACGATCTTGCGCACCGAGACCGAGCCGAGTGCGCGCGCATCGGTTCCGTGCAGGCGCACTTCCCCGCTCGTGGGATCCCAGAACCGCTGTGCCAAGCGCGCCACGGTCGATTTGCCAGAGCCACTCACCCCAACGATTCCGATACTGCCACCCGCGGGTACCGCAAATGAGACGTGCTGCAGAATCGGCGTGCCATCGGCGTGCACACTCACATCCGCAAACTCGAGTGCTGCCACATTCACGCCAGGGGTCGCGGATGCGGGGGTCGCTGGCTCGTCAACCGGGGGTTTGCGGTCGGCAAGTTCGCGTACGCGCTCCGTGGCGGCAAGCCCGGCCGGTAGCGATGTTGCTAACCGGACCACCGCATCCACACTCGCCGCCGAACCGATGACGAGCGATGCTGCCGCGAGCGCACCCGGCAGCCTCGCCACATCCGCAGAACTGACGGCCAGTGCAACCGCGATCATGATGAGCGTGCCACCCCATACGCGCAGATCGATTCCGCCGGCGCGCAATCCGTTCGCGCGTGCGGCTTGACGCAATTGTGCGCCGAGTCGCTCATCGAGGTGTGCGAGTTCATCGCTTCGCAGCTGGTGCGCCTCGTACATTTCGATCTCATCGCGAAGTCGCACGGTGTCGGCGATATGCGCTGCGATGTGTGTGCGCGTTTCAACAACGGCGCGTGCCAATCCTCGTCGGCCAGCGGCGACGAGCAATAGCACCGAAGCGAGCAGCACTCCGGCAAGAGCCACCGCCATGATGGGCCCTGCCAGCCAGGCGGCCGCGCATACGGCCGCTATCGGCACCACGGCAGCGGTGAGTACGGGGGCGATGGTGTGGGCGAAGAACACCTCGATGCGGTCTACATCCCGCACGGCCGTCTGGTACACCCGCGTCGATCCGAGCCGGTCCAGGCCGCCCGGCGCCAGTGGAATCAGCCGGTCAAGCAGCCATACCCGCAGCTCCCCCAGGAGCGAAAATGCGGCAAGATGCCCGGTGAGCTGTTCGATATAGCGCAGCACCGCTTTCACGATCGCAGCGAGTGCAACGACCCCGACGATGGTGATCACGAAGGCCGCATCGGTGTGCGCGCCGGTGGCAATGCTCGCGACGGCCCAGCAGGGCAGCGCGATGATGAGCAGCCCGAGCAGGTGCCCGATCGTGCGCGCAAGCACCGAGAATGTGAGGGTGCCCGTTGCCGGTCGGGCGAAGTTCAGCAGCCACCACACGGTACTCATGTGTTCACCTGCATTCCTGCGGCGCGTTCGAATGCGGTCAGTGCATCGCGGTAGTAGCCCGGCTGTTCGCGGAGTTGTTCGGGGGTTCCTGCAGCGGTAATCTGCCCGTTCTCGATCACCAGGATGCGGTCGGCGTCGAGCGTGGTGTCGATACGGTGGGCGATCTCCACCACGGTTTTTCCATGGCCGTACTCGCGAAGCGCAGCGCGAAGCTGCGCTTCGGTTTCGCGGTCGAGGTCGGCAGTGGCTTCATCGAGCAGCAGGACCGGACGATCGCGCAGGAGCACTCTGGCGAACATCAATCGGCGTTTGGCTCCACCAGACAGCACGTTGCCCTGTGCACCAACCGAGGCGTCGAGGATCTGCGGGCTGTCCGCATCCTGACCGGCCATGGTGAATCGTGCTCGTTGTAGCGCTGTTTGCAGTTCGGCATCGGATGCGTCGGGTCGCGCGAGCTTGAGGTTGTCGCGAACGCTTCCACTCACGATGGCCGCATCCTGCCCCATCCTGGTGGTGTGCGCGCGTCGCGTGTGGCTATCGACGCGGACTCCGTCGTATCGGATGCGTCCCTGCGCGCTGCTTAGACCGGCGAGGCATCGCAGCAGCGTTGATTTTCCGGAACCGGAGGGGCCGACGATGACGGTGCGTTTACCTGCGGGCAGGACGCAGTTGATGTGTTTCAGGATTGGGTTTCCGCCGGCTTCGATTTCGACATCGTGGCAGCTGATGCGCGGTGCGCCTTGGAACGTTGCGTTCTCGTCCGGTTGTTGCTCTTGAGCAGGTTCGTGGATGCTTCGGGCACGGTTGATGAGGCGGTCGAGCTGGTCTCTGCGTGCGCGACCGGCGAGTCCGACATAGAACGTGCGCCCGGTTCGGTCGATTGGTTCTTGTAGCAGCACGGTGAGCAGAATGCCCGCCAGTGCCGCACCAAGCGAGATCTGTCCTGCGGCAAGCTGCCCGCAGCAGAGTCCGATGGCGAATGCGCCGAGCAGCACCGCAAATACGGTGTCGTTGACGATGATCATCCGCTGGTTTTGGATGAGCAGTCGTCCCAGTTCGTGCATGGATGCGCGGGCAGATTGCGCGAATCGGTCGCGTTCGCGGTCGGCGGCTTCGAGGCGAACGAGCGTTCCCATCCCGTCGATCATCTCGAGGTAGCGTTCGGTGGCGGCGGCCTCTTTGCGTCGGTATTCGGCGTTTGATTGCCGCAGGAGTTTGCCGGCGATCGTGATGCAACCGGGAACGAGTGCGACAAAGACGGCAAGGGCGAGCGCGCTGAGTGGGTTGACGATGATTGCCCAGCCGATGACCACCAGCAGCGGTGCCGAGAACGAAGCGAATGTGGGCGCGAGACACGTTGCCCGATAGCCGGCTGTTTTCTCAACCGCTGCCGTGGCCGCGTCCACGACCCCGCCTTCGGTGAGCGGCCGTTGCTCGGGGCTAGCTGCTGGTCCTCGGAAGATGCGTATTGCTGCTGCGATGACCTTCGTGCGCCAGTGTGCTTCTTCGCGCGCCTGGATGCGACCGGGTAGGGATTCAGCGATCGCGTTGAGTGCTGCAGCGGCCACCACAGCGAGGGCTGCGAGCAGGAGCGGCACCGTGGCGGCTGCAGGCTCGACATGGTGTTCACCGCTTGGAATTGCCGCGTCGATTGCCCGCGCGATCGCGGCTACAGCCAGGATGAGCGCGATCGTTCGCATCCAGATTAGGGTGGCTGCGGCCCACGCACCTCGCGGTGCCGAGCGCACCATGTCTGAAACCCACACCCTTCGAGTCTGCCTTGGATGAGGTGCTCACTCAACGTGAGCGATCTGTTCGCCAGATTTCGTGGTTTCGTTGACCGTTACCGGGGCGGCCTAGACTTGGAGAATCCGGTTCATTATTTCTTCCGCGCCCGCACTGTCGGCGCGTGGTCAGGTACTGAGCGCAGGTTTTGTAGCAGGAAGGTCAGAGTATATGCACCAGTCAGCAACGCTTCCGAAGACGTTTAAGCAGGTGATGGCGGAGTCGGAGCGCACGCTGATCGGCGTGTGGCTGTGTTCCGGGTCGACGATGGTTACCGAGATCGCGGCTGGCTCTGGGCTTGACTGGCTCATGATCGATGGCGAGCACGCACCGCTTTCGCTTGAGACGGTGCAGCGACAGCTGCAGGTCGCTGCCGCGTATTCGGTGACGCCTGTGGTGCGGGTGCCGACGAACGACAAGGTCATTATTAAGCAGTATCTGGATCTGGGCGCGCAGAGTCTGATCGTACCGATGGTCAATTCGGCGGCGGATGCGGCGGATGCGGTTCGAGCGTTGCGGTATCCGCCGGCGGGTGTGCGCGGTGTGGGTGCGGCGTTGAGCCGCGGTGCCCGCTGGAATCGCGTAGATGATTATTTGCACCGGGCGAACGATGAGTTGGTTTCGCTGGTGGTGCAGATTGAATCGCAGCAGGCGGTGGAGAACGTGACCGAGATCGCGGCCACTGACGGCGTCGATGGCGTGTTCATTGGGCCGAATGACTTGGCGGCGTCGATGGGGTTGTTGGGTCAGCCCCGACACCCGGAGGTGCGTGCACTCATGCAGCAGGTGGTGGAGGCCACCCGCGCCGTAGGCAAGCCGGTTGGTATTACCGAGTTCAATTTGGATACTGCGCAGAGCTATGTGGATGCGGGCCTGGACTTTGTGCTTGCCGGTGCGGATGTGGCACTGCTCGCGCGAAGCACCGAGGCCTTGGCTTCGCGGTTTATTCCCGGCGGTTCGCAGCGACCGGAGCGCGCCAGTTATTAGACGCCTGACGAGCGCCGAGGTTGATCAACTTGTGATCACCACGGCCGAGCGGAACGAATAAGCCCCCTACTTCCCGATATTTACACGGGAGGCAGGGGGCTTAGCCATTGGCGGTGACGGTGGGATTTGAACCCACGGTAGGGGGTTGCCCTACACGACATTTCGAGTGTCGCACCTTCGGCCGCTCGGACACGTCACCGTCGAGCTACTTTACACGGGTGTGGCCCGTTTCACAATGCGGGGTCACGACTTGCGGCGCAGCAAACTACGTCGCAGGCCCCACGTAGGCTGGTCGCATGGCAAAACCACGCGCACGCAAACCCGACTTCGTCTGCAGTGAATGCGGTCACGAGGTCGTTAAATGGGTTGGCCGCTGCCCCGAATGCCAAGCGTGGGGAACCATCGTCGAACGAGGCACCCCGTCCGGGTTCACGCACCGTGCATCCGCCATCGCGCCGGCCACCCCGGCACGACCAATCACCGAAATCACCGCCACCGGCGCATCCCACTACCCCACCGGCATCGGTGAGTTCGACCGCGTCCTCGGCGGCGGCATCGTTCCAGGCGCTGCCATCCTGCTGTCGGGCGAACCGGGCGTGGGTAAGTCCACGCTGCTGATCGAGACCGCTTCCAAGGTCGCTGCCACCGGTGCCACTGTGCTCTACGTCAGCGGCGAAGAGTCGGCAAACCAAGTGCGGATGCGCGCGGAGCGCACCGGCTCACTGCAACCCACCCTCTTTCTCGCCAGCGAAACCGACCTAGAGACCGTCCTCGGTCACATCGAATCGGTCAACCCTGCCCTGCTCATCCTCGACTCGGTGCAAACCATCGCCTCCGCTCATGTCGATTCGCTCGCGGGGCAACCCAGCCAGGTACGCGAGGTCGCATCCACCATCATCCGCACTGCAAAACAGCGCAATATGCCGGCAATCGTTGTCGGGCACGTCACTAAAGACGGTAACGTCGCCGGCCCCCGCCTGCTCGAACACTTAGTGGATGTCGTCGCCCACGTCGACGGCGACCGACAAACCGCACTACGCTTCGTGCGCACGCTGAAGAACCGGTATGGCCCAACCGACGAAGTTGGCTGTTTTGAGATGCAGGGCGAGGGGATGCGCGAAGTGCCCGACCCTTCCGCGCTCTTTGTGAGCCAGCGCGAAACGCCGGTCGCCGGATCAGCCATCACCATCGCGCTCGAGGGCAAGCGCGCGCTCCCCGTCGAGATTCAGGCGCTCGTCGTGCCGACCGCAGCCCCGAACGCCCGCCGAGTTGTTAACGGCGTGGACCCGTCCCGCGTGGCTATGTTGCTGGCCGTGCTCGAGCGCCGCTGCGGCATTGTGCTCGCGGATCATGATGTGTATGTGGCCACCGTGGGTGGTGTGAAACTTGTCGAACCTGCCGCCGACCTCGCGATCGTCGCTGCGCTCGCATCCGCGAAATCAAACAAACCGCTGGCCGCCAAACACGCGATCATCGGCGAGGTCAGTCTTGTCGGTGAGATCCGCGGTGTTCCTGCCGAACGCCAACGCTTTTCCGAGGCAAGCCGGCTCGGGTTCACCAACCACATTGGCCCCGATGCGGGCACGGTTCGCGATGCGCTTGCCCACGCAATCCGCAGCTAGCACCTAGGCAGAGGGCTTAGGCCAGCGAGAAATACACCGGTTCGGATGTGATGCCGGCAACCGATACGGTCAGGCTGTAGTAGGCACCGCCGCCGACCGCCGCGGGGCGTTCACCATCGCAGGTGTCTGGTGTCGACCGCTCACGCACCCACTCAAGCTGCGGTGAGGTGACTTCTTTACCCGGATCGAGCTGCACTACCTGCGGTTTTGCGTTCTTCTGGCAGTGCGTCGATACCCAAATCACGTCCTCACCGGACTTAATCGTGAATTCCTGCGCCGACGTCCCAACATCCATGACACACGGATTCGCCCCCGTATTGCGCAGCTTCAACGACAGCTTCGGTTTCGCATCGGCCGCGTAGCTCTCCGCGTCAACAATGGCGGTCACTTTCACATCGTTCCCGGTACACACTGGCGGAGTCGCCGGTGTGCTCGGAGTCGGCTCCGCGCTCGGCGTGTGTTCTTCGTTTGGTTCGGTAGCGGATGCATCGGGCTCGGCCGTGTGGTCAGTGGCAGGCGGTGCTTCACTCACGGTAGGGCTGCCGGACTCTTCATCCGACGGTCCGCCCGTGACCCGTGACACGACCCACCAGCCGAGAAGCACGACCGCCACTAACGCCAGTAACGCGACCAGCCGCCGACGACGATAGACGGCCGCGGACGGGCGATCGGATGTGGCGTGCATGCCTCGATTCTACGAAGCGCAGCCTCGTATTGCGCCAGCAACGGCGAAGAGCGGCCGAGTCCGTAGACTCGACCGCTCTTCTTGGCCACCGAATGTGATGTCAGTGGCTCAGTTCGTGTTTAGGCGTTGCGCTGGCGACGGATCGTCAGCACGGCACCTGCGGCGGTCGCAGCTGCAGCAGCAATTGCTAGACCGTGAATGAGCGAGTCGTCCGCACCGGTTACGGCAAGGCCGTTGCCGTTCTCGTCGCCTTCGGCGATGCCGGCGGTCTCATCAGTACCGGGGATGTCCTCTCCCGGAGCGACTCCTGCTTCCTCGACGACCTTGAAGCCAGCCTCTACGGTCACATCACCCTGGGTGATGATGATCTTGTAATCACCGGCTGGGAACGGCAGGTTGTCCTTGATCAAGTTGCCGTTCCGGTCGAACTCTGCCCAGGTCAACACGCCCGAAGCCTCGCCGTTCTCATCGATCTCGACGTCGAACTCGGTCTTGTCGCCAGCGGGGGTTACCAGGTGTGCGGTAACTGGTTCGCCAGGAACGAAGTTGCCAACGATCCACTGGATACCCTTGACCGACTGCGATTGGGTTACCTCGTCAACGCGAACCTTGACAAACGGGTCAGCGTGTTCGACGACTTCAATGGCCGCGCGTGCTTCAACACCGTCCTGCGTGGCAACCACCTCGTGCGTTCCCGGGGTCGCATCCTCCGGAACGTTGAAGGTATGGACCGCAGTACCGTTGTCATCGGCGGCGGCCGATCCAACCGAAACGGGTGTCGAGTGGAACTCGAAGTTGACCTTGGCGCCCGGCTTGAATCCGGTCGCGGTGGCCGTAATCTGATCGCCCGGAGCCACCGAGGTCTTGTCAATCGTTACCGTGGCAGTACCTTCAGATTCACCCGGGGTTTCGGGTGTGGTTACAGTGAGCGGCAGGTTCACGGTCGAACCGCTGTCCTGGGCAACAACCTGGATGGTGTAGTCACCGGCAGCGACCGATTCCGGAACGGTGAAGGTAACCTCGGCGCTGTTGTTCTCTCCGTTTGCGGTTACACCGGTGATCTCGCCTTCGCCGATGACATTGCCGTCGAGCTTTACCTCAACCTTGCTGTCAGCAGTGAAGTTCTTCGAGCGCAGGTCAGTGCCCTGAACCGTGAAGGTCTTCTCTGCGCCCGCTGCAACGGTCGGCGCAGCGTCACCGTCGAAGTAGTCCTTAACCTCGAAACCGTTACGGGTGGATTCCGGCTTGAGTTCCTGGTTGGGCAGCGACTTCACGTACCCAACGAATGCGTCGAGGTCAACCGAACCGGTGTCGTAAACGTTGTCTGCCTTCGTCAGCGAGTGGAAGTTGTCACCACCGGCTGCGAGGAAGGTCGGCATAACAACCTTGTAGGTTGCGTTCGGGTCGAGTGCCTTGCCATCGATGTAGATCGAAGTGATGCGCGATCCTTCGGCGAGGTCAGTGTTGTAGGTGTAGTCAACGTTGCTCGACATACCGAGCTGCAGGTACGGACGTCCCGGAACGTTACCGTCCTTGTCACGCTGCCACTGCTGTTCGAATACTTCCTTGAGGTACTCACCCTTGATCGACACGATCGCGAGGTTGTTCACGAACGGAAGTACGGTCTGAGCGTCCTTGTAGGTGAGGGTGCCATCACCGGCGATGTCGGCACGCAGACCACCCGGGTTCATAATCGACAGGTCGGCCTTGGTCTCCTCGGTGCCTACGTTGTTGGCCCAGTTGTGCATCGAGTCAGCAACAACGCTACCGAGGGTGGATTCCTGCGCACGGTCGTCACCGCCGACGTTACCGTTTTCCCATGTGTACGCGCGGCTAATGTCGTCGTTCACGACACCGATCTTCTCCGCGCCGAGCACCTCGGCCTTGGCGAGTGCATCCTGCTGAACTCGGACAACATCGTCGTAGATTGCCTGCGATTCTGGGCTCAGGCCATCGCGGTTGAATACCGGTTCTTTGTCAGCGAACGTCTCAACCACTGACGAGTCAGCGTTGACAACCTTGCCCGACTCATCCACGGTCAGCACTACCTGTCCGAACGCGTCAGCATAGGACGCAGCCTGAACAACCGGACGGGTGCTGTCACCGTTAGGCGCGTCGTAGTTGTACTTCTGGTGGGTGTGCGCGTGGTAGATCGCCGAAACCTTCGGCGAAGTGCCCGTCACCATCGAGTTGAAGACCTCGTTAGCCGCGTTCTCTTCGTAGCTGCCCGAGCTAGGGCCACCCTCGTGGTACGAAGCGACAAGGATGTCTGCTTCGCCGTTCGACTCGTCGCCGTCAGTGAGCAGGTCGGCGTACTTGTTAACACCTTCAACCGGGTCGCTGAAGGTGACGCCTTCAATACCCGAAGGGGTTACAGCCGAAGGGGTGGCTGCGGTCACGGCGCCGATTACACCAACGCGCAGGCCGCCTGCTTCGACGATCTTGTACGGGTCGAGTAGCAGTTCACCGTCCTTGGTGACGTTGGTGGCGAGCATGTGGCCGAGTTCCTGCTGGATAGCAACAGCGTCGTCCTGTCCCTTGTCGAACTCGTGGTTTCCGGCGGTGTAGACGTCTACACCAAGTGCCTTAAGTGCATCCTTCGAAGGCTGGTCACCGTCAACCGACGACTCAAACTCCGAAGCACCAAACTGGTCACCACTGCTGATAATGACGGTGTTGTCTGCGCCATAGGCATCCTGTGCGGTGAGTACACCAGCGGCGAATGCATCAACCTTGGTGATGCGACCGTGGAAGTCGTTGAAACCGACCAGGTTGATCTGGGTCTTACCCTCAGTGGGCTGAATGATCTGACCGTCGGTGCGGGCTTCGGCGTTAGCCGGAGCGACGAATGCGGTAAGGGCAAGCGCCGAACCCGCGAGGGTTGCGGCGAATCCCTTCACCGTTGTTGCGAAGCGAACCACATGAACTCCTTGCAAGAGCGAACACGAACTCGCCCAGCATCACCCGTGAAGGTAACGACAAGGTAAAAAACAGAAGTCATTCAGGCTGCATCCTTATCGACCCCTGAATTGTGCACGCTGTGTGGGACAAACGGATACGGAAATACGACGGATGGGACGGGCCCGAAACCCACCCCATCCGTCGTTATCGCCCGTTCAGGCTCGCTGCCCGTTATGCCTTGCGACGGCGCTGCAGCATCACACCGGCACCCGCGAGGGTGAGGACGATCGCGAAGCCGGCAAGAACCGAGAGGTCCTGCGCACCGGTTTCGGCAAGTCCGCCCTTGCCCGAACCAGGCTCGCCGTCACCAGGCTTCGCCGGGTCGGTTGCGTCGGTAGCTGCCGGCGCGCTCGGGTCAACGGGTGCACCATCCGCGGTCACAATGAACTTCGCCTCAACGGCCTTGTCACCCTGTACCAGGACGATGGTGTACTCACCCTCAGGGAACGCCAGGTTGTCCTCGATGATGTTGCCATCCTCGTCGAACGTTGCCCAGGTCAACGTTCCCGAAGCGTAGCCATCACCGTCGATCTCAATGTCGAACTTCATCCGCTCACCGTTCGGCAGAACCAGGTATGCCTCAGCCTGCTCACCCGGAGTGAGGCCACCCGCGAGCCACTCGACACCCTGCTTCGACTCTGCCGGCGAGTAGCGCGGGTGCTCAACCACCACGAACGGTTCTACCGGAGCCGGAGTCTCAGTCTCAGTCGGAGCCGGAGTCTCAGTTTCCGTCGGAGCCGGAGTCTCGGTTTCCGTCGGAGCCGGAGTCTCGGTTTCCGTCGGAGCAACTACCCCAATATCGGTGCGTGCCTCGAGGTCACCCTGCAGGGCAACCACTTCGTGCATTCCCACAGTTGCGTCTGCCGGAACATCGAAGGTGAGGGTGGCGACACCGGATGCATCAGCGGTGGCTGACCCGATGGCTACCGGAGTCGAGTGGAACTCGAAGTTCACCGGCTCGTTTGGTTTGAAACCGGTGGCAGTTGCGGTAACTCTGCGCTGGCCCTGGTTAACGACTGAGTCGTCCACGGTAACCGCAGGGTTCAGCGGCACCTCCGGGGTCTCGGTCTCAGTCGGAGCCGGGGTGTTGGTCTCGGTCGGAGCCGGAGTCTCGGTCTCGGTCGGAGCCGGAGTCTCGGTCTCGGTCGGAGCCGGAGTCTCAGTTGGCTCCGGAGTTGCAATCGGCTCCATGACAATCGAGAAGTTCGGCTGGCCGAAGGATTCCGTCAGGTCAACACGGTTCACACCGTACTTGCCGTCACCGAGGTCGGTCACCGCAAGCTTAGTTGCGCCGTTCTTCGCAGTCACAGACTTGATCTTGTAACCATCCTTGGCGGTGACCTTGACGCCCAACTGGTCGCCGAGGAAGGTGTGCTCGCTACCGTCAGCATTCATTGCGTGGTATGAGTCACCCGTGCCCGAGCCGTACTTCGCGACTGCGGACTCGTCACCGTCGAAGAACTCAACCGAAGCAAGTCCGTCCTGGCCCGCGGTCTCACCGTCAAGCACAACCTTCGCCTTTGCGGTTACCTGCGAAAAGCCAACTACGAGCTCTGCAGGCGAAGCGGCACTGGCTTCCGGAATCTCCACGGTTGCCATCGGGTACTTGTTGCCCTGTACGCGAGCGTTGCTGGTCTTGCCGGTGGCCGCGTCGATGTAGGTCGCGTCTTCCGACTTGATCTGCACAATCTTCATGCGCGAATCATCGGCGTCGTTGAAGTACTGCGAGCGCTGGTTAGCGATCGGGAAGTACACCTCAGCGGTGCCCGGAGCCATACCCGCAAAGTGGTAGGTGCCATCCTTGTCGGTGGTCATCCACCACTTGCCAGCCGCATCCTTGACGTATACGTACCCCTTGTCGACCTGCAGCTCGCCCTCATCGAGGGTGTTGTTCGGCTTGTTATCGCGGTAGAACTGTACGTTCAGCGCGGTCGTCGGCTTTGGTTCGGGAACGTTGAAACCAACGATTTCCGGGTTGTGGTCGGATGCACGGAACGGGTCGGCACTGTACAGCTGCGTCACGTTGTAGTTGTTGCGGCTGTACTCGAGCGCGATTGGCTCGTAAGCGTTGATCGTCCAGATTTCCTGGTCGGTCACAAGCTTCGCTGCTGCTGGCGAGGCGAAGATGTGGTCGAGGGAGCCGACCATGCCACCGAAGAGGTAGGACTCGTCGGATTCGCTCGCGAGCAGGTCAACGTAGCCAGCGTCGGTGATCGTGGTGATCGGGGTTTCCTTGGCGTAGGCGTTGAAGTCACCTGCGAGGAAAGCAAGATCAGTGCCCTGCTTCTGCTGCTGTGCAGTCGAGAACTCAATTACTGCCTTAGCCTGGCGGGTACGGTCACCATTCCAACCGCCGGTGTTGTTCGACGGGTTGCCATCGTCGTCAGGCGAGGCGTTGTCGCCGCTACCCGAACCACCCTTTGACTTGAAGTGGTTGGCGATCACAACGAACTTGGTGTCGGGGTCCTTCACGGTCGCGAAAGTCGCTGCCAGCGGAGCGCGTGCGTTCGTGAAGTCCGGGCTGTCGAGGATTTCGGTCGAGCCATCTACATAGCTGACCGCATCCTTCTTGTAGATGATTCCGGTGCGGATGACGTCGTCACCGGTTGCCGGAATCGATGCCGGCGACGGTACGTACGACCAATTTCCACCCTTCGCGTTCAGCGCTTCAACAAGCTTCTTGATCGCGTCGTCACGGTCCTTACCGAAGTCCGAAGAGTCTTCGATCTCCTCGAGAGCAACCACAGATGCATCCAGCTGGTTGATCGCGTTAACGATCTTGCTCTGCTGCTGCTCGAAGCTATCCGCATCGAAGGCGCCGCGCATCTTGCAGCGGTTGGCGGTCGTGGGGTTGCCTTCGCGGTCCGTGTACGGCTTGCACTTCGGGTCGGTGTTACCCAGCGTCGGGAAGTAGTTCAGCACGTTGAACGATGCCACGGTGACATCGGTTCCGAGCTTCGGCGCAGCCTCACGTACGTCCGAGAACGCAACCGGCATGTTCTCGGTACCGACCTGCTGCTGAGTTGGCTGCAGGCGCCACTTGTCGAAGCTGTAGTCCAGGACGACGCCCTCGTTGAAGGTCGCTTCCGCACCGACCGTGACCGGGTGGTCAAGGTCGAGGTACGGCAGCGGCGACTTCTTTGCATCGGCGTTCTTCATGTAGTCCCAGGTGGAACCGTCGTCAAGCAGAATTGCCCGAGCTTCGTTGTCCTCGACCTGAGCCTTTGCCTCGGCTGAATCAGGAGCACCGACAGCGGTGGGCTGCTTGAGCGGGGTGTCACCGAACGCGAGACCGATCTCGCCGTAGGTGTTCAGGCTGTAGTTGTCGGTGACGACCAGTCCGGTGGGCTTGAGCAGCATGCCCTCGTAGTTCTCACGAGCGCCCTTGTCAGCCCATGCCTGCTGGTCGATTTCCTTCGGAGTTACGGTTCCGAGCGAGTTCGACAGCACCTCAACCTTGGATGCGGTGAGTTGGGTCGCATTATAGTACTCGGATACCTGCCCGGTTACCGTGACCGAGTCGCCGATCTTGACCTGCTTCACGAAGCTGAGGTCCTTGTTGTAGACGAACACACCGGTGGATCCGGTGTGTTCGGCCGGAGCGGTTCCGTCAGCCATCTGGATGTAGAAACCGTTCTTGTTGCCGGTCGGGTATACGGCCGTAACCACACCCTGGGTGGTGACCGTCTTGCCATCCAGCGGGCTCGCATCCGAAGTGCCCTGAATCTCGGCAATGGTGGTGTCAGCGCTCGGGGCTTCGGTGGGAGTCGGAGTTTCGGTCGGAGCCGGGGTGTCAGTCGGCTCTGGAGTCTCGGTCGGAGCCGGGGTTTCGGTCGGCGCGGGTGCTTCACCTGCGGATCCGGACTTCTGCGGCGTTGGCTCGCCTGCAGAGAAGTCGTCGGCGTTGTTGTCGGTGTCGACCTTCGGGTCCTTACGAGCGATCGAGGTGGTGTTCGAGGTTCCGGCCGCTGCCTTGCCCTCAAACTTCTTCGCACCGCCCCAGCCGACGAGGTCGATGACGTTGCCGCTAGCGTCAACGAGCTCGATGGCGGCGCCCTTCGCACCAATTGCCATTTCGCCCACGAGGTCGGCATCTACGTCTTGCGTGCCGCCGTTACCCGCTGCCTGGCTTACGAGGAAGTAGTCACCGGGCTGGATCGTTCCAGAAAGCGTCGTTGGAGGTGTGTATGCCGAACCGCCAGTGGACTGACCGTTCAGTACCCAGCCGTCGAGCGAAACTGGCTCGCTCGACAGGTTGTAGAGCTCGATGAAGTCTTGTTTGTACGCAGCGCCACTGTTGCCGCCGCCGCCGTAGACCTCGTTGATCACTACCGATTTGGAAGGAGCTGCTGAGGCCTCTTGAGGCGCGAGCCCAACCAGCCCGGTTACACCGAGCGCAAGGGCCGTCGCCGAAGCCACCAAGTGCTTCAGATACTTGTTCACCACGAACCTTTCGATTGCCGAATCCGCTAACACAGCGTCCTCAAGCTATGGCTCCAGGCTAACAATCAGGCAACGGACAGGTAACGCTAATGTGAAGCAAACGATTACCAAATGTTCATGTAACGCGGGCGCGTCCTCTGGTATCGAAGCTCGGGGACGTGGCCTACCTATAGTTGCATCAGCATGCGAGTGTTTCCGAGTGTGTTCGGTTTCACCCACGGCAGGTCCAAGAACTCGGCCATACCCGCATCCGGAGAATGCAACATCTGCCGGTATGTGGGCTCATCCACCACGTGTTCATCAACGGCAGCGAAACCGAACTTCGCGAAAAAGTCCGTCTCAAACGTCAGGCAGAACAAGCGCTCGAGCCCCAACTCACGCGCCTGCGCCATCAACCCACGCACGATGCATCCGCCGATACCGCGACCGCGCGCATCCGCACTGGTCGCAACCGTACGGATCTCGCCCAAGTCGCGCCACAACACGTGCAACGCACCGCAGCCGAGGATCTCACCGCGCTCATCCTCAACAACCACAAACTCCTGAACCGCCTCGTACAGCACCACGAGGTCCTTGCGCAGGATGATGTTCTGCTCGACATAGGGAGCAATGAGCGCGTGAATCGCCACCACATCGGAGGTGCGAGCGCGGCGGGTAGTAAGGCCGTTCATCGTTATATTGTGCGCCCTCGCGCGATTTTTTGCAGGCCGTTGGCACGGCGACGCTGCCTGCGGATGTGGTCGTAGAATGATCCGCATGCGTTTGGGCGTCCTCGATGTTGGTTCTAATACCGTTCACCTGCTCGTTGTGGACGCACATCCCGGTGCGAGACCGGTGCACTTCTCCTCTATTAAGTCGACGCTGCGGCTCATGCAATACCTCGAGCCGAACGGCGCGATCTCCGATGCCGGTTGCGAACGAATCATGGAGACGCTGCGCAACGCGAAGAAGCACATCGAGAAGTCAAATATTGATGAACTGCTGCCGATGGCAACCAGCGCGCTGCGTGAAGCGAAGAACGGTGAGAAGCTGCTCAAACGTATTCGCAAAGAAGTCGGCATCAACCTGCAGGTGATGTCGGGGCCGGATGAGGCGCGAGTCACCTTCCTTGCGGTACGTCGCTGGTTCGGATGGGCAGCGGGGCGCATCATGCTCGTCGACATCGGCGGCGGCTCGCTCGAACTCGCGATCGGTAGCGATGAGCTCCCCGAACACGCAATGTCCCTCCCCCTGGGAGCCGGGCGCATGACCAGAATGTTTTTAAAGTCAGACCCGCCGAGCGATAAGGAACTCGACTCGCTACGGGCCCACATCCGCGAACACCTCCCCTCAGCGCAGCGTGAGTTCGGCAAACTCGATCGAGCCGACCAGTTCGTCGGCTCCTCGAAAACCATTCGCTCGCTTGCGCGCCTTGCCGGATCGGTGACCGATGGGGTTGGGCCGGATGACCTGATTAGTCTCACCCGCTGGCGCCTGGATGATTGGCTGCCGCGGATGGCGAAGATTCCGGCCGATGCTCGCCGCGCCCTGCCCGGCATCACTCAGGACCGTTCATTTCAGATTGTCGCCGGTGGGTATGTGCTCTCCGAGGTGATGCACGCCTTCGATATCGAGCGGCTCAACGTCTCACCGTGGGCGATGCGCGAAGGTGTGCTGCTTGACTACCTTGACCGACTGCCGCAGGGAATCGGTAACGGCCGCTAGGGTTCCGGATTGTGGATACCGGCGGGGTCACTAGCTAGACGCACCGATCAGTCTGTGTGCCGTCAACATCAAATGGGTATCTAAACCTCGCTGTCCGCGGTGCCAGCCTGTCCCCATGATTGATGCAATGCGATCCAGGCGCTGTCGAACCGTGTTCTCATGCACATGTAATTGGCGCGCAGCACCGGCAACCGAATGTCCCGCATCCAGATACACCGCGGCTGTGGCAACTAGCTCCGTGCCGTGCTCGCGGTCATATTCCAATAGCGGACCGAGGTGTTGCGTGATCGCCCGCTTCGTCGGCTCAATCGTGACCTGCGAGAGAAAGGCACCGACCGCACCGAACGAATCCAACGACACCATGACCTGCGGGTAGTTTGATGCGCGAGCGGCCTGTACCACGCGCAATAGCAGCTCGTACTCTTCCGGAATGATCGCGATCGGATGCATCTTCGGGGAATGCCCGACCAGCAGGTTCCCGTGTCGGCGCGCACCCGTGGCAGTCATTGCCGTTTCGAGATGACGAAACGCGCGCTCGGGCATAACCGCCACCATCCGTTCACCAACAAAGCCGCGAAGTAGCGACCCACCGAAATCAACCTCGAGCCGATGCTCGAACGCAGCCACCGATGACTCGCTACCGTCGACGATCAGGATGCGGTACGGCTCACCATCGCGGATACCAAACTCGGCCAACCGTGCGCGCGAGATTGCACCGAGTCCTCCCGGCGGCGGCGACAGCAGCTCGGCGAGCATGTCCTGCGCACGGCGTTTCGTATCGCCGCGAGCGCGACGCTGTGAGCGGAGCAGCGCACCAAGGATATTGCCGCACTCGACGAGCAACTGTGCCTCGAGTGCGCGCCCGCGCGCATCCAGCTGCGGGTCTTGCGCGGCGATAATGGCGCCGACCGTCTCGCCTTGACTCGTTGCCGCCATCACAACCACGCCCGTACCGTCACCTCGATTGGCGTACATCGGTTCGCTCGACTTTGCCGAAAGCGCAACGAGCGCGCGCTCGCCATCGCTGATTGTTGCCGCGGAGTCACGTAGGTCGAGTTGGACGCTGAGATCAATCGCTTGCAGCTCACGACCGAGCGCTGCCGATAGCTGCTCGCGGAGGGTGGCGAGGCTGTCCTCGTCCGCGAGCGCTTGAACTAACGCGCTATGGACCAGGGCGATCCGCTCTCGAACTTCGAGTGAGCGTTGGTTTTCGAGAAGGTCGGTACGGATGGTGGTGAGTCGGCGGGCGAGTCGCTCTGCGCGGGCGACGTTTTGCAACCAGCGAGCGGCGAGTGTTGCCAGCGTATTGAGCGCGAACACATCTTCTGCCGGGAACGGTGCGTCGCTGCGGTTCGCGACGTACAGGGTGCCGAACACATCCTCATCCTCAAGCAGCGCAACGCCGAGCATTGCCCGTAACCCCTCGGATTGAACACCTTGATCGGTTGTGTCGGTGTGCGTGAAATACGGGTCGAGCAGATAGTTGCGGGTCTGCATCGGCACATCTGGGTTCATCCCTCGTCCAAAAATGCCGCCCTCGCGGTCGCTGTGGAGCGTACGGAACTCGTGTGTGTAGATGCCGTCACTGGCGACCACTCGCTCAACGCCATGTTCCCGGCGAAGCAGGAACACCGCATCCGCCCCGAGCGTGGTGCGAGTGCGGGCGATGAGATAGCGCAGCGCGTTTGCCCGCGACATACCTTCCGGTGCGGTGGCGAACATATCGACGATCGCGGTAACGAGATTGCGCAATCGTCGTTCGGCGGGGGCGAGGTTCGGCGGGATGAGGATCTCGTCGCGGATCGACTCTTGCATGTAGTTATTTCTACCACTTGATACGTAATGTGTAGAACTCCATACAGTATTTCGTCTTGCGAGGGAGCAGACTCGATGCAAGCCGACAGGCAAACCCTCGAATCAACGGAGATTTCATGACTACTGCTACCCGCACCATCCGCGGCGCCGTGCTGAACGAAATCGGCGCCGACGCACCATTTGCAACCTCGCGCCCGATCACCATCGACACGATCGAGCTGACCGCTCCCGGCCCCAACGAACTGCTCGTTCGCGTAGAGGCCGCCAGCATCTGCCACAGTGACCTGTCGGTAGTGAACGGCTCGCGCCCACGCCCGGTGCCAATGCTGCTCGGCCACGAAGCCGCCGGCATCGTTGAAGAAGTCGGCGAAGGCGTCACCGACATTGAGGTTGGCCAGCGCGTTGTGCTTACCTTCCTGCCGCGCTGCGGCGAATGCCGCGAGTGCAAGACCGACGGTAAGCTGCCCTGCTCGCGCGGTTCGGCAACCAACGAAGCCGGAACGCTGCTTGAAGGTACCGAGCACCTGACCCGTAACGGCGGCGAAGAGGTCAAGCACCACCTCGGCTGCTCCGGTTTCGCCGACTACGCCGTCGTCGACCGCCGCTCCATCGTGCCCGTCGGTGACGATGTGCCGCCGACCATCGCGGCCGTGCTCGGCTGCGCGGTGCTCACCGGTGGTGGTGCGGTACTCAACGCTGCGAAGCCTACCGCTGACGACACCATCGCTATCGTCGGGCTCGGCGGCGTCGGAATGGCAGCACTGCTGACCGCGATCGCGCAGAGCCCGCGCGAAGTCATCGCCGTCGACATGAACGAAGACAAGCTCAAGCTCGCTCGCGAATGGGGTGCAACCCAAACCTACACCTCGGTTGAAGCCGAAGAGCAGGGCATCACCGCCGACTTCGTGATCGAGGCGGTCGGTCACCCGCGCGCATTCGAAACCGCGTTCAAGATGATCGGCTTCGGCGGCACCATGGTCACCGTTGGCCTGCCCGCGCCGGGCGCCATGAGCGAGGTCGAGCCGGTGAAGATCACCGGACGCGCCGAAACCATCATCGGCTCCTACCTCGGTTCCGCCGTGCCCAGCCGCGACATCCCCAAGTTTGAACAGCTGTGGCGCGAGGGCAAACTGCCGCTCGAAAACCTCATCAGCAACGAAATCTCGCTCGACGACATCAACGAGGGCATGGATGCGCTGGCCTCCGGCAGCGTGCTCCGTCAGGTCATGCTCTTCGACAAGTCGGCGAACTAACCCCATCCGCCCGACTACAAAACCGCGAGTCGGAACGACAACACTCACCAGCATCCATCCACCTCGCCAGCACGGCGCTGGCACACCAACAGAACAGGAAACCTAATGACCAAGCACTACCGTGTAGCAGTCCTCGGCGCTGGCCTCGGCGGCCTCGGCATGGGCGCATCGCTCGTACGCGCTGGCATCGAAGACTTCATCATTTTTGAGAAGGGCGACGGCGTTGGCGGCGTATGGCGCACCAACACCTACCCGGGCGTAGCCTGCGACACGCAGTCCCACGCCTACTGCTACAGCTACTTCCTGCACCTGCGCGCATCCTCGATGTACGCACCGGGATCGGACATGCACAGCTACAACGTGCAGCTCAAGGATGCATTCGGTCTCGAAAAGCACATCAAGTACAACGCTGAGGTCGTCGCCGCAAAGTGGAACGAAGCAAACGCGAACTGGGAGATCACGCTGCGCGACGGCGAGCAGGTCACCGCTGACTTCTTCGTACCGGCATGGGGCCAGCTAAACGCACCGAAGACCCCGAGCTGGCCGGGCCAGGAGAAGTTCAAGGGTATTCAGTTCCACTCGGCTGAGTGGGACCACAGCGTTGACCTCACCGGCAAGAAGGTCATCTCGATCGGTTCGGCCGCCTCGGCCGTGCAGTACCTGCCGGAGATTGCCAAGGTTGTTGGCCACCTCGACGTGTTCCAGCGCTCGGCAAACTACATCCTGCCGCGCGACGAAATTGTATTCACCGAAGAGCAGCTCGACGCCTTCGAAGAGCACCCCGAGACCTACGAAGAGTCGCGTCGTGAGATCTACGAGGCTCGTGAAGCTGGCTTCGACCGCACCCGCACCGGTACCGACAGCAACGCTGAAGGTGCGCAGGAGGCCGTGAACTACATGAAGTCGGTCATCAGCGACCCGGTTCTGCAGGAGAAGCTCACCCCAACCTTCGAGTTCGGTTGCAAGCGCATCCTGCGCACCTCGGCCTACTACCCCACCTTCCTGCGTGACAACGTCACGCTGGTAACTGAGGGCATCAGCCACTTCACCGAGAACGGCATCGTCACCACCGACGGTGTTGAGCACGAAGCCGATGTCATCATCTACGGCACCGGCTTCTACTCGCAGAACTTCCAGGGCGACCTGGAGATCGTCGGACGCGACGGCGTCACCCTCGCCGACCGCTGGGGCGAAGAAGATGCCGAAGCATTCGTTGGCGTGACCGTTGACGGCTTCCCGAACATGTTCCTGGTCTACGGCCCGAACACGAACCTGAACCACAACTCGAACGTGGCCATGTTCGAGATCCAGCACGACTACATCATTGACGCGCTCAAGAAGCTCGACGGCATCGAGAACGTGGCTGCGGAAGTACGCCCGGAGCGTCTGCGCTCGTTCAACGAGCAGGTGCAGGAAGAGATGAAGGGCTCGTCCTTCTCGAGCGAGTGCTCGAGCTGGTACAAGAACTCGAAGGGCAAGGTCATCAACAACTGGTCGGGCAACGTTGAGGAATACCGCGACTGGGCCGGCGAGTTCAAGCCCGCCGACTACACCATCACTTCAGCTGGAGAGCCGGTGACCGTAGCGTGAGCAACCTCATTCCGCTCGAACAGGTAGCCGAAGACCAGCGCGCAGTCGTCGCTGCGTACCGTGAGGCCGGAGGCAAGTCTTTCCAGGACTTCCCCATCGAGGTTTCTCGTGACAACTACGAGAAGTCGTCGGCGGCAAACGGGCTTGAGCGCGATGAGGTCGCCTCGGTTGAGGACGTCAAGATCGACGAGTTCCAGGTGCGGGTGTATGACCCGCGCGAGCAGCGGGATGCATCCTCGCCCGTCCTCGTGTTTGCGCACGGGGGCGGCTGGGTCACCGGCTCGCTGGAGACGCACGACCCGGTGTGCCGTCGCCTGGCGACGCTGACGGGTCTACCGGTTGTTGCCATCGATTACCGTCTCGGACCGGAGTTCCCTTTTCCTGCCGGACACATGGACTGCCGCCGTGCGGTCGAATGGGTTCGCGATGAGGCGCAGGCTCGTAGCTGGAACCCGCAGCGCATCGTCACCATTGGCGACAGCGCCGGTGGTGGACTTGCGACAGTGCTGGCGTACCTGCCGGAGATGCAGGTCGAGGGCACGAAGGTGACCGCTCAAGTGCTGCTGTACCCGGTGCTGGACATTGCCGAAGAGAGCGTTGGCTACGAGCGCATCGCTGAGGGCTTCCCACTAACGGCTGACACGATGCGCTGGTTTGCCGAGCACCTGCTCGCCGACCCGGCAGATGCGCGTGACGAGCGAGTTTCGCCCGCGCAGCACGTCAAGGTTGGTGACGCCCCGCAGCCGCCGGCGCTGGTTTTGGCGCTCGGCCTCGACCCGCTCGGTGTTGAAGCCGTTGAGTACGCGCGTGTGATTGCGCTCAACGGCACGCACGTTGAGTTGCTGCACCTGCCGAACCACGCGCACGGGCTCTTCACATCCGCAGGCAAGATTGCCATGGGTGCCAAGATGCTCGAGCGTTCGGCGCAGTTCATCGCTGAGCACGCGTAGTTCGCTGGCGGCGCAGCGCCGGCGTTCGGCGGTTCGCTGACGTTCAGCGGTTCTCTGGCGGCGCACCGCCGGCGCACTGCGTTGCGGACGCACTGTCAGCGCACTGTCGGCAGCTCTGGCTCCCTCTCCCGTGCCAAACTGTCTCACTTTTCGGGGTCACACGACGAAATACCCCTCAAACCCCCGAAAAGTGAGACAAAACGGCACGTGAGGTGGACCCAGGAGTTCAGTGGCAGGGGCTTAGAGGTGTAGACGTCGGGAGCACCGGCTGGAAGGCGGCCGGCAGAGGATGTCAGGCAGCCGGATGGGTGAGACAAGCTGCCGGCGACCGAGAGAGCAGCGGACTGAGGATGTCGCCTGAGAGCCGGCAGAAGCAACGCACCACGCAGCTATCCGACCAAACTGTCTCACTTTTCGGGGTCACACGACGAAATACCCCTCAAACCCCCGAAAAGTGAGACAAAACGGCACGTGAATGGTAGGGGCGGGTAGCGGACGGGGGTAAGAGGGTGTTGGGGTGTAGGGGTACTGGCTGCTGGGTATCGGGGGTCTAGGTGTGTAGCGGTATTAGGGGTGTAGAGGGTCAGGCAGCAGAGAGAAGGGGTGGTGGGGATGTAGAAAACATCCCCACCACCCCTAAACGTTAAAAGCGAGCGCCGGCTAGCCAATGCGACCGGCGAGCGTCAGTCAGCGGGCAGCTCGCCAAGCGGCAGCTACTCCTCAGCCGCGTCGTCCCGGCCAGCGATCGACGCACCAGCCTCTGCGATTCCCGCCGCGGTGTTCCCCTCGGCAGCCGCAGCCGACACACGCTCGGGGCGCTTCACATCAAACCCGAATTCGCCGTCGGCATAGTCGACCGCCACGTGGTCGCCGCCGCGCAGTTCGCCACGCAGGATGAGCTCCGACAGCTGGTCTTCGACCTCCTGCTGCATCGCACGGCGCAGCGGTCGCGCACCCAGCGCCGGGTCGTACCCGATCTTGATGAGCTGTTGACGCGCCTCGTCCGAAATCTCGATCGTCATGTCCTGGTCGAGCATGCGATCGGCCAAACGCTTCGTGAACAGGTTGACGATCTCCAGCAGTTCCTTCGGCGAAAGCTGCGGGAACACGATCGTGTCGTCAACACGGTTGAGGAACTCCGGCTTGAAGTGCTTCTTGAGCTCTTCGTTCACCTTCGCCTTCATGTTTTCGTATGACGTCTGCGTGTCACCCTCAACCTGGAATCCAACCGGCCCACCGGCGATGCCCTTGGTACCGAGGTTCGTGGTCATGATGATGACGGTGTTCTTAAAGTCGACCACGCGCCCCTGCCCGTCGGTCAGTCGGCCCTCTTCGAGGATCTGCAACAGCGAGTTGAAGATATCGGCGTGCGCCTTCTCGATCTCGTCGAACAGCACAACTGAGAACGGCTTACGACGCACCTTCTCGGTAAGCTGTCCGCCCTCTTCAAATCCAACGAACCCAGGAGGCGCTCCGAACAGTCGCGAGACCGTGTGCTTTTCACCGAACTCCGACATATCGAGCGTGATCAGCGCGGACTCGTCATCAAACAGGAACTCCGCCAGTGCCTTTGCGAGCTCGGTCTTACCTACACCGGTCGGTCCGGCGAAGATAAACGAACCGGATGGACGGTTCGGGTCTTTCAGGCCGGCACGCGTACGACGAATTGTGCGCGAGAGCGCCTTGACGGCCTCATCCTGACCGATAACCCGCTGGTGCAGGGCCTCTTCCATAAATACGAGCCGCGCGGTCTCTTCTTCGGTGAGCTTGTACACCGGAATACCGGTGGCCTGCGCGAGCACCTCGGCAATGAGCCCCGAGTCGACCGTGCCGGTTGCCTGCACTTCGCCGGCCTTCCACTGCTTCTCGAGTCGCAGGCGCTCGCCGAGCAGCTGCTTCTCGCTATCGCGCAGGGATGCGGCTTCTTCGAAGTCCTGGGTGTCGATCGCGGTTTCCTTCTCGGCACGTACCTTGGCGATCTTCTCGTCGAGTTCACGCAGCTCCGGCGGCGACGAGAGCACTGAAAGGCGCAGTCGGGCACCGGCCTCGTCGATCAGGTCGATGGCCTTGTCAGGCAGCTGTCGGTCGGATACATAACGGTCGGAGAGCTGCACCGCCGCGACAATCGCCTCATCGGTGATGGTGACCTTGTGGAATGCTTCGTACTTGTCGCGCAGTCCCTTCAGGATATTGATGGTGTGCTGCACGGACGGCTCGTCAACAAGCACCGACTGGAATCGACGCTCAAGCGCCGCATCCTTTTCAAAGTGCTTCTTGTACTCGTCGAGCGTGGTCGCACCGATGGTCTGCATCTCGCCGCGAGCCAGCATGGGCTTGAGGATGTTGGCAGCGTCGATGGCGCCTTCGGCCGAGCCTGCACCAACCAGGGTGTGGATCTCGTCGATAAAGACGATGATGTCACCGCGGGTCTTGATCTCTTTGGTGACCTTCTTCAGGCGCTCTTCGAAGTCACCGCGGTAGCGCGAGCCAGCGATCAGCGAGCCGAGGTCGAGCGCGTACACCTGCTTGTCTTTCAGGGTTTCGGGCACTTCGCCGGCAACGATCGCCTGCGCGAGCCCTTCGATCACCGCGGTCTTACCGACGCCAGGTTCACCGATGAGTACCGGGTTGTTCTTGGTTCGGCGCGAGAGAATCTGCATCACGCGTTCGATCTCTTTCTCGCGGCCGATCACCGGGTCGAGCTTGTTTTCGCGCGCGAGCTGCGAGAGGTTTTCGCCGAACTGGTCGAGTACCGCCGAGCCCTTGACGTTCGCGTTCGAGGCCGAGTTGTCAGCTCCAACACCGACGGTCTCTTTGCCCTGGAAGCCGGCAAGCAGCTGAATCACCTGCTGACGCACCGAGTTCAGGTCTGCACCGAGCTTGACGAGCACCTGCGCGGCGACGCCTTCTCCTTCGCGGATCAGCCCGAGCAGCAGGTGCTCGGTGCCAATGTAGTTGTGCCCCAGTTGCAATGCTTCACGCAGCGAAAGCTCCAGCACCTTCTTCGCACGCGGCGTGAAGGGGATGTGGCCACCGGGCTTGTGCTGCCCCTTGCCGATGATGTCTTGCACCTGTTCGCGCACGGCTTCGAGCGAGATGTCGAGCGATTCGAGCGCCTTTGCTGCCACACCGTCACCCTCGTGAATGAGGCCGAGCAGCAGGTGCTCGGTGCCAATGTAGTTGTGGTTGAGCAGCTTCGCCTCTTCCTGGGCGAGCACGATCACGCGGCGGGCGCGGTCGGTAAAGCGTTCAAACATGCAGGCATCTCCTTCGGCTGCTGGCGCTGCCTAATCGGGTACAGCGGTGCCAGTGCTTCGAGAGTAGCGTTCAGGATGCGGTGATCGCGCGTTCGTTCGCCCTTGGCGTGATCGGTCGTGGATGCGCGTGCTCGAGCACGCTAGCGGCTTGCGGGTGCCGGTGGTTCGCCCGTGTGAGCGGATGCGGTCTGAGCGTCGGATGCGGGTTCACCCGCGGATGCGTCCGGTCGCGACCCGGCACCTGCCGAGCCTGCGCTCGTCCCTCCGACCACATCCGAACCGGCGGCCGCACCCGTACCGTTCGCTGCAAAGTCGCGTTCAACCTCGGCATGGATTTGGCGTACTTTGCGATCAGCGTTCATTGCGGCGTACAGGATGAGCCCGAATAGCGCGCCGATGATGAGCGTCGGCACGATCGACCACAGCGCGTTCAGCCACCATTCTTGGTTCACAGTTTCAGCTCCGCTTCCGAGTTACTTAACCAGTGGGAAGAGGACGGTTTCGCGGATGCCGAGCCCGGTGAGGGCCATCAGCAGGCGGTCGATTCCCATTCCCATGCCACCTGCCGGGGGCATTCCGAACTCCATCGCGGTTAGGAATTCTTCGTCGAGCTGCATGGCTTCGTCATCACCTCGGGCGGCTTCGCGTGCCTGTTCTACGAAGCGTGCCCGCTGGTCGACCGGGTCGATCAGCTCGGAGTAGCCGGTGGCCAGCTCGAATCCACGCACGTAAAGGTCCCACTTCTCGACAACGCCATGCGTAGAGCGGTGCTTCGCGGTGAGCGGCGAGGTGTCGATCGGGAAGTCCATCACAAACGTCGGCCGCTCGAGCTCACCCTTCACGAAGTGTTCCCACAGTTCTTCGACGAGCTTGCCGTGCGTGGGCAGCGTCACCTCGACGCCCTCGCGAGCGGCGATGCCGCTGAGTTCCTCCACCGACGTGTCCGGGGTGACCTGCACGCCCGAGCGCTCCGAAAGCGATTCGTACATCGAGATTCGCGGCCACTCACCACCAAGGTCGAACTTGGTGCCATCTGCCCAGGTCACGACCATGGATCCGTCGCCCGACACGGCCTTCGCAGCGTTCTGCACGAGCTCTTGGGTGAGGTCGGCGATTGAGTTGTAGTCGCCATAGGCCTGGTATGCCTCGAGCATCGCGAATTCGGGCGAGTGGGTCGAGTCGGCACCTTCGTTGCGGAAGTTGCGGTTGATCTCGAACACGCGGTCAAGACCGCCCACCAGCGCGCGCTTGAGGTACAGCTCGGGTGCGATGCGCAGGTACAGCTCGGTGTCGAAGGCGTTCGAGTGGGTCGAGAACGGGCGTGCAGCTGCACCACCGTGCAGGGTCTGCAGCATGGGCGTCTCAACTTCGGTGAAGCCGTGGGCGGCAAAGGTTTCACGAAGCGACGCGTTGGTCGCCGCACGGGTCTTTACCATTTGCCGCGCGCCCTCACGGGTGATGAGGTCGAGGTAGCGCTGTCGCACCCGCACTTCTTCGCTGAGTTCTGCGTGCAGTGTCGGCAGCGGCCGTAGCGACTTGGATGCCATCTTCCATTCGGTCGCCATCACCGAGAGCTCTCCGCGACGCGAGGAGATCACCTCGCCAGATACGAAGACAACGTCGCCGAGGTCAACAAACTCCTTCCATTGTGCCAGCGCCTGCTCGCCAACTTCGGCGAGCGAGAGCATCGCTTGAATCTTCGCTCCGGTACCGGATTGCAGCGCAGCGAATGCCAGCTTCCCGGTGTTGCGGATGTGCATGACGCGCCCAGTTACGCCAACGGTCTCGCCGGTTTTCTCATCCGCGCTCAGACCCTGGTGCTTGGCGACGACCTCGTCGATGGTGGTCGTGATCGGCAGCGCAAGCGGGTAGGGTGCGAGCCCAGCTTCAATCATGCGGTCGCGCTTTTCGAGGCGCACCTGCTTCTGTTCCGAAATTTCTTCGGCGGTGAGGGCTGCCTGCTGGGCGTTAGACATTCTTGCTCCTGGTTGGGATGCGGTTTGGCAACTGGGTTTGTGCGTGGCGGTCGCGAGGGTAGTTGCGCGTTAACGAAAGGTCATGGATCGGTTGTCGATCAATCGGGTGGTTCCCACTCGGGCCGCGGTGAGCGCGAGCACATCCCCACGGTAGTCGGAATCGATTGGCGTGAAGGTGTCACGAGCCACAAACTGGAGATAGTCCATCGTAACGAGCGGTTGCGATTCGTACACGGCTTCGGCGGCCGCGCGCGCCTTGGCGAGCGTGTGCTCCCCGGTTTCTGCGCTCGCCACCTGCGCCGCTGCCGCGAGGGCTTGCGAGAGCACGAGCGCACGCACGCGATCTGCCCCATCCAGGTAGGTGTTGCGGCTGGAGCGGGCTAGGCCGTCGTGTTCGCGCACGATGGGGTGGGCGACGATCTCGACGGGAATGAGGAGTTCGCGAGCCATGCGCTGTATCAACGCGAGCTGCTGCGCATCCTTCTCACCGAATACCGCAAGATCGGGGTGCACACAGTTGAACAGTTTTGCGACGACGGTGAGCACGCCGTCAAAGTGTCCGGGCCGGTAGGCGCCCTCCAGGATGCGGCCGGCTTCGCCCGCGCTGATGACGGTGGTAGCCGGCCAATTCGGGTACATTTCGTCGACGTCCGGATGCAGGCAGTAGTCGACCCCCGCCTGTTCGAGCAGTTCCATGTCGTGATCGAACGGTCGCGGGTAGCGCTCGTAGTCTTCGTCTGGGCCGAATTGCAGCGGGTTGACAAAGATCGATACGACGACGGTGTCGGCTTGCTCCTTCGCGAGGTTGATGAGCGCGAGGTGCCCGTCGTGGAGGGCCCCCATCGTTGGTACGAGCGCGATTCGTCCGAGCTCAGTGCGATCAGCGAGGGTGGATGCGGCGGCTGCGGTCAGAAGTTCGGTCACGTACTCAATGGTAGATCTGCGCGGTCACCGGCAGGCTAAGCTTCAGGAACCTGCGGATCGGTCGGACGCTGATCTGCCAGCGCATTATCTGTGGCCGAACGCACCAGGCTCGACAGCACAAAACCGGGCTTCTCCACACCGATTCCAGCCAATAGCTCGGTGGCCTGATTCACAATCGATCGCGTAAAGGACGTGGCCGTCGTGATCGCCTCTGCGTAGGTCGGTCGATCCTGCTCTTGAATAACGACCGGTTCGGCACCCAACTCCACCACCAGCGCCTGGGCAATGGGCAACACCGGCCGCGGTGCCGTGACCGCACACCACGCCTCCTGTAGCCGCGCAAGGTCAATCGACGTACCGGTGACGTCGATCGCCGGATGAATTGCCAGCGGGATCACTCCCTGATCCAACGCCGCACCCAAGGGCGCTGTGCCAAGGCCAGCGCAGGTATGCAGCACCAACTGTCCTGAAACCCAAGCACGCGCCCGGGTGAGGGTGTCGATGCGCTCGACCAGCGCATCCTCATCCTCGGCCAGTATCACCAGTTCGCTGCGTTCAACGACCTCGCGCGGATCGAGCTGCGGCACACCGGGGAACATCGCCTGCACGCGCTCGCGTTCGCTCGTGTCGTCAATGGCGAACCCGATTAGCGCATGCCCGGCACCGGCCAGCCCACGCGCGAGCACCGCACCGATCGGCGCGCTGCCCACCACTCCGACGCCGAGGCGTCCATCACGCTGTTGCATTACCGGGCTCGGCCTTGCGGCGGTTGCTGTTGGTGGGGCGGCTGCTGCCGAGGCGGTTGCTGCGGCGGATGCGGGTGGCGCGGTGCGGGCGATTGCCCTCCGCGAGCTGCGGCATTGCGCTGCTGCCAATCCCGCTGCGCCGCAAGCACCTGCACGGCGTGCTGGGCCGGAGCCCGGCCCTGCTTGGCCGCATCCTCAACCTCAATCTGCGCTGCATTCATCATCATGTACGCGCGCGACTCTTCCCAGCGATGCGAGGTGTCACGCGAGGCGGCATCCACGCAGAACCGGGAGAGGTACTCAAACAAGCGCGTGGCCTCATTCGCGGCCAAGCCGGGGATGCGCGAAACTGCTGGACCCCGGATCGTGGCACACTGCACGTGCGCAACCCCGAGCATCCGCTCAATCGGAGAATCACCCGTGATAACACTCTGGATGCGTTCCGGCGGCGTGAGCACGAGCTTGCGCGTGAGCCGGCCGTCGCGAATCATCACCAAACCCGGCAGAATCGCATACCCAAGCCGACGCCATTCGAACGGATGCAGCCAGAACGACCGGTTGCTCACCCCGTGGAATCCTTCACGGCGGCCCGCTTTGAGCCCCTCGGCAATGAGGTGCGACACTTGGGGGTTCACGTTCATCGGCAGCAGCAGTGCAATCAGCCGCTGCACATCGTCGAGGTTTCCGACCGGCAGCGGAGTCGTGCGCATCGCGGCGGCCGCGCTCTGCTCGCTATCCGAAGCAAAACTAAATCGAGCATCGATGCGGTTCACCCGCACCCGGTACCAACCGCCCATTCGCCACAGGAACGGCTGGGAGATTTCGACCGAGTGGATGCGGCCAGGCGGCACGGTCTCGCTCACTTTGTTCGCCACACCACGAGAGATACGGATGCCGTCGGGCGAGCCGGCGATGGTGTAATTAAGCGAGCCCAACGCGGAAGTGACGCCGACCGCGACCATCGGAAACACCAGCATCAGAACCCAACCGAAGATCATGAAGCCGCCCATGATCGGCACAAACTCCGGCACATTATCTTCGTGCATCGCTGTGCTGAACACGACAAAGAACACGATCAATGCCACGGTGAGGAACACGAACGGCAGCAGCCACGCCATCGCGTTCGCCATACCCACGCGCCACGGGCGCACTCGCACCAGCTCTGGGTCCTGATCGAACAGGTCGTCGAA
This sequence comes from Pseudoclavibacter sp. Marseille-Q3772, assembly GCF_916618895.1. NCBI lineage: Bacteria > Bacillati > Actinomycetota > Actinomycetes > Micrococcales > Microbacteriaceae > Pseudoclavibacter > Pseudoclavibacter sp. Marseille-Q3772. The sequence continues at coordinate 1,153,356 of NZ_OU745391.1, forward strand.
ATTGGTGAGGTCGTCCAGGACGCCGTTGATGTAGTCACCGAGCGAGCTGGATTGCACCCGTTTGGGTGCTTGGGATGCGTGTTGCTGCGTATTGGCGTGCGGCTGCCCTGGGGCGTGTGGCTGCCCGATTGTCTGCGGCTGCCCGGTTGCGGATGCGCTGCTGCCCTCCATCCGGTTCGCCGACCGCGCATTCGCTGCGAGTCGACGCGCGCCCGAAGCACGCCGCAGGATCTCCGCGCGCAACCGCTCAGCCTCATCCCGACCGATACAGTCGAGGCTGATAGCGCCGTCGCTATCGCCACCACCGTCGTTGAACTCCAGCGAAGTAAGCCCAAACAGCCGGGCGCCGATCGAGCGCTTGAGGTTAATCGACTGCAAGCGGTCGAGGCGGATGCGGCGGTACTGGCGGGTAATGATGCCCTTGCGCAGCTCAAACACTTCGTGGTCCACGCGGAAGCGGTGCGAGCGTACATGCAGCCAGACCAAAATCACGGCCGGAAGCCAAATCACTGCGAGCACGATCGCAAGCACCAGCGTGATCTGACCGCGCACATCGTCGTCGTGAGACACCATCGACGACGCCAGCATGATGATGACAAACCAGAACATACCGAACGTGAATTGCACATTGGTTCGGACCGCGCTCAGCGGGTGAAGCCGGTGCCACTCACCGTCGGCAAGGTCGGTGAGCGGACGCTGCTGACCTGGCTGCTGTGGGAGCTGCTGGTGGCCGGGGCGCTGGGGACCCTGGTGCTGCTGTGGTCCGTGCATTCCCGAGGGCTGTTGCGGACCCGGTCCGGGCTGCGGGAACTGCGCACGCGGCTGCCCCTGCGGACCCCACTGGTGGTTGCCGGGATACTGGTTCGTCATTATAGACCAACCCGTCGGGTCTCAGCCACACGGATCAGGTGATCACGCAAACCTTCACTCTCAGCTTTCGTAAGCCCGGGGATCGACGCCGAGCTCGCGGCCGTAACCACATTAAGCGTGTAAATCTTCAGCATGATGTCCAAGGTGCCCTGGTGCACATCGATGTGCTGCAGGCGTCCGTAGGGAACCGCCTTCTGCGTCCGGTACATCACTCCGCGACGTACCAGCAGATCATCCTGCCGCAGCGCATAGGCAATCGAGCGAACTCTCGCGAATGCCAGCGGCAGGCTCAGCAGTGTCACCAGCGCTGGAACCGCCGGAATCAGCCACCACGGGCCCTCAAGAAACACCCCGAGAGCAACCGCAATCGCGGCCCAAATCAGCAGCCCAACCAGCATGCTGGATACGGTTCTGAACGCGAGCTTCGGCGAAATACTGTGCCACTGAATGGCGGCAGGCTGCTGGTGATTCATCATGCTTTCCGTTGTCGAAATGATCTGGAGATGGTCAGGTATCGGCACGGTTACGCCGCGCTCATCTGCGGGTCTGATGCCTCTTCTCCCTCACCGGGATCATGAGGCGGCAACACACACCACGATTCCACTAAAAGCCCCGCAACAACAAGTAAGACCGCCGCAATCAAACTCACGATGGACTCTCCCATCCGGTCGCCCGTCACCGTGCGTGTGCCGAGGAATAGTGCGACCGCACCGCATCCGCCCGCAAACATCGACCCGGCCAGCGAAACCGCCTTCGCATAGGCGAGCGCGAAGGTGGCCCACTCGCCCGGCACCCGCTTGGCACTCGCATCCCGCACCAGCGCGGCCGTATCCTCACCCGCGCGAGCCGCCTCGTGAACGCGCGCCAATGCCCGCGTGTAACGACGCACCGGCAACCCCAGCACAATCGCCACCACCGCAAGCACCAGCAGCGTCACGCCCAACAGCACCGAGGGCACGAACACCGGCGCGCCCGACACCGTCAGCCACGTCTCAACCGCCCACACAACCACGCCCGAAGCGAGCGCGACCAGCAGCAGGATTAGCGGATTCGTGCGGGCGCTCATTCGGTTTCCGCCCGGTAACGCACCGCCGAATCGGACACGTGCTGCAGCAACTCGCGGACGCTGCCGCGACCGGGAACACTCGCGTGCGGTTCGATCTCGAGCCACGGTGTGAGCACAAACGCTCGCTCGAACGCGCGCGGATGCGGAAGCTCAAGTTCGTCGTCGCGCAGCTGCAGGCCGCCATGGTCAATGATGTCGAGGTCAAGGGTGCGATCACCCCAGCGCTCGGTGCGCACGCGACCGTGGTTCGCCTCGATCTGCTGCAGTTCGTGCAGGAGCTCGTGGGCGGCGAGATCGGTGAGCACCGTCATGACCGCGTTCAGATAGGCGGGCTTGTCGGCATCAACCCCGTGTGTGGTGAGTGCGGGGGTCTCGTACAGGCTCGAACGCTGTGCCGGCCACACGCCTTCGAGCGCCTCGATCTCATCCATCGCCTGGCGAATATTCGCCTCGCGATCGCCGAGGTTCGAGCCGAGCGCGATCACCGTGCGCGCATGTGGCGTGCGGGATGCGGCCGGCTGCGGGCCCTCGGGACGGTAGCGCAGGATCGAGATCGCCACATCGTCAAAGCGCAATTTGACCGGGGCCTGCGGCTTGTGCACGGTGATTCGCACTGCCTGCGGGCCGGCGAACGCAAACGTCACCGCGGCCAGGCGCTCGGCGAGCGTTTCGAGCAGATCAACCGGTTCGCGCATCGCGACCTCATACAGGGCGCGCATGAGGTGACCGTAGTGGACCGTGTCGGAGATTGCATCCGACTCTGCTGCCGCGCGAGTATCAACCCACACCTCGGCATCGATGAAGAAATCCTGCCCGGTTTTGCGCTCGTGCGCGAATACGCCGTGGCGGCCGTGAACGTGCAGCCGCGAGATCACAATGCGGTCGAGTTCCGGCTGCGGCAATGCGGGATGCGCCTGCGGGCCGGGCCGGTTCGGCGCCAGCCTGATTGCGGCCTCGGCTGGGTGCACTGCCGTCGTTTCTGGTGCTGCCGTGTTGGGCGTAGTGGTTTTTTGGTCGGTCATGCGCGAGTGGTCTCCTCGCCGCTGGCTGCGCGCCATGCCCGCACCACGTCGATCGCCACGCGCGATGCCTGCGTGTTGTGGACGCGCACGCCCCACACGTCACGCTCGGCGCACAATGCGGAGATGACCGCGGTCGGTAGGTCGCGCTCGGTGACGCTTGCTTGCTCCGGCAGTAGCGCGCCGGTGAAGCGTTTGCGGCTGGCGCCGATGAGTAGGGGGTGGCCGAGCGCTTGGAAGCGGTCGAGGTGGTGCAAAATCGCCCAGTTGTCGTCGCGGTCCTTGGCGAACCCCAGCCCCGGATCGAGGATGATTCGTTCGGGTGCGACGCCTGCGTTAACGGCGCGATCACGCATCTGGATGAGCTCGCTGAGCACCTCGCTCGCGGTGTCGGAGTAGGTTGCCAAGTCGTTCATGACCACCGAGTGCCCGCGCCAATGGCTGAGGATATAGCGAGCGTTGTGTTCGGCTACCACTTCGAGCATTCGTGGGTCGGCTAGGCCGCCGGAGACGTCGTTGATGATGACGTCTGGACTGAGCTGTAGGCATGCGGCCGCGGTTTCCGCGTACATGGTGTCGACCGATACCGTGATCTGCTCGGCGATGAGGGACTCGACCACTGGGAGCACGCGAGCCGACTCCTCCGGCTGCGGAACGCGCATTGCGCCGGGTCGAGTGGATTCGCCGCCCACATCGATAATGCTGGCGCCGAGGGCGATCTGCTGTTTTGAGTACTCAACCGCGCTGCGCGTGCGTTCTTCGGGTGCTGCCTCGTGGGCGCCGCCGTCGCTGAACGAATCGGGAGTGACGTTGCACACGGCCATCAACTGAGTCATGGACGCTATTCTCTCGCACCCGCGCGCTACCCGCATCCCGCCGTATAGCTCCGCTACCTGCATCCTGCCCCCCCTATCAGCCTGGCTCCCGGCCCGCTCTCGCCTCCCTCCTCCCTCCTGCCCTGGCCCCTGGCCCGTCAGAACTGTCACCAAAACCGCCCATAATCCGTCATTCCGGCCCAATTCCGCCCAAATTGGTGACAGTTCCGACACCTCACCACCGCAAAACCGATAACAAATAGGGAGTCAGCTCCTCCAGCTGGTACATGACCTGCACGTAACTGAGCCGGAGGACGCGGTACCCACGAGCTTTCAGCGTGACATCCCGCGAACGATCCGCGTGAAAACGCGCGCCGGTCCCGTGAAACTCAAACCCGTCGATCTCGACAACGGTGTTGCCGACGAGAAAATCCACGATGCCCACCCCACCGATCGCCACTTGCGTCGCGAACGCGAAACCGTGCTCAACCAACCAAAGCCGGAAAATCGTTTCAATACCCGACCCGGCGCCGCGATCAGAAAGCTCCCACGCACGGCGCCCCTGCACTCCCGCGCTCAAACACACGCGCTCCAGCTCCCAGTCATGATGGGTTCTGCTATTGCGTAACGCATCGAGCGCGATCACCCTGTCGAGCTGCGTGGCTGTGCGCAGCACGACCGCGAGCGCCGTGAGCGGCGCGTCCACACTCGTTCGGCAGGGATGACTATTTGCGCGTCGCAGCGCGATCGGCTGCAGTCCCGGGCTGGTTTTGATTCGGTCAACCCTTGACGCGCGTACCTGAAGTTCCGGGGTGTCACGGATCCAGTAGCCGCCCAGTCGGAGCGCGTTGAGCCCGGTCAGCACTCCTCCGGCTCTAACAGCGCGGACGACCTCGTGCTTAGCAGCATCGTTCTTGAACCACCCTCGGCGGATAGGTTCTAACAGGCCGACCTTAATGAGTTTTCGGCGTTCGTTGAGTGCGATGCCGGCGCGCTCGAGTTGCTGGCCCGAGACGACGCCGAAGTTGTTATCGCAGCACCGCTGGGCGCAGTTGGCAGCTTCAAAGTAGGTCATGCAGCCCGTTATAGCGGCGAGAACGGGTAGTGAACTCGCGGGAGATGCCGGGCTGTGGATAGATGAGTTTCCACAGGTGCCGCGGTGCAGGGGAAGTTTGTCGGAACTGTCACCAATTTGGGCAGATTTGGGTCGGAATGACCGATTATGGGCGGTTTTGGTGACAGTTCTGATCAGAGGAGGACAGGAGGGAGGGGTGGAAGGAAAGTGGCGACGTGGGAGGTGCGGAGGAGAGGGAGGGTTAGTCGGCGCGGTTGGCGCCGAGCGAGAGCATCCGCAGTACATCGGCACGCTGCTGCGAGGATGCGAGCTCACCGCGTGCAGCAAGAGTCACGGTTTCGGAGTCGGCCTGGCGCGGCCCACGGTCGGAGACGCAGCCCTGTCGCGCTTCAACCACGGCAACTGCGCCACGCGCATCAAGACCAAGCATGAGCGCGTCCACCAGCGTGTCCCCGAAGTTCTCTTGCAAGGTCGGTCGCGCCGCACAGGTTTCGACCAGATCGTAGAGCCGTCCGAGCCCAACAATGGAGTCCCCCGGCAGATACGCCAGTTGCACCCAGCCATCAAACGGCAGCAGGTGATGCTCACAGAGCGCACGGAAGCGAATATTGCGCAGCAGCACAACCTGCGCGTCTGCGCGCGCGGCGCCCTCGAGGGGGATGCGGTTCTCGCGCAGGGCGGGCACCGGATCGACCCCGACTCCGGCAACAAACTCGCCGAGCGCAGCTGCAACCCGGTGCGGAGTCTTGGCGTACTGCGGCGAATCGACATCCAGTCCGCAAGCTGCCAATAGTTCACGAACTGCAGCCGCCGCCCGCTCCGATTGCACCCGGGTCATCAAACTCCCCTAGAGCCGAGGTGAATCGCCGTCGAGCACTTCGGGTCCGGCAGGACCGTCACCGGCAACCGGTCCGGGACCGCCATTCCCCGGCAGCGGACGCTCGGGCCCACCGGGCAGGCCGTCTCCCGGCAGCGGCTGTCCAGGCCGACCGACACCAGGAGCACCAGCACCAGGAGCACCAGCACCACCTGAACCACCAGGTGCGCCGCCGGCAACATCGGTCGGGCCCTCGGGCGTACCGGCGTGCGATACCGGTGCCTCAACACCGGATGCGGGCAGGTGCGGCTTCAGCGGAACCGGCGGCCGCGAGCTAATCGGCCGGTCGGGCGACGAAAGCCATTGATCGCGCTCGGGCAGCTTCTCAATATCGGCGAAGATTTCGGCCAGCCGTTCATGCCCAATGGTTTCGTATTCGAGCAGTTCCGCAGCGAGCCGGTCAAGCACGTCACGGTTGCGGTCGAGCACCCACCATGCTTCCTGCTGCGCGTTCTCGAGCAGCGCCTGCACCTCGCGGTCAATCAGGTGCGCGGTCTCGTCAGAGTATGGCGAACCCTGCGAGCGCGAGTACGGTGAGTCGCCATCGTTATCACCGAACTTGATGGCACCAACGGAGTTCGACATTCCGTATTCGGTGATCATCTTGCGCGCCGTCTTGGTCGCCTTCTCGATGTCGTTGGATGCACCCGTGGTCGGGTCGTGGAACACGATCTCTTCGGCAATCCGCCCGCCCATCGCATAGGTGAGCTGGTCAAGCAGCTCATTGCGCGTCACCGAGTATTTGTCTTCCAGCGGCACAACCATGGTGTATCCCAGGGCTTTACCGCGCGGCAGAATGGTGATCTTCGTTACCGGGTCGGTGTGACGCAGCGCTGCCGCAGCAATCGCGTGTCCACCCTCGTGGTACGCGGTGATCAGCTTCTCTTGATCGTTCATCACGCGGCTACGACGCTGCGGACCGGCGATAACCCGGTCGATGGCTTCGTCAATCGCACGCGCATCAATAATCTGTGCGTTCATTCGCGCAGTGAGCAGGGCCGCCTCGTTCAGCACGTTCGCGAGGTCAGCACCGGTGAATCCGGGGGTCTTGCGGGCAACAACGGCCAGATCGACATCGTCGGCAATGGGCTTGCCCTTGGCATGCACCATCAGGATGCGGCGACGGCCCTCGAGGTCTGGCGCGTCGACCCCTACCTGACGGTCAAATCGACCGGGACGCAACAGTGCCGCATCCAGCACATCCGGACGGTTCGTTGCAGCGATCAGAATCACGTTCGTGTTCGCGTCGAACCCGTCCATCTCAACGAGCAGCTGGTTCAGCGTTTGTTCGCGTTCGTCGTTACCGCCGCCGAGACCAACACCGCGCTGGCGACCAACCGCGTCGATCTCGTCGATGAAGATAATCGCGGGCGCATTCTGCTTGGCCTGTTCGAACAGGTCACGCACACGACTCGCACCGACACCGACGAACATCTCAACGAAGTCAGAGCCCGAAATCGAGTAGAACGGCACTCCGGCCTCGCCGGCAACAGCCTTTGCGAGCAGGGTCTTACCGGTTCCCGGAGGTCCGTACAGCAGCACACCCTTAGGGATGCGGGCACCAACCTGCTTGAACTTCGCGGGTTCCTTCAAGAACTCCTTAATTTCAGCGAGTTCCTCGAGCGCCTCATCGGCTCCGGCGACATCAGCGAAGGTAACCTGCGGGTCTTCCTTCGACACCAGCTTGGCGCGCGACTTGCCAAACTTCATGACACCGCCGGCGCCACCGCCCTGCATCCCGGACATCATGATCCAAACAAAGAACACGATGAGCATGATCGGGAACAGCAGCGTCAGCGCAGTGGACAGCCAGTTCGGGCCGGGCACCTCGTCGTTGAAGTGACCGCTGATCTCGGCGTTATCGACCGCCTTCACCACCGTGTTGGCGCGCGCATCAACGAAGTAGAAGTGCAGTCGTTCGCCGTACTCTTCGTGCGGTTTCTCGAGCTGCACATTGACCCGGTTGTCGCCGGAGACAATGGTTACTTCTTTGAGCTTCTGCTCCTTAACGACCGCAAGACCCTGCTCGGTGGTCACCTCGGTATCACCCTGCTGGTTGATAAGGCTGAACCCGACACCGATCGCGATGACGGCTATGAGCACGATCACGATCGGGCTCTTCACAAGTTTCTTCAAAGTCTTCATGAACGCGCGCTCGCGCCCTTTCGTTGTGCCGGCGACAGTTTGTTGGCAGCGGACTGCGTAGCACTGCGCGCAGGCACAACCACAGGTCGCGCACAAACGACACAGTGCAATTCCCGAGATTCTACCGGTCGCGACCCGCTCAACGACAGCAATGCACGCAGGTGCGCTAAAGGCGAACGACGCTTGCGCGGGTTAGGCTCGCCGCATGAATGACCGGTCAACGCTCAGCTTTGCCCCGATCCGCAAACACTTCGAACTTCCCGACAGCTACCCGGCTGATGCTGAGCATGAAGCTCAGGCTGCGACCGACAAGTACCCAGACTCGCGCGTCGATGCCCGCAATATCGAGTTCGTAACCATCGACCCGGCCGGATCCCTCGACCTCGACCAGGCGGTGTGCATCCAACGCCTCGACACCGGCTATCGCCTGCACTACGCCATCGCCGATGTTGGCGCGTTCGTCGCCCCCGGCGGCGCCCTCGATCGCTAGGTCCACGAGCGCGGCCAAACCATCTACCTTCCCGACGGCAATGTACCGCTGCACCCGCGCATCCTGTCGGAACAGCGCGCATCGCTCGTCGCAGGCGAAGATCGTCCCGCCGTGTGGTGGCAGATTGATACGGATGCGGCCGGTCACCTCGTGCGTGCCCGCGTCTGTCGCGCGCATGTGCACGTCCGCGAACGCTTCGACTACGAGACGCTGCAGGCGCAGTACGACCGCGGCGAGCAGCTCCACCCCGCGATTTCACTGCTTCCCGAGTGGGCGGAACTTCGCGCCTCGGTCGCCCGCGAGCGCGGCGCGATCGAACTGCAGCTTCCAGAACAAGACCTCGAGCACATCGACGGCCACTGGCAATTACGCTTGCAGCCGCGCACCAGTATGGATGCGTGGAACGCTCAGTGTTCGCTGACCACGGGCATGGTCGCCGCTGAGATTATGATCGCCGCCCGGATGGGGATTATTCGCACGCTGCCTTCGCCGAGCGAGCGAACGGTGGCGCAGTTCCGGGATGTTGCCCGCAGTTTGGGGGTTACGGTCGGTGAGGATGCGAGCCCTGGCGACGTGCTGGCATCCTGCGCCCCGAACACTCCCGAGGCGCTTTCGCTGCATACTGCGGCCACGAAGCTATTGCGCGGCGCCGGATACGCGACGATGACCGGCGAGCTGCCGGACGAGACATGGCATGCCGGGGTGGGCGCCCGATATGCGCACGCGACCGCGCCGCTGCGCCGGCTCGTTGATCGGTATTCGAGCGAACTGTGTTTGGCGATTACGGATGGGGCATGGGTCACGCTGGATGAGCATGGCGCGACCCTGCCGGATGATGCCGCGACTGAACGCATCCCGAACGAGCTCTTGAATGAGCTGGAGGCACTCCCAGGCATCATGCAGCGTTCGGGCAGACTCGCGGCAGATGTGGACAACTCGGCCATCAACCTGGCGGAGGCCGTGGCACTGCAAGACCGGATCGGTGAGGTCTTTACCGCGGTTCGGCTGCGCGGCAGCGATGACCGCCACCTCGCCGAGGTGTATGTGCCCGAGCCGCCGGTGATTGCCCAGTGCGCGGGTGCGGTACCCGCCGGGGAGCGCATCGAAGTGCGGCTAACCGAGGCTGCTCCGGCGCGGCGGCGCGTGCGGTTCGTCTATCCGGCAGCGGATGCGGGCAGCAACACGGACGCCCGCAGCGAGCCACCTAGCACCAGCCGGCAATAACCACCCGGCGCCTAGACCTCATCCGCGAACCCGGGCGTGATCACCTTTCGCGCGGGCTCGATTGGGCGCTGCTCATCGTCTTCGCTACCGCCAAACGCCGACGGCTTCAGCACAACGACGTCGGTGAGGTTGCGGTACCGTTCGGCGTGGTCGAGGCCGTACCCGACAACAAACTCGTTCGGCACGTCAAAGCCGATGTAGCGCACCGAAACATCGGTCTTCAGCCGCTCAGGCTTGCGCAATAGCGTGCAGATTTCTACCGAGCGGGCTCCGCGCGATTCCAGGTTTCGCTTCAGCCAGGTGAGGGTGAGCCCGGAATCGATGATGTCCTCGACGATGAGCACATCGCGCCCGGTGAGGTCAGAATCGAGGTCTTTCAGGATGCGGACCACACCCGACGAGACGGTGCCTGATCCGTACGATGACACTGCCATCCAGTCCATTTCGAGATCGATTTCGAGTTCTCGAGCGAGGTCCGAAACCACCATCACGGCGCCCTTCAGCACGCCCACGAGCAGCGGCTTCTTGCCTCGGTAGTCGCGTTCGATATCGCGCGCAAGTTCGGCGATGCGTTCAGCGATCTGTTCGGCGGTGAGCAGGACTTCGCGGACTTCTTCGGAAATGGCGCTGGCTCGCACGGCTGACCTTTCGGTTCGAAGCTGGTCGGCGGACGTGCATGCGACCGCCGCGGTTGTGTACGTCGAGCCTATATCGCGCGCGCGATCTGCGGGCGGTTTCGATGGCAAACGTCCAGTTGTCGACACACGGACGCGGCCACACCAGTCAGGCGACCGGCGGATGCGATTACACCTGCTCGTCCTCGGCCTCGTCGCTGCCTGCCGCACCGAACAGGATCCTGCCGGCAGCGCGCTCCACCCGAATACCGGGCAAATCAATCGGACCCTGACCCCGCCACTCCGTTGCCAGCGCGGTAACGGCCATCGTGTGTGCCCGGCTCAGCGAGACGCCGAATCCCTGCTCAGCGACGGCCCGACAGATGCGCTGCCGGAGCGCGGCCGGCTGCGTCACCAAACCACCGACGTCGACGGTGACGCGACCATCCGCATCCGTACCGACAATCTCATGCGCCCATTCCAGTGCGAGCGCGTCAAGCGTTTCAGAGTCTTCGCGCAGGGTGGTTGCAGTTCGCGCCAGCGCTTCGGCGATGCCGGGCCCGAGTTCGCGCTCGAGCATCGGCATGACGGTGTTGCGGATGCGCACGCGGCGGTAGCGTTCGTCGTCGTTCATGGGGTCGTGCCACGGCTGCAGGTTCTGGTCGGCGCACGCCTGTTCAGTCTCGGCGCGGCGGATGCCCAGCAGCGGACGCACGAGGGACTCATTGACCACGGCCATACCGTGCAGGGATTTTCCACCGGAGCCGCGGGCGAGGCCGAGCAGCACAGTTTCGGCTTGGTCGTCGAGAGTGTGGCCGAGCAGCACCCATTGCGCGTTGAGTTCGTTGCGCGCACGGTCGATCGCGGCGTAGCGGGCGGCGCGAGCGGATGCTTCGGGTCCGGCACCTTCGTCGGTTACTTCGATCGTTTCGATCACGACGGGGTCGAGGCCAAGTTCGCGGGCCTGGGATGCGGCGCGTTCAGCCTGCTCGGCGGAACCCGGCTGCAATTGATGATCGACAATCACCGCTCCTACCCGCATCCCCGCTCGCGGCACCTCGAACGCGGCACCCGCGGCAAGTGCGAGCGAATCGGGGCCGCCGGAGAGCGCAACAAGCACCAGGTCGCCTTCTGCCGCAACCCCGCGCAACGCAGTGCGGATGGCACGCCGAATATCGGCTACCGGTGGGGTGAGGCGCGGGCGATCAATCACCCGGTCAGCCTATCGGGTTTGGGATGCGGTCGGTACAGGTCGATGCGTTTCTCCCGCGGGTGCGCACAGCTCATCACCGCTCCCCCGGACAAACGGCGCAAATGCGACCCGGCAACCCGTATATCAGGATGCCCACCCTTATGTTCGCCATTTGTCCGCAAGGGGCCGGCGCAACAGCAGCAAGCCGCCCCAAGGAATCGTGCGGGTACGGCCCCGCTAGGCTAGTGCTATCGCAACCGCGCGTTGCTGCACACACGACCAAGCACATCCATCAACCCCGTTAAGGAGCACTCAATGGGCACTTACGATGTCGTCATCGAAATCCCCCGTGGCAGCCACAACAAGTATGAGGTCGACCACGAGACCGGCCGCGTCTACCTCGACCGTGTGCTGTTCACCCCGTTCGTTTACCCGATCGACTACGGCTTCTTCGAGCACACCCTCGCCGATGACGGCGACCCGCTCGACGCCCTCGTGCTGCTCGAGTACCCGGTTTTCCCCGGTGTCGGCCTCAAGGTCCGCCCCGTCGGTGTCTTGCGCATGTCCGATGAAGCCGGTGGCGACGACAAGATTCTGTGCGTCCCCCACAAGGACCCGCGCTTTGCTCACATCCAGGAGCTCGCCGACGTGCCTGAGAACACCCGTGACCAGCTGAAGCACTTCTTCGAGCACTACAAGGACCTCGAACCCGGCAAGTGGGTCAAGGTTGATTCCTGGGGCACCGCGGCCGAGGCCGACGAGATCATCCAGCGTTCACTCGCTGCCTACAAGCCAGCCGAGTAGCTCTTAGCGGGTACGACAACGGGGATGCAGTCAGCTGCATCCCCGTTTTGTCTTGCGTGTGCTTTCGGTCCGGATCGTTACGAGTAGTACATTCCCCGGTCACCGAGCCAGATCAGCGGGTCGATCGGTTCGCCTCCCACTTCAATCTGGAAGTGCAGGTGGCATCCGGTCGAGGGCCCGGTGGTGCCCGCGTAGGCAACGACCTGACCGGCCGATACGTGCTCCCCGGGGTAGGCAACAAAGCCACCCTCGGTGATGTGCGCATTCATGAACACGGTGCCGTCCGCGTCTTCATAGACGAGCAGATTGCCCCAGCCGTCCATATAGCTTGCCAGGGTGACCACACCATCGGTGACGGCGTAGATCGGCGCGCCGCAGGTACCGCCCGGAACAACGATGTCGATACCAGTGTGCATCTTCCAGTAGCCGTAGACGGGGTGCAGCCGCGGCCCGAAGTAGTCGGTGAGCCAACCGGCCGGGTCCATCGGATAGGCATACTTACCCGACTTCGGGTTCGACCCGCCTCCGCCGGAGGGCGCCGGGGGCGGTGAGTACGATCCACCGGATGCGGCCGCGTTTTGCTGTGCTTCTTCCGCGGCCTTGCGGCGTGCCTCTTCGGCCTGACGACGAGCTTCTTCAGCCTTGCGGCGGCGTTCTTCTTCCTGGCGCTTACGCTCCTCTTCGCGCAGCCGTTCGCCCTCTTTATAGTCGGCGGTCACGACATCGCGGTGTTCCATGAGCGGCTTGAGCATCGCCTCAAGCTCGGAACCCTTGGAGACTTTCTGATCGCGCTTACGCTGTACGTTCTGTTGCGCGGCGACTGCGGCTTGATAGCTGGACTGCGCTTCCGCTTCGAGCCGCTCGAGCTCTGCAAGCGCTTCCTTGGCCTGGCCGGCCAGCTGATCGGCATTATTGCGCGCGCTCAGCGCTTCTTGGTAGACCTCATCGTTGTGCTTACCGAGCTTGGAGACAGTGGACATCCCCCGCAGGAACTGGTCAGCGTTCTCTGGTTGCGCCAGCAATTGCACGGTCGGGTCACTTGGCAGATTATTCACCATTGCCGCGGTGTAGGCGCCGGCTTCGCTCTCTGATTCGTCCGCCTTCGCCCGCGCCTCTTCTGCCTGCGTCTGCAGTGTGTGAGTTTGTGAGCGCTGCTCAGTGGCCGCGTTCTGGGCACTCGCATACGCAGCTCCGGCCGCATCCGCTTCTTTCTCTGCCTCGGCGACCTGCACTTTGAGGTCTTCGATCTGACCGCGGATCTCGGCGATCAGGGCGTTCTGTTTGTCGACGTCGTCCTGGGCGGCAACAACGTCGTCCCAGGTTGCGTATTCATCGAGGGGCTTCTTATCTGCGGCGCTGGCCATCGAACCGGGCGCAAGCACCCCGAACACCATCGCTCCGGCAATCACCGCGAGCAGGCCAGGGCGCGCCTGGCGTCGCGCAGCGCGGCCAGATGCGGAAGAAGCCATGAAGTTCTCGATTCTGTGGCGGGAATGGATGCGGTTCAGCTGGTCACAAATGTCACCTTGCGCACATGAGGCACAGTTTTCACATTAGTAACATCGAAAACAGTAGCGACAATGTTGCAAATATGTAACCCCTGCCCGGCGTTTGCGTGATTTTTCAGAACAAACCCACCGCGCAGCCGCATCCCAATCAGGCAGTCGCCAACTCGGATCAACGGACCGAACGACGCAAACCTCGACGGTCCCCACTCGTTTTGCGAGAATCGACTTGCGCGGCTAAGCATTTTGCGCTTAGGATTTCACCTTGGCGGTTCTGCGGAACAGCTTTTGGCCCCATCGTCTAGAGGCCTAGGACACCGGCCTTTCACGCCGGCAACACGGGTTCGAATCCCGTTGGGGTCACGGTGGCAACACCGTAGAAAAACTGGTATGTTAAATCGTCGCAACAATTCAATAAGGCCCTGTAGCGCAGTTGGTTAGCGTGCCGCCCTGTCACGGCGGAGGTCGCGGGTTCAAGTCCCGTCAGGGTCGCGAGTGCGTCGCCCTCGTCTGTAGAGCAACTAGAGTGGCTCAGGATGAGGGCGTTTCGCTCAGTAGCGCAAGCTACTTGGCTCTGTAGCTCAGTTGGTAGAGCGTTCGACTGAAAATCGAAAGGTCACCGGATCGACGCCGGTCGGAGCCACCACAAGACCCCCGGCACAACCTGAATGAACTAGCCCCGGGGGTCGTTTCTTTCCTCCCGCACTCCGAGCTGCCGCTGCCGCCTACCCGTCAAGGTCATCTGTGCATGGCAGTCTGGCGAAGTTATCTGCATCCCGTCGATTACCGGCAACGAGGATGTGATCACCGCGCTGCAGGGCAACCTCGGGCAGTGCAATCTGCCAGGTGCCACCCGGGTGGCGAACGCCCGTCACGTGCACGCCGTAGTTACGGCGCAACCGTAGGTCGCCGATGGGCGTACCGAGCGCAAACTCCGGCGCGAGCTGTTGGGTGATTACAAAATCGTCGGCGATCTCAACGTATTCCTCGAGCCGGCCTCGCAACAGATGGGCGGTCCGGCGCCCCATATCCGTCTCTGGCTTGACAACATGCTTGACGCCGAGCTGGGTGAGGATCTCGGCGTGCTGCTCGGATACTGCTTTCGCCCAGATATTGGGCACTTTGAATTTCTGCAGCAGGCCGGTGACCAGGATGCTTGCTTCGATGCTGCCGCCAATCGCCACAACAGCCGTCTCAAACTCGGGTACCGAGAGTTTGCGCAGCGTGGGCTCATGAGTGGCGTCTCCCCGCACAACGTGGGTGATCAGCCCGTCCAATGCCTGCACGACATCGTCGTCGGGGTCGATACCGAGTACCTCGACACCGTCCTTCATCAGCTCCGTCGCCACCGCCGTGCCGAACCGGCCCAACCCAATAACGCAGACGGTCTCGGACATGCGGCTGTTTCGCCCAAGTGAATTACGCAATGATTGGCCTTTCTTCTGGAAGTTCATAGGGCAGCGGTCGCACCGCGGGCACCATGGCCGCGGCAATGGTTAACGGCCCCAACCGGCCGATGAACATGAGCGCGGTGATAGCGATCTTGGCAATATCGGGCAGATCAGTCGTAATTCCTGTGCTCAATCCGACAGTTCCCCACGCACTGGTGACCTCGAGCAAAATCTGGTCAAGAGTGAATTCGGTCGTAGCCAGCAGGAGCATCGACACAGCGGCGCACAAGCCCACGGCCACCACACCGATTGCGGCCGCACGGCGAACCACCTGGTCGTGAATGCGTTTGCCAAAAATCTGTACTGCACCCTCACCGCGAATGACGGCCACGATGGTCGCAGCAATCACCATGAACACGGTCAGCTTGATTCCGCCAGCCGTCCCCGCGGGTCCACCGCCGATAAATTGCAGCAGATCGGTGAACAACAGCGTCTCCGATTCCATCTGACCGAATTCAAGGGTGTTGAAACCTGCGGTGCGCGTTTGCACTGATTGAAAGAAGCTCGCAAGGATGCGCGTGCCGAAGTCATACTGACCAATCGTCGCGGGATTCCGCCACTCAAACACGAGGAATGACAGGGTGCCCAGGAGCAACAGCGCAGGCGTCGCCGTAAGCACCATTTTCGCCGTGAGGCTCAGCCGATTCCACTTGGGGCCGAACTTCAAGATCTGCGCGATCACCGGGAACCCGAGCCCACCGGTAATAATCGCCAGCGCCACCGGGATGCAGACCCATGGCGAGTCGACAAAACGAACGAGATTGCCCTCGAAGGTTGAGAATCCTGCATTGTTGAACGCCGATACGGCGTGAAAGACCGCATCCCAAATCGAACCAATCGGATCGAGACGGTGAACGCACACGAGCGCCAGGTACAGCAGCACAGCAACCGTCGCCTCACAGACAACAACCAATCGCACAATTGAAGTGAGCACCGTTCGAGCGTCGTCAAAGTCAATCGTGCGCGACTCAGCGGCCGCAACCATTCGTGCCTGTAACCCCATCCGCCGCGTCAATGCAATTCCGATGATCGAAGCGAAGGTCATCACCCCGAGGCCGCCGAGCTGAATAAGCACAAGAATCACCAATTGACCGAAGCCGCTCCACGCGATGTGGGTGTCCACGGGTGATAGACCGGTGACGGTCATGGCGCTGGTAGCCACGAAGATGGTGTCGATTGGTCGCGCCGATTCGCCAGTTGAGCTGATCGGCAGCATGAGCAGCAGACTGCCGATCGTAATGACCGTCAGAAACGCAAACACCACTTGCTGCGGTGGGTTCATGCGCGGCGCATACGAAACTGAGCCATCCAGCCGTCGGTGCGGTCTGGGCGTCACGCGAAGTGTGCGCAACGGCGCTCTTCGAGGGTTCGAGGAGCTGGGATGAGGTCCAACCACGGCGCACAAATCTAGCAGCAAATTCATCGCGGCAGCACAACTTTTTTTCGGTCACGACGCCGTCACATGCCGTCGTCAATTGACTGCCCCGAACAGTCCGGCGCACCAATGACGGCCACCCCGGTGCGTATCACGCTTGCCTAGGGGACGAATTGTCACTTGACACGTTTCAAGTGCGGGATAATGTAAGGACATACGCGCATCGCTGCGCACCGAATACGTTTTCCTGCGCCCATTGGGCCGCGCAATTGGAGCCAAGTGAGTACCTCATCCACCGCGCAGTCAACCGAACCGGCTGGCGATAACAAACTAAAGAACCGTCACATCACGATGATCACCCTCGGTGGGATCATCGGCGCCAGCCTGTTCGTTGGCTCCGGCAACGTCATTAAGACCGTCGGCCCCGCAGCGCTGCTCTCCTATGGGATCGGTGGCCTGCTGGTCATTCTCGTCATGCGAATGCTGGGCGAGATGGCAATTGCCCGTCCCGCGGTCGGGTCGTTTATGGAGTACGCCCGCCAAGGAGTTGGCCCGTGGGCCGGTTACCTGATCGGCTGGCTGTACTGGTATTTCTGGGTCGGCGTGATCGCTTTCGAGGCCGTCGTTGGCGGGCAGACGCTCAACGGCTGGTTCCCGATGATCCCGGAATGGACCTTCTCGCTGGTCATCCTGGCAGTGTTCACGATCGTGAACCTCGTGTCCCTGCGCTCGTTCGGCGAGGTCGAGTTCTGGTTGGCGAGCATCAAGGTCGTCACCATCATCGTGTTCCTGCTCTTCGGCGCGCTGTTCGCGTTCGGCTTGTGGCCCACTGCCTCGTTCTCGGTGGGCAACCTCGTCGCGCACGGAGGCTTTGCGCCTGAGGGCGTCTGGCCGATCATTAGCGGTGTCGCCCTGGTGATCTTCTCGTACTTCGGAACCGAGATCGCGGTCATGGCCGCCGCCGAATCCGAAGACCCGAAGGGCGGCGTGGTCAAGGCCAGCAACACGGTGATCTGGCGCATCATGCTGTTCTACCTGGGCGCCGTATTCGTCATCCTGTGCGTGGTGCCGTGGAACGAACTGCCGGACCCCGACTCATCCGGACCGTTCGCATTCGTATTCGGCAAGATCTTTGGCAGCATCTTCGGGCCGCAGGCATTTGATATCGCCGCCGGTGTGATGAGCGCGGTCATCCTCACCGCAGTGTTCTCGGTGCTGAACTCGGGACTGTACTCGGCCTCGCGGATGTTTGCGGCGCTGTCGGATGAGGGGCTGGCACCGAAGTTCATCGGCACGCGCACCAAGAACGGTGTGCCCTGGGTTGCCATCCTGGCCTCGACCTCCGGCGGACTACTTGCCGTACTGGTGAACTTCTTGGCGCCGGAGACCCCGCTATTCGAATACATCATGAGCTCCGCCGGTCTGGTCGCGCTACTGGTGTACTTCTTTATTGCGCTGACCCAGTGGCGGATGCGCTCGAGCATGTCGCAACGCGAACGCGACTCGCTCGAACTCAAGACCTGGCTGCATCCGTTACCGGCCATCGTGGTCATGATCGGTGTGGTCGCCATCACCATCATCATGTGCTTCAACGACACCGGTCGCCAACGGGTGTTGCTCACCTTCGCAGCCGTGGCCATCCTGCTGGTGTTCTGGCCGATGGCCCGGCGCAACCTGGTCTCATCCGGCCGCCTGGACCACAAGTTCCACACCGAGGTGCTGCAAACGGTCGGAGATTCCTCACCGAACCGCGCGCGCTAATCGCGCACCAACCGCACGACCAGCACAGCGGTCACCCACGACTGGTGGGGAGTGACATATAGCCGCTCCCCACCATCGTTGTTTTCTACAACGAAACCTAAAAAGCGCTGTCACATTTCCCCAGGAACCGGCAAGAGCCGCGCCATACACTGGCAAAGTTACCCAGCGGTCGCGCACCGCGCATACCGCGTACGCAAGGAGGATGCCGGTAGTGACTGACCCCGCACACGAGACCGTCTCCATCCTGCAACCCGACGGTTCAATCGCCCCCAGCCCAGCTGCTGAGCCGTACCTCGAACGGCTCGAGACGGCATCCGATGAACTGTGGCTAACCGCACTGCGCGCCATGACCCTAACGCGCGCCTTCGACCGCGAAGCCACCAACTTGCAGCGGCAGGGGCAGCTCGCCCTCTACGTTCCCTGCGAGGGACAGGAGGCGGCGCAGGTGGGGTCAGCACTGGCCACGCGCGACCAGGATGCAATCTTCCCCTCCTATCGCGAACATGCGGTTGCCTTCACCCGCGGCCTCGATCTCATCAAGGTGCTGTCGCTGCTGCGTGGCTGCACGAACGGCGGCTGGGACCCGGCCGAGGAAAACGGCCTACGCAACTACGTGCTGGTAATCGCATCCCAGGCGTTGCACGCCACCGGCTACGCCATGGGCCAGGTATTCGACGGCGCCAGCGGTACCGGCGACCCAGAGCGCGACGAGGCGACCATCGTCTACTTCGGTGACGGCGCAACCAGCCAGGGCGACCTCAACGAAGCACTGGTATTCGCCCGCAGCTTCAACACTCCGCAGGTGTTCTTCCTGCAAAACAACCACTGGGCAATTTCGGTACCGGTGCGTGTGCAGTCCCCCGTACCGCTGTATCGGCGCGCGCACGGGTTCGGGATGCCCGGGGTACAGCTGGACGGCAACGATGTGATGGCAAGTTGGGCGATTACCGGCCACCACCTCGATGAAGCACGCGCAGGATCCGGTCCCGCGTTCATCGAAGCACTCACCTACCGCGTCGGGCCACACACCACCAGCGACGATCCGACCAAATACCGCCAGGCAAGCGAAGAGGAACACTGGCGCTCGCGCTGCCCGATCGCGCGCCTGGAACGGTACCTGCGCAACCAGGGCGTCGAGTCCGCATACTTCGACGAGCTGACCGAAGAAGCCGCCGATTACGCGGCCGATATGCGCCGACGAGCACTGGCACTTCCCGAGCCCGACCCGCGAACGATGTTCGAGCATCCGTACGCCACCGAACACACCGCGATTTCGGCACAGCGCGAAGCCTTTGAAACATTCGAAGCATCGTTCGACGACGCTTCCGGAGGTGCCCGATGAACGAGCAATCGGTAACGCTCCCGCTCGCGAAAGCACTCAACCGCGCCCTTCGCGACGCGATGCAGGACACCGATCGTGTGCTGTGCATGGGGGAAGATATCGGCAACCTCGGCGGGGTGTTTCGGGTCACCGAACACCTGCAGGCTGAGTTCGGGCCGCAGCGGGTCATCGATACCCCGCTGGCCGAGTCCGGCATCATCGGCACCGCGATCGGCCTGGCGATGCGCGGCTATCGGCCCGTGTGCGAGATTCAGTTCGACGGGTTCGTGTTTCCCGGCTTCGATCAGATCACCTCGCAGCTCGCGAAGATGCACGCACGTACCGGCGGTGCCGTGCGCCTGCCCGTGGTGATCCGCATCCCGTACGGTGGTCACATCGGCGCGGTTGAGCACCACCAGGAAAGCCCGGAGGCATACTTCGCGCACACCGGCGGCCTGCGGGTAATCGCCCCATCCACGCCCAATGATGCCTATTGGATGCTCCGGCAGGCGATCGACTGCGATGATCCGGTGATCTTCCTCGAACCGAAGGGTCGCTATTGGCCCAAGGGCGAGATCGATCTGCGCCAGCCCCCGGCGGCGATGGACGCGGCGCGTATCGCTCGCGTCGGATCGGATGCGACGATCATCGGCTGGGGCGCGCAGACCAGTATGAATCTGCAGGCTGCACAGCTCGCCGCCGAAGAGGGCCGCGATCTTGAAGTGATCGATGTGCGCAGCCTCTCCCCCGTCGACTGGCAGCCGCTGGTCGACTCCGTCGAGCGCACCGGCCGCGCGGTCGTGGTACAGGAAGCCCCCGGCCACGCCTCGGTCGGTAGCGAAATCGCCGCTCAGCTCACCGAGCGCTGCTTCTACTCGCTCGAGGCCCCCATCCTGCGAGTCGCCGCCTACGATGTCCCCTTCCCACCCGCCCGACTTGAGCAGCACTACCTGCCGAGTGTTGACCGCATCCTGGATGCCGTCGACCGGGCCTTTGCTTACTAGAACCCCAGGAGTACACCGTGACCGTGGTAAATCTGCCCGATGTGGGCGAGGGTTTAACCGAGGCAACGATTGTGCAGTGGCACGTCGCAGCCGGCGATAGCGTCGAAGTGAACCAGGTCATTGTCGAGATCGAGACGGCAAAGTCGCTCGTTGAACTCCCGAGCCCGGTATCCGGCACGGTCACGAAACTGCTCGTGGCCGAGGGCGACGAAGTCGAGGTGGGTCGCCCTATCCTCGACCTACAAACGAGCGAAGCGGATACCGAACAGCAGGCTCCGAAACCGGCTTCCGAGCAGGGGGATGCGGATGGGAGCGGCGGCGCCAACCTGGTCGGGTACGGCACCGTCACCGCACCGACCTCGAGACGCGCGAAGCGACGCGCTGCTGACAAGCCCGCATCCACCACACCGTCGACACCGACTACCACCAAGCCCGCAGGCGCGAGTCAGCCCGCTGCCAGCACCGCTGCACCCGCGCGCGCAGCAAGCGCCACCGGACTGCCGGTGCTTGCGAAACCGCCGATCCGAAAGCTCGCGAAGAACCTCGGGGTTGATCTCGCGCAGGTGCAACCCTCGGGTGCCTCCGGTGAGATTACCCGGCAGGATGTGGTGCACCACGCCGAACAGGCGCGGGTGTTCCAGAACATCGAAACTCCGCAGTGGAGCCCGCAGCGCGAGGAGCATCACCCGGTTGCGGGTGTGCGCAAGCAGATCGCACAGAACATGGTGAAGTCGATGTTCACCGCCCCACATGTGACGCTTTTTGTGGATGTTGATGCCACGCGCACGATGGAGTACGTCAAGCGGCTGAAGAACTCACCGGACTATGCCGATGTGAAGATCTCCCCGCTGCTGATCGTCGCCAAGGCGGTGATGTGGGCGATTCGCCGCAACCCGACCACGAACGCCACTTGGACCGACAGCGAGTATGTGGTGAAGCACTTCGTGAACCTCGGTATTGCCGCAGCGACGCCGCGCGGCTTGATTGTGCCGAACATTAAGGATGCGCACCAGCTGTCAATGCGGCAGCTGGCGGGCGCGCTCGAACACCTGACGATCACCGCTCGCGAAGGGAAAACACCGCCAGCGGATCAGCAACACGGCACGTTTACGATCACGAATGTTGGTGTGTTCGGGGTCGACACCGGAACCCCGGTGCTCATGCCGGGTGAGGTCGGTATTCTCGCGTTCGGCGCGGTGCGCCCCAAGCCGTGGGTGGTGAACGATGAGGTGCAGGTGCGCCAGGTGACCACCCTTGCCGCATCCTTCGATCACCGCCTCGTCGACGGTGATGTTGCCTCGCGGTTCCTGGCGGATGTGGCCACCATCCTCGAAGAACCCGCACTGCTGCTCGACTAGCGCAGCAGCGTGCAGGGTGCTCAGATGCTGTTCGCGCAGGATGGCAGTATGAGTACTTCTCCCGTCAGCATCGGTTTCCTCGGCCACGGCACCATCGCCAATGATTGCAAGCTGTTCCTTGCGCCCGAGCTTGAACGCGGCGATATCCGCATTGCTGGCGCGGTGGTGCGCGACCCCGCGAAGTACACAGGAGAGTCGGTGCCGTACCCGATTCGGGATGCATCGGCGCTCGACGACCTGCTCGTCGCAGCAGACATCGTGGTCGAGTGCGCCGGCGTTCCGGCGATTCGCGAACACGGCCCCGCCGTGGTCGCGTCCGGCACTCCCCTGCTGCTGACCAGTGTCGGCGCGCTGGCGGATCTGGAGCTGCTGCGACAGCTGCTGAGTGCGCCCGGAGAGCTCGTGGTCACCAACGGCGCGATCGGCGGGTTCGATGCGCTCAGCGCTGCGGCCGAGGCCGGCGGAATCGACGAAATCTCCATCCAGACCTCGAAGCTCGCAAAAGCGTTGGTGCGTCCGTGGATGAGCGACGAGGAACGAGCCCGGCTCGAATCCCTCACACCGGTTGACGGCCCGATCGAACTGCTGCGCGGCACGCCGCGGGATGCGATTGAGAAGTTCCCTGCGAATGTGAACGTCACCGTCGCCCTCGCCTGGGCAACTCGCGACTACCTCGGCCCGCACCCGACCGCCGCGGAGCAGGTCGAGGCAATGGACCGGTCGCTTGCACGCGTGGAGGTTCGGGTGATGGCGGATGCGGCCGCGACGCTGAGCTCGCATGTGATTCGGTGTGCGGGTTCGGCCGGTGAGTACGTGTTCCATTTCCAGAACGCGCCCTCGAAGACGAACCCGCGCACGAGCGGGTTCACTGCGATGTCGGTCGTCCGGGATCTGCGGGAGTGGATCGCGCGTCACACCGATTAGGCGCACGCACGATCCACGCTCGCACTAGTGAATCACCGGTGCCCGCAGGTCACGCATACTGCGCGATGTCGACTTCTTCGCGATACCAAGCCAGGTGACCAGTAGCGATACTCCAAGCAGGGTAAGCAGCAGGCCGATCTGATGCCACATGATCTGCATATCGCCGCCGTACATGGTTTGCCGCAGCGCAGTGATGGTCCAGCTCATCGGCAAGTACTGGTGCACGGCTACCACTACCGGCGGCATACTCTCGACCGGGAAGGTACCGCCAGCACCGGTGACCTGCACCACGAGCAGCAGCAGACCGATGAACTGTCCGGTGCTATCGAGCCAGGTACGCAGTGCTTGGAAGAGCGCCGCGAACGAGATGGAGCTGATGACGAGCACCATCCACACCAGTCCGGGTCGTTCCATGTGCAGGCCCACGGGGCCGTGCAGCAGCCAGGTGAGCAGCGTCATTTCAATGAACCCGATGAGTGCGGGCACCAGCCAGCCGGCGAACGCGACCGGCAGCGGGTTTCGCATCGCGGTGACCGCACGCTTGGAGAATGGGTTCACGATCAGGAAGATCGTGAACACGCCGAGCCATGCCGCGAGACTGACGAAGAACGGGGCAAGACCCTCGCCGTAGCCGGCTGCCGTGGTAAACGCATCCTTCGACATCGCCACCGGGTTGCCGAGCGTCTGCGCCTGTCGGTCGCGCAGTGCTTCACCCGCGGCCGGGAGTTTCTGGGCGCCTTCGCTGAGCTTGTCACGAATCTGGTTGGCACCGTCGACGGCCTGCGGGAGCTTGCCTGCGAACTCATCGAGCTTCGAAGCGAGCAGCTCGGCGCTGTCGTCAAGTTGGGAAACTCCGTCAACGAGCTGCGGTGCAGCATCAGCAAGCTGCTGGGTACCGTCGGCGAGCTGGCCCGAGCCATCGGCGATCTGATCGATACCGTCGGCGAGTTTGTTGCTGCCCTGCGAAAGACGCGAGGCACCATCGCTGGCCTTACCCACCGCATCCTTCAATAGCCCGGATGCGTCAGCCAGCTGTGCGGCGCCATCGGCCAGGCGCTGGGAACCGTCGGCGAGCTGATCGAGCTGGTCAAGTTTCTCGCCAACGCGATGCTTCACATCATCGACGCGATCGATGAGCCCGCCGTCAAGCGCGGCATCAACTTCAGCAACGATCGCATCGATCTCTGCTTCGGTGTAGCCGCGGTCAATCAACCGCTGCCTGGCATCCTGGCGGATCTCGTCCTTAACGCCCTCAAGTACGGTGAAATCGTCGCGGATGCGGTCACCGATCTCGGCAATCTGCGCGTTGCCATCGGCAACCTGTTTTGCACCGTCAGCGAGCTGCTGTGCTTTATTGGGCAGCTCAGCGACCTTGTCGTTGAGCTCACCAAGGCCGTTATTGAGTTCTTGTGCTCCGGATGCGAGGTCGCTCGCGCCGGTCGAAGCCTGTTGCGATGCGTCGGCGAGCTTATGCGCACCCGAGTTGAGCTGATTCGCCTGATCCGGCATCTGCGCCGTGGATTCGCGCAGGCGCTGGGTGCCTTCATCGTGCAGTTTGTTGGCGCCTTCGGCCAATTTGTCTGCTGCGTCGGAGGCTTGGCTGAGCTTTTCGGCAAGTTGGTTCACTGCCGACGCTCCGCGAGCAAAACCGTCGTGGGCGCTATTGAGACCAAAGAGCAGCTTTCCCGCGGCCTCTTCGCCGATCTTGGATGAAATCTTGCTGACGAGTTCGTCCGCGACCGCTTCTGCGATGGTGGTACCGAGGTAGTTGTTCGCATCATTCGTGGTGACCTCGAATGCTGCGGATGTGGGGGTCTCGGACACTGCGCTCGTCAGGTTTTCGGAAAACTCATCGGGGAAGGTCACGGCGAAGTAGAACTCGCCGGATTCGACACCGGACTTTGCGGTCTGCTCATCGACGAGCTGCCAACCGATGCGGCCATCCTTGACGAGTTCATCCGCGACCTCATCACCGAAGTTCTGAAGTTTGCCGTCCACCATCGCGCCGTCGTCTTCGACGACGAGCGCGGCCGGTACGGTTTCGAGGTTTCCCTGCGGGTCTTTGTTCGCCCAGAGATAGACGCCGGCGTACAGCAGCGGCACGCTCATCAGCGCGATCAGCGCGATGACGTTAAACGGGCGGGAGAAGATGCGGGCGAGTTCGCTGCGCACGAGCTGCAAGAAACTCGTTGAGCGCACGAACTGCGAGAGTCGATCGTTGTGGTTTGGAGTCATGATGCTTGAGTTCCCTCTGTCGACGAGGAAGACGAACTGTTGACAGGTGCTTCTCGCTGGAATGCCATGGGCGCCTCTTCGGGCGCCAGGTGGATGTGGTCGGCTTCGTTGAAGTGGTCTCGCAGGATCTCTTCTGCCGCTGTCGTACCGGTGATGCACAGCACGGCGTACCCGCGACTGGCGACATGCTTGCTGTATTCGTACACATCGCCCGCTGCACCGCCGTGTCGGTCGGGGGTGGTGATGATGACGGCTTCGGTTTCCGGGCGCAGTAGCGCCAATTCGGTCAGCGCCACCATCCGCACGCTGGGCGGCAGCTCGATCATGTGCCAATCGCTGTAGTCGCTGATTCCATGCCGGTCGAGGAACCGCTGCACGCGGCCCGCGGTGGCCACGCGGCCGATATAGGTGTATTCCTCGGCGACGGTGCGACGCAGCGTGACGTAGTCATCTGGTTCACTCACCGTCGGGGCATCGACAATCGCGATCCGCTGTTTCAATTTGCCGCGCAGCCGGCGACCGTTATAGGTGACCTTCCCGCGCGAGGGGCGCATCTGCCCGCCGGCGACTAGCGCCAGCACTGTTGGCGCCTGGTCGGTTGGGCATGCCTGTACCGTCACTTCGCCGGAGCGAACTGTGAAGCTAGTGACCGGCAGGATGGGGCGGCGCGTGCCTACCTGAACCTGCTGCAGAGCAATCTCCACGACGGTTTCCTCTCGAGTTTCAATGGCCGGCGATACATTCATCGAATCCGGGTGGTACGGCAACCAAGATTAATCTAGACTGACCAGTCAGTGCAAGAATTAATTTGCTGCACCCAGCCAATCGGGAGGGAACCATGGCGCGCCCCAATCGTACTCGAGAACTGATCCTTGATGCAGCCGTTACGCTCGCCGCCGACCAGGGCATTTCATCCACCTCAATGGATGCAATTGCCGAGCAGGCGGGCGTAGCCAAGGGTTCGCTGTACTACAACTTTGCGAGCAAGGACGAGCTGTATTCGGCGGTGTTTACCCATATGCGCGAGCGGATCGAATCTGCGCTTGCCGAAGCGCGCGAGGCCGATTCCCAAGAAGGCTCACCCGCCGCCCGCGCCACCCGAGCACTCGTCGACGTGTTCTTCGAGGCTCCCAATGCCGCCCGTCTCGCAATCGTTGAACTGCTACGCACCGATCGCGCCTGGGCCGACAACGCCCGAGCACTCCGAACCTCGCTCGTAGCCGAGTTCAGCCGTGCCATCCGCGCGTCAAAACCGAACCTGGATCGCGAGTTCGATGCGGATACGGCAGCAGTCGCCCTCCTTGGCGCGGTGCTCATGTCATCTCTGGACTGCATCGCTTTCCGCGCCGAAACCTCGAAAACCGGACTCATTGCATCCCTCGAACACCTCGCAGAACACGGACTCGCCCACTAGGGGAACCATCAGCGGGATGGAGTAGACAGAAGGTAGCGCTGCGCACACGCGCGACGATCCATTCGGCACTCCGAACAGCGTCACAACCAGAGAGGATCACAATGTCCACCCGTTTCGCCAACATCACCGTGCTTGGCACCGGCGTCCTCGGCTCGCAGATCATCTTCCAAACCGCGTACTCCGGTTTCAACGTCGTCGCCTACGACGTCTCCGAGGAAGCGATTCAGGCACTGCCCGCTCGCTGGCAGCAGCTTGGCGGCTACTACCGTCACGACCTGAACTCGACCGATGAGCAGCTGCAGGCTGCAGTCGACCGCATCCGTGCAACCACCGATCTCGCCGACGCCGTTAAGGACGCCGACCTGGTCATCGAATCGGTACCGGAGAACATCAACATCAAGCGCGATACCTACACCAAGCTGTCCGAGCTTGCTCCCGAACAGACGGTGTTCGCATCCAACTCCTCGACGATGCTGCTGAGCGATATGGCCAGTGCCGTGAACCGTCCGGACAAGTTCGCCGCGCTCCACTTCGCAAACAATATTTGGCGCCAGAACATCGCCGAGATCATGGGTCACGAGGGCACCGACCCTGAGGTTTACGAAGAGCTCGTGCGCTTCGCCGAGGCGATCGGCATGGTCCCCGTGCGCGTACTGAAGGAACAGCCCGGTTACGTGCTCAACTCGCTGCTCGTGCCACTGCTCGGCGCTGCCGCCGGACTCCTGGTCAAGGGCGTCGCTGACCACAAGACCATTGACCTCACCTGGCGCAAGGCCACCGGAGCACCACTGGGCCCGTTCATGATCTACGACATCATCGGCATGATGACCCCGTACAACCTCGCGCTCTCGCGCGCCGAGACCGATCCCGGTCAGGCAGCATGGGCGAAATACCTCAAGGAGAACTACATCGACCAGGGCAAACTTGGTCGCGCCGTCGGCGAGGGCTTCTACAAGTACGACGCTGAGGGCAACATCGTCGAGTAACGTTCGACGCTTCTGTAGGAGGTCGTCCGACAGGGCGGCCTCCTGCTGTTTTCCCACCTTGACCGGGTAAAATTGTTGATTAGGCAAAGGAGCAGCCCGGGGAGATTCAGGCAGAACATGACAGCGACACACTCGTCGAACAAATCGTGGTTGCGGGTGGTTATTCAAGCGCTCATCATCCTGGTGTGGGTCATCACCGCCGGGATCGGTGGCACCATGTTTGGGCGCGTGAGTGAAGTCTCAACGAACGACCAGACGGCGTATCTGCCGAGCAGCTCCGATGCTTATACCGTGCAGCACAAGCTGGAAGAGTTCACCGGTTCGGATGCGCTCCCGGCAATCGTCGTCTACACGAGCGATTCGGTGATCACGCCCGAGGCCGCCGGGGAAGTCTCCGACGCCTTGACGGCGCTCAATGTCGAGGGTGTAGAGCCGTCATCATCGCCGGTGATTCCGTCCGTGGACGGTAAAGCGCTTCAGGCGTTCATGCTGGTCGATAGCGATGCCGAGGTTGCGGATGCGGTGACAGCGTTGAGTGAGCGCGTCGCGAAAACCACGCCCGAGGGATTACAAGGCTTCGTGACCGGACCGGCCGGGTTCTCTGCCCAGATCGCCCAGGGGCTTGCATCCATCGACGGCCTATTGCTGGTCGTCGCGCTTGCCGCGGTGCTGATGATTTTGCTCTTCGTGTACCGCTCGGTACTACTGCCGATTGTCGTGCTGGCGACCAGTATGTTCGCACTGTGCGTGGCGCTATTGGTGGTGTGGTGGCTTGCGAAGGCCGAGCTGGTGACGCTCAGCGGCCAAACCCAGGGCATCCTATTCATCTTGGTGATTGGCGCCACTACCGACTATTCGCTGCTGTATGTCGCGCGTTTCCGGGAGGCCCTACGCAGCACCAATAGCACGGCCGATGCCACCAAGATTGCCTGGCGCGGCTCGCTGGAACCGATCATCGCCTCTGGCGGTACCGTCATCGCCGGGCTGATGTGTCTGCTGTTGAGCGAGCTGAAGTCCAATTCGACGCTGGGCCCGGTAACCGCGACCGGAATCGGGTTCGCGATGATTGCCGCGCTCACGCTGCTGCCGGCGGCACTGTATCTGCTTGGCCGTCGCGCATTCTGGCCGGCCGTACCGAAGTTTGAACCCGAAGTGGTTGCTGCTGAGCACGGTATGCCGTCCAGGGGCATGTGGGCCCGGATCGCGAGTGCCGTGAAGCGTCGCCCGCGCCTGATTTGGGTGGTTGTCACCGCGGTCTTGATGATTGGTGCGTTGGGGCTGCCGCAATTGCGCGCCCACGGGGTGCCGCAAAGCGATATGGTGGCGGGCGCGAATGAAGCCCGCGACGGGCAGATTGCACTGGGCGAACACTTCCCCGCCGGTGCCGGCAGCCCGGTCATGCTGCTCATTGATGAGGGTGATATCCGTACGGTTGTCTCCACGCTCGAGGCCAACGATGGTGTGGAGCAGGTCATAGGCGTTTCGGCTGACTCCCCCGCCGGTTCGGTGCCGGTGACTCCGGACGGTCCGCAACCACTTGACCCACGCACGCCGAACGCACCGGCGTTGACGGTGGTCGACGGTCAGGTACTGCTGCAGGCGACGCTCAGCGATGCACCGGATTCGGATGCTGCGGCATCGACCGTTCGCGATCTGATTGATGAGCTCGGCGATACCGCAAAGATCGGCGGGGTGACTGCCACATCGATTGCGACCACGGATGCGGGTGTGCACGATAGTTTCCTCATCATCCCGGTGATTCTCGCGGTCATCATGGTGATTTTGATGCTGTTGCTGCGGGCGATCTTGGCGCCGGTACTGCTCATCCTCTCCACGGTGCTTTCCTTCGCCACAGCGCTTGGTGTTTCAGCGATCGTGTTCAATCACGTCTTCCAGTTCCCGGGTTCGGATCCGGCGGTGCCGCTGTATGCGTTCGTGTTCCTAGTGGCGCTCGGCATTGACTACAACATTTTCTTGATGACCCGAGTGCGCGAGGAAGCGCTCGAGCACGGCACTCGCAGCGGCATCTTGCGGGGGCTGGTGATCACCGGTGGGGTGATCACTTCAGCTGGCGTGGTGCTTGCCGCCACATTCGCGGCGCTTGCCGTTGTGCCCGTCGTGTTTATGCTGCAGGTGTCGTTCATCGTGGCATTCGGCGTGCTGCTCGATACCTTCGTCGTGCGTTCGCTGCTGGTGCCCGCGCTTGGTTATGACATCGGCCGGGCGATCTGGTGGCCGTCAACGCTTCGGCACAAGCAGGACACGGATGCGATCGATCTGCAGCGGATCAGCGCACCGGAGGCAATGCACTCAGACAACTGACCCCATCCACTACTCAAACTCACGGGACTGCGCCGATTACATCCCTTCCGTACAATGACACGTCGGAAAGGAGCGTAATGACGGCAGGTACCCCGCAGCCAGGAGCAAAGGCATCGGCTGGGAAACCTGCAGGATTATTCGCTGGCATCGCGCTCTTCGACGCATCACGACCCACCTACGAGGCTGCGGTTCGCGCATCCCTCGGCTTCCTGGTTCCGGTCCTTACGCTCTACCTCATCGACCGGATGGACCTTGGCGTGTATGCGGCGATGACCTCGTTCACGGCGTTCTACGGGCGCCGCGAGCCGTACCGGACGCGCTGGTTGTCGGTGGCTACGGTGGGGGCTGTCCAGGTGCTGTGTGTGCTGCTCGGCGCACTGATTTCATCTGCCGGAGCACCGCTGTGGCTCTTGATGGTAAGCGCTGCCGGGGTGACGCTGATCACGCTGCCGTTGAGTTTCGGTATGCAATTGATCCCGAAGGGGTCGATGTTCTTCCTGTTCGCGCTACTCGCTTGCGCAAATGCACCGGTACCACCGGAGGGCCTGCCGATCGTTGCGATCACCGCGCTGGCGACCGCTGGGTTCAGCTGGTGTGTGGCGATGTCGGGCAGGTTGCTGCGGGCAGTTCCCGCTATTGCCACTCGCTTGCAGCCGCTGCCGCATGAACCGGTGCGGTCCGTTTCGAATGCGCTGGCTGCCGAGGTGCGCTCGCTCACGATCGCCGCGATTATCGGGATGACGGCTGCCGCGCTGATCGCTTGGTCGTTGAATCTGGCGTCCCATCAGTATTGGGCGGTGATTACGGTTGCCGCGATTTTCGCGACGCCAACGGCGATGCGTTCCTTCGAGCGGACGCTACACCGAGTCGCCGGCACCCTGGCCGGGGTTGGCTTGGCTGCGGCGCTATTCAGCGGCAACCCGCCAACCCTGTATGTGATCATCGTGTGCGCCGTATGTCAGTTCATCCTTGAGGTCGTGGTGGGTCGCCACTACGGTGTTGCCCTCACCTTCATCACACCGGTGGCGATCGGTGCGTCGAACCTGCGGCTCACCACCGATTGGGAGACACTCTTCGTGGACCGCTCCCGCGAGACACTCCTCGGTGCAGCGTGTGCGGTCGTAATCATCATCGCGGTGCGCTGGCAGCTGCAGCGCACCGGCAAGCTGACATCGGCGGCGTGAGCCACCTAACCGACTATTCCATCACCCAGCCGGGGAACCGCTTGAGTGAGAACGCGCTCGGCGGTTCCGCATCCTCGGCAATGATCGTTGCGACCAGCTCACCGATGGCGTTACACATCTTGAACCCCTTGCCCGAGAACGCACTGGCGACGAACACTCGCTGGTTTGCATCCGCCCAGTCGAGGATGAAATCCCGGTCGATGGAATACAGCTCGGGGTAGACCGCGGTGCGCACCGGCACTGGGTGGACATTACGCAGGATGCGCGGTACGAGCTGTTCGCAGTCTTGAAGGTCCTCGATCGTGGCCTGGCCGTCGTAGGCGATGCCATCGAACTCGGCGGGTCTTGGTTCGGTAAGACCCGATACTTTCACATGCAGTCCGTCGAGCGTTGGTGCGCCGTAGACGTGGAAGTCGCTACCCTCGCGGATGAACACGGGCATCTCGCTCGGACGGAAGGCTTCCGGCGAGTCGGGCTGGAACCAGGTCATCACCTGCAGCGTTGGGGTGGTGAATGGTTTGAGTTGCGGGAGGATGCCGCTGGTACGAGCGCCGGCGGCGACCACGACTCGATCGACTTCCCAGCTCTGGCCGTCTTCAGCAGTGATTGTCACGCCGTTTGAGTGTGGGATGCATTCGGTCACGGTCGCGGCGATGTGTTCCGCACCGAGCGCCTCGGCTCGATCAAATGCGTCACGGACGACGAGGTCGGTGCGCACGAATCCGCCGCAGGCGTCGAAATAGCCGACGTCGCCATCGGTTCGAGTGAATTGCGGGAAGCGTTCGTCGAGCTCCTTGCCGCGCAGAACCTTGTGGGCGACATTGAATTGGTCAGCGTATGCCTGCAGACCGCGGGCGTAGTCGGAGTCTTCGGGGACGAGCGCCAGTGCACCGCATTCCCGGAATGCGGTGGGCAGGCGTTCATCGAGTGCTCGCCAGAGTTCATACGCTCTCTCGATGAGCGAATAGTAGGCACCGCCTTCGCGGTAGAGGCGCCGAAAGAGGCGGGTGTCGCCGCCGACTGCCGAGAGGTCATTGGCGACGCCGAAGGCTTCAAAGCCGAGCACCTCGTATCCGCGCTGCTGGAGTTCGACCGCGGTGAACGCACCGACGGAGCCGAGGCCAATCACACCGACCCTGGTTCCAGACATCGTCACTACTCCCTTCGCCTACTGGGCGCTGCGCCGATTAGGTATCGGCGCCGGCGATCCGGTCGTGAATGCGGCGCAGATCCTCCATCAGCGATCCGATAAGAATCCACCGCCGGCCGCTGGGCGTGCGCAACTCCAACGGTGCGGTCAACGCCGGGATCGCTGAAGTCAACGGTGTGGGATCCACATCCGCTAAGTGCACGAGCAATCGAATATCGTGCGCAGACCGCCGCAGCTGTTCGGTGATATCGAGCACCATCGGCTCAGTGTGCAGCTCATCGTCATAGTGGTCATAGAACGCGCGCGTCATACCGATAACCTCGGTCACCGTGCCCCGAAGTCGGTTCTCGAGCAGCTCATCCATCTCGGCCAGCTGCTCCTCATACCGCTTCGCCCACAGGTTCATCGTGAGCGACTCGTGAGCCTTCACCACCGCGGCCACCGAGGCGTCCACCATCGGCCGCAGCAACCTGGCCTCCAGCAACAAACCGCGCAGCGCTTGCTCGCTCTGCTTGCGCTCGAGCGCATCCGCGAGGCGCAGTAGCGAGTTCGATACCTCGCCACCGAGCAGGGCAATCTTCTCGCGCGCCGGCTCCACCATCACCGGAGGAACGAGCAGCAGGTTCACGCCGAACGCAACGAGCGCCCCGAGTGCTGTCTCAACCGTTCGCATCAGGGCAAACTCAGCACTCCCCGCCCCCATCGCAATCGCCAGCATCGAACTGATCACAACCTGGTTGGTCATCCCGGTGCTGAATCTCGCCAACCAACTGATTACCAGAGACAGCGTCACCGCCACCAGCACCACCGCACCCGTAATGGGCAGCACGAGCGAGATCAGCGATGCAATCAGCACACCAGCGATCACCCCGAGGCTTCGCTCGACCCCCTTCGAGAACGACTCGTTCACACTGGGCGCGACGATCAGCAACGCCGCAATCGCAGCGAAGATCGGCATCTCCACACCGAGCAGCAACCAACTCAGCAGCCAAGCCAGCGTGATTGCCAGGATTGACTTCCCCAATTGCATGGCGGGGATGCGGGAACTCGCCAAGAAGGTTGAAGTGATCCGCATAGTTGTCAGAGTACTGCGCCAGGCTTGTGAACTCGGCTGTACGCACGTTCGAGCGTAGGCTAGAGCTATGACCGCGACTGATTCGACGCAACTCATTGCCCTCCTCGATGGCACGCTCGTTGATCCCAATGTCCCCCTCTTGCGCGCAGACGACCTCGGTGTCGTTCGCGGAGACGGAGTGTTCGATGTGGCCTTCTGCCGAGACGGCAAGGTACCGAACCTCGACGCCCACTTGGATCGACTCGAAGCATCCGCCCGCATCCTGAACCTACCTAAACCAGACCGCGACGGGTACACCCGCGCCGTGACTGCGCTCACCGAAGCATGGGATTGGCAGACCCGTCCCGAGGCGATTGTGCGCCTGGTTGAAACGCGCGGCTCCGAGTTCGGCGGCCCGCCCACCTGTTGGGCAATGATGATGCCGCTTCCGGCCGCCATTTACCGCGACCGCCACGAGGGCGTGCGCGTGCTCGTACTCGACCGCGGATTCGAAGCCGAAGAAACCGTCGACCTGCCGTGGCTGCTGCCCGGCGCAAAAAGCCTGTCCTACGGCATTAACATGGCCGCGCAGCGCTGGGCACTCGACCACGGTGCCGATGACGCGCTATTTGTCACCCCATCCGGACGCCTCCTCGAAGGCCCCACCTCGACGCTGGTGGTCGACCTCGACGGCAAGCTCCAAACCCCACAGCAAGACGGCATCCTCGCCTCCACGACGCTGCGCCGGTTGATGGATGCTGGTGCCAGCGAAGGCTTGACAGTCACCTTTGCCGATTTGGACCGCAGCGTGCTCGATCGTGCTGACGGCGCCTGGCTGATCTCTTCAGGCCGCCTGCTGGCGCCGATCGTCTCGGTGGATGGCACCCCGATGCCTCGGTCGCCGCGCCACGAACAGCTCTCGCGGCTGCTGCAGGTACCGGCACCGCGCTAGTCGAACACTGCACAAACAACTGTGGGGCGGATGCATCATGCACCCGCCCCACAGTTGTGCTGAGTTGAACTAGCTCACGTGACCGCGGCCACGCAGGTAGGTCAGTACCGTCTCGTCACCGGTGTTCGCCAACCAGTCGAGCAGTTCGCGATCGGCACCGTTCGCTGCGGCCAAGTAGGGCCACAGTTCGCGGTGTTCCTTCATCGCGTGCAACTCCTCCGCCGGAGTGCTCGGGTCGAGAGCCCTGCGGGCCATCGCGGCGAGGTCGGGTGCCTCGCCATGCTGTTCCTGCGGTTCGGATGCGGATGCATCACTTGCGGGCTGTACCTCCGGTCGCGGCTGTTCCTCGGCTGGGTTCGTGTGCTGAGGTGCAGCCTCATACTCGGGACGCTGTTCTGCCTGCTGGCCCTCACGCAGGAACTGCGGCTGCGCTGAAAACTGCGGCGCGGCTTGCTGTTCCGGCTGCTGGTAGCTCTGCTGTTCATAGCTCTGCTGACCGTACTGCTGCAGCTCGGGCGGCTGCGATGGCTCAGCGGCCGGCTGGCCGTACTGCTGGTCATAGCCCTGCGGCTGCTCATACTGCTGCTGCGGCTGCTCGTACTGCTGTTGCGGCTGCTCGAACTGCTGACCGTACTGCTGCTGTGGCTGCTGGTAGCTCGGCTGGCCGTAGCCCTGCTGCGGTTGCTGATAACCAGCTTGGCCGCTATTGAGCTTGAAGCGCTGGCCCGTTGCATCGAAGTGGGCCGTGAGCTCAGGCGCACGCCACACGACGATCAGCGCAATCAGCGGAAGCAGCACGGTGAACGCGAGCAGGTACAGCCCCGAAATCGTCGATGTCATATGCGGAATGATTGACGTTGACTCACCGGACTGCTGGATCAAACCGAAAATCACCGCCAGCACACCGACAGCAAGGATGGCGGCGGTGAAGTTCATGAGTTTCTGCTGGCTGACTACCGGCGCGGGCTGTCCACGACCACCCTTCACCATGCGGTACACCATGATTGCCGCCGTAGCGATTGCCGCCAGCAGCACCATCACGATGACGGTCATTGCGACATTGCCCCCGTCCACCGGGACATACTCCAAGACCGGGATCAAACCGCTAATACCGGCAATGGCACCAAGCACACTGACGGTCGCAACCAGCAGCATCCCCAACCCGAGCGCGTGGAACCAGCGCGCGGTCGCATCCATTGGTTTTGTACCGCGCCCAGCCTCACTGCTGAGGGCGAGCACACCAAGTGCCGGTACGAGGACGGCGGTGTTCGGCGTCGCACCGTAGATCATGACCGGGATGAGGTGTGTCGACTCGACACCGAGCCGCGAGAAGCCGAGTCCGCAGATGCCATCGATCAGCCATGCCGCGAGCATTGCCACGCCGAGTGCGATGGTAACCAAACGCGCTGGCTCTGACCCCAGTGCAAAGAGTGCCGTGAACGCGATCAGCGCTGCGCCAAGCAGCATGCGCATGATGACGCCGATGATGACGCCAACGCTGTTGGTATCGCTGGCAGCGCCCAGTTCGCTCACCTTGCCGAGCAGCGCAACACCGACGATGATCGACGACAGCAGTGTGATTGCGGCAAGGCCGATGAGGAAGAACGTCAGCGCCTTGACGGTGAACGCTGCAAGCTTGCCGAACTGCGATTGCGGGCCGCCGAGCGCGCCAGTTTCGTAGTCCCGGGTCTGCGCATTGACCGCGATTGCCGCCAGCGATAGCGCTACGGCAGCGCCGAGTCCAAGAGCATCGGGCATATCGGTTAGACCGCCGAACGCGCGCACGATATCGATGATGCTGTAGACGGTCACGCTCACCAATAGCGGGGCCTGGGAGGCAAGACGAATCTGGTAGACGAGACCCGGCGCGAGTGGCAGCACACCGAACCGAGCAAGCAGCTGCATGGCACCACCGAGCACGGCAATGATGATGCAGAACACCGCACCGAGAACCGCGCCGCCGAGGTCAACCTTGTAGAACTGGGACTGCCAGACGGTCATCAGCGCAAGCAGAGGCAGCACCACACCCGCGATATCGCGAACCCAGTCCAGTGCGGATGAGCGCACCATCTGCCGAGGCGGCCGCTGCGGCTGCTGCGGTGCACCGAACTGGCCCTGCTGCTGGCCTGAGAAGTGGTGTTGCTGCGATGCATCAAACTGGCCCTGCTGGTCACCGAATTGCGGTTGCTGCATCGACCCCGGTGACTGTTCCACCGGTTGCGGTACGAAGTTTCCTTGACCCTGCTGCGCACCCTGGCCAGCAGACCAATCTGGCTGCCCGTACTGGGTTGCGTTGTTATCCATCAGTTCACGCTCCTTGTATTGCGGTGGCACCGCCACCGCCTCTTCTTGCAGCGTATTGCCCTAAGGAAACATTCAGGTGACCGGCATCGGGTGTTCCAGCAAATACTTCGGGTGCGATTCTCGGGGGATTTACGAATAGCGTCCCTAAGATTGGCGCATGAAGACCATCTCCGTAGAAGCACTGCATCAGCTCGGCGACCAGATCACGCTCATCGACGTGCGTGAGCCGGACGAACTCGCCGAGGTTCGCATCCCCTATGCGGTTTCGATCCCGCTAAGCGAGTTCGCAGACCGCGCCGACGAAGTCCCCGCATCCGGAGCCTACATTCTGTGCCACGCCGGGGGACGCTCCGCGCGCGCCGTGACCTTTCTTGAAGAACTCGGCAAGGACGCCACCAATGTCGAGGGCGGTATCTCTGCCTGGCAGCAAGCCGATCTCCCCGTCGAACGGGGCTGAGCGAGCGCAGCGCCGCGAGGGCGCGAGCTAGTCGAGTAGTCCCGTAACGAGCAGCATCAACATTGCCGCACCGGCAACCGCCAGCACTGCGCCGGTGGCAACGAGTGCAATGCTGCGACGGCGCTCACGCTGTAAGAGGCGTAGATCGGATGCGGCTCGGTCGAGTTCGGGCACGTCTGCCAGGCTCGCAGCGAGCTCATTGGCATACTGCGGCTCATCCTCATACTCACCGCTGATTGCGCCGGATGTGGGGTCAAGTTCAGCGGTCACCGTTCGTGAGTACTGGGGTGCGGCAACGACCTGCCGCGCCCGACGATTACGGAGCAGAAAGCTACCCCCGAGCACGGCCAGTACGACCCCGCCACCACAGATCACCATCGCGATCAGAATCGCAACTCCGATCATGCCTGCGGTGAGCGTGACCGACATCATGGCAGCCCCTTACATTCGACCGTTATAGCTGGTTACCGGACACACTAAAGCTATCGCACTGTTCCACGCCGCCCTCGAATCCGCGCATCAGCCAGGTCGTGCGCTGCTTGCTCGTACCGTGCGTGAACTTCTCCGGCTGCACTTCCATACCGGACTGCTCCATGATCGCATCATCACCGATAGCCTGCGCCGCCGAGATCGTCTGTTCGATCTCCTCGCGCGTTGGTTCCTTCATGATCTGGTTGCCGTGCTCATCCTTAGCGCGCGACGCTCCGGCCATCCACGCACCGGCATAGCAGTCTGCCTGCAACTCAAGCCGTACCAGTCCACCGGTCGGGCCCTCATCCTGCTGCCGATCAGGGGTGAGACCGCCAGCGAGGTGTTGGATGTGGTGACCCCACTCGTGTGCGACCACATACATCTCGGCCAGCGGGCCACCCGGCGCACCGAAGCGGTCAACGAGGATGTCGAAGAAATCGGTATCCATATAGATACCCTCATCGTTCGGGCAGTAGAACGGTCCAACGGCGTTGGATGCGGTTCCACAGCCACTGCCGGTCTGGCCGCTATAGATCACCACCGAAGGGTCGCGGTACTCACGCACGCCGACCTTGCCGGCCTCCTCGGACCAGAACTGTTCGAGCGTCACCGCGGCACCTTCGATACGGCAGTCACGGTTCGAGTTTGCATCGGCCCCCGTGCAGGCGATGTTCTCTTCCTGCTGCTGACCGCCACCACCGGCGCCAAAGAACTGGGTCACATCGACCCCTAAGAGCTGGGTCGAGAGCAGACCAAGCAGCAGCACGGCGATACCGCCGCCACCACCAATCATCGCGCCCCGGCCGCTGCGCTTACGCACATTGCTCGAGTCGAACTGCGATCCTTCGTTGAACGTCATGGCACTAATTTAGCCGAGCGAGGATCAGCTCACCCGCGAGCGCATGTCTCAGGCACCGAGCGGTTCTGATGCCAGCGGCTAGCGCCGTTTCGGTCGCGGCTCGGCAGCAGGCATCTCACCGCGCTCACGCAGCTGCTCGTAGTGCTCGTGCGCTTCCTGTTGCCACTGCGCTTCTGAGCCGGATGCGACGACCGTGCGCAGGTGCGCCTGCTCGTAACCAAACGCATCCACCAACTCCTGTGCCAGTGGCCGCAAGCGAGATACCAGCCGCTGAATATACGAACCGACCATTCGTGCCCGCCCGGTGGTGAGTCGTCCCGCGAGCAGGTACCAATCGAGATCGCGTTCAATTCGCCCGAGGCCGTAGAGATCACGTAACCAGCACAACACTCGATATTCGTCGCTTTCGGCGTCGAAGGTCTCCAGCTTGCGT
Organism: Pseudoclavibacter sp. Marseille-Q3772; assembly: GCF_916618895.1. NCBI lineage: Bacteria > Bacillati > Actinomycetota > Actinomycetes > Micrococcales > Microbacteriaceae > Pseudoclavibacter > Pseudoclavibacter sp. Marseille-Q3772. The sequence goes on from NZ_OU745391.1 coordinate 1,192,067, forward strand.
GTGAACGCCTCCCACTGGATCAACTCGGCATAGGCGCGCGCCGCATCAATCAGCCGTGATTGTTGGGTGTTTAGGGCTTCAGCGCGCTCCGCTGCCGAGCGCTTCGCGTACTTTGCGAGATAGGCGCCGATGGCAGCGATCTCATCCTCGACTCGGGCGGCAAGCAGCGCCCGCTGGTGGTTCGGGTCACGCAGCCAGCCGACGGCACGGGCAGAGCTCCCCAAGTCCGTCGCGTTGCCGCCCAAGCGGGCAAGGCCGATCTCTCGCCACGCCTTCAATGCCGTCTGCGAAAGGATCAGACGCGCAGTTTCGCGACTGTCCGCATCCTTGAACTTTGCCGCATAATCATCGAGCAAGCGCTTACCCACCAGCTGCAGGAGCACGGTGTTATCGCCCTCGAAGGTGGTGTAGACATCGAGATCGTGACGCAGCAGCGCAACGCGGTTCTCGGCGAGGAAGCCCGCACCACCGCACGCTTCCCGAACCTCTTGCAGTGTCTCCATTCCCTGCCATGTCGACAGCGGCTTCAGCGCTGCCGCAAGGGTTTCCAGATCGGCCCGACGCTCGGGGGTGTCATCAGCGCCGGAGAACACCGCCTGAAACTCAGCGAGCAGCTCGTCGGCCGCAAACGTTGCCGCATAAGCGGTGGCAATCTTCGGGATGAGTCGATGCTGGTGGCGGCCGTAGTCGAGCAGTACCGTCTCGCGGCCGCTCTTAGCGTTATCGAATTGACGACGCTGATTGGCGTAAGTAATGCCTATGGCGAGGGCGGCGCGCTGGGCGACCGCCGCGGTACCCGTGAGTGAAACCCGCCCCTGCACCAGGGTTCCGGTCATCGTAAAGAACCGTCGGCCCGGGGATGCGATCGGCGAGGTGTAGTTACCGTCCTCGTCGACGTCGCCGTAGCGGTTCAGCAGATAGTCGCGCGGGATGCGGACATGATCGAAGTGCAAGCGCCCGTTGTCGACACCGTTGAGCCCGCCCTTGAGGCCGTCATCCTCACCGCCGACGCCGGGCAGGAACTCGCCGTGCTCATCCCTGATCGGCACATAGAAGGCGTGCACACCGTGATTAACGCCCTTGGTGATGAGCTGCGCGAACACCACTGCGGCTGTGCCGTCCTTCGCGGCGTTGCCGAGGTAGTCCTTCCACGCCAGCCGGAACGGGGTGTTGATGACCCACTCGTGCGCATCCGGATCATAGGTCGCGGTCGTTGCCAGACCCGCGACATTGGAGCCGTGGCCGGACTCGGTCATCGCGAATGCGCCGGGCACCTTGAGCGAGAGCACATCTGGCAGCCACCGACGGTGGTGTTCCTCGGTACCGAGGTGCAGGATCGCGGAGGCAAAGAGCCCGAACTGCACCCCTGATTTAATCTGCAGGCTGGGATCTGCAAGGAACAGTTCGCTGAACACCGCGAGGTTGGCGCCGTGGGCACCCTTGCCACCGAACTCCTCCGGGAAAGCGAGCTTCGGAGTACCGATTGCAACCAGCTTCACAAGCTGTTCCGACACCCGTTCGCGGTGTTCCTGCGGGGTGAGCGAGTCATCGCGCCAGAACGTCGGGTTCGCGGCAATCGACCGCCCCTTGATCGTGGCATCCGGCCAGGACCCGATGAGTGCGTGGGCAATTTGGTTGCAGTTAATCGCCACCGTGTTCGGGTCGGCATCGAGTTCAGTGTCGTCGAGGTGTGCTGCGTGTTCGACCGTGTCATCGGTCGTGCCGGCAGCTTCACTCACGTGGGGCTCGAGGTCTTCGCCGACGGCCCCGTCAGCGCGAACGTCGTTGTTCGGTTCTTCCGGTAAAGCGTCATTGCTCATGTGCGCCATATTCGATCTCCTGGTACAGCGATGGGCAAGATCTGCGAACCATGCACAAGCCACATCCAAACTGCCGCCCAAGAAATAGGAGGTTTCCTACAAGCCAGCAGGATGTGGAAAATCAAGCGACCGCCGAGGCGACCGGATGCATCCGCTCTGGATGCGCTCCGACGCGTCGGCGGCCGTTTGGTTTCGAAACTACGCTTTCAGCGCCTCCATCATCTTTACTCGACCGCTGCGCAGGATCGAGTTGCGGTAGATGCGGCCGGCCAACATCGTGAGCACCCAGGCAGTCGCCACGAGGATGACCAGCGAAACCAGCGGTTCCCACCACTGCGCGTCACCGAAGAAGATCCGCACCGGCATGGCCACCGGCGAGGAGATCGGGATGTAGCTCAGCCACGTCATCAGCACCTCGTTCGACGCACCAAGGAACGGGCCGATGTACGGCACCATCATCAAGTACACAATCGGCGCGGTGGCGCTGGCCACATCCTCAGGGCGGCTGAGTGTCGCACTGACCGCCGCGTACATTGCGGCGTAGACCATGTACCCGAGCAGCGTGAAGAGGATGAACCACCCGGCGGCGGGGAGAATCTGCATGGCGAGCTCTCCCGATCCCGACGCCGCGAGCGCACCAACGAGTGTCACCGCAATCACCAGCAGCTGACCCACGGCCAGGATGGTGCCGGCGATGATCTTGCCCGCAAGGATCGTGCTCGGCGTAACCGTCGATACGAGCAGTTCGACAATGCGTGACGCCTTCTCTTCGACGATGGACTGTGCGAGGCGCTGCACGGACATCATCAGCGCCGAAAAGAACAGGATGCCAAAGCCCATGCCGATCCACATCCGTGCCATCGGGTTATCGAGCGCGCTCGTTGGCTCGCTCACTACAGCGGAGTTCGGCGAAACCGTGAACGCCGAGACCACCTGCTGTTTCACGTCTTCATTGCCAAGCACGGTGATCGGTGACTCTGCGGCAAGCGATGCCTGCTTGCCATCCTGGTCGTAGAGCGTGAGGGCCTGCGCCTCATCGGTCATCACGACCAGCGCGTTGACGTCGCCCGACTTGAGTGCCTCAACACCCTCATCCACCGAGCCCAACTGCTGCAGCTCGAACGGCAGCTTGTCCATACCCGGGATCGTTGATTCATCGATCGTGGTGCCGACCGTAATATCCTCGTCGTTACCGCCGATGGCGCTGAAGAACTCGCCAATGTACTTCTGGCCGAGGACGGCGGCCAGAATGAACAGCACGCTGATGATCATTCCCCAAATAAACGCTTTGGAGCGAACGGCCATCTGCAGTTCGCGTTCGGCGATGAGCTTGACGCCCTGTACCGGGGAGAGCGCGCTGGCAACCTGCGGTTGAGTTTCGTGTTGTGGTTTGGTGTGGCTCATGAACGCACCTCGCGGAAGATCTGGACCAGCGGCGTAAGTTCGCGCTGGAATGTGGAGACGGGGCCGCGTGCGATCGCCGCCTGGAGTACGTCTTGTGCGCGCTTCGCTGCGACCTGCTCTGCTGCGTCCTCGTCGAGCTGCGGATCGAGCTGCACACGGAACACGTGCTCGTTGCCCTCGCTGCTCACGAGTTCAATATCGGCGAATGCCTGCGCCCACGAGGTATCGACGCTGCCGATGCGGAACAGTCCGCGTGAGTGTGCACGCTGGAGTTGGTCTCGGGTGCCCTGTGCGCGGATCTTGCCCTGGTTGATGATCACCAGGTCGTCGCTCAGGCGTTCAACGACGTCGAGCTGGTGGGATGAGAACAGTACCGGCACGCCGCGGTCGGCGACTTCCCGCAGTACCTGCAGCACCGCATCCACGGCCACCGGGTCGAGACCCGAGAACGGCTCGTCAAGAATGAGGAACTCCGGGTTGTGCACGAGCGAGACGCACACCTGGGCGCGCTGCTGGTTACCGAGCGAGAGCGATTCGAGCGCGTCATCACCGCGGTCAGCGAGTCCCACGACCTCGAGCAGCTCGTCGGTGCGACGCGTTGCCTCCGCCTTGTCGATACCGTGCAATCGCGCGAAGTACACGATCTGCTCGCGCACCTTCATCTTTGGGTACAGGCCGCGTTCTTCGGGCATGTAGCCGAAGCGGGCCCGGTCGGTGGCGGTAACCGGTTTGCCGTTGAGCAGGATCTCACCCTCGGTTGGCTGGATCAGCCCGAGGATTGTGCGCATCGTGGTGGTTTTACCAGCACCGTTTGCGCCAACGAATCCCGTGAGTCGCCCAGGTTTGATGTCGAAGCTCACGTCGTCGAGAACCTGTCGGTCCCCGTACCAGTGGCTAATGCCTCGGATCTGAAGCATGCTCACCCCTTTTCAGAACTATTTGCGGTGTGCATCGTAACAATGCCGCGTATCGCCAACTTGGACGAGAACGGGCTCTGACGAGGGGCATTTTTCAAGTCCTAGGAGACTCGGCGCACGTCTCGATGCTGGTCGCGTGCCCGTGCGGCAGCCTCACGAACCGAACGTACGATGGCCTCGGGTGGTGAGTATTTCGCGCGCACGGCAACCCCGTCGCTGATGCGCAGGGAGTCGACCAGCTCCGCATCCTTTCGCCCTACAAATAGCAGGATGAATGGCGCCGGGTCGCGTAGGTCGCGGATGCTGGCGATAACGTCGCGTGCGTCACCGTCGGTGAGTCGCACGGCGAGGCACAGCACATCGGGACGGTGTCGGTCGATGAGGTCAATCGCGTCGGTGACCGAGTCGGTTTGCGCGACGACCTGAATATCGTCAACGGCCGAGAGAATGAGCGAGTATGCCTCGCGTGTGAGGGCCTGTGGCTCTGCGATCACCACCCGCGTCTGCTCCACTGTCACCTCCAGGCCATCGCACGCAAACACAATGCTGCGCGCGACGCTACCGAATACCGGTAACCGGTGTGTGGCCGCAGAGGAAACCGTGGGTGCACGATTACCAACAAAACGGGCGGCGCCAACCCGCAGGTGGCACCGCCCGGTATTGCGTGTGGTTACAGCTTCGAATCAGTACCGTCGACGTCGATATCGCCGGCGTCAGCGGCGCTGTCCGCCTCGGTTGCGGCGGCTGTCGTGGCCGCCTCATCGACGCCGTCCGCGTCATCCTCAGTGCGGTTTCGGCGGCCGAGCAGGAAGAGCCCAACACCGAGCACCACAATTGCACCTGCGACAATGAGCATCCAGGTCAGCCCTTCGGCACCGGTGCTCGCCAGTCCTGCTGCGGTGTTGTTCATATCCATGGCGTCTTCGGTCTCCGTTGCGGATGTGGTTGGCGACGTCTCCGACTCGGTCGGTTCGGTCGGGGTAGTCGTCGGCGGCTCTGGGGCTTCGCCTGCTTGCAGGCTACACGGCACACCGGCGTACTTCAACGCGCCCTGCTTGACCCCATCCTCGAAGAAGTAGGCTCCACGCATCCCGTCAGTGCACTCGCCGATACCCAGCGCGAAGCCCTCGTTGTTGAGGTCTTCCATGGTGGCGATTCCGGGATATGGCGTGTGCCGCACGATGCCGTCAACGAACTGGAGGGTTTCCATGCGCCCTGCGAAACCGTTGTCGGATACGACCCAGAGCTCGTTGTTTACCTCGTCAAAGTCGAGCGCCATGGCACCATTCAGCGTTTCGGGCGCGAACTCGGAGACCAGCTGCGCGCTGCCGTCCTCGTTGAGCGCGAATGCGTAGACGTGTCCGTTCGCTTCGAGAGCGACGAAGAACAGGCCGGATGCGATCGCGTTCGGGTAGTCGGCCGGGTTGTAGATACCGCCGGTCGTGGTGTTCGGCATATTGCCGGCGAGCGCCGAGTTCGGCACCCATTCCACGGCCTCAATACCCGTGTTGGCGTCAACCTGCGGCAGCTGTGCGGTGAGGTCCCATTCCTGCTGGGCGACCAGGTCTGGACCAGCAGCGTTCGGGTCAACCATCAGGATGGTGTTCATGTTGACATCCTTGGCGCCGTTATCGCGCTCGGATGCCGCGTACACCATGCCGGCACCGTCGAGGGTGATGCCCTCCGTATCCGGGCCCTTCGCCTTGGCGTCCTCGGCGTCCTTCTGGAAGCGGATGCGCTTACCGGCATCCCAGCCGTCGGCGAAGCTCACCGAGCCGTCGTCGGCGATCGCAAGCTTCCAGAACGTGCCGGTTCCGTTATCAATGGCGTAGAGGTGCCCGTCGAACACGTCGAGACCGGATGAATCCTCCAGGAACTTCGCCTCGGCATCGAGCACCGAGATCTCCGGCGACAGAGGCGTGCTCGGGGCCGGTTCTGGTTCGGTGATATCGGCAACGCAGCTGTTTGCTGCACCGAGCGTCGGCGTGCCGATCTTCCATTCACCGGTGCCGTCCGGGCAACGCGAGAGTGTCGCATCCGCTTCGCTGCCGTTGTGGCTGGCGTGCTCGGTCCACGAAAACTCATCGACCAGCGAGCCTTCGACATCGAAGATACGCATCGAGTCACCGCTACCGATACCGATCGCGCTCTCGAACGTGCCGCCCTTCCAGGCACCGTCGCTGTAGATGAGCCCCTGGGTCTTGGCATCGACGATGAGGAACTCGCCCGCGTTCAGCGTTGCACCCTCGGCGAAGCGCCAGCGGTGGTCGTCGGAGTTATCGCGCAGTTCGAAGCCGCTTAGATCCACAGGCTGTTCGCCGGTGTTGTACAGCTCAACAGCATCTGCCGGCGCTGAGTCGATCTCGTTCAGCACGACAGTGCCCGACTTCGCTGCCGGTTTGTTCGGTTCCCCCTGGGTGGGTTCCATATCCACGATCTCGCCGGTATCCGGGTCGATACCGTAGGTTCCGGATGCGTGACCGCCAGTCCAGCTGAGCGAGTCGACCTGGGCACCGCTCGGGTCGAGCAGCCGCGCCGCGTCTTCCTTGCCCAAACCGAAGTCGAAGTGGCCCGTACCCTGCTTCTTCTTGAACTCCTCCAGAACCAAGAAACCGCCGGGCTCCAATACGGTTCCCTCGGGGATTACATAGGGCGTGTGGCTGTCGTCATCGTCGATGAACTGATAGCCGCTGAGGTCAACGGGTTCGCTGCCAGTGTTGTGCAGTTCGGCCCAGTCCGGCCCCTTGTCGGGGGCGCTGGACTCAACCTCATTAACTCGCACCGTGCCATCGGTCGGTGCAGCCAGTGCCGGCGATACGAATCCGGCGGTGAGTAGTGCAGTTGCGGCGATGGCCGCACCCAATCCACGAAGACGCATGTGTGTTCAATCCCCTCGCACGGACGCAGTCTTGCAGCTAAGACAAGCCGACCTCACTGGCCCAGAACTTACCGCGAGGTTAACGCGCGGCAAACTGCGCATGCATCCTCTTCACCGACCGACCGCTCGGGCACTACCACCCGAATTCATCGAGTTCCGCGCCGCCCGCGGATGTCGGGATCATCGGCACATCCACCTCGGCAAGCTCCAAGAGTTGCCGCATCTTCTCGCGCCGGCTTGGCGCCACCAGGGTTACCACCGTACCCTGCTCGCCCGCGCGTCCGGTTCGACCTGCCCGATGCAGATAGGTCTTGAATTTATCGGGTGGATCAGCCTGTACCACCAGGCGCACATTGGGGACGTGAATCCCACGCGCGGCCATATCGGTCGCCACCAACACGCGCACCCGGCCGTCGCTGAATGACCGCAGGTTCGCGGTGCGTTTGCCCTGCGAGAGATCGCCGTGCAGCGGTAGGGATTTCACCTCGTGCGCTTTCAGTGCTTCGACCATCCGCTCCACACCGAGCTTGGTGCGCATGAAGATCAGCACGAGGCCCGGGGTGCGCGCCAACTGTGCCGTCACCGCATCCTTATCGCCTCGCGTCACGATGTAGACACGATGGTCAATCGTGCCGGCCTCGCCGGCAATCTCATAGGCGACCGGCGCGGGCATGTAGAGATCGATGACCCGCCGCACATCCTCATCCAGCGTTGCCGAAAACAGCAGTCGCTGCCCGGTGCTGCGCGTGTGATCGAGGATGCGTTCGACCTGGTCGATAAAGCCCATCGCGCTCATCTCGTCGGCCTCGTCGAGTACGGCGATCACCACCTGGCCGAGGTCGAGGTGGCCGCGCTGGGCGAGGTCGTTGACTCGACCGGGGGTGCCGATCACGATATCGACACCGCGCTCGAGTGCAGTCAGCTGGTTCTTGTGGGTCACGCCGCCGTAGAGCTGAGCCGTGTACAACCCGAGGGCATGGGCTAGGGGCCGGATCGTCTTGTCGATCTGTACGGCAAGCTCTCTTGTGGGCGCCAGGACCAGTGCGCCTGGAGCACGCCCCGGTTGCCCTGCGCGCGGGCCTCGCATACGAAATAGTCGCTGCACGAGCGCGGCACCGAAGGCGATCGTCTTACCCGATCCGGTCTGCGCGCGGCCCAGCACATTGCGCCCCGCGAGCGCGTCGGGAATCGTGGCCGCCTGGATCGCATACGGTGCGCTCGCGCCCGAACGCGCCAATGCGGTAATGAGTCGCTCGTCAAGGCCGAGGTCGGCGAAGCTGATGTCGGCAACGGATGCGGGATCCACCCGCACGGTTTCGAGCCTGGCCGGGGCAGTCGGTGGCGCTGATTCGCGCGCTGGCGTTCGCTGCGGATCGGTGCCCCGGTTCTGCTCGGCACGATGCTGTTCGCTTCGCCGGTCTTGCTCGGCGCGATGCGGCTCGCTTCGCCGTTTCTGCTCGCCTCGATGCTGCTCGCTTCGATTCGGTCGCTGCCGCTCCAACTTGCCGCCGCGCTTACGTTTCGGAACGTAGTTGCCCGGTGCCTTATACCCGCGCCCTCGAGACATCACCGGCTCCTTTCATCCCCTGGAGCATTCAGCCTACGCGCCAAGCACCCGGGACGGTGACAGTGCCGACTACTCGAGACCCGCCTGCGCAATCTGCGCTTCGATACGCTCCGCCTTGCGTTCGGCACGGCGCGCCAGGGCCCGCTCAACAACGAGGTACAGCGACGGCAGCACCACCAGCGTCAACACGGTCGAAGACAGCAAACCGCCGATCACCACAATGGCCATTGGCTGCGAAATGAAGCCACCGTGACCGGTGATGCCACTGGCCATCGGTGTGAGTGCCAGGATCGTCGCCAGCGCCGTCATCACAATCGGACGCACACGACGGCTCGCGCCCGTAAACGTTGCTTCAGCCACATCCATACCGCGAGCGCGGTACTGGTTCACCAGGTCGATCAGCACGATCGCATTGGTGACCACCACACCGATCAGCATGAGCACACCGATCAGCGAGGCCACACCGAGCGGCACGCCGGTAATCAATTGCATGAGGATGCCGCCGGTTGCCGCGAACGGAACCGAGATCATCAATAGCAGCGGCTGCAGCAGGCTCTTGAGCGTAGCGACCATGACGATATAGGTGATCAGGATCGCCGCGAGCAGGGCGTAGCCGAGCTGTACGAAGGCGGTGCGCTGGTCCTCGGCGGCGCCGCCGATCTCGGCGCGGGCGCCGTCGGCGAAGTCGATATCGTCCAGTGTCTGTTCGACGTGGCTGGCGAGCTCGCCGAGGTTCTCGTTATCGCTGGCGATCGTGAGTTCGGTGAACAGTGTGCCCGACGCTGAGGTCAGCTGTGCTGGACCGTCGTTCACCTCGACCGTGCCGAGTTCGGAGAGCGGAACCAACTGCATCCCCGCCTGGATTTCCAAGTCGCGCAGTTCGTCCACGCTCGCCGGGGGTTCCTCACCGCTGACGAAGAAGAGCTGTACCGAGGAGCCGTCCAGCATGACCGAGCCCACCTGCACCGGCTGCAGCGCCTGGGCGACCTGACCGGCAACCATAGCTTCGTTCAGTCCAAACCCGGCGGCCTTCTTAGCGTCGATATCGAGGCGGATGAACGGCCTCGTCTCATCAAGGCCGCTGGTGACCTGCGTCACACCATCGACATCCGCGAGACGTTCGCTTGCGAGCTGTTCTGCATCCCGAAGCGCATCCATATCGGGTGCCTCAACTCGCACGGTGACGCCGCTATCGAACGCCCCACCCTGCGCGACGGCGAGCTCGCCGAGGGATTCTTGCTCCGCGGCCTTGGCAAGAATCTGCTGCTGTACCGCATCCGGATCAGCATCATCCGTGGTGGTAATCGTCCAGCGCACGACCGGCTGCCCCGAAGTGAACAGTGCCATCGCCGGGTCGAGCCCGAAACTGGATTGCGACACTTCGACACCGTCGACCTCTTCGATGATCTTCTCGACACCGCGCGCGTTCTCGGCAGTGGTGGCAAGGGATGCACCGGGCGCCACTTTTTGCATGAGGTTGAAGGTGGTCTGGCCAAACGAGCCGAGGAAGTTGGTCTTCATCAACGGCGCGAGCGCACCGGTGCCGACCAGAACCAGCACCGCGGCGATAAGCACCACAATCGGGCGAGCGAGGGCGGCGCGAACGATCGGCTCGTAGGCGCGCTGCAGCCAGTTTCGAGCTGCCTCGGGTTCTTGCTGCGCCGGGGTGCCGGGATGCGGCTGGTCGGTTTCGACTGCCCGCTCGAGTTCGGTTTCTGGTTCGGTTTCAGCCTCTTGCTCGGTCTCGGCTCGGGCGACCGGTGCGGCGTGCTTGCCCCGGCGCACCCGCGAGCGCGCGAGGAACCAGTACGAGAGCACCGGCACAATCGTTAACGCCACGAGCAGCGATGCGAGCAGGGCGATTGTGTTCGTCAGCGCGAACGGCCGGAAAAGCTCTCCGGTCATCCCGCCCACAAACACCACCGGCAGGAATACGGCGACGGTCGCGAGCGTGGAGGCGGTAATTGCCGTGGCCACCTCACCCACGGCTCCGGCAATCACGCGGCGGCGTTCGCTGCCGCGAAGGGATGCGGTTGGGTTAAGTTCCAGGTGCCGCCGGATGTTTTCCACTACCACGATCGAGTCATCCACGACGCGACCGATGGCGATAGTGAGTGCCGCGAGGGTCAGCGTGTTTAACGAGTAGTCGAGGAAGAACAACGAGACGAACGTGAGCAGTAGCGATACCGGAATCGAGATTGCGGTGATCAGTGTGGCTCTAAACGACAGCAGGAAGACAAAGATCACCAGCACCGCGAACACGAGCCCGAGCAAACCTTCCTGCACGAGCGTCTCGATCGACTGGGTGACGAACGGTGCCTGGTCAGCGACGACACGTACCTGCACGTCGTCACCGAGCGCATCCTCCATCATCGGGATCTGCGAGCGCACCTGCTCGGACACATCGATCGTGTTCGCGGATGGACGCTTGGTCACCGAAAGCGTGAGGGCATCTTCACCGTTGACTCGCGAGAACGAGTTGGCCGGCTGTTGGTCGCGCGTGACTTCGGCGACGTCCCCGATGGTGACGACCTCGCCGCCGGGCTGCTGGGCCCCTTGCTGGTCGGCTGGAGCTTGTTCGTCGCCGGGTGCCTGTTGCACGTCGGGTGATTGCGCTCCGGTATCGGATACGGCACCCGCGATCGGCACATCCGCGAGCTCCTCGGCGCTATCGATCGCCTGACCGGCCTCAACCGTCAGCGCATCCTTACCCTCTTCGAGCTGCCCCGCGGGGAAAAGCACTCCCGCATCCTCGAGCGTGTCGGTGAGATCCGTGACGGTCACACCGTGCGCCGCCATCTGTTCGGCATTGAGCTTGATTGCGATGCGGTCCTTACGGTCCCCGAACATATCGGCGCCGCGCACCCCCGGTTGCGAGCGCAGATCACCGATCACCTGCTCGCGCAGCACCTGCGCATTGTGCTTCGCATCCCCGCCAGTTACCCCCAATTGCACGATCGGGAAATCGTCGATCGACCCCGAAAGCACGCTCCAATCCGCATCCTCTGGCAGCTGCGAATCAATCCGGTTGATCGCCTGCTGCATCCGCTGCTCGGCGTAAACCAGATCGGTGCCGTACTCGAACTCGGCGATCACGATCGAACTGCCCGCACTCGAGGTGGTCGTCGTAGTCTCCAGGCCCTGCAAACCCTGCAGGGCGCTTTCGACCTTCTCTGACACATCCGCATCCACGATCTCTGGCGATGCACCCGGGTACGTGGTGATCACCGACACCCGCGGCAGCGAGAACGAGGGCAAGAGCTCCTGCTTCAAATTGAGCATCGTCAACGTGCCGAATAGCGCGACAGTGAGCGTGATCAGGGCGATGAGCGCCCGGTTCCCGAGGCTCAAATTGGCGAGTTTGCGCATGGGGACAATTCTCGCAGCATGAAGTTACCGGGCAGTTACGTGTGCCAAGCTATCGAAGGCGAGCCGACGCATCCGCTCGCCCGAACCACTGACAACCACCCGAGGAGGACCCGTGCCGCAACCGCATGACGATGAGGCGCGAGAGCAGTCCGCGCACGGTACCGGTGGCTGGATCCGGGCGACATTTCGAGCTGCAACAGGTTCGGCCGCGTGGCGAATCGACGCCCCTCCGGCGGGCATTGACTTCTCGAAGGCGCCGCGTGTGAAGCGGGTGGGGGTACCGGAGCCTGCGGGCGACCGCGAGTCTGAGGTTGGCGACCGCACGCCCGAGCCTGGCGACCGCAAGCCGGGAGGGGCCCCATCCGGCACTCGACTCGCCTGAGCGCTAGCGCGGGCGGATTGCGCAACCGCCACGGTTCACTACGCTGGATGCGTGACCTCGCCAGCTTCGCAACCGGAATCGACCCGGCCCACGCCCATTGCTGAGCTGCTGCGTAACGCACTCTTGGTGTTTGTCGGCGGGATGTTCGGGGTCGCGCTGCGGGCGGCCCTCACGCCGCTGGGCGACAGTACGTGGATGTCTGCGACGCTCATCATGAACGCCATCGGGTCGTTCGTGCTCGGCGCGATCATCGCGCTGGCGCTGCGCCGCCAGATCAGCGCAAAACTGCGGTTGCTGCTCGGCACCGGCGCGGTCGGCGGATTCACCAGCTATTCGGCGCTGTTCGTCGATATCGCCTGGCGGATGCAGCACCCGCACATCTCCACCCCCGTGATCGGATTGGTGACCGTTCTCACCGGGCCCGTATTCGCGTACCTCGGCTGGAAGCTCGGCGAATGGGACCGCAAGCGCGGAGCGAACCCGCAGCCCCGCTCGACCCGGCGCTACCACCTCGACCCACCGCATCCGCACCGGGACGGTGACGAGTGACCGACTACAGCACCGGCTGGTGGCTCCTGGTTATTGCGCTTGGCGGACTCGGCGCGGCCACGCGATACCTCGTTGACACGGTGCTTCGCGAGCGCTGCGGAGCGCCTGCGGCAATCGCCACCGCGACCATCAACGTGATTGGCGCCTTCGCCGCCGGTGTTATTGCGCGCCCGGCGTTCGAGGCCGGCGCCCACCTCACCCCGAACGTGCTCGTGGTCGGTTTTCTCGGCGGATTCACCACCTACAGCACCGCCATGGTCGACACCTGGCAGCTGTGGAGCCGAGGCAAGCGCATTATCGCTCTGCTCAACACCGGCGGGCAGCTGCTGGTGTGCACAGTGTTCACGATCCTCGGATTCCTGCTCGCCGAATGGTGGCCCGGTTCGCACTAATCGCGGTGTTCGCTACCCGGTTCACTCATCTGCGCGGCCCATTCCTCAACCCGTCGCGAGGATTCCTCATCGCTGAGATCTTCGACACGCGTCATGACCGTCCAACGAATACCGAACGGATCGCGGATGCTGCCGTAGCGGTCGCCAGAGACGAAGTCAGCCACCGGCTCGCGCAGGACCGCACCGCGAGCGACGGCGGCATCCACGACGTGGTCAACGTTGGACACATACACGCTCAGTGAGAACTGCGTGTCTTCGCGGTCGGGTTCGACGGCAAGGAGGTGGTATGCCTCCTGCGCAGCACCGAGCTGGAGCCGGCCGCAGCCGAAGTCCAGTTCGGCGTGGATGAGTTCTCCCGCCATCTCGGTCGAACTCATAACGCGCGCGCCGAAAACGTCGCGGTAGAAGTCGAGCGCGCCGCGGGGATCGGTAAGCGCAACAAATGGGGTCAGGCTGGAGAAACTCGTGGGTCGGCCGTTGTCGGTGTACTGGCCGTTGGCAGCAGTGGTGGAGTTGTTCATGCTGTTGATGCTAGAAATCGCGAGAGCTGCGGTCTTGTAAAATCCTGCCATGATCGGCGGCTCGTCTCTCACCGAGCGAGGGGCACTGTTCCCGGCCGAACTGCCGGTGCACTTCAGCCGGGTACCTCCAGGACCCGACACCGCGCACCTGATCACCTGGTGGTGGATGAGCGAGTGGAATCTGCCGCCCGGTCAGGAATCCGCGCAGGAGGTGCTGTCGTTCCCCGCCAGCAATCTCGTGTTCGAACCCGAAGGGGTGCGGTACTGGGGTCCGACCACTCGACGTTCCACGCGCATCCTCTCCGGGAGGGGATGGGTGCTCGGCGCGCTACTTAAGCCTGCAGCGGTCCCACTGTTCACCGATCACCCCTCGGAGGTTCGTGACGAGTTCCTGGTGGTCAACGCCCCGGAAATACTCGCAACCGTTCGGGGCAACGCGGCTGATCTCACCGCTTCGGTTACGCACGTGGAAGGATGGCTAGCTGCACAAACCGGGCCGGTTTCGGACGAGGCACGGCTCGCGAACCGACTCGCCGAGATCGCTATTCGTGATTCTGCGATCACGTCGGTCGCCGACCTGGCGCAAGCGCTAGACGTATCGACCCGAACGGTGAACCGGCTAACTGCCAAGTACGTTGGTCTCTCGCCCTACGCGATGATCCGCCGTCGACGGTTGCAAGAGGCGGTCGCGTGGACCCGGGAGCACCCGCAGGATGCGCTGGCGGATATCGCCGCCCAATTCGGTTTCGCGGATCAGGCGCATCTGAGCCACGAAGCCCGCACGCTACTCGGCTTTACCCTGACGGACTACCGATCGCGCGCCGCACATCCGCGGTGATCCCATCCGGAGCGTTCGGGCGGATATCGCTTACTGTTCGGCAAGGAGCTCGATCGCATCCTCGCCGATGCGCATCGCCTCGTCGAGCGAATCAGCAACAGTAGCGCCCGGCGAATACCCAAGAAACGCAACGCGATGATTGCGACGCGACCAGCCCGCATCCACCTTCTTAGCGCTACCAACATCGCGCAAATCCAGCGACGCTAGGTGGCGGGATGCGTGCCGGCCACCGGTCGCGAGAATAATCGCGTCGATCTCGGTCCGCTCGCCAGAAGCAAACTCCACCGCATCCGGCATGAACCGTCGAATCGGCCCTTCGGAGTGCAGCAGCCCGCGCCGGCGCGCCTCGAACACCTCGCGCGTGGGCGGCAGCCCGCGCACAAATACATCGCTCGGTAGATACTTGCCGCGCGATGCCATGCGCTGCACGCGCCGCATCCGCGCATCCACCACCTCGTCACCGCTTGGTGCATTGCCTTTCGCAATCGAAAATCGCGGTACGTCGTGAAAATCCGGCGCCCGGCGAGTCGACCACACGGTGCGAATACCAGCACGTTCGAGCTGCAGCAGCAGCTCCACCGCGACCCGGCCGCCGCCGACCACCAACACGCGCTGCCCGGTAAACGCATCCAAACTGTCGAGCCGATACGCGTGGTCAACCGGGCCGTGAAAGTCGCGCAGCCCCGGATAGGCAGGCACGAACGGGCGCGACCACGTGGTGGTTGCGTTGATGAGCACCCTGGCGGTGAACGAGCCACTCGAGCCGCTGAATCGGTTGTCATAGCGGATGCGCAGGGTCTCGTTGCGGCGATCGGCACGTACCGAGGTGGCCCGCACGCCATGCGCGACAAATAGATCGTATGCCTGCTCGTACCGCCGCCACGCGAACGGCACCGCCTCGCGCGCCGGCTGGTTGGCATCGAGCGCGTGGAAACTCACGCCCAGCTCATCCTGACCCGGAAGATCAATCAGCTCTTCTTGCTGTAGCGCGCGACCGAGCGTGAGGAAGTCCCATCCCTGTTGCCAATACCCGCCCGGGCCGCGATGACTGTCGATGACGATGAAGTCCTCGAGCGGAACCAAACCCAGCGCGCGCAGCGAATAGGCGGCCGTGAGGCCCGAACCGCCGGCGCCGATCACCGCGATATCAATCGGATGCGCGTTCGTGAGCATGGTCCCTCCTCTCGAATGGCTGTGTGAGCGTGTGCTCATATTTTCCACCGATGGCTTGAGTGTCCGCCGCACGGATGCGCCGGGCCGCGAGCGTGGGTGCAGTCGTGCTAAAGTGATTGCCACTGATTTAACTTGGACATCTGGTGCGCGGTCATAGTTATGCCCGGCACCTTAGCTATTGAGGGGGTTACGCATATGGGGCGTGGCCGTCAGAAGGCAAAGCACACCAAGGTCGCTCGGGAACTGAAATACAACATTCCCGAAACCGACTACGAGCAGCTGCAGCGCGAGCTGCAGAGCAAGCACGAAGCCTCGATCGAAAACGACGAGCTGTCGAAATGGTCGGAATACCTCGACGATTCGTACGGTGACGAGGACGAAGACGACGACTATCAGCTGCGTCGCGCCTAGCTGCTAGCGCCGGTGCTGTCGCCGTGGCTGAGACCTGCTGCGCTGTTTAGCTCGTGCGCTGCAGTCGCTGAAATGAGGGCTCGTGGAATCGCTTAACCCACCGGGAATCGCCGTCGCGGTCGTTCTTGGACTGCTGCTACTCGTGGGGAACGCGCTCTCGATTCTGGCAACGCGCATGGCCGTGACCGGCCGGCTCGATCGCTCGAGCATGGGCGGTATTCGCACCTCGTCGACGCGATTCTCCGACGAGTCCTGGACCGCTGCCCACCGCGCGGCGCTCCCCTGGGTGACCGTATGTAACGGGCTCGGCGGGGCGCTCGGCGTGGTCATTATGTGCCTGGGTCTGACCGTGATTCCTTTTCTTGTGACCGTTGGGGTTGCCGTGCTCGCGACCGTGGTGGGTGCCGTCGCGCAGTTGATTGTTGGCGAACGTGCCGCCGCGCGGGTGATTGTTGGCGAACGTGCCGCCGCGCGGGCCAAACTGTCTCAGAAAACCGGCCCACAAACCAAATAACCCCTCAACACCCCAAAACTGAGACACTTCGGCACCGAAACAAGCAAGTAGACGCGGGTCACCGCATCCTGAATGCACTCACAAGCTCGGTCGTTACGGTGAGGCACATGAAACTCACCGGACCGCTTGAAACTGCCATTAACGACCAGGTGACCCTCGAGGTGGTCGCCGCGCTGACGTACGAGCAGCTGGCCATCGACATGGAGGCGCTCGATCTACCTGGGATCGCATCGTGGTTCCGTGCGCAGGCCGATGAGGAGCGTGTGCATGCAGGGAAATTCATTGCGCACATGCTGGACCGTGATGCGCACCCTCGGTATGGCGAGATGACGGTTGAGGCCGAGACGGCGACGACCGTGCTGGCGGCGTTTGAGGCTGCGCTCGCGCACGAGCAGAAGGTGTCGGGTGCGATCCGTGACCTGTACAAGATCGCGCAGGAACAGGGTGATGTTGACTCGCTGCCGCTGCTGCACTGGTTCATTAGTGAGCAGGTGGAAGAAGAGGCGACCGTGTCGGAGATCATCGCGCATGCGAAGCTGATCGGCGAAGACGGAACTGGGCTGCTGAAGCTTGATGCGCAGCTTGGTACCCGGCCCGGCGGCGAACTGCCTGCAGCCGAGTAGTCGCCCCTCGCTGGCGCCGCTCTCCGCTGCAAGGGTCCCCCATCCACGCCCTTCACTATGCCTGTTCCCGGCGCCGTTCTCGACACTGGCGCCGCATTCCGTTCTCCCGAGTTCTTCTTGCCCGATTCCCATACCGCACCCGTCCTCGCCGGGCCTAAGTGGGCCAAACTGTCTCAGAAACCGGGCCCACAAACCAAATAACCCCTCAACACCCCCGAAACTGAGACATTTCGGTACGAGGGGGAACAACGACGGAGGCTGACCAGGTGGGAAGGCGGCGGAGCGGCAGTGGGGCGCCGCCGGGGGCGGCGGTGGCAGCCACCGGGAGCAGTGGGCCAAACTGTCTCAAAAACCCGGCCCACAAACCAAATAACCCCTCGAGACCCCCAAAACTGAGACACTTCGGCACCGAAAGACGCAAAACATAGGTGCGCGGGGCGGCAGCGGGCCGCGGCGGGCAGAGGCGGGCAGAGGCGGGCAGAGGCGGCAGCGGGCCGCGGCGGCGGGCAGAGGCGGCAGAGGCGGCGCCGGGCAGGGGTTAGCTGGCGTAGCTGCCGACGAGGCGGACGGCGCCGCTGGGCAGCCACCGGGAGCAGTGAGCCAAACTGTCTCAAAAACCCGGCCCACAAACCAAATAACCCCTCAACACCCCCGAAACTGAGACATTTCGGTACGAGGGGGGGGGAACAACGACGGAGGCTGACCAGGTGGGAAGGCGGCGGAGCGGCAGTGGATGCGGCGCCGGGCAAAGGCGGATGCGCGGGCGCGGCGGGCAGAGGCGGCAGAGGCGGCAGCGGCGGCGCCGGGCAGGGGTTAGCTGGCGTAGCTGCCGACGAGGCGGACGGCGCCGCCGTCCACGCCCTTGGCACCCTGCTCGAACCCGTCGAAGTCCCGCGCCGCCATCGAAACATGACCGGCCAGCCACGCCTCGTGACCCTCGGCGCGACACGCCTCCATTACGGCCTCGGCCTTCGCGGCATCGGCAATCACGAACATGCCAATCCCCAGGTTCCAAGTGCCCTCGACCGACTCCAGCGTCGCGCCAGCAAGCCCGGTCAGCACGCGGAACACCGGCAACGGCGACCACAGCGAACGGTCCAACTCAACCCACGCACTCTGCGGCAGCACGCGCGCAAGGTTCGCCGCGATCCCACCACCAGTAACGTGCGACATGGCATGAATCGCACCGTCTAGCTCGGGCTGCTTCAACACCCGCACCAACTCGCCCGTGTACAGCCGCGTCGGCTCCAGCAGCGCCTCACCCCAGCTAACACCGAAGTCGTCGGCATGCTGCCCGTAGTCAATGCCACGGTCGGCAAGGATGCGGCGCACCAGCGAATACCCGTTCGAGTGCAGTCCGGATGCGGCCAGGGCGATCACCGCGTCACCGTCGCGTACCCGCTCAGCACCGAGCACGCGATCGGCCTCAACAACGCCGGTTGCAGCACCCGCGACATCGTAGTCATCGGGCCCGAGCAGCCCCGGGTGCTCGGCCGTTTCGCCGCCAGTGAGCGCAGTCCCGGTCGCGGCACAGGCACGCGCAATCCCGGCAACAATCGCGGCAATCCGCTCGGGAACCACGCGCCCGCAAGCAATGTAGTCGGTCATAAACATCGGCTCGGCGCCCACAACAACGATGTCGTCGACAACCATGCCCACCAGGTCCTGCCCGATCGTGTCGTGCTTATCAATCGCCTGAGCGATCGCCACCTTGGTCCCAACACCGTCAGTCGAGGTCGCCAGCAGCGGGCGCTTCATGGTTAGCATCTTCGACGCATCGAACATGCCCGCAAAACCACCGACCCCGCCGAGCACCTCCGGCCCGTGCGTGGCCTGCACAGCCTGCTTCATGAGTTCCACGGCACGATCGCCCGCACGCGTGTCGACACCGGCGGCGGCATAAAGGTCATCGCTCATGTCTGCCAGCCTATCGCTTCACCCGCGCGCCACTCGAGACCACGAGCCATCACACCAGCCGCGCACGCAACCGCTCGATCTCCTCGCGCGTAAGCCCCGCATCCAGCAGCACCGCCGCCACGTCCAGCGAGTCGAGCTGTTCGGCCACCGCAGACTCGAGGGTGTGCCCCTGTTCGGCGAGCACCGCGTTGATATTCGCCTCCTGGTTTGGAAAGTTCAGCCGCGCAAAGAACGGCGCTAACTCCCCGGCGCTGAGGGCGTAGTCGGATGCGATGGCTTCGACGCGTACGTCCGCGAGCGCCAGCAGCGCAAAGGTCACCAGCCCCGTGCGGTCGCGCCCGACTGCGCAGTGGTAGAGCACGTTCCCGGGCGCCGCCGCGATCGCGCGCAGCACCGCAACAACGCGCTCGGGGTGTTCGCGCAGCACCGGCCCGAAAAACCGTGGGGTGCCGAGCCGCCCCTCGGCCCGCATCCGCTGCCAGAACGCTTCGTGTTCGGGGTTGTCGAGCGGCACACGCACAGCGAACACACCCGCCGGCAGTTCAGCTTCGCGCGTGGGCGGGATGCGGTGGGCATTTGCGAGTTCATCCTGCGGGCTCCGCGGCACGGGGTAGGTTTCAAAGTCGTTGCGCAGATCGACGACGGTGCTGATGCCGCAATCCACCATCTCTTGCAACCCGGTCGGAGTCGCGAACCGCAGATCCGCCGAGCGCACGTAGCCGCCGGTTTTGGTGACGCTGCCGTCGTTGCGCGGCAGCCCGCCGAGGTCGCGCGCGTTGTAGAAGCCGGGCCAGTGGCGGATGCGGTCGGCAGCGGTAGCAGGCATGTGGCCATTGTCGTCGAGGCGGCTGACCGCATCCCGTGCACAAAACCGCACCGACCAAAGCCGCACGACGCAACCAACACCAGCACCAACCCCAGCTCCAGCACCAACAGGTACTGCCGACGCTCGCCACGCAGTGGCAGAATAGAAACCTGTACTGCGCCGCGGCTGCGGGCGCCCGTGACTCATCGTTAGGACACATTTCACCTTGTGCGGCATCGTTGGACACGTATCCACCTCTCCCGTTAATCAGCAGGTGTACGACTCGCTGCTCTTGCTGCAGCACCGCGGGCAGGATTCGACGGGGATCGCCACCGCAGAGGGCAACTTCCTGCACATCGTGAAGGCAAAGGGCCAGGTGCGCGAGGCGTACCGCACCCGCGATATGCGCACGCTCGCGGGCAATGTCGGGCTCGGGCATGTCCGCTATGCGACCAGCGGTTCGGCAAAGCGCGACGATGAGGTACAGCCTTTTTACGTGAACGCTCCGTACGGCCTGGTGCTGGTGCACAACGGCAACCTCACTAACACCCGCGAACTCAGCGACGAGCTATTCCGCATCGACCGCCGTCACCTCAATTCCTCAAGCGACACCGAGATCCTGCTCAACGTGCTCGCAAATGCCCTGCAGGAGTCGATTCACGGCGCCGATCTGACCGCCGACGAGATCTTCAACGCGGTGGCCTCGGTACACGACCGCGTTGAGGGTTCGTATGCGGCGATCACGCTGATTGCCGGCCACGGTCTGCTTGCGTTCCGCGACCCGTTCGGCATTCGCCCTCTGGTGCTCGGTCACCGGTTGGATGAGAACGGTCGCGATGAGTGGGTCGTCGCTTCCGAGTCGCTGGTGTTGGATTCGGGCGGGTACGACATCGTGCGCGATGTCCGCCCGGGCGAGGCGATTTACATCACCTATGCCGGTGAGATGCACGCCAAGCAGGTCATTGAGCCGAAGGCGCTCGCGCCGTGCTCGTTCGAGTATGTGTACTTGGCTCGTCCGGACTCGGTGTTGGATGGGATCTCGGTCTACGACACGCGCCTGCGGATGGGCGAGAAGCTCGCGCATCGGGTGACCGAGCAGGTGCCGTTGGATGAGATCGATGTGGTGATGCCGATTCCGGATTCGGCGCGTCCGGCGGCGATGCAGCTGGCGCAGGTGCTTGAGCTGCCGTACCGCGAGGGCTTCTACAAGAACCGCTATATCGGCCGCACCTTCATCATGCCGGGTCAAAAGGTGCGCAAAAAGTCGGTGCGCCAGAAACTCAACGCGCTGCCGCGCGAGTTCGAGGGTAAGAATGTGCTGCTGATTGATGATTCGATCGTGCGCGGTACGACCTCGAAGGAGATCGTCGAAATGGCGCGAGCTGCGGGTGCGAAGCGCGTGTTCTTCGCGTCGGCCGCACCGCCGGTGCGCTATCCGCACGTGTACGGCATCAATATGCCCACGCGCGCCGAACTCATCGCATCCGCTCGCTCGATCGAGGAGGTCGCATCCGTCATCGGCGCCGACCGGGTAATTTACACGACAGTTGAGGATCTCACCGAGGCGATCGTCGCAGGTTCGGACATCCAGCAGCTCGACCTGTCGTGCTTCACCGGCGAGTATGTGACCGGAACGGTTACGCCCGAGTATCTGGCGTGGTTGGAGTCGAATCAGCGTTCGTAGCGGTCTCGAGTACAGCGGCGGCTGCGGCGTAGCGGATGCGGGACTAGTCAGCGTCGGCAGATCCGTCGGCGCGGGTGAGTTCGATTTGGCGGCGCTTGCGGCCAACGATCAGGTCAATAATGGCGCCGATGCCGACAAATACGATCGCGGAGAGCGCGGTCACGAACACCAGTAGAAATCCGAGCACCTGCGCCTGCGTGAACTCGGGGTGTTCGGGGAACGCGTAGGTGAGCACGATCGCGGTGATGACCCCGACAATGATGCCAAGCACCAGGAATGCGCGCATGTTCACGCCGCGCCGAACGGTTGCCGATACGTGCTGCGGGAACTCCGGTTCTGCCACCGCGCGATCAGTGTGTTCCTCGACGGGTTGGTCGGATGCGGGCAGCTGGGGCTGTGCGGCATCGTCCGGATTCGAGGTGGTCGCGTTCTCGGGCACGTTTTCCATACCCGCCATTGTCGCACCCGCGCGAGCGGTACGCGAAAGCTCCGCTACCGCATCCGCTGTAACTCGCTGGCGGTGAACACCGGCAGCAGCCCGCCAAGGTCGGCGCGCACGCCGGAGGCTTGCACACCCGCAGACCCGCGCACCGCATCCCACGAAACTTCGCCTGTCGCCAGCTGCAGCCAGGTCTGCGCATCCATCTCGACCACGTTCGGTGGGGTGCCGCGGGTGTGGCCTGGGCCGTCTACGCACTGCACCGCCCCAAATGGCGGCACCCGCACCTCGACCGATTTCCCCGGCGCGAGCTCAACGAGCCGCTGCAGTGCGTATCGCACGGCGGTGGCGAGCACCTTCCGAGGCACTGTCAACGCCGCCGAGCCAACATCATCCGAAAGTTGGCGATCCTGCGCTCGAGCTGCCTGCAGCCACGTTGAAACCGCAGCAAAACCGGCCGCATCCTCAATCCGTGCCCGCATCTTTACTCCTTGGTTCGTTAGTCTGTCACAGTGAAGATTCTGGTACTTGGTTCAGGCGCGCGCGAACATGCCCTCGTGCATTCGCTCGCGAACGAAAACGCACACGAGATCGTCGCCGCTCCCGGAAACATTGGCATCGCCACCGAAGCCGAGCGAATCCGCATCAACCAGTCCGACCCCGAACTCATCGCCGAGTTCGTACGTGATGAATCCATTGACCTTGTTGTGATCGGCCCGGAGGCGCCGCTGGCGGCGGGTGTTGCCGATGCGGTGCGCGCCGAGGGCGTGCCGGTGTTCGGCCCGTCGAAGGCGGCCGCGCAGCTGGAAGGTTCAAAGACCTTTGCGAAGGATGTGATGCAGCGCGCGGGCGTGCCCACCGGTCGCGCCGTGCGCCTCACTGAGCTCGCGGATGTGGCGGCGACCCTCGACCAGTACGGTGCGCCGTATGTGATCAAGGCGGATGGGCTGGCTTCCGGTAAGGGGGTCATCGTCACCGAGGAGCGCGATGCGGCATTGCGCCACGCTGAGGTGTGGCTGCCGCACGGCCCGGTGCTCGTCGAGGAGTTTCTCGACGGCCGGGAGGTGTCGCTGTTCTGCATCACCGACGGTAATACGGTTCGTGCGCTGCCGCCGGCGCAGGATTTCAAGCGGCTGCACAATGACGATGCCGGCCCCAATACCGGCGGGATGGGTGCGTACACGCCGGTACCGTTCTTGGTCGACCAGTTCGGTGGCGAACGCGAGTTTATGCGCACGGTCGTCGAGCAGGTGGCCCAGCCGATTGTGGACACGATGCGCGCGGATGGCATTCCGTTCCAGGGCTTGCTGTATTGCGGTCTGATTGTGAGCCACAGCGGTATTCGGGTGATTGAGTTCAATGCGCGCTTCGGCGACCCGGAGACGCAGGTCGTGCTGCAGCGGCTTGCCGAGCCTCTCTCACCGCTGCTGCTCGCATCCGCAAACGGTACGCTCGGCGATCACCCCGCTGAGCTTGCCCTCAACGACGACTCGTGGGTGACGGTAGTGTTGGCCTCCGAGGGTTACCCGGTGGATGTGCGCTCCGGCCGCGAACTCACCGGTATTGCCGATGCCGAGGCGAGCGGCGCGCTGGTGTTCCACGCCGCTACCGCCGAGAACGACGGTGCGATCACAGCAACCGGTGGCCGTGTGTTGAACGTGGTCGCTGGTGCTGACTCGCTGCATAACGCGCGTCGCGGCGCGTATGAGGCGCTGCGCCACATACAGCTCGAGGGCGGTCACTTCCGTACCGATATCGCTCAGGCTGGTGCGGCCCTGCAGGATGTCTTGCGTGCCCGCACCGGCGCGACCGCAACGTCCGCGCCCGAGGCCCAGCCCGCATCCGAACCACAGCCTGCCGAACCGCAAGCAGCACAGGCAGCGGATGCGGTCCCTGAGCTTGCCGGTTGGCGTCACGTGTACTCGGGCAAGGTCCGCGAGGTCTACGAGTCGGAGTCCGACCCGCAGGCGCTGTTGGTGCTCGCAAGCAACCGGGTGTCGGCGTTCGATCACCAATTGGAGCCGGCGATTCCCGGCAAGGGCGCGATGCTCACTGAGCTGAGCCGGTTCTGGTTCGATCAGCTGCCGGTTTCGAACCATCTTCGCGAGCACGATGGCTGGGATGCAGGGCTCGATCCGGAGGTGTCGGCTCGCGCCATGCGCGTAGCGAAGCTCGAGATGTTCCCGATTGAGTGTGTGGTTCGCGGCTATCTCACCGGGTCCGGATACGCCGAGTACGAACGCACCGGCTCACTGTGTGGCGTACCGCTGCCGCCCGGCCTCCAGGATGGCGACCGGCTACCGGCGCCGATCTACACCCCGGCGTATAAGGCGCCGCAGGGCGAGCACGACGAGAACATCACCTACGAACAGACCGTTGAGCTTGTGGGCGAGCGGGTCGCCTCGACCCTACGAGAGCTTTCGCTGCGGCTGTACACCGCGGCCAGCACAATCGCTGCTGAGCGCGGCCTCATCCTCGCCGATACGAAGTTCGAGTTCGGTCGCGAACCCGGTGGCGATTCGGTGATCCTCGCGGATGAGGTGCTCACTTCAGACTCGTCTCGCTACTGGGAGGCTGCCCACTACCGCGACGAGTCGCTGTCGCCTGCGGAGCGGATGGCTTCGTTCGATAAGCAGATTGTGCGCGACTGGTTGAAGCAGCACTGGGATGGCCAGGGCACTCCCCCGGTGCTGCCGGATGAGGTCGTACAGCGCACACAGCAGCGCTATCGCGAGCTGATCGACCGGCTCACCGCGATCGACGAAACCGAGTAACAACAACCGCGTAGCAACAACAAAGGGGCACCGCCACGCTGCGGTGCCCCTGCTGCGTGCCAGGCGTCTTCGGGCTAGGCGGATGCGGTCTCAGCGTCGGCAGCGTCAGCCGCGTCGGTCTCGCCGCCCTGTTCCTCATCCCGACCGTGGTCGTCGTTCTCACCGTCGCCGTCGGTGTCGCGTTCAAGATCCGGCAGCGATTCGTTCCACGCCTTGATGAGCGCCCACACGATCGCCATGAGCGGTACCGACAGCAACGTGCCGATAATGCCGCCGAGCACGGTTCCGGTCATCAGCGTGAGCAGCACGACGAGTTCGTGCAATTTCAGAGATCGTCCGAGCACGACCGGTTGCAGCAGGTTGCCTTCGAGCTGGTTGACGACCAGCACGATGATCGCGACGATGATCGCTTCGGTCAGGCCGTTGGTGACTAGGGTCACCAGGGCGGCGATGATACCGGCGAGGGTGGCACCAACCACGGGGATGAACGCCAGAATGAAGACAATCACGGCAAGCGGCAGCCACAGCGGCACACCGACGATCAGCAGCCCCAGGCCGATGAACACTGCATCCACAATCGCCACGATCACGGTTCCACGCACGTAGCCGCCCATCACCGAAACGGCGCGCACACCCATCAGCTCGGCGCGACGACGCTGCGCACCGCGCAGCGGGCGCACGCAAAATCGCCAGATCTGCGGGCCGTCCTTCACAAAGAAGAACAGCACGACGAGGAAGAGCACGAGGCTGGTAACAAACTCGCCGAACGCGCTCAGACCCGAGGCGATGCCCGAGCCAACCGAACCGTAGTTCAGGTTTGCGGCCGCATCCTGCGCCGACTTAGTGAGCTGTTCGATCGCCTGATCGTTGATCGGGAATTTCGGGAACGTCGAGTTCCAGCCGGCCACAAACTGGCCCACACCCTCGGTCGTTGCCCGCACGAGCTCATCCCACTGGCCGCGAACCTGTTCGACGACCAGCCAGATCATGCCGCCGAACAGCACGACCGCGCCGAGGAACACAATCACCGTGGAGAGCGCTCGTGGCAGTCCGCGCCGTTCCAGCCAGCCGATCACGGGGGCAAGCGCGGATGCGATAATGAGCGCCAACAGCACCGGAATCGCAATCAGCGACACGGTGAGTAGACCGTGGATGACCAGCACCGCAAGCGCGAGCAGCAGGATCGCCTGGAGGGCACGGGTCGCGGCCACACCGAATGAGTCGGTCCACAGTTCGGCCAGGCGTGCCGGTAGCGGGATGCGGCCCTGGGTGTGCTCTTGTAGCTGACGTTCGCGGTGTGCGGGTTCGTCGGCGAGCACCGGCGGGACGCTGGATGCGCGGGCCCGATCGGCCGTCACGGTCGCGTCATTGCGCGATTCGGATGCGGCGGTTGACATGGGGTGGTTCCTTTCGGGCCGGCGATACTTCGTGGCAAGGCTACTATTCCGCGGGCACTGTTTGGGACGGTTAGGATTGATTACGCACGCCCACATCTCAGTGACAGGAGTCTCGGATGCCGAAGATTGTCGTCGAGGTCATGCCCAAGCGGGAACTGCTCGATCCTGCCGGTAAAGCGGTACAGCGTTCGCTTGCTGCCGCTGGCCGCGATCACTTCACCGACGTTCGTATCGGCAAGCGGTTTGAGATCACTGCCGAGACCGAGGTAACCGCCGAGCTCATGGAAGAGGTCGCCGCGATCGCCGACGATCTGCTCTCCAACGGCGTGATCGAGGATGTGATCTCGATTGAGGTTGTCGACGAGAGCGACGAGGTCGACCCGGCCGACACCGAGATGGTCACTGATGACGGTTTCATCCCCACCGGCGCCGCAAACGATGCCCAGGCTCTCGAGAACGAACAGGCATAGTCGTGCGGGTAGGAGTGGTCACTTTCCCCGGTTCGCTCGATGACCGGGATGCGCAGCGCGCGGTTTCCCTCGCTGGTGGCGAGCCGGTGGCACTGTGGCATGCCGATCACGATCTGCAGGGTGTGGATGCGGTGATTCTGCCGGGCGGGTTCAGCTACGGCGATTACCTGCGCTGCGGTGCGATTGCATCCCACGCGCCGATCATGCGCGAGATCAAGAGCGAGGCTGACAAGGGCCTGCCGGTGCTTGGCATTTGCAATGGTTTCCAGATGCTCGTTGAGGCGCACCTGCTGCCTGGTGGCCTCATCCGTAACGATCACGGTCGTTTTATTTGCCGCGACCAGCGCCTGCGCGTCGAGAACACCGACACCCCGTGGACGCGCGGCTATGCGCCGAACGACGAAATCACCATCCCCCTGAAAAACGGTGAGGGCGGGTTCATCGCCGATGATGAAACCCTGAATCGCATCGAGGGCGAGGGCCTGGTTGCCTTCCGGTATCTCGATGTGAACCCGAACGGTTCGATGAACAATATCGCCGGGCTTCGCAATGAGGCCGGCAATGTGGTCGGGCTGATGCCGCACCCAGAACATGCGGTCGAGCGGGGGTATGGCCCCGATATTGCGGAGCGGATGCGTTCCGGTATCGACGGTCTGCCGATGTTCGCCGGTCTGGTTCAACAGCTCGTGTCGTAATCACCGTCACCGATCGCCTTAGCGCAGGCGCGAAGGGAGAATTGTGCGCGAGTGGGAGGAACCTGACCGCTCACATTGGGCGAAGCCGCGGGACCGGCAGGCACAGCGGACCGAGCTGATTAACACGACTTCGATCGGTATGCCGGTAGACCCGGCGCCGGATGCCGCCGAGCTGCTGCAGGCGATCCCGGTCATCGCATCCACGACCACGCTGGTCACCAGTTCGGTCAGGCCGGAAGAGGCCGAGCAGCTGCGTGCTGCCGGGCGGCCGGTACCGAAGAATATTTTCGCGTTCCTCGAGAAGGTGGATGCGCGACTGGTTGCGATCATCGGTTCGGTCACGGCCGGCTTCAGCCCCGTGTTCGTGCGCATGAGCGGCGAGAACACCGCAACCTCGGTGCTGTTCCGCTTTGGATTCGCGCTGATTCCGCTGCTCATCCTCGCGCTCATCGAACGTCGCCTGAACGGGCCGATGCCAAGGCGCACGATGTTGCTGCACCTGCTCGGCGGGGTGTTTTTCGGTTTGGATGTGGGCCTGTGGACGCAGGGCGTGCTGCTCGCCGGCGCCGGTATTGCGACGGTTGCCGGTAACTTGCAGGTGATTATCGTGCCGCTGATTGCGCTGGTGATTTTCCGCGAGCGCCTCTCGATTGCCTTCATCGCCTCGATTCCGGTCATGCTCACCGGTGTGCTGTTGCTGAGCGGCATCATCGAAAGCGGGGATCTCAGCGGAGACGTGTTCATCGGCGTGCTGCTGGCGGTGACAGGCGGGTTTGCCTACTCGGTGTACATCCTGATCCTCGGCCGCGCCCGCGCGACGGGTCACGCATCCACCCAGGTGTTTCTCGCGTTGCTGTCGACCACGATCGTGGGGACTGCGATTTCCAGTTCGTTCGGGGCGCCGAATCTGACGCCGCCGATGGGCGCGCTGCTGCTGCTGATCGTCACCGCGCTGCTCGGTCAGGTCGTGGGCTGGATTGCCACCTCGAACGCCCTTGCGCGGTTGGATTCGGCAACCGGTTCGATGCTGTTGCTGACGCAGCCGATGATCGCGATTGTCGCGGGCATGGTGCTGTTGAACGAGCAGATTTCGCTGTTGCAGTGGATCGGTGTGGTCGCGATTATCGTGACGGTAGCGTTTATTTCGCTGTCGAATAATTCCGGTGAACGTCGTCGCCGTCGGCGCGTGAAGCGCATTCAGACGATTGTGCACAAGCAGCAGCGGGCACAGGCGGATGCCCTGGCGAAGCGCAAGGGTAGGTCTCAGCCGCCGCCAGAGCTGATTGAGCGCGCCACATTGGCGATGAACCGGGACGAAGAGCCGGTAGAAGGCGAACCAGAACAACAGACCTGCAAGGTGTCTGCCGAACCGGACGACGCCCCATCCGACACCCCCGAAACCGACGCCCAAAAGACGAGCGACTGACCGCATCCGCGCTGCCCTACAGTGGATGCATGACTCCTTCGCGCCTGTTAACCACGGTCTCGATTGCCGAAGCGATCACCTGGGCGTTCTTGTTGGTGGCGATGGGCTGCAAGTATCTGTGGGCACCGGAGCTCGGCGACACGCTGGTGGCGTGGGCTGGGGCAGCGCACGGCACGGTGTTCTTGTCGTATCTCTTTGCCGGTGTGGTGATTAGCGCGCACTATCGCTGGCCGCTGTGGGCGGTAGTGTTCGGTGGCCTGTCGTCGATTCCGCCGTTTGTGACGCTGGTGTTTGACTGGTGGATGCACCGCAAGGGGATGCTTGCCGGTGGCTGGGATGAGGCAGTTTCGGTGTCGTGGCGGCCGGCTCCGCTGGTGGAGCGGTTGGCGCCGGTGGTGCCGTGGGCGCGTCGTCATCCGATCACGCTCGCGGTAATCGCGGTCGTGGTGTTCGTGGTGATTCTCACGCCGGCGCTCGCTCGTTAGGGAACGCGCGCACGCTCACCGCGGGGACCGCGTCCGGATAGACTTAGCCTGTATGTCCGCCCTAGGTCAGGAGCCCGAGTTGCACGAATCGCTCGACACGGTCGAACACGCTGAGCAAACCCCCGAGAAGGTCCAACCGTTCGAGGCGCTCGGACTGAAACCGGACGAGTACAACAAGATTCGCGAGATCCTCGGCCGCCGCCCCACTTCGGGCGAGCTGGCGATGTATTCGGTGATGTGGTCGGAGCACTGCTCGTACAAGTCGTCAAAGAAGTACCTGCGCGAGTTCGGAAAGAAGGTCACCGACGAGATGCGCGAGCACCTGCTGGTCGGTATGGGCGAGAACGCGGGTGTGATTGATCTGGGTGATGATTGGGCGGTCACCTTCAAGGTGGAGTCGCACAACCACCCGAGCTATATCGAGCCGTTCCAGGGCGCTGCTACCGGTGTTGGCGGTATCGTTCGCGACATTATTTCGATGGGGGCGCGGCCGGTTGCGGTGATGGATGCGCTGCGGTTCGGTGATATCGACGAGGCCGACACGGCGCGTGTTGTACACGGTGTTGTCGGCGGTATTTCGTTCTACGGCAACTGCCTCGGTCTGCCGAATATCGGTGGTGAGACCTGGTTCGACAAGACGTACCAGGTGAACCCGCTGGTGAACGCACTGGCGGTCGGTGTGCTCAAGCACGACGATCTGCACCTGGCGAATGCGCGCGGTGCCGGTAACAAGGTGGTGCTCTTTGGGGCGCGCACCGGTGGCGACGGAATCGGTGGTGCGTCGATTCTCGCCTCGGATACCTTCGACGAGGGCGGCCCGACCAAGCGCCCGGCGGTGCAGGTGGGCGACCCGTTCGCCGAGAAGGTGCTGATCGAATGCTGTCTGGAGCTGTTCGCGAACGACGCCGTTGAGGGTATTCAGGACTTGGGCGCGGCCGGTATTTCGTGTGCGACGTCTGAGCTCGCGGCGGCCGGTGACGGCGGTATGCACATCGATCTGGATGCGGTGCTGTTGCGTGATTCGACGCTGACGGCCGAGGAGATTCTGATGTCGGAGTCGCAGGAACGCATGATGGCGATTGTGCGTCCCGACAAGCTCGAGGACTTCCTCGCGGTAACGGCGAAGTGGGAAGTTGAAACGTCGGTGCTTGGCGAGGTGAACGATTCTGGCCGGCTGACGATTGATTGGCGCGGCGGCCGCATCGTCGATGTTGATCCGCGCACGGTCGCGGTTGATTCCCCCGTCTACGATCGCCCGGTTGCCTACCCGACGTGGCTGGATGCGCTGCAGGCCGATCGTGCCGAGGCGCTGCCTCGCCCGCAGTCCGGCGACGAGCTGCGTGAGCAGTTCTTGCGGGTGCTGCGTTCGCCGAATGCTGCTGATCCGTCGTGGATCACCGACCAGTACGACCGCTATGTGCTGGGCAACACGGCGTTCTCGTATCCGGAGGATGCGGGGGTGATCCGCGTGGATGGGGCCACCGGTATGGGTGTTGCGGTGTCGCTGGATGCGAATGGCCGCTATGCGCAGCTTGATCCGCGCGCTGGGGCGCAGCTCGCCCTGGCTGAGGCGTACCGGAACGTTGCGACCACCGGTGCGGTGCCGATGGCGGTGTCGGATTGCCTGAACTTTGGTTCGCCCGAGAACCCCGAGGTGATGTGGCAGTTTAAGCAGGCTGTTGAGGGGCTTGCGGATGCATGCCTCGAGTTGAAGGTGCCGGTGACCGGTGGGAACGTGTCGTTCTACAACCAGACCGGTGATGTGCCGATTCATCCGTCGCCGGTGGTTGCGGTGTTGGGCCGGTTCGACAATGTTGAGCGTCGTGTTGCGGGCGCTTGGCAGGATGAGGGCGACAACCTCTATCTGCTGGGGGTGACGGCCGAGGAGTTGTCCGGTTCGATGTGGGCCGATGTGGTGCACGACCACCTTGGTGGTGTGCCGCCAAAGGTTGATTTGGCGCGCGAGGAGGCGCTTTCCGGGCTGATGCTGGGTGCGTCGCAGCAGGGCCTGTTGAACGCGGCGCACGACCTTTCTGAGGGTGGCCTGGCGCTTGCACTTGCCGAGATGACGCGCTTTGGAATTGGTGCGCGCATTGTGCTCGATGAGCTGTGCGAGCGTGACGGTGTGGATGCGGCGACTGCGCTGTTCTCGGAGTCTACCGGGCGCGTGCTGGTTGCGGTTCCGCGCGAAGAGGATGTCAAGTTCACGTACATGTGCGAGGCCCGCGGCTTCCCGGTACTGCGCATCGGCGTGACCGACGGTGACGTGCTGGATGTGCAGGGGCAGTTTGCGGTGCCCGTTTCCGAGCTTGCTGCCGCTCGTGCCGCAACGCTGCCGCATCGCTTCGGCGCGCTGGTGCGCGACTCGGGCGAGCTTGCCTAGTAGATATCGCCAGAAACTGCTCAGCTCGCTAGTAGCTATCGGCCGAGCTCGCTACCTTCGCTGAGTCGGAGAAATGGCGAAAATAAGGGTCACCATCGCTATATAGCTGGTGCTCATCCTTATTTTCGCCATTTGTCCGCACGGGGGGGGTAACGAGGCATGCAAAGGCCAGCTCTCAGGGAGGATCGCTCAGACGACTCACAACCCAGCTCGCCAAACACCGCGTGCATGAGGTACACGAACGAGCGATGAAAGGAGTACCCAAGTCTGTTAAGCTTGCACCGAACAGAAATCCCAATAAATGCTTGGCCCTCGGGTTGCAAGCAGGACTTCTCACCCCTAGGGGTAATTCCTTAATCGTTCCGGAATTGCATCCGGAACGATTTTGTTTGTGCGATTGTTATTGGTTTTCAATCAATCGTCTAGATTCAACACGTATAGTTTGGCCATGGAGCCAAATTTTAATATCCGCGTCGGCGCTGACGGAGGCACGCATTCTCTCGGCCTCGCAGCCGTAGAAGTTGACGATACTGGGATGCCAATTGACGTCCCGTATCTATTAACGGTCAAGCACGACGGCGGAAAGGACACCGCCGCTTCGAACCAGACGAATCAAGTCAGCCGAAAAGCCTCTGGCGGTCAAGCACGTCGGGCACGAAACAGGCACAATCATCGTCGGCAACAGCGTCGAGCTCTTCGACGTGAGATGACTGAGCTTGGTCTGCCTTGGGTCGCAAATAAGCACTTGTCTACATACGAGGCTTGGAAGGCACGCATCCGGATTGCTGAAGCATTTATCCCGGACGAGTTTGAGCGCAAGCGCCTATTGGCAATCGCGCTTCAGCACATGGAACGCCACCGTGGCTGGGCAAACGCATGGGTTTCGGTCGATTCGTATTTGAATGCAGAGTCTCCGTCTGAAAAGTTTGAAGAGGCACGAAAGGCGCTGGCCGCGCGCGGAATAATTTCCGCCGCTCAAGTGTCGGAAATTCAGTTCCAATCGCAGATCGCGGCGCTCGGCCTTACCAAGCACGAGCGAATCCGCCCGCGCACCAAGGCATCCGAATCGTCTGAGGCTGTTACTACCGCCAACCTGCTTGGCAGTCAGCACCGCGCGGATGTGGCTCGGGAGTGGATGTCAAGTGCCAAGCTGCAGGGCCTATCACACGATGAGGCGCTCCGTCTTGGTCGAGCCGCTTTCAAGCAAGAGCGGCCCTACGTGCCACAAGAAAACGTAGGTCACGAATGGATCGAAGGATACCGAGGTCAGCTTCGAGCCCCAACCGCGGCACTTGCATTCCAAGAAGCGCGCATCCGTCAGTCCGTTGCTAACTTGCGTGTTCGTGCCTCGAGTCGTGATGGGAATCCTCGCCGTCTCAGCCTCGAAGAGCAACAAATTCTGGTCGACACGCTCATGTCAATTACAGACGCTGCCAAACAACCGACTTGGCGCGAGCTTGCTGAGCAGATCAGTGTTGACCCACACCTGATTACGCACTCAGATCCTACTGCGCAGTTAACAGCTAAGGCCCCAATCGACCGTACCCGCGCGACAATTCACAAGCTCAAACGCAAGCACCCGCTCTTTGTTTGGTGGAAGGATGCGCCCGAGGCGGATCGCAATTTCCTAGTGATGCGCCTTTGCGACCCCACGCCTGAAGTTCGAAACGCTCAGCATGCAGAGTTGGATGCGCTCTTTCTCACCTTTACCGAAGCAGAACTCGAAGAAGTTGAAAAGCTTCGCTTTGACGCCGGCCGATCAAGCCACTGCATTCACGTACTCGAACTGTTGAACGAGGAGATGCGTACAACCGGTGACGACTACGTCACAGCACGGAATCGGCTCTTTAATAATGGTCAACACATGACTCCCGGTGGAACTGATCTCGACACTCCGCCAGATCACCCAACTCTTCAGCGAATCGTGCCACCGTTTCGTCGGTTCTTGTATGCACTCGAACGTGAAGGAAAGCTACCGGGCCGCATCGTCATTGAGCATGTACGCAGTTCGTTCCTGGGCCCTCAAGCCAAGCAAGATTATGTATCTGAGCAGAAGCGCAACGAGCGAGAACGTGACCTAATTCGTCAAGAGATCACACGAACGCATGGCATCGAGAATCCCCGAAATGGGCAGATCGAAAAGTACCGTGCAGTGAGAAATCAAGATTGCATGTGCTTGTATTGCGGCGAAACAATTGGATTCTCGACCTGTGAGCTTGATCACATTGTCCCTCGAGCCAGTGGCGGCTCTAACCGACGGGCGAATCTCGTTGCTGTTTGTCGAGCGTGTAACGCTGCGAAGGGCAAGATTCCGTTCGCCATTTTCGCCGAACAAAACAGCCGCGGTGTGACGCTGCAAGACGCGATTGCGCGAGCTCGCCAGATCAAACTTGATAAAGCGTCTAGTGCTGTCATCAGATCGTTTCGGGTCGAAATGGTGCAGCGCCTAAAACAACGTGCGGAAGATGTCCCGGTGGATGAACGCTCACTCGCCTCGACCGCCTACGCGGCCGTCGATTTGCGTGAACGTGTAAAAACGTACTACTCCAAACTCGGTATCTCAGATCCAGACCTTGCAGTGTACCGCGGTTCGATCGTTAGCGCGGCCCGCAAAGCGACCCAGATCGACAAGCTCATTGACTTACGGCCCGGCATCGAGGAAAAGTCTCGCCTCGATCGTCGCCATCACGCAATCGACGCAGCAGTTGCTGCGATGCTTACTCCTACCATTGCAAGAGTGTTGGCAGAACGCGCCGAGATGCGCACGAGCGAGATGATGACGGGTTACCCAACACGGTGGCGTGAACACCGTGGCTTCACTGAAACAACACGCGCAGAATACGACACCTGGATCGTACATATGAAACGTCTCGGGGAGTTAATTGCCAAGAAGATAGCCGCAGACGAGCTTCCAGTCATGCAGCCGCTTCGGCTCTCAACACACCATGCCCGCCTCCACAAAGAGGGCCGCAAATCGCTCGATAAGCACCCTTTAGGGGCGACGTGGGATCACGACCTACTACGACGAGTCGCTAACCCTCAGATTCACCGAATGCTGACAGAGCTCGCAGGGGAGCAAAGCGAACTTGATGCCAGTCCTCACCGTATGCTGAAGCTCTCGAATGGCCGCGTTTTGACGGCAGAAGACGACGTGTGGCTGTTCCCCGCCAGCAAGGCGGCCAGCAAGGCGGCATGGCTGGCTCTCCCGAACCAAAGCGCAGCGCAAATGGGCTCTTCGCTACATCACGCACGTGTATTTACCTACGAAGCTCGAGGAAAAACCAAGGTCGGTATGGTTCGCGTGTGGAATGCCGACCTCTACGACATGCCTTGCGGCATGAACGGCGACGTGCTGAACTCAGCCCTTGATCCTTGGGCACCGGTCGTGAATCGACTAGATAATGCTGCTTTGCAGCAAGCCATTCGCAACAATTCTGCGCACCGAGTTGGATGGTTTTGCGCAAACGACGAGTTACATTTAGAGCCAGAAGCTTGGGTTGGCGAAAAGAACGAGTTAGGCAGGTTCATCGCAGAAACCCATGAGCGGGCCTGGAGGGTTGCATCATTCGATGATGGTGCCAATGTCTACATCCAACCAATGCGTTTAGCAGAAGAGGGCTTGCCTGAAGACACTTCGTCACTGTTCAAGAAGGTCATCGCAAACCGAGGGGCTAAGATTTCCATTTCAAAACTGTTTAGTGCTCAGGGAACCCGAATTGTCCGACGAAACGCTCTGGGCATTGAACGTCTGAGGTCAGCCGCGCTCCCTTCAGGTTGGAGTCTCGAAGATGCGAAGCTATCAGGTTCTTGACGTCTCCGGCTACGACGGCCAAATTGCCTCTGTACGCGGAGGGCTAAGCATTAATTCGCAGCACGTCCCACTTGAAGACGTCGCGGTACTCCTTGTTGGTTCACGGACCTTTATTTCCGGTGGAGCCCTCACTATGTTGAGCCAATATGATGTAACGCTGCTTAATCTCGATTGGCGAGGCATCACTAACTTCTCCGGTTTTGGCTGGAGCCAGAACAGTCGTGTAGCAGCTCGACATCGAGCTCAAGCTTCGCTGTCTGAACCACGAAGGAAGTCTGCCTGGCAGCAAATTGTCAAAGCGAAAATTACGGGCCAAGCGAACAACCTGGAGCTGTTTGGAAGTGTTCACCACAACCGTCTGCGGAATCTAGCCGCGGAGGTTCGGTCCGGAGACCCCGCAAACCTCGAGGGTCAAGCAGCACGACTTTATTGGCAAGCGTGGAGTGACGACAACACCTGGCACCGTGATACTGACGGATCCGACAAGACGAACGCAATGCTCAACTACGGCTATACCGTATTACGTGGTTTTGTTATCCAAGCAATTTGCCAAGCTGGGCTGTCTCCGACACTTGGGCTGTGGCATCGAAATCGAGCAAACGCCTTTTGTTTGGCCGACGACTTGATAGAACCGTTTCGGCCGGCCGTCGATGCCACCGTTTACTCTCTGGGCAAGGATGCAAACATCAATGATCCTCCAGTCAAGAAGGCACTTGTGGAGACTAGCAGAGCTCCAATCAACGCAGCAGGGACCACGCTAGCAACTTCCATCTTCAACCTGGCCATTCATTTGGCGAAGTATGTTGAGGGCGACTCGAAGAAACTCGCTGTGCCAGTTTGGACTTTCGCGAATGGCTGATCCAGTGTGGCTGTTGTTGATGTTTGACCTACCAACGCTGAGACCGGAGCAGCGCCGAAATGCAAATCAGTACCGCAACCTCCTTCTTGATAAGGGGTTCGAACGAGTCCAGCTTTCGGTTTATAGTCGCTACCTCATCAACGGTACTGCAGCGATCCCCCTGATGAATTTCTTGAAGAGCAACGTCCCAGACGAAGGGATGGTTCGGATCTTACGACTCACAGACGAGCAATGGTCGGGCGGCTGGCGTCTGGTGGGTTGTAAGTACGAACCTCCTGAAGAAGCACCAGAAACACTTATGCTCTTCTAGTTTTTCTAATGGTTCCGGCGCCTCCTTCCGCGGAAGGAAGCGCCGGAACCAGGTTGCTCAAGTCTAGTTGGGAGTAGTGAACAGAAATCCCAACGTGTCAGCATCCAGGGTGTCTTGGCCTTCAAGTCTAGTTGGGAGTAGTGAACAGAAATCCCAACCGCGAACCATCGTGGCGGCGGCTTTGCCCAAGTCTAGTTGGGAGTAGTGAACAGAAATCCCAACGGCTCCTCCACCATCAAGCGAGAGTAGGCAAGTCTAGTTGGGAGTAGTGAACAGAAATCCCAACAGTGGGCGCGCCGCGTGCTGCGGTCACCCAAGTCTAGTTGGGAGTAGTGAACAGAAATCCCAACGGGTGGTGGCGATAGCGTCTTTACCTCCCAAGTCTAGTTGGGAGTAGTGAACAGAAATCCCAACGACGCGTTCGAACTGGTTGAGGCGGTCCCAAGTCTAGTTGGGAGTAGTGAACAGAAATCCCAACCCGTTGAAGCGGCTTGGTCTTGAGGTTGTCAAGTCTAGTTGGGAGTAGTGAACAGAAATCCCAACGTTCGCTGGTTCGCCACGTCCTGCTCGACAAGTCTAGTTGGGAGTAGTGAACAGAAATCCCAACGCGCGTCGGGCGGCGATCAGCCCTGCCGGTCAAGTCTAGTTGGGAGTAGTGAACAGAAATCCCAACAGGGTAAGGCTCGGGCGTTTGCTCGTAACAAGTCTAGTTGGGAGTAGTGAACAGAAATCCCAACATACGTTCGTCAACGGGCTTACCGGTGTCAAGTCTAGTTGGGAGTAGTGAACAGAAATCCCAACCCGTGACTCTCGCAGACACGTAGCGCCTCAAGTCTAGTTGGGAGTAGTGAACAGAAATCCCAACCCCTTGCAATCCAGATCACCGACGCATCCCAAGTCTAGTTGGGAGTAGTGAACAGAAATCCCAACCTCGAGATCAACGAGGCGTATGTAGAAGCAAGTCTAGTTGGGAGTAGTGAACAGAAATCCCAACTTTCCATCCGTGCATGGTCCAGGCGGTCCAAGTCTAGTTGGGAGTAGTGAACAGAAATCCCAACATCGTCATAATCGGCGCACACGACGATGCAAGTCTAGTTGGGAGTAGTGAACAGAAATCCCAACCTCGAGATCAACGAGGCGTATGTAGAAGCAAGTCTAGTTGGGAGTAGTGAACAGAAATCCCAACGACGCGACCGCCTTACCCGTGCTCGAGTCAAGTCTAGTTGGGAGTAGTGAACAGAAATCCCAACATTGGCATGAGGGTGAGGCGAACCGTCGCAAGTCTAGTTGGGAGTAGTGAACAGAAATCCCAACTTCGGCACGAACACTCGACTCGCAGTCACAAGTCTAGTTGGGAGTAGTGAACAGAAATCCCAACATTGGCATGAGGGTGAGGCGAACCGTCGCAAGTCTAGTTGGGAGTAGTGAACAGAAATCCCAACTTCGGCACGAACACTCGACTCGCAGTCACAAGTCTAGTTGGGAGTAGTGAACAGAAATCCCAACATGGGGCGCCTGCCCCGCAGGGTTCGAACAAGTCTAGTTGGGAGTAGTGAACAGAAATCCCAACTTGACGGCCCTGCTCAGTATCCAAATCGCCAAGTCTAGTTGGGAGTAGTGAACAGAAATC
This sequence comes from Pseudoclavibacter sp. Marseille-Q3772, assembly GCF_916618895.1. NCBI lineage: Bacteria > Bacillati > Actinomycetota > Actinomycetes > Micrococcales > Microbacteriaceae > Pseudoclavibacter > Pseudoclavibacter sp. Marseille-Q3772. Next base: position 1,230,510 of record NZ_OU745391.1, read on the forward strand.
CCAACGAGTCTGCCTCGAGGAGTTTCAAGGCTCCAAGTCTAGTTGGGAGTAGTGAACAGAAATCCCAACCAATTTGGGGAGCTGTATGTCGGATCCGCAAGTCTAGTTGGGAGTAGTGAACAGAAATCCCAACTTTCCATCCGTGCATGGTCCAGGCGGTCCAAGTCTAGTTGGGAGTAGTGAACAGAAATCCCAACAAAGTGTTCTTCCACCGGTATGGGAAGGCAAGTCTAGTTGGGAGTAGTGAACAGAAATCCCAACCTCGATTCGATGTTCGGGTTCGGTCTTGCCAAGTCTAGTTGGGAGTAGTGAACAGAAATCCCAACAGGGTAAGGCTCGGGCGTTTGCTCGTAACAAGTCTAGTTGGGAGTAGTGAACAGAAATCCCAACAGTTCGTGGAGCGGATCACGGGCGGCGACAAGTTTAGTTGGGAGTAGTGAACAGAAATCCCAACAGTTCGTGGAGCGGATCACGGGCGGCGACAAGTTTAGTTGGGAGTAGTGAACAGAAATCCCAACCACAGTGGGCCCGCGATACCTGTGTTTTCGGAGTCGACCGGTCGCGTGCTGGTTGCGGTTCCGCGCGAAGAAGATGTGAAGTTCACATACATGTGCGAGGCACGCGACTTCCCGGTACTGCGCATCGGTGTTCACCAACGGTGACATGCTGGATGTGCAGGGGCAGTTTGCAGTGCCGGCTTCCGAGCTTGCTGCCGCTCGCGCGCAAACCTTGCCGCAGCGCTTCGGCAAACTGGTGCGCGATTCCGGCGAGCTCGCCGAGTAGACATCGCCGCGAGTTCGCTACCTTCCCTTAGCCGGAGAAACGGCGAAAATAAGGGTCACCATCGCTATATAGCTGGTGCTCATCCTTATTTTCGCCATTTGTCCGCACTGGGCAACGCGCACAAGGATCAAGTCAGCGAGCCGTTCGCTGCTATCGCGCACCACGCCCAGGCAGTATTGTAGGTTGTGCTAATAACCTACAATACGAAGGGTGATTATTGTGGATGCAGAGCCCTCACAAAAGAGCGAAACAGCTCGCCTGCCCAATGGCTCCCTTGGGCAGGCACCGGCATTTTCCGGCGTCAGCTATCAAACCGTCGCTTGGGAGCGCGACCCAGCAATCCCCGCTTCACGCCGCCAACAGCGGCTGCAGAGCGGCGACTATCACGCCGCGATTCCAGCGCAGATCAGCACCGCGACATTCGATATCGACGCCGAACTTCGCGTGGAAGCGGCCGAAGCCGCAGCGACGCTCCACCGGTTCGACAGTGAACTCGGCCGCTTCACCGCACCATTCAGCGCGATCCTGCTGCGAACTGAGGCAGCATCCAGCTCACAAATCGAGCAGCTTACGGCGAGCGCGAAACAGGTTTCGCTCGCCCAGGCTGGAGCAAAACATGCCTCGCCGAACGCCAGAGCAATCGCCGCGAACACCAACGCCATGCGGCGCGCACTGGACCAGCCAGACACGATCCCGTTCGACGAGCAGATCCTTCGCATTCACCAAACGCTCATGGAAACAGACCCTGCGATGGCCTGGTGCGCCGGAAAATGGCGCACGCAACAGGTGTGGATCGGTGGCGGAGCATCGCCCCACACCGCCACATTCGTGCCACCCACGCATGAGCGGGTAGCCGCATGCATGCACGATCTCGCGGTATTCACTCAACGGGTTGACATTGGCCCGCTCGAACAGATCGCGATTGCCCACGCCCAGTTCGAGACCATCCACCCGTTCCCCGACGGTAACGGACGGACCGGGCGCGCCCTCGCACACACCATGCTGAAGCAATTCGGCGTCGTGCAGCACACCACTGCGCCGATCTCGGCCGGCATCTTGCAACAGCAACAGCACTATTTCGAGGCGCTGACCGCCTACCGCGCCGGAGACGTTCAACCCATCATCGAGGTTTTCGTCGCCGCCGCGTTTGCCGCTGCACATTTCGGCAGCCGCCTCGCGAACGACACGAAGGCAGTGCAGGATCGCTGGCATGCAGCGATACCGTCGCGAGCTGGCTCAGCTGCCCGGCGAGGGATCGACTTCATCACCGAAACACCAGCGTTCACCACCACAGCGCTGGCCAACCACCTCGGAGTCACCTACGGCGCTGCGGCCAATGCTGTCGCCACCTACGAACGACATGGCGTATGCCAGCAAGCATCGAGCAACAAACGCAATCGGTATTGGCTAGCGACTGAACTCATCGAAACTCTCGACGCCTTCGCTGAGGAGCTTCGCCGCCCCAAGCCGTAACGCATGCCGTCTCCGGTACCCAGACCGTTCCCAACATCGATAGCCCTCCTAGCTCGGAGGGCCTGCACTGCTTCTACCTCGGAGAAATGGCGAAAATAAGGGTCACCATCGCTAAATAGCAGGTGCCCACCCTTATTTTCGCCATTTGTCCGCACGGGGGTAACGAGGCATGCGGCGACCAAGCGCCCAGGGAGGAGCGCCAAAAAGGAGCGTTGGGCAGTACAGTCCCGCAATGAGAGCTGGCGTGACTGCGCTTTCTGGGTGACCAAACGGGGCTGCAAACGCTTGTGGGGTGGGACCGCATTGCGATCCCACCCCACAAGTTATGCCAGAACGTTTCCGGTTAGGCGACTAGCCTTCTTCGCCTGCGCGACGACGGCGAGTCAGCGCGAGGCCGAGTCCTTCTGCGATGCCCGCCACGCCAGTGAGCTCAGCACCGGTCTGTGCGAGTCCGCCGCCGTTTCCATCGGAGTTGTCGCCAGGTACAAGCGTCTGCGTGCCGTTACCGTCAGTTGCAGGATCTTCAACGGGGACCGTCACACGGTCAATCTCGTTGCCGTCCTTGTCATTGATGATGACGACGATCTTGTCACCAGGGTTCACGTCCTCAGGAACCGGAACAGTGATCTCACCAGTGTTCTCATCAACCGTCACACCCTCACCAGGAGTGAACTTGGTGCCCTCAGGAGCAGTGAAGTCTTCAGGAATCGAAAACGTGGAACCCTCAGGAGCCTCGACCTTTTCGTCGGTCGGCTTGCCCTCTTCGTCGACCGTGGTGAAGGTCGGGTTCGACTTGTTTCCTCACCGGGCACAACGACCTTGTCCTCGTTGGCCGGGGTGTACTCGTCTGAGTCCTTGGTTACCAGAACAGTCCATGCAGAAACGTCGTTACCACCAGAGACGAGCACTACGTTGAAGAAGTCGCCATTCTTAGCGTCTTCCGGGATGGCGAGTGCTCGGAAGTTTCCACCGTCGTTGTACTCCTGGAAGACCGGGGTGTGGAAGCCGGTGTAGCCGTTCTGGACGACACCATCCTTGTTCTCAACCCAAACGAACACGTGGTTCGGGTTGAGGAAATCCTCGCGAGTCTGGTTCTTGTCCGTGTAGTCGCCGAAGCGCAGCGAGTAACGACCTTCGGCATCGGTCTTGCCGTAGACGGTCTTGAGGATGTACTCGGGGCGGTCCTCGAGCACCTTCTTGGTTTCTGCGACCAGCTTCTCTGGGGCATTCTTGTACTGCTCGTGCAGTTTCTGGTTTGCAGCAGCGCCGCAGCTGGGTCCGGACCTTCGGGGTCCTCAATCAGCTTGTCGCCCTTGGCAGCCATCCAGCTGGTCTCGTGGTTCGGCGGAACTTCCTGGTAGAACGCTGCCGTCAGCTGGATGTTTCCGTCAGCAGCGGCAGGAGCGCAAGCCCGCGAACTACGGCACGCGATACACCCACTCCGGGTTGGTGAACTTCGTCTCGACCAGCTCACGAGCGCGCGCCAGCTCCGCATCCGTTAACGACCCCGAAACCCCGCCGTGCAGCGATGCGAACGTGCGCGCAAACACGTCAATAATCTCGTCACGCGGCATTCCGGTTTGCGACTTCAACGGCGACACCCGTTTCTTCGCCGATTGATGCCCCTTATCGCTCATCTTCTCGCGGCCGATGCGCAACACTTCAAGCATCCGATCCGCATCAATGTCGTACGACAGCGTCGCGTGATGCAACACCGCACCACTGCCCAGCCGCTTTTGCGCCGCGCCACCGATCTTGCCCTGCGGGGAGGCAATGTCATTCAGCGGCTCATAGCGCGCGTTGATCCCAACCTCGTGCAGCGCCTCGAGCACCCACGCGTCCAGAAACGCATACGATTCGGCAAACGACATTCCCGCTACCAGCTCACCCGGCAGATACAGCGAATATGTCACCACTGAACCGGCTTCCATGAACATGGCACCGCCGCCCGAAATTCGACGTAGCACCTGCACGCCATAGCGAGCTGCCGCATCCACATCCACCTCGTTGCGCACCGACTGGAACGACCCGATAATCGCCGCCGACTCGTTCCACTCCCAAAACCGCAATGTTGGCTTGCGTCGCCCAGCAGCTACCTCTTCGGTCAACACCTGGTCGAGCGCCACCTGCATCGCCGCCGGCAACGGCTCGTGCCGCACGATCTGCCAATCGTATTCGCGCCAATCGCGTGCGCCGAGAATCGCCCGGCGAACCACAACTGCGACCGCCTCAGGCGAAAACCCCAACAGTTGCGCGTCCTCAGGCAGTGCCGTACGTACCACCTCGGTAAGGGTTTCGTGGCTCGCGGATGCGGGCATTCCGTTTAGTGCCGCACCCATCTGTTCGAGCGCATCATCCGGCTCTAAGAAGAAGTCACCGGCAACGCGCACATCCGCAAGCCGATCATCGCGAACGTCTAGGTCGACAATCACGAGCTTGCCGCCGGGTACCTTATATTCGCCGTGCATGAATTCTCGTATCCTTCCTCGGGTTGATCGGCCGCTATGCTCGGCCGGTTAGTTACGCTCGCTCGGTCGCGGCGGGCTGCGGCGGCACGAACCGCCAGTTCAGCCAGTCGATGAGTTCTGCAGTCGCCTGGTCGCGGTCAAGGTCATTGAGCACTTCGTGGCGTGATCCGGGGAAGACCCGAAGCGTCACGTTCCGCATCCGGTACAGCTTGCGCATCACCCAATCCAGCGCCTTTGCACCGCGCGTCCAGTACCCCATCGGGTCTTCGCTGCCGACAAGGATGTAGACGGGCACCTCGGCCGCTCGGCCGCAGCGAGGAAGCGGCGGGCGCATCGCCAAGTGAATCGCGTGCCTCGGCTGGAACACCACCGACTTCGTGACATCGAAGCCGTACAGGTCATCGTTCAGGCGTTGAATCTCAACCTCATCGCGCGAGATCCAATCCATGCGGTGCGGGCGGGCAATCCCAAGCTCGTTCCAGTGGTCGTTGTACTCCCCCACATTGATGAACCCCGGGAACGCGAGCGATGTACCCGAAAACACCACCGCATCCGCCAGCTGTGGCCGCGCAGCAAACAGTTGCTGCGAGATCAGCGAACCCCACGAATGCGAAAACTCCACAAACGGCAAGCCGGGGTGACGAGCCTTCGCCCAGTTGATGACATCGAGCACCACGCGCCGGGCACCCGGCATTCCCACCGGGCCCAATTCGCCAAGGCCGTAGTTACGCACACCGGTGCGCCCGTGACCGAGCTGATCGTGCGCGATTACCGCGTACCCGGCCGCGAGTAGATGCCGAATGAACCGCTGATAGCGCCTGGCGTGCTCACCAACACCGTGCGAAATATGCACCAGCGCATGTGCACGCTGCCCCGGCGCAAGCTGCGGCAACCACTCGTACACGTGCACATAGTCGCCGTGCAGCTGCAAGATGTGCTCGGTGTAGTCGACCTCGATCCCGTCATTCGTGGTGTCTTGCCCCGGCGTATAGAAACGATCCGCAACACCCATCTCGGCGACACCCTCCCCTGTAATCTCACGCCCATTCGCGGCGCACACACGCACGTATCTTAATTGCCGACGCTAACGCAAGATGCAAACGCGGACGGGGCCGACCCGCATCCACACAACGGTGAATATCGGGCCGACCCCGTGCTCGTCGGTATTAGCGAATCAGGATGCGGTTACAGTCCCTTACCCGAGGGCGATACGAGGATCTTCACCGCAGTCTCGTTCTTATTGATGAGGGTGTCGAAGCCTTCGTCAACGAGTCCTTCCAGACCGATCTTGCCGGTGATGAACGGTTCGAGGTTCACCTTGCCCTCTTCAACCATCTTGATGGTCTCGGGGTGGTTGTTAACGTAGGCGATCGTGCCGCGCAGATCGATCTCCTTCATTACGAGCTTGTGCATATCGAAGTCGGAACGGTTGTTCCAGATCGAGATGACGACGATACGACCGGTGGGGCGCACGGCATCCATGAGCGTGTCGAGCACAACCTGTACCGAGGTGGCCTCGAACGCAACATCCGCGCCCTTACCGTCGCGGCTGAGCTTACGCACCTCTTCAACGACATCGCTCTCACGCGGGTCGAAGGTGTAGTCAGCAACACCGCTTTCTTCGGCCTTCTGGCGGCGCAGCGAGCTGAGCTCGGACATCACCACGGTGACACCCTTGGCCTTCAGTACTGCCGCGGTGAGCAGACCGATAGGACCGGCACCACCGATGAGGGCGAGGTCGCCTTCCTTCACATCGGCGCGCTCGACAGCGTGTGCACCAACGGTAAGCGGTTCGATGAGCGCTGCCTCGTCGAGGGGTACCTTCTTGTCTACCTTGTGTACCCAGCGCTGCTTCACGACGATCTTTTCGCCGAGGCCACCGCCGCCACCGGCAAGACCGATGAAGTTCATGTTCTCCGAGAGGTGGTAGTCCTTGTTCTCAGGGCCGGTGTCTACATCTTCGCCGATGATGTAGGGCTCGACCACAACGTGGTCGCCAACTTCGAAACCTTCCACGCCGTCACCGACTTCGTAGACCACACCCGACATTTCGTGGCCGAGCGTTACCGGAGCCTGTTCGCCAGAGATCGGGTGGGGCTGACCGTGCGGCGGTACGAAGAGCGGGCCGTCGAGGTACTCGTGCAGGTCGGTACCGCAGATACCACACCAGGCAACGTCGATTCCGACGGTTCCCGGCTGTACTTCAGGGGCATCGATGTCCTCGATGCGGATGTCTTTGTTGTCGTAGTAGCGTGCAGCCTTCATTCCAGCCTCCTGATGCATAGTCGAATGGTTGGGCTGATGCCTAGTGTGCTCGCTTGAGGTCAATGCCTTTTCAGGTTTGCGGCCCGAATATGCGCGATAATTGCGGATACGGCTATACGTCGTTGTTCTCAACTGCGGTAGGGCGCACAGACGCGCTGACTACCGACCGAGCAGGCTCGCATCCGGGTCTACGATCGTCTCATGCGGGAAGAGCGCGAGCACCCGCTCATCCACCTCCCCAAACCGGTGCGCGGTGATCGAAATCGTCTGCTCACGCAAGAACGGCAGCATCTCCACTCGCCCCGCGAGCGTAACATCATCCGAGAACACGGCAATATCCACCGCGTTCCGCAGTGCGCTCATCAACGCCGAACGCGAACCACCGAGCAGACGCAAGCGCGGGCAGTCTCGCAAGCCCTCTGCCCGCATCCGCTGCAAGAACTCCTCGTCAGACTCAACGCGCACGGATGCGTTCTGGTACTCGAGTTCGCGGGCCAGTCCGGTTGGCAGCTCCCACGCGGTCGAGATCATCATCGGCGCTCTTGCGGCCTGCGCTGCCACCAGCACCTGCCCGAGCTCGTCCCCGCGCGCATCCTGCGAGAACCGAATCAGGCACCGTGCCGGACGGTAACGGAACAGGTTGCGCTGGACGCGCAGATTACTGATATCGGTAACCTCGCCGAAGGTCTCGTTCCAGGCGATCTGGCAGCTGAGGGCGGTGCGGCGCACCCGCTCAAACTCCTCGAACTTCAGCGAGCCCTGCATCGCTTCGATGAGTCGCGCGATGCGTTCTTCGAGGCCGCGCAAGTGCAGGGTGTGGGACTGTTCGTGCTCGTCAGCGCGCCAACGCCCCAGGTTCACGAGCGCGTTCGGGCCGCCGCTTTTGAGCTTGGTGCCGATCATCGAGCGATTCCAGCCGCCGATCGGCTGCTGTTGCACTCGAACCCCGAGCATGTCCCGGTTGACGTACAGATTGCCGGCCTCAACTCCCTGCACCCACTGCGCGATCTCCGCGCGATCGAGTGAATACAGCCCGGCACCCAGGCCGTAATCAAGAGAGTTCTGTAGCGCGATCGCCTCGTCGAGGGTGCGGACCGCGATTAAGTTCACCACCGGCACTTTCGCATCGCTGGTGATTGCCGCCGAATCGGGCTCCACGCCGACGCGGATACCGGCGGTCCACAGGCGGCCGGTATCGTCCACACTGCGCGGCTGCAACAGCCAGCGCTCCCCCTCGGCAAGCGCCGTGAGCTGTTCCAGCGCTTTGCGGTCGGCGCGCGCAACGAGCGGGCCCGCATCCACCACCGGCTCAGCCGGGTAGCCGACACGTTTCGAGGCGAGGGCGTCGGCCAATTGGCTGGTGAACCGTTCGCTGCGCGAGGCAGCACCCACCAGCATCACCACGGACGGCCGCAGCGGATCCTGCCCGCCGGCACCAATCACACTCTCGGCAATATCGCGCGCGGCAAGGTCGTAGTCGGCCGCGGGGGTCACAATTGCCGAGCTCTTGCCGCCGGAAGCCCCCAGCAGCGGCAGATCGGCGCGCCACTGCAAGAAATGCGCCGCCGTCTCGTACTGCCCCTGCATCAACACGCGCTCGATGCGCTCATCGACGATCAGCTCGCGGGTGAACTGATCCCCACTCAACCGCTGGTGATCGTTGGCGGCCAATTGCACGAGGTTCGACGGTAGATCGGTCGCCCACAGCACCCGGGCGAGGATGGCCGCGGTGCGTTCACTGCGCGGGGCAGGCACCAAAATGGCCGCACTACCGGCGGCGAGCACCGAAAGTACCACGTTCGCAGCCGATGACAGCGGCGGAATCCAGCCGGGGATCGCGAGCGTCACCCGAACCGGCTCGAAACTTGCGCCCTGCATCCGGTCGAGCTGACGGGCCAGGTGTGCGTAATAGTTCGCCAGATCAACGCAACGGCTCACATCCGTATCGAGCTCGCGGAATGTGAGGGCGGTCTCGCTCATAGCGACCTCGATGAGGCGCGCGCGGTTCGCTTCGATCGCCTTCGCGATCTGTTCCAGCTGCGCTGCCCGCTCCCATCCGGAAGTCTGGCTCCAATCCGCGCCGGTCGCCGTCGCCCGCTCGATCAGCTCGCTCACTTCATCGCTCGAGCGAATCTGATGCGATGCCGCCTCGTCTACACCAAGCTGACTACGCGCCGCGCGGCGCTGAATGGCCCGCGCCCACTGGCGAACCTCGGCAATCGTCGGGTCGCTATCGGGGGTGTTGCGGAACGTGTTTCGCAGGATGCGGCCGCGGCGCAGGCCGAGCGCCACCTCGGTCAGGTTCGGGGGCGCGCCGGTATCGTCCGGGTTCGCGCGCTGCGCCTGTGTGTCATAGCTCGGTCGCTCGGATGCGGCCGAGGGCTGTGCGCCGGTTTGTTCGCGACCCGCAAGCTGGTCGCGTTCGAGCTGGTCGCCCGCATCCTGGTCGCTCGCATCCAACTCGCCGCCGCGCTGACCGAGCACCGTCGTCGCTTCGCCGGACTGCGGCGCGCGCTCTTCCTCATCGGCAAACATCCCCTCGGGGAAAAGCTCAAGTTCGATCGCGGCGGTAACGCCCGGGGCATCTTCCGGGGCGATGCGAGTTTGGTTGCGCAACTGGCCCGCCGGCAGCTGATGAATTCGCGAGATCGCCGAAAGTAGGCGCTCCTGCTGCGGCCCCATCCTGTCGCCCGCCGGGTTTGGCAATTGATTTGCTTGCGACTGCCCTGCGGCAATTGCCTCGCCGTTTTCAGCCTGTGCGATCACGCCGACCTCACGCAATTGCGCGAGCCGCTCCCGCTCCGCCAGGGCAGCGTTTCGGATGAGCGTGCGGGCGTAGCCGGTTCCGGGCCGGAACTCCTCCCCCGGCAGCTGTGCGATACGCACACTCGGAGACACCCGAATCGCGGCCAGGCGCTGCATCAACTTGGCATCCACACCATTCGGCACAATCACGGTTACCGGCGCGAACGCGCGACGCTGCGCGGCAATGGCCGATGCGAGAGTCGCATCCATAATCGGATGCGCTTCGAGTTCGAGTTCGAGCACGCCGTTGTTATCGGGGCTGAGCACCGTATCGATACAGCGCACCATATTCGCGTCCACATCGGCATCCTCGACGAAACTCGCGACCTTCCAATCGTGCAGCCGAGCGTCCACCCGCTCCAGCCCGCGGTCCACCATCCGACACAACCCGACACGCACCGGCAAGCCACCGTTCTCGCGATGCAGGTGCACGGCACCGGAAAGCCTGCGAATGAGGGTCGATGATTCCGGCAGATCGGCCGGTAAGGTCACACCGAGCCGGACCGTGTGCATATCCGGCAGATCCAGGGCACGGATGCACGTAGTTACGGTCGCGTCCGCGTCGCGTGAACCCGTGGCCCGCAGCACAATCCGCGCGGGAGCGACCGGGTTTGCCTGCACGGCCGCGTGCGCCAGCTTGGCAACCTGCATCGCCACGCGATCACAGGCGCCATCGAAGTCCCAAGCACTGCCATTGGGCACCAGACAGCGCCACTGCAATTCAACTTCCTGTACGCCCGGTTTGGTGCACAGCGCACGGGCGCGTTCAAGCAACTGGTTGACGCCATAGTCGCCGAGCACATAGTCGGTCAGCGGCATCACGCGGGCACCGACACCGGCTTCGTTCGCGGCACGAATCGCCTCATCGAGTCGCTCATCGCCGCCGGTGATGATTGCGCTACCGAACAACCTGCGCGCTGCCCAGCGCACCGCCGGCACGGCAATAAATGGAATACCGGGACCGGCAAATGCGCCCACCTGGAAACCGCGGCGAGCGCGAGGCGAGAACGTGTCAGGGATGCGGGCGGCAAGGTCGCTGAGCCCGAATCCGGAAGCGAGCAGGTCGTCGGGGCGCAGCACGTCATCGACCAGGCTGCGCAAGAACGTCTCGCCACCCTCACTTCGCAGGGCGAGATTCAACTCGGTATCGCGATCGAGTTTCGCCCGGCGGCGCGCGTTCGACTCATCCTGCTTGGCGCGTTCAACGGCGTAGCGCGCCTCACAATCCTCACGCCACCAACTCGCAAGCATCTGCATGGCCGGTGCCGCCGCGCGGTCAAGCGCAACCACATCCGCATCCTCAACCGGCTGAGCAAACAGCGGCTCGCGCTGCTCGCCCTCGGGCTGATTTGCCCCACCGGATGCGTGTTCGCTGCCATCGCCGATATCGCCAGTGCCCGAGGCGGCGCTTTCATCCCACTCGGGCGCGCGCCATTGCAGATCACTCGGGGTGACGAGTTCTGCCTGCGGCACCTGCTCGGGTTCGCCGGTTTCACGCTCATGCGCGCGCTTGCGCTGCAGGATGGTGCGCACGAGATCGGCGCGCTCCACCCGTCGGGCGCGCACCTGCTCCATCGCCCGCTCAGCGCCGGGCTCACTTGCCTTCGGATGCACGAAGCGACGATCCTGCGATGCGGCAGAACCGTCTGCGTTTCCCGGAAACTGCGGCGGAAGCTGAGGTGCCATGTCGAGAGTGTAGCGCCGCGCCGATGCTCGGGATGCGAGCGACGCGGTTGGCGCTGCAACACGGTCTCGAACGCGGGATGTGGCCGGCTGCCGAGCGCGGTTACGGCAGGTCGAGCTTGCCCGTACTGGGGCGCTCCTCATCGACCGCGGGGATGTCCTCGCGTCGTACCTGCGTTTCCTCGAGCTCTTCTTCGAGCTTCATGAGTTGGCGAATATCAATCGCCGAGGTCTCGACCAGCGGCTCACCCGCCGCCGCCCACTCGAGGCCGTCAAGCAGCGAGGCGATCGAGCGCTGTTGCGCAACCACATCGATCCGCAAACCGAGCGCTCGCGCATCCTTCGTGGTTCGCGGCCCAATCGCCGCGAGCAAGATATCGTCCGGGATCGGCGCGAACTGTTTCATGAGCTGTTCGGCAACCGACCCGCTGGTGACCAGCGCCGCGCGGATGCGGCTATTGCGCATGTCATAGCGAATCGACTCGGCTGCCGGCACGCCAACGCTGCGATACGCCGTCACCGAGTCCACCCGATGCCCGCGCCGCCACAATCCACGCGCAAAATCGGGCTGTGAAGCCTCGGAGCGCAACCAAAGCACCTTAATCTTCGGGGCGCGTCGCGAACACTCCGGCCACTCGACCAGCAATCCCTTCGCCGAGTTGTCGTGTTGCGGTGCGAAATCGACGTGATATCCGGCGGCTGCGAGGGCGGATGCGGTTGTCTCGCCGGCTGCCACGATGCGGGTTCGCGGCGGGATCGGCACATTCATCGAATGCATGACGTCCACCGCGGTTGCGCTCGTAACCGCCAACCAGTTGTAGTGACCGTGCGCGAGCCGCTGGAGCGACTCCATCAGTAGCTCCGCATCCTTCGGCGCCGGGCTGGCGAAGTTGATCAGCGGCGCAACAATGGGAAAAGCTCCGCGAGCGCGAACCACTTCGGCCACATTGTGTCCAAAGGATCCGCCTCGCGGAACCAGAATCTTCCAGCCGCGTAACGGCCCGGCGCTCCTCACGGTCGTTAGCGACGGGTGAGGGTGATCACACCGGCGATGATGCCAGCCAATCCGGCAGCCGCAACACCGAGCAGACCGTAGACCTTCGTTGGGTTCTCTTCTTTTGCTGCGATGAACTGCTGCTTGCGGTCATCCTTCCACTCGCCGAAGCGAGCGGGAACGTCGAGCTTGTATTCGAGCGCGTTCAGGGTTTCGGCAAGTTCCCGGCGCGTGGCCTGGATGTCGCGGCGCAACTCGGCGCTGCTGCGCTTCGGTTCCTGCGGCTTGTCGTCCTGCGTAACTGCGTTACTCATAGCGGCCCATCCCCTTTACTGCGTTGAGGTCCTGACGCACAGACTCCATGGTCTGTTCGGGTTTAATACCCTTCATCTTCTTGAACATGACGATGCCCACGATCGTTGCGATGATCATCACCAGCAGCAGCGCTCCGGCGACGATCAGGGCCGAGAGCCACGGCGCGAACCACGAGTTCAGGCCGAGAATGGCGAAGGTAATCAGCACCGCCCACAGCGTGAGCCCGAAGAACGCAACAACAGCGAACATACCGGCGCCGATACCACCCTTGGTGGCCTTCGCCGTGAGCTCTTGCTTGGCGTGCTCCATCTCATCCTGAGCGAGCTTGACTGCCAGGCGGGGAACATTCCCCACGAGCTTTGCCAGCGGCAGCCGCGACTTGGGGTTGAACTTACCGAAGCGCATCGGCGCCTCAGCGTTGGGGAATGGACCGCGTGCGGGGTCCGGCTTGTCGTAAGCGCTCACCTAAATTAGTCCCTTCAAAGCTGGTATCGAATCCGGCGTCCGCGCCCGCATCAGCAGCTGCGGGCAGCGGATGCGGTTGCTTAGTTGCTGGTCGAAGCCGGGCTGGTTGCGGTTCCCGATGGTGCGGATGCGTTGCGCTTGCGCTTGGTCGCGCCCATCACCTGGCTGACCGTGGCCGAGGCGAGCTTGCCGGCACCTTTGAAGGTGCTCTCCACAGCCTTCGGGACGTAGCGGTCAACCAGACCCTGTGCATTAGCGACCTGCTTCTGCACCGGCTTCGATTCCCATACCTTGGCGGCGTTCTCGGCAATCTGTTCGTACCGTTCACGTCCGGCGCGCGCACCAAGGACGTATCCCGCTGCTGCGCCAACCAGCAGTGCAAGTTTGTTCGAGGTCTTCATCTTCTTTCCTTCCTTGGTGGATCGCATCTAGGGTATCGCCCGAAATACCGAGCAAATCCCGAGATGCCGGTGCGGTTCTCAGGTATCCGTTACCAAATCTCAACACGCGCGCTCGGCTCCAACCACAGCGCATCCGCCTCGGTCACCGAAAATGCGTCATAGAACGGCTGCAGGTTGCGCACGATCTGGTTACACCGGAACTCGGCCGGGCTGTGCGGGTCGACGGCGAGCAGCATCTTCATGAACTCGGGGCGACGCTGTTCGCGCCAGGCCTCAGCCCACGCCAGGAAGAACCGCTTTGCCGCACTCACCCCATCAATCTCGTGCTTGGGGAGCTGCTCGGCACCGCCGATGTGGATCAGGTAGGCCTTCCAGGCGATACCCAAGCCGCCCAAATCGCCGATGTTCTCACCGATCGTGAGCTCACCGTTCACCGTCTCGCCCTCGAGGCCCTGCGGCGTGAGCACACTGTACTGCTCGATCAACGAGCGGGTGTGTGCCTCGAATGCTTGCCGATCCGCATCCGTCCACCAGTCCTGGAGGCGGCCGTCACCGTCATACTTCGAGCCCTGGTCATCGAACCCGTGACCGATCTCGTGCCCGATCACCGCGCCGATCGCACCATAGTTTGCCGCCGCATCCCGCCCCTCGTCGAAGAACGGAAGCTGCAGGATCGCTGCCGGGAAGGCAATCTCGTTCGTCGTGGGCATGTAGTAGGCGTTCACCGTCTGCGGGGTCATCAGCCACAGATCCTTGTCGACCGGCTGGCCCACGCGCGCGAAGTGGCGCTCCGACTCGACCGCAGCCGAGCGGTGCGCGTTACCGACGACATCGTCGCGATGAATCTCCAGCGCCGAGTAGTCCAGCCACTTCGGCGGGTAGCCGATCTTCGGGTAAAACTTGTCGAGCTTCGCGAGCGCGCGCTGTTTCGTGTCCTCGCTCATCCACTCGAGCGTGGTAATCGATTCGCGGTACGCGGCCACCAAATCCGCAACCAGCGCATCCATGCTCGCCTTTGCCGCCGGCTTGAAATGCCGCGCAACATACGCCTCGCCGATCACCTCGCCGAGCATGCCTTCCACATGCCCGATGCCGCGCTTCCACCGTTCGCGCTGCTGCGGCACGCCCGTGAGCACCGTGCCGAAAAACTCGAAGTTTGCCGCCGAGATTTCTGGGGTCAGCAGCGCTGCGTGTGCGAGCACGATGCGCCACATCAGCCAGTTGCGCCAAGCCGCCAGGTTCTCTGGGGTGAGGAGCGTGGCCAGGCCGGTGACGAAACTTGGCTCGCACACCACCGGCCGATCGAATACGCCCTCGGGCGCCTGGAGCTGATCGAGCCACGCCCGCATCGGCAGCTCACCGAACGGTTCGAGGAACTGTTCGAGCGTCATCGGGTTGTAGGTCAGATCTGCCTCGCGCGACTTGACCACATCCCAGTGGTGCGCGGCAATCTCGGTTTCGATGCGCAGAATCTGCTCGGCTCGTGCAGCCGGTTCGTCAACGCCGACCAGCTGCAGCATCCGCTCGATATGGGCAACAAACTGCTCGCGGATCGGCGCGTACTGCTCCTCGCGGTAGTACGACTCGTCCGGCAGGCTCAGGCCCGACTGCGAAACGTACAGGGCGTTGACCTGCGGGTCGCCCGCATCCGGGCTGACATACATACCGAAGAAACCGCCACCGCCGCGCTGTTCGTGTGCGCCCAGCAGTCGCAAGAAATCGCCCAAGTCTTCGGCGGCGAGGGCGGATGCGATATCGGCGTCGATCGGGGTGGTGCCAAGCTCGCGCAACCGGTCTTCATCCATGAACGCCGCATACGCATCCTGAGCCTTGCGCAGCGGCGTGCCCTGTGCGGCCTCGGTTTCGAGGATTTCGCGCACGGCGGTCTCAGCTTCGTCGACGAGGAGGTGGAACGAGCCGTAGCTGCTCTTATCGGCGGGGATCTCGGTGTTCGCAATCCACGGGCCGTTCACGTGACGGAACAAATCGTCCTGCGGGCGAATCTGTTGATCATACGAGTCGTAATCGAGTCCGGCAGGCAGTGCGTGTTCAGCAGTCATACGCTCCAGGGTAGTAAGCGGATGCGGCCCAAGCTGCGCACTTCGCAAATGGTCGTAATACAACCTCAGTTTGGTTCCCAGCAGACTCTCAGCATGAGAGACTTATCCGCGTGACCAACACCCCGACCGCAACGTCAGCGAGCACGACGAAGCGCATCCTGAACCTCACCCTCCCGGCACTGGGGGCGCTTATTGCGCAACCGATCTTCGTTGCGACCGACACCGCGATGATTGGGCACCTGGGTGAAACCGTCTTGGCAGGCCTTGCGATTGGGTCGATGTGCATCACCACCATCGTCGGGCTCATGGTGTTCTTGGCCTACACCACCACCCCGGTCGTTGCCCGCCGGCTAGGTGCCGACGACCGTGCGGGCGCCATTCGCGCGGGCTTCGACGGGATGTGGCTCGCGCTGTACTGTGCCGTGGCACTGCTGCTGGTGGGCATCGTTGCCGCCGGGCCGGTAGTTAGCGCCCTCACCGACGACGCCTTCGTCGAGTCAGCTGCCATGAGCTACTTCACGATCTCGCTGTGGGGGCTGCCCGGCACGCTCGTTTCGCTTGCCGCCGTCGGCCTGCTGCGTGGGCTGCAGGACACCCGCACACCGCTGGTCGTCTCTGTCGCCGGGGCGATTAGCAATATCGTCTTCAACTACGTGTTCATCTACATCCTGGAGCTCGGAATCGCCGGCTCTGCGCTCGGCACCGCCCTGGTCGAAACGCTCATGGCCTGCGTGTACATCGTCATCGCGCTACAGGCCGCGAGCAGCGAACAGGTGTCGATCGCGCCCGGAATCGGCGAACCGCGAGCGCAACTGCGTGCATCCGCCTATATGTTCCTGCGCACGCTCTCGCTGCGCATCGCCATGGTGGCGATGGTGTGGGCGGCCGGCACCATTGGCACGACGCAATTGGCGGCGCTGCAGGTTGGGCTCACCGTATTTAACCTGCTGGCGTTCACCCTCGATGCGCTCGCCATTGCCGCGCAGGCGATGATCGGGCACGACCTCGGGGCCGGTCGCTCCTCCGTTTCGCGGCTCGCGCTGCAACTGTGTGCCTGGGGCGTTGGCTTCGGAATCCTGCTCACCGGGGTGATTCTCGGGGCGACCCTGCTTGCCGGCGGGACCGACTCGGGCGGGCTGGCCGTGCTGTTTACCAGCGACACGAATGTGCAGCTGGTGGCCGGGCGAGTGCTCTTTGCCGTCGCTACCGTCATGCCGCTTGCCGGACTGGTGTTCGTGCTCGACGGCATCCTTATCGGCGCTGCCGATAACCGATACCTGGCGATCACCAGCGCGATCAACCTGGTCGTGTTTGGGGTGGCGTTGGCGATTGTGCTCGCGCTGCCGAACCTCGATGAAACCGCGACCCTGATCGGCGTGTGGCTCGCATTCGGTGCGGCCATGATGCTCTCGCGGGCGATCACGCTCTTTAGCCGCATCCTCGGCGAGCGGTGGCTTCGTGTGGGCGAGTCCGCGGTGGCGGCAGCTGGCGATGAGGCAGCGGGTGAGGACAATGCGAGTGCCCCGACAACTGGAGCCACGCTGGTGCGTGGCTAACCGCATCCGCGCACGCTCGGTACGCTTTTGGGGTGCGTCTAGTCATTGCTCGCTGTTCGGTCGACTACGTTGGCCGACTCACTGCCCACCTGCCCGAAGCGAACCGGCTGCTGATTCATAAGGCCGATGGTTCGCTGCTTGTTCACAGTGATGGCGGCAGCTACAAGCCGCTGAACTGGATGAGCCCGCCGGCGACGTTTGAGGTTGCCGAGCTGAGCGAAGAGCAGCAGCTGGCCGGTGTGGTTGAGTGCTGGGAAGTGAAGCACCGCAAGTCCGGGGACACGCTGCGGGTGAATATTTTTGAGTTCGTGCACGATTCCCATCACGAGCTCGGCACCGATCCGGGGCTGACGAAGGACGGTGTGGAGGCGCACCTGCAGGAGCTCTTGGCCGCGCAGATCGATCGGCTCGGTGACGGGCACACGCTCGTGCGCCGCGAGCATATGACGGCGATCGGGCCGGTGGATATTCTGGCGCGCGATGCCGAGGGGGCTGCGGTTGCGGTGGAGATTAAGCGGCGCGGTGAGATTGACGGGGTGGAGCAGCTCACGAGGTACTTGGAGCTGATGAACCGCGACCCATTGCTCGCGCCGGTGCAGGGGGTGTTTGCGGCGCAGGAGATCAAGCCGCAGGCGCGGACGCTGGCTGAGGACCGTGGGATCCGCTGCCTGGTGCTGGATTATGACGAGATGCGCGGCGAGGAGTCGGGGGAGCTGCGGCTGTTCTGAGCTCAAGCTGCGGCACACGCCACCCCGGCCTGTGCCGCAGCTACCCCGCAAAACCGTCAGAAGTGTCACCAATTTCGCCAAATTCCGGCGAAAGTGACCGATTATGAGCGAAATTGGTGACAGTTCCGACAATATGCAGCGGGGCGGCTGGGTTGGACTTCTTGGGGTTGCTGGAGCCTGCAGCTGGGGTGCGGTTACTGCGGCTACTGGCAACGGCTACTGCAGCCACTGACAGCAAGTCGGTATGGTGTGCGGGTGCGATTCTTTTTTGATGCGCGATATATCCGCACCGACTTTCACGACGGCATCAGCCGCTACTCCGCCGAGCTCGCCCGCGCGCTGCACCAATCACACCCCGATGAGGTGACGTTCCTCATCCACGACCGCGCCCAGCTCGAACACCTACCCACAACAGCCAAGTGGCTGCTCTTCCACTCCAACGAGTCGCCACTCGAGCCCATCGCCGCGTTCAAACTCAACAAGTACAAGCCCGACGTAGTCTTCTCGCCCCTGCAGACAATCGGCACCGCAGGTCGCAAGTACCTCGCAATCAACACGCTCCACGACCTCATCTACCACCGACACCCCAAGCCACCGGGCCACCTCAACCCACTGCTTCGGCTCGGCTGGCGCGCCTACCACCTCACCTACATTCCGCAGCGCCTCACGCTCAACGGCGCGGACCTCATCGCCACCGTCTCCGAAACCACCAAGCAGCAAATCCGCGAACACAAGCTCACCCGCAACGATGTGGTCGTGGTGCCGAACGCGCCGAACGAACTCGCAACGTTCCTCGACGCGGATGCGCGCCCAGGGTCCCAAGCACCGGCAAACATTGTGTATATGGGCGCGTTCCTGCCGTACAAGAACGTCGAAACCCTCATTCGCGGGATGGCGCACCTGCCCGGACGCACCCTGCACCTGTGCAGCCGCATCCAGCCCGCCCGCAAGCGCGAACTCGAAGCGCTCGTGCCCGAGGGCGCGAACGTCGTCTTCCACGAAGGCGTGAGCGATGCCAAGTACGCGCAGCTGCTCGCCGACCGCGCAGTGCTCGCGACGGCATCACTCGATGAGGGATATGGCCTGCCGGTCGCCGAGTCGCTCGCACTGGGCGTACCCGCCGTAATCAGCGATATGCCGATCTTCCACGAGGTTGCTGGCGATGGCGCGAAGTATTTTGATCCGCATGACCCTGCGGCGTTTGCCGCAGCAGTGCTTGCCCTCGATAACGACGATGAACGCAGTCGGGTTCGGGACGCTGGCCTGCGGCATATCGCACAGTTCAGTTGGCAGCGTTCCGCAGCAACGCTATGGGATGCGGCCGGGCAGCTCCTGCAGGCTCGCGGGCGGTAACTCGCGGGCAGCTAAGGGCCGCCGCGTCACATCCGACCGCTACCCTGGAGCATCATGACCGCATCCGAACCGCGCGATCACGCCGATGTCGTGATCACCGAACCCCCGCACCCCACCCAGCCAGAACACCGGCCGGCGACGCCGAACTCGCTGCCGCTCGGCGATGGCACCCCACCGTTCACGACGGTGTTGTGGGATTTGGACGGCACGATTAGCGACTCGGCGGCGGGGATCGTCGCGGCGATGCGCGCCACGTTCGACACGTTCCGAATGTCGATCCCCGATGACGAGACATTGCTCAGCTACGTTGGCCCGCCGATCATCGATTCGTTTCGTGAGCAGGGGTTAAATGACGCGATTGAGCTGACGCACGCGCTAGATACCTACCGCGAGATTTATGAGGAGCACGGCCTGTTGCAATCCCCCGCGTACCCGGGCGTGGGCGAGATTATTGCCGAGCTGCACCGGCGCGGCGTGCGCCAATCGACCGCGACGAGCAAGCCCGAAACCGCAGCTACCCGCGTCCTCGAGCACTACGGCCTGAGCCAGTACTTCGACTTCATCACCGGCGCGAGTGCCGACGAATCACGGTCGGCGAAGGCGGATGTGGTCGCCGAGGCGCTGCAGCGGCTGCGCTCCATCGACGCTGATCTCTCCCGCGCGATCATGATTGGCGATCGACACTACGACGTGACCGGTTCGGCGCACAACGGCGTCCCGGCGATCTACGTCACCTGGGGGTACGGCCGGGTCGGTGAGGATGCGGGTGCGGTTGCGGTTGCGACGACTCCGGAAGAACTGCGAGAGCTACTCGGGCTCACCGCCTCATAGCGCCGCACGACTCATAATGCGGGCGCACCGCATAGCGTGTCGCACCGCCTCAACACGGGCCGCAGCAAACCACACGCCCGCTAGGACTTGTAGTCGGGCGCTGCCGGCGCGCCGACGAATTCTTCGTAGGTTGCTGCCTTGGACTCGTGATATTCGGTTGCCGCTTCGACACCGATGTAGCGAAAGTGCCAGGGTTCGTAGTCGTATCCGGTGATCGCGGTTTTACCCTTGGGGTAGCGAAGAATAAAGCCGTACTTCCAGGAGTTTTCGAGGAGCCATTTCCCGGCTTTGGTGTCGCCAAAGCAGGCCTCGAGCACGCAGCCCTCAGCCGGTGCGGAGATATCGGCGGCGAGTCCGGTTTGGTGTTCGCTGTGTCCTGGGCGAGCGCTGGTGGCGTCGGCGCCTTCTTCACCGAGTTCGTCAATGTACCCCTCGTACAGCTCTTGCTGTAGATCGCGGTCGCGGAATCCACTGGTCATATCGAGGTCGTGGCCGGCTTTCGAGGCGGCTTGGAACATTTTTTTGATGGCCTCGGCGGCTTCCCGCCGCAGCGAGTGGTTATTGGCCGAGGGCACTCCGATGGCGCTCATTTCGACCAGGTCCGAGGGCTTGTAGTCCGGTTTCCGCAGTGGCTCGGCTTTGTTCACTAGCACGGTGATGCTGTCGACGGATGTGATGTCGTAGCTGGGCTGAGCGGTTGGGGTCGGCGAGGCGGTCCCGGTAGGTTGTGCATCGGTTGGGGTTAGTGTCGCAGGAACCGTGTGCGTCGGTGTGCTACCGGCAACGATGCTCAGCGCGTTTCCTCCGGGGACCTGCTGCAGTGCGACGACGGCACCGATTGCGGTCACCGCGCATACGGCCAAACCAAGAACCCAGCTGCTGGCGTGTGTGCGTGAGCGTTCCGCGCTCGTGCCCTCTGGTTCTTGTGCGTCCATCGTTCCCTTATCGTGTGCGTGTCTGGCTTCGAGGTAAACCTCCTTGCCGTGGATGCGCTCTAGTGTTGCACGGTCTTCGCCGTTGCGGGTGAGCGCACTCCGATTGTTGCTGTACTGGCACGCCAAGATAGCCGCTGCGGGCGTGGGATGGGGTGCTAGTTCGGCTCGCTGCCAGTGCGGGAATCGTCGGTTTGGTCATCGGGGT
Source organism: Pseudoclavibacter sp. Marseille-Q3772 (assembly GCF_916618895.1). Taxonomy (NCBI): domain Bacteria; kingdom Bacillati; phylum Actinomycetota; class Actinomycetes; order Micrococcales; family Microbacteriaceae; genus Pseudoclavibacter; species Pseudoclavibacter sp. Marseille-Q3772. Next base: position 1,251,830 of record NZ_OU745391.1, read on the forward strand.
CAACGTCGAGCGTGACGGTGAATCCACTGATGAAGTCGGGGCGCCAACGCATGAGCTCGCCCCGACGCGGGCGTTCGCCGAGCATCATGGCGACGACGCTGTGTTCGCCCGCGGAGAAGACGCGCCGGCTGTGTCCGCTCCGGGTGTTCGCCTCGGCGAGTTCTCGTTCGAGTTCCCGCACCCGGCGGCGCAGCAGCTGTACTTCTTCGCGCAGTCGAAGCACGCGCAATATACCTTCGAGCCCGAGGCCGTCTTCGGAGAGATCTGCGATTTCGCGCAGCCGGGTGATGTCGGCTAGGGAATAGCGCCGCACGCGGCCGGCCGTTCGGGCGGGAACGACCAGGCCGAGTCGGTCGTATTGACGCAGGGTTTGCGGATGCATGCCGGCCAGCTCGGCGGCGACGGCGATAGGAAATACCGGTGTGGTGTCGTCTGGGTCGAGTGTTGTTGGCATGATTGCACCCCCTTACGTTCGAGCTTGCCGCATGAGATCGTCACGCGGGTTTTCGTTGTCGGATGCGGCGACAAACGCGTCGAGTGCGGCTCGCTGTTCGCTGTTGAGGTTTTGCGGTACGGCGACTTCGAGGCGCACGATGAGGTCGCCGTGGCCCCGTTTCGTCGGCGCACCGCGTCCGCGCACGCGCAGTTTCTTACCGGCTTGGCTGTAGGCGGGAACCTTCACCTTCACGGTGCTGCCATCGGTGCTTGGCACTTCGATCGTGGCGCCGTTGATGGCTTCGGCGTAGGTTATCGGTACGTTGACGACGATGTTGTCGCCGTCGCGCGAGAACACCGGGTGTTCGCGCACTGCGACTTCGAGGATGAGGTCGCCGGGTTTACCGCCGTTTGGGCTCGGCGCGCCTTTGCCGCGCAGGCGAATCTTCTGGCCGTCTTTAACGCCGGCCGGGATGCGGACGGTTACGGTTCGACCGTCTTGTCCCTGTAGGTCGATGGTGTCGCCGTTGAGGGCGGTCATAAAGCTGAGGGTGGTGTGGGCACGCTGGTCGGCTCCGGGCTGCGGGCCCCGCTGGAAGCCGCCACCGCCGCCGAACAGCCCACCGAGGAGGTCTTCGTAGCCGGCACCCTGTGCCTGCGAGAACCCGCCGGGACCGTAGCTCGTTGATTGGCTGAACCCGGTAGTACCCGGACCGAAGAAGCTACCGAATACGTCCTCGAATCCACCGGCGCCACCGTGCCCTCCGGTGAACCTGGCACCGGCGCCCATGGCGCGGATCTGGTCGTATTCCTGGCGTTCCTTCGGGTCGGAGAGCACATCGTATGCTTCCGATATCTCCTTGAACTTTGCCTCGGCCGCGGGATTGTCGGGGTTCGAGTCTGGGTGGTACTGGCGCGCGAGTTTGCGGTACTGCTTCTTCAGTTCGGCTTCGCTGACGTCTTTTTCGACACCGAGCACCTGATAGAAGTCTTTTTCAAACCAGTCTTGGCTTGCCACGCGATGTCCTTTCCGCCTTCCGGCTGTATTGGTACGACAATGGGGATGCTTCGGTCACGCACCGGAGCATCCCCATTTCCGGTGCCGGTTATTCTGCGACGAAGACCGCTACCTTGGCCGGGCGAATCTCTCGTTCGCCGATGCGGTAGCCCACCTCGATCACATCAGCGATGGTTGATTCGCTGACCTCAGGGTTCGGTAGCTGCGCAACCGCTTCATGGATCTGCGGGTTAAAGACTTCGCCGACTTCGCCGTAGCACTCCACACCCATGCGGGTAATGGTGCCGCGGAACTTCGTGGCGATAACCTCCATCGGCGTTCCCGATTCGAGGTCGCCCGCAGCCTCAGCCCGGTCGAGGTCATCAAGTACGGGCAACAGCTGTTTCACAACCTTGCCGATGGTGATCTCGGCCAGTTCTTCTTTTTCGCGGTCGGTGCGACGGCGGTAGTTGGCGTAGTCAGCCTGCAGCCGCTTGAGGTCGGCCAGGTACCCGTGCGGGTCATCGGCATCCTCACTAGCAGCGGATGCGGGTGCTTCCGCCTCGGCGTCTGCCTCGCTGTCTGCCTGCTCGGACTCGGCGGGCGAGTCACTCGCGCTTGCGTTGGACATTGCCTCTTCAAGCAGCGAGTTGAGCTCGTCCTCCGAGATCGTGGGCAGGTCGTCGTCGCTGCCCTCGGCTGCGGCAGCCTCGGACGAGTTCTGCTGCTCCTCGGGTGCTGTCTCGTCTTCCCGCGGGGTGTCGTTCTCGTTCCGGTTCTGCTCAGTCATTGCTACTTCTTGCTTTCGTCCTGGTCGTCTTCGTCAACAACTTCTGCGTCGACGATGTCGTCGTCTTCCTGCGACTCGCTAGGAGCTGCAGCTGCACCCTCGGCGGCACTCTGCTCTGCCTGGTAGAGGGCGGTGCCGAGCTTCTGCTGCGACTGGGTGAGCTTCTCGAAGGCGGTCTTTACTGCCTCGTCGTCGTCACCGGCCAGTGCGGTCTTGAGCTCGTCGACATCGGCCTGCACTTCGTTCTTCACGTCGGCGGGCAGCTTCTCGTCGTTCTCGGAGAGGATCTTCTCGACCTGGTACACCGAGGTCTCGGCGAGGTTGCGCTGCTCTGCTGCTTCACGACGCTTCTTGTCTTCAGCTTCGTGCTCGGCCGCTTCGCGAACCATCCGGTCGATGTCTTCCTTGTCGAGCGAGGTACCACCGGTGATGGTCATCGACTGTTCCTTACCGGTTCCCTTATCAGTTGCCGATACGTGGACAATACCGTTGGCGTCGATGTCGAAGGTGACCTCGATCTGCGGCAGACCACGCGGTGCCGGAGCGATTCCGGTGAGCTCGAACGTGCCCAGCGGCTTGTTGTCGCGAGTGAACTCGCGCTCACCCTGGAACACCTGAATCTGTACCGAAGGCTGCGAGTCTTCTGCCGTGGTGAAGGTCTCCGAGCGCTTGGTAGGAATAGCCGTGTTGCGGTCGATGAGCTTGGTCATGATGCCGCCCTTGGTTTCAATACCAAGGCTCAGCGGGGTGACGTCGATCAGCAGGACGTCCTTACGCTCACCCTTCAGCACACCAGCCTGCAGGGCTGCACCCATGGCAACAACCTCGTCAGGGTTTACGCCCTGGTTTGGCTCCTTACCACCGGTGAGTTCCTTCACGAGCTCAACAACAGCGGGCATACGGGTCGATCCACCAACGAGCACTACGTGCGCGATGTCGGATACCTTCACGCCAGCTTCGCGAATGACGTCATTGAACGGCTTCTTGGTGCGCTCGATGAGGTCCTTGGTGAGCTCCTGGAACTTGGCGCGGCTCAGCGTGGTGTCGAGGTTTGCCGGGCCCTCGGGGGTTACCGAGAGGTAGGGCAGCTGGATGGCCGTGCTCGAGGAGTTCGAAAGCTCCTTCTTTGCCTGCTCGGCGGCTTCCTTCAAACGACGCAGTGCCATCTTGTCGCCGTTAACGTCGACTCCAGTCTGCGACTTGAACTCATCGGCGAGGTACTTCACTACGCGCTCATCCCAGTCGTCACCACCGAGTCGGTTGTCACCGGCAGTTGCGCGAACCTGAATGGTGGAGAAGTCGTCGTCCTTACCAACTTCGAGCAGGGACACGTCGAAGGTACCGCCACCGAGGTCGAATACGAGGATGAGCTCGTCTTCCTTGCCCTTATCGAGACCGTAGGCGAGGGCAGCCGCGGTGGGCTCGTTGATGATACGCAGTACGTTCAAACCCGAGATCTCGCCGGCTTCCTTAGTGGCCTGGCGCTCGGCGTCGTTGAAGTATGCAGGAACCGTGATTACCGCGTCGGTGACCTTGTCGCCGAGGTAGGTTTCAGCGTCGCGCTTGAGCTTCGAAAGGATGCGGGCCGAGATCTCCTGCGGCGTGTAGGCCTTGTCGTCGACCGTCATCTTCCAATCGGTACCCATGTGGCGCTTAACCGAGGCGATGGTGCGGTCAACGTTGGTGACCGCCTGACGCTTTGCAGTTTCGCCGACGAGGATCTCGCCGTCCTTTGCGAAACCAACGATGGATGGGGTGGTGCGCAGGCCCTCCGCGTTGGCGATGACCTTCGGCTCGCCACCCTCGAGTACCGAGACAACCGAGTTGGTGGTACCGAGGTCAATACCTACTGCACGAGACATATGTGCTCCTTTTTTCTTGTCTGGCACCACTGCGTCTGCAAGTGGTGAACACGTTTCTTAGTGGTTTTCGGATGGAGTCGCCTTGCGACCCCCGCTCGTCCAGACCCGTGCCGGGCTGTTTCGCATCCGCATCGCGAGCCGAAAACCTGAGCGAACCTAACTCAAGTCTAACCCTGAGTCGATCAGTGTCAAGTTTGGAAAGCTGAGAGTTGAGTGAACTCGACTCAAGGTACTGAATCAGCCCAGTTCGAGGACCAGCAGACCCCCCGCCCTCGTGGCGAGTAACCTCACATTCATCTGGGCGTCGCCAACCCAAAACCAGCGACAGCTAGGCTGCAGCAAACCAACTCAACCAACCCGCGAGGAGCCCCAATGAAGCTTCGTTTCGCCGCACTGGCCGCTGCCGCAGCCATCGCGATCGCACCGCTATCAGCGCAACCGGCCGCATCCGCCGCCGAACAAACCGTAGAACTCAAGGTGTCTACCTTTAACGCAAGCCTCAACCGCGACGCCGAGGGCCAGCTGCTCACCGACCTGAGCACCCCCGACAACCAGCAGGCAAAGAACGTCGCCGAAACCATCCAGCGCGCGAACCCCGATGTCGTGCTCGTCAACGAATTCGACTACGACGAGCAGCACGAATCGGCAAACCTCTTCCGCAGCAACTACCTCGAAGTTTCACAGAACGGCGCCGACCCCGTCGAGTACCCCTACATGTGGACCGGCCCGGTCAACACCGGTGTACCAAGCGGTTTCGACCTCAACAACGACGGCAAAGTTGAAGGCCCCGACGACGCCCTCGGCTTCGGTAAGTTCCCCGGCCAGTACGGCTTCGTCGTGTACTCGAAGTACCCAATTAACGAAGACTCGGTACGCACCTTCCAGAACTTCAAGTGGAAGGACATGCCCGGCGCCCTGATCCCCGAGAACGCTGACGGCACCGGCTGGTACAGCGACGAAGAGCTCGAAATCATGCCGCTGTCCTCAAAGACTCACGCCGACATTCCCGTCGACGTCAACGGCACCACCGTGCACGTACTCGCTGCACACCCCACCCCGCCCTCGTTCGACGGTGAAGAAAAGCGCAACCAGAAGCGCAACCACGACGAGATCCGCATCTGGGCCGACTACATCTCGCAACAGGCCGACTACCTGTACGACGACAACGGCAACACCGGCGGCCTCGACGCAGGCGAGAACTTCGTAATCGTTGGTGACTACAACGCGGATGCGCTCGACGGCGACTCGTGGGACGGTGCCATTAACCAGCTGCTCGACTCGGAGCTCATCCTCGACCCCAAGCCCACCTCGGCCGGTGCACCAGAAGCCGCTGAACTGCAGGGCGGCGCAAATGCCGACCACAAGGCCGACCCTGCGCTCGACACCGCGGACTTCAACGACAACCCGGCACCGGGTAACCTGCGCGTTGACTACGTCCTGGCAAACAGCACCGCTACTGCGCTTGACTCGGCAGTGTTCTGGCCGACGCGCGACGACGAACTGGTGCGGCTGACCGGCGAATACCCGTTCCCGACCTCGGACCACCGACTCGTCTGGGCGAAGTTCGCGTTCCCGGCTGCCGCCGAAGACACCCCGGCTCCGGGCGAGACCCCTGGCGAGACCGATGCCCCGGCACCGGCACCGGCTCCGGGCGAAACCCCCGGTGAGAGCCCGGCACCTACCCCCGGCGACACCCAGGCACCTGCCGAGCCCACCGAGCCTACCCAGACCGATGCATCCGCCACCCCCGGCGACAAGCAGGATTCGGCGGTAGGACTGGCAACGACCGGTGCTGACACGCTGCTGCCGATGGCACTCGTTGCCGCAGGACTGCTGGGTGCCGGAGTGCTCGTCGCGTGGCGCACCTACCGCCGCACCGAACACGAGTAAACACCCGAAGCGCATGATTGCGCTGCTGGCCGCGCCGTAGGCTCGCGCGAACAGCAGGGACACACTGCCCGAGGTATCTCTTGCGGATACCTCGGGCACTTGTCTTCACCGGCAACATTGACCTGCGCGAGAGACTGACCGCCAACATTCGTCGCCAGACGTCGGCCGACATCAGCACGAGAAGAGGTCTCCGCTCACCCTCGGACAAATGGCGAATATACGACCCAGCAATCCATATATCCGGGTGCCCACCCCTATTTTCGCCATTTGTCCGCATGCAGGGCGGTGCTGCCGCTAAGCGGCCGGCGGACACAGCACAACACCGTGGATTGCGCCAACGACAAGCAGCAAGAGGCAGCGCCAGCCGCAGGCAGCCAGCGGCAGCGAGCGTGAGCGGCGGCGCCAAGCGCCAGCAGCACCAAGCGCAAGCGACAGCGCCAAGCGGCGGCAGCAGCAAGCAGGCTAGGCGCCGAGGACGCGATCCAAGTAGGCGTTGTGGAACACGCGCTCGGGATCAACCTCATCCCGCAGCGCCACAAACTCATCGAAACGCGGATAGAGCGCGCTCAGTTCGCGCGCGCCGAGCGTATGCAACTTGCCCCAGTGCGGGCGTCCGCCGGCGGCGTGCAGCACCGCCTCCATCTCACCGAAATACTCATCGTGCGGCTCACGCACGTAGCGGTGCACCGAAATATAGGCGCTCTCGCGCTCGTATGCCGGTGAGAGCGGGATGTTATCGGCTGCGGTGACGCGCACCTCCAGCGGGAACGACACTCGCCAATCATGCCGTTCAATCAGCGCCCGGATCTCGCGCACCACCTCCGGGCCATCCGCGAGCGGCACCGCGTACTCGAGCTCGTTGAAGCGCACCTTGTGCGACTGCGCGAATACCTGGTGCGAATCATCCGTGAACTTTTTACGCGCCATCAGCGTCGCGGTGAACTGGTTCACCTTCGGCACCATGCTCGGCGCCATCGTCCCCACAGCAGCCGAAACCTGCCGGCCCCAGGTCTGCACGAGCGCCTCATCCAGGAACCGCGAAAACGCGTTCTGTGGCGCGTAGCCCTCAGCCTCCTCGCCCTCGCGCAGGCGGCGATTGCGCTTCACCAGGGCAGTGGTCGAGTGCGGATACCAGAGGAAACTGAAGTGGTCGTGCTCGCGAGCCTGCGCCACGAACGAGTCGAGCACATCGTCGACGGGCATAACCTCTTCATCAGCGGCAACCCGGAACATCGGCACGCATTCCAGACCGACCTCAAGGATCACGCCGAGCGCGCCGATACCGAGCCGGCCAAAGGTAAAGAGTTCGGGATGAGTGCGTGCGTCGCAGTACAGAATCGAGCCGTCGGCGAGCACCATCCGCAGCGAACGCACCGCACCGGAAAGCCCCGTGAATCGCAGACCGGTGCCGTGCGTTCCGGTCGAGATTGCGCCAGCGATGGTTTGGGCAGCAAGATCGCCCTGGTTCGCGAGCGCCAAGCCGTGCGGGCGCAGCAGTTCGGGAATCTTCGAGATCGACGTTCCGGCCCGGAACGTCGCCACATTGGTTTCGCTATTGACCGACACCAGCCCCGTGTAGTCGCGGAAATGCATCCGCAACCCGTCCGTCGTAGCGATGTCGTTAAACGAGTGTCCCGACCCGACGGTCTTCACCTTCAGCCCGGAACCACCGGCACCAATCACGAGCGCCTTCACCGCGGTTTCGCTCGTCGGCCCGGCAGTCAGCTGCGATTCATCGCTAACGGCACCAGACCAGTTGCGCCATGCATAGGTGCGTTTCTTCGAGGTGGATGCGGTTTGGTTGCGCTTGTCTGCGGACTTTTTCGCAGACTTCTTCGCGTCAGCGGACGGACGGTCAGCCTTCAACGCGCATCCTTTCTCGCTCGGGGGTGGATTTGAGGGCCGGTCAGGCGCGACGTACGGCATCGCACACGAAACGCGCGCGCCACTATACTCGCGGGAGCGCCGTGACGCACACCATCGAGAACGTCACCCGATACCGCAATATCTTGTGGCGTTTCGATGAAACAACCCGAGTAATTGTGTCACCTTCCGCGCCTGGATGCCCAACCGAGTCGTCATATTGGCAAAAAGCCACAGCCTCGGCGGCAGTGGGCGCGGGCGATTTATCGGCACCGCACCGGTTCCTTGCGCGACGAGGTCGCACGAATCACCCGCAGCAACGCGACACTACGCGGCGGCCTAGTTCCCGCCCTGCGCGCCACCGGACTCGGCGGCGATTCGCTCGTGGTGGTTGATTACCTCGGCGATCACGAAGCTCAGGAACTTCTCCGCGAACTCGGGATCCAGATCCGCCGCGCGGGCAAGCTCACGCAGGCGCGCGACCTGCTGCTGCTCTCGCTGCGGATCCGATGCCGGCAGTCCCGCATCCGCCTTCAACTGACCAACCTGCTGCGTGCAGCGAAACCGTTCGGCGAGGATGTGGATCAGCGCCGCGTCGATATTGTCGATCGACCGGCGGATGCTCGCGAGCTTGGCCAGCGCATCCGCCGGTGTGCCCTGTTCGCTCATTGTGCCTATGCTTCTGGCGCAACGGCGAGCACGTCGCGACTGGCCGACATACCCAGGCGGCTCGCACCGGCTTCGATCATCGCCATCGCGTCGTCGTAGCTACGGATACCGCCAGAGGCTTTCACGCCGAGGCGGTCGCCCACGGTCTTGCGCATGAGCGCGACCGCGTGGGTGGATGCGCCACCGGCCTTGTGGAACCCGGTCGAGGTCTTGACGTAGTCGGCGCCGGCGGCCTCGGACGCCTCACAGGCGGCGACGATTTCGTCGTCGGTGAGCGCGGCCGATTCGATGATGACCTTCAGCAGCGTCGGCGAGGGTGCAGCCTGGCGGACGGCCTCGATATCAGCCTTCACGAGGTCGGCGCGGCCTGCTTTAAGCATGCCAATGTCGATCACCATGTCGATTTCGTGTGCGCCCTTCACCACCGCGTTTGCGGCTTCGAGTGCCTTCACGTTCGAGTCGTGTTTACCGGATGGGAAGCCCACGACGGTACAGATCTTCGGCGCGGCGTTCTGGTCGGCGCCTGGCGCGTCGACCTCCGACGACCATGCCTCTCCGACCGGCAGCATGTTTGGCGAAACGCAGATCGAAAAGGTGCCGAGCTCGCTCGCTTCGCGGTGCAGCGCAACGACGTCGTCGTTCGTGGCATCGGTTGCGAGCAGGGTGTGGTCGATGTACTTCGCAAGTTCTGCGCGGGTGAGCTTTGCCATGTGTTCTGTCCTCAGTTCTGCACGTCGTCGGAAGCGCGAACAACCTCGTCGCGCGGGTTCAATTTTGTCATGGCCCAGCGGTGAGCTTGCTCACGCAGCGTCGATACGAGCCCGGAGCCGTTCCCGGACCTGCGGCCACTCGGGCGCCAGGATGCTGAATACCAAGGTGTCGCGCCAGGTACCGTCGGCTCGCAGCCGATCTTCGCGCAGCTGCGCTTCCCGAACCGCACCGAGTTTCGTAACCGCCGCTGCCGACCGCTCGTTGCGCGCATCCAACTCAAAGGCCACGCGGTGGAACCCGCCCGAGAACGCCGCCTCAAGCAGCGTGTGTTTTGCATCCGGGTTCACCGTGGTCCCCCACACGCGCGGCGCATACGCGGTGTAGCCGATGATGGTGCTGAAGCGCGAGAAGTTGGCACCGTACAACGAGGTGGTGCCAATCGCATCCCCAGTTGCCATCTCGCGCACGAGGTATGCTCGTGCGCTTTCACCCGACGGCGAGTAATTCGTGTACCACTGAACAAACGCGTCGTCAGTGTCGGGCAGGGCCGCTGCACCACCGCCGAATCCGCCGGCGAACACCTCAGCGTGACGCAGCGTGGGTGCGAGCTCGGCAATACCCTCGCGGGTGAGCGGTTCGAGCCGGATGTGCGTGCCTGTGAGCACCGCATCCGGCGCCGGCAGGGTTGGTGGGGTCGTGGTCACGGTGCCTCTTTCGCTGTTGTGGTCGGTGCGCACCTAGGCGCGGTCGCCCTGCCAGACGACGTCGAAGGGGGTTTCGCCCTCGATGGCGCGCGCAACGCCCTCAGTGACGAACGTCTTCGCGGCGTCGACGGCATCGTGCAGTCCTTGGCCCTTCGCCAATCCCGCGGCGATCGCGGTCGCGAGCGTGTCGCCGGCTCCGGATACGCGGGTGGAGCCGATTTTCGGGCGCGCAAATTCGGTAAGTTCTGCCCCATCCCACAACACGTCGATCGCCTGGTCGCCGGGAGTGTCCATGCCGCCCTTCACGAGCACGGCCTTCGGCCCGTCTTCGGCAATCCGCTTGGCGGCCTCGCCGTAGTCGCGCACGGTTTCGAGCGACTCCATGCCCGAGAGGATGCTGGCTTCAACAAGGTTCGGGGTGAGCACATCGGCGAACGGCAGCACTTCGCTGCGCAGCGCCATGTCGATGTCGAGCGCGGCTCCGGGCTCCTGGCCCTTGCAGATCAGCACCGGGTCGAGCACGATGTTCGGCAGCTTGGCGTCGCGCAGGATGTCGCGCACCGCTTCGACCGTGGGGACGGCGCCGAGCATGCCGATCTTGACGGATGCGGGCTGCCAGTCGGCGAGCGCTGCTTCGGCCTGGTCGCGGATAACCTGCGCGTCGATGGGCACGAAGCGGTGGTCCCAGTTGTTCTTCGGATCGAACGAAACGATGCAGGTGAGGGTGAGGGATCCGAAGACGTCGAACTCCTGGAGGGTGCGCAGATCGGCCTGGCAGCCGGCACCACCGGTGGATTCGGATCCGGCAATAACGAGGGTTACGGGGGTTTCAGACATGTCTCACCCTTCTCACAATCGTGGCCACGCTTTTCGCGACCTTGGTGACAGCATCGTAGGCCCGCATCCCTTGCAGTGACCTTGAAGGGATGCGGGTGTTGCTGGCTCGCCGGATGCGGCTAGTCGCCGAGCAGGTTATGCAACTCGATGATGTCGTCGCGGTCAGGCCCCGTGCCGATCGCCGAGATGCGCGCGCCCGAGAGTTCTTCGATGGCCCGCACGTAGCGCTGGGCGTTGGCGGGGAGTTTGTCGAAATCGCGGATTCCGGCAATGTCTTCCTGCCAGCCGGGGAACTCTTCGTAGATGGGGGTGGCGTGGTGAAAGTCACTCTGCGAGACGGGCATTTCGTCAAAGCGCTGGCCGTCAACGTCGTAGGCGACGCACACCGGGATCGTCTCGAACTTCGAGAGCACGTCGAGCTTGGTCATGACGATATCGGTGAAACCGTTGATGCGCGATGAGTAGCGGGCGATCACCGAGTCGAACCAGCCGGTGCGGCGCGGGCGGCCCGTGGTCACGCCGAATTCACCACCGGCCTGACGCAGTCGCTCGCCAACCTCGTTGTCGAGTTCGGTGGGGAATGGACCCGACCCCACGCGGGTGATGTAGGCCTTCTGGATGCCGACGATGCGGTCGATCTGACGCGGCGAGATACCGGCGCCGGTGGCCACTCCCCCGGCGGTTGCCGAGGATGAGGTGACGTACGGGTAGGTGCCATGGTCGATGTCGAGCATCGTTGCCTGCCCCGCTTCAAACACGACGATCTGGCCGTTGTTCAGGGCGTTGTGCACCTCGAGCGAAGTGTCGCCGACCATCGGGCGCAGCCGTTCGGCGTAACCGAGCAGGTTGTCGGCGATTTCGTCGATGCTGAAGGAGCGGCGGTTGTAGGTCTTCACCAGCAGCTCGTTCTTTTGCACCAGCGCGCCTTCGATTTTTTGGCGCAGGATGCGTTCGTCGAAGATGTCTTGGATGCGGATACCGACGCGGTTGATCTTGTCGGCGTAGGTCGGGCCGATTCCGCGGCCGGTGGTACCGATGCGGCGCTTGCCGAGGAAGCGCTCGGTGACCTGGTCGAGTGCCCGGTTGTACTCGGGGATGACGTGCGCATTGCCGGATACCCGCAGTTTCGAGACGTCGATGCCGCGCGATTCGAGGTGTTCGAGTTCTTCGAAGAGCACGCCGAGGTCGACCACAACGCCGTTGCCGATCACGGGGGTTACGCCGGCGCTGAGGATGCCGGATGGCAGCAGGTGCAGCGCGTATTTTTCGTCGCCGACGACGACGGTGTGGCCGGCGTTGTTCCCGCCGTTGAACTTGACCACGTAGTCAATGCGGCCGCCGAGCAGGTCGGTCGCTTTGCCTTTTCCTTCGTCGCCCCACTGCGAACCAATAATCGCTACGCCTGGCATGTCTCACCCTGTTTCGTTGTGCGCTGCGGTGGGTGCAGCGCCTTGCGGTTGCCGGCATCGCCTGAGTTCGGCCGTGCCGGACACACGAACAGCCCGAACGCATTCGGGCACGTACCTATGCTACCGGCCGGAGTGCATCCAGCCCTGATTCGGCACGGAAAACGCGCTTATCCCCGCGGATGCGGGGATAAGCGTCGGTTGTTGTGAGGTCGCGCGTTTTTATTAGTCCTGACCGGCCGCATCCAACGCGACCGGATCGGCATCACGTAAGAACGCTGTGAGCCGCTCAACCTCCGCAGTTTCACCGATGGCATCGGCAGCGCGACGCAGCTGCCACACGCTGCGAAGGACGCCGCGATTCGGCTCATGCTCCCAAGGAACGGGACCCTGCCCGCGCCAACCCGCTTTGCGCAATGCATCCAAGCCACGGTGATAGCCGACGCGAGCGTACGCATACGCCGTGACGTGCCGGCCCGCGGCGAACGCGGCGTCGGCAGCGCTCGCCCACACCGCAGACGACTCGGGGTACTCGGCGGCGAGCTGCTCGAGTGCGGCCAGCTCGTTCGGCGTCTGCTCGAGCGCTGAGGTGACTTCGGGTTCGGCTGCGAGACGGGTTTCTGGGATTCCCAATAGGTTGCGTGCATCCATGCCCTTGATCGTAAAACCCCGGGATGTGTGCCAGCGGAGCCGCCGTAACTCCGCCCGCGCTGCGCACTCCCCCGCATCCGCGCTTCGCGCTCCCCCGCGAACGCCACAACTCCCTCGCACCCGGCCACGCCCACACCTCCACAATCCAGTCCCCCGCACCCACCGCCGGAACCGCACACACCCCGCGCACGCTCTCCCACCACCCGCGCGGGCGCTGCGGCGATCAGAACTGTCACCAAAACGGGGCATTTCGGCCCAATTCGGCCCGGTTTTCCGGGTTTTTGGTGACAGTTCTGATCAGTTTTCTCTGTTACTGAAAACATGCGCAAACTCGCCCGAGGGCGTAGCATGACAGCAACGAGTACACGTGCTCCGGGGTCGGTGAAATTCCGAGCCGGCGGTTACAGTCCGCGACCCGCGACCGCGCATTCGCAAGAACGCGCAACAGCGGTTGATTCGGTGAAACTCCGAAACCGACGGTTACAGTCCGGATGGGAGGCAGCACGCGGTAACCGTAGCCAGCCGCATCCGGGCAACCGGCCGCGTACAGCAGCCTCACACGCGCCCCTCGCGCCGAGCACGCACCCGCTGGCAGGCACAACGCAACCATGCCCACCGCCGCCGCCTCCCGCATCCCCACCCTCGGGGCCACAACAGCAGGAGGCCCCCATGACCGCGACCGCACGGCGCATCGCCGCACCACTCGCGCTCGCCGCCGCACTGCTCATCGGCTGGGAGCTCTACGTGCGGCTCGGCGGCATCAGCGAAACCTTCCTGCCCGCTCCCTCCACCCTCGCGCAACGCCTCTGGCTCGAATGCACGCGCGGCCCGATGCTACGCCACACCGGCGTCACCCTCACCGAAGCGCTCTACGGCACCGGCATCGCCGTCATCATCGCGCTGCCCCTGGGCTACCTCGTCGGGCGCGTGCGCTGGATCCGCCACACGCTCACTCCCTACATCGCCGCATCCCAAGCCATCCCCGCCGTCGCGCTCGCCCCGCTGCTGGCCTTGTGGATCGGCTACGGCCTCACCCCCATCGCGATCCTGTGCGCGATCGTCGCGTTCTTCCCAATGCTCGTGACCACCGTGCTCGGCATCCGCGCCATCCCCACCGACGTGCTCGAAGCCGCCCGGCTCGACGGCGCCAACTGGGCGCAAACCCTGCGCTGGGTCGAGGGCCCGCTCATGCTGCCGAGCGTGCTGGCGGGTGTGCGCGCCGGAATCGCACTCTCGGTCACCGGCGCGGTCGTCGGCGAGTTCACCATGGGCGGCAAGGGCCTGGGTATGCTCCTCACCCTGTTTCGGGATGCAAATGACACGGCCGGTCTGTTCGCCACGCTCATCATGCTGGTCGCCCTCGCCCTGGGTCTGTTCACCGCCATCTACCTGCTCGAACACCTCGCCAGCCGACGCGGACGCGGCACACCCCGCCGCCGCGCATCCGTGCCGCTGCTCAACCCCTGAACCGCTTGAATCGCGCGCCCCAAAACCGCTGCACCGCCCAAAGGACACCATGACCCGCCCCGCCCGAGCCCACCGCATCCTGCGCCGTATCGCCGCCGCAACAATCGCCGCCATCACCGCCGTCGCCCTTGCCGGCTGCCAGCTCGGCGAGTCCGACGACGACATCACCATCGGACTCACCTACACCCCGAACATCCAGTTCGCGCCCTTCTACGTCGCCGAAGAACTTGGCTACTTCGAAGACGCCGGCGTCAACGTCGAGCTGCGCCACCACGGCGAAAGCGAAGAACTCTTCGGCGCCCTCAAAAACGGCACCGAAGACATGGTCTACGCCAGCGGCGACGAAATCACCCAGGCCGCCGCGGGTGGGCTCGACGCCAAAGCCGTCGCAACCCTGTACGCCACCTACCCCGCCGTACTCATCGCGCCCGCCGACTCCGACATCACCTCCGCCGCCGACCTGCGCGACAAACGCGTCGGCGTTCCCGGTGCCTACGGGCAAACCTACTTCGCGCTGCTGGCCATGCTCGCCGACGCCGGCATGAGCATCGACGACATCACCCTCGAGCAAATCGGCTACACCCAGCAGGCCGCGCTCACCAGCGGCAAAGTGGATGCGGTGATGGGCTTCGTCAACAACGACGCGGTGCAGCTCGACGCCAGCGGGTTTGCGGTGCGCACTATCGAGGCGGTGGGTGCGGATGAGCCGCGTCTCGTGGGTCCGGCCCTGACCGCAAGCAACCAGCTGATCTCGCAACACGGCGAGCAGATCGACCGCATTCTGACCGCCATCGACCGGGCGAACGAGGTGATCCGCACCGACCCGGAACGCGCCGTCGAGATCGCAGCCAACTACATCCCGACCCTCACCACTGACGAGCAGCGCGAGGCCGCACTCGCGACGCTGAAAGCAACCACGCCGCTGCTGTCGGACACCATGCGCAACGTGCAAGCCGATTGGCAGCGCATGGCGTCGTTCCTCGCCGACGAGGGGTTGATCACCGAGCGTGTCGCGCCCGATTCGCTGTTCACGAACGAGTTCCTCGGGCCGGATGCGAGCGGCGCGTAGGGCACAATACTGGTGATGACTACACACGGCGACAACCCGACCCACGAACTGTCGACCTGGGGCGTTGGCCCCTGGCCGGGTGGTCGCGAACAGTGGCCCGACGACCCGCGCTACGACCCGGAGCTGCTCGAGCACGGCGACACCCGCAATGTGATCGACCGCTTTCGGTACTGGCGGATGTCGGCGATCGTTGCCGAGCTGGATAAGACCCGGCATCCGTTTCACGTGGCTATTGAGAACTGGCAGCACGATATGAACATCGGGTCGATCGTGCGCAGCGCGAATGCGTTTGGGGCGAACACGGTGCATATTGTGGGCCGCAAGCGGTGGAACCGCCGCGGGGCGATGGTCACCGACCGGTATCAGCATGTGGTGCATCACGAGACGATCGCCGACCTGGTGGCGTGGGCGCGCGAGTCGGAAATGCCGATTGTTGCGATTGACAATGTGCCCGGATGCGTGCCGATCGAAACGACGCCGCTGCCGGAGCGGTGCGTGTTTCTCTTTGGGCAGGAGGGGCCGGGGCTGACGCGCGAGGCGGTGGATGCGGCTGAGCAGGTGATCGAGATTACGCAGTTCGGTTCTACCCGGTCGATTAATGCGTCGGCTGCGGCGGCGATCACGATGCACGATTGGGTGCTGCAGCATGTGTACGGCCGCGGGATTTGAGTAGCGCGGCTGCGCTGTTGTAGCGGCGGGTGCTGTTGCTGCGGGCACGGCTGTAGCGGCGGGCACGGCCGAGTCGGGTCTTGCCGAGATTGGGTCAGAACTGTCACCAAAACCCCGCAAAACCCGGGCAAAACACCCCAAAACACCCCAAATTGGTGACAGTTCTGATCGCCGCGGTGCCCGCGCGCGGTGTGTGGGGGTGCGGAGGTGCCGCGGCGCCCGCGCGGCGCTAGAAAATCATCGGCGCGTCGTCATCCAAAGCCGTCTCCGCGTCCAGCGTCACCACCACCGGCACATGGTCGCTCGGCCCGTCGCCCCCGCGCTCATCACGCTCAATCGACGCCTCCAGCACCAACTCATCAAACGCAGGCGTTCCCAACACAAAGTCGATCCGCATGCCCTCGTTCCGCGGAAACCGCAGCTGCTGATAGTCCCAATAGGTGTACCCGGCCACATCCCGCGAGCGCGCCGCGTCAATAAACCCGTCGTCCAAGAACGCCGCAAACGCCTCCCGCTCCGGCGCGGTAACGTGCGTGCGCCCAGCAAAAAACTCGATATCCCACACATCGGTATCCAGCGGCGCAATATTGAAGTCACCCATGATCGCGAGCGGCTCATCGGCATGCGCACGACGCCGCTCCCGCAGCGCCTCACGCAGCGCCGCAAGCCATTCCAGCTTGTACTGATAGTGCGGATGGTCGATCTCGCGCCCGTTGGGCACATACAGCGAGTACAGCCGCATCCCTTCAACGGTCACCGCGAGCGCCCGCGCCTCGCGCGGCAGCACACCCTCAGCATCGGCCTTGCCGAATCCGGGCATCCCGGCGAACCCGGTTTCGGCATCCTCGATCGGCAGCCGCGAAGCAAAGGCAACACCGTTCCACTGGTTCACGCCGTGCGCGATCACCTCGTAGCCGGCGCGCTCAAACGCCTCGTAGGGGAACTGCTCGGGCTTGCACTTGGTCTCCTGCATCGCCAGCACGTCGATATCGGCGCGCTGCAGAAAATCAACGACGCGCGCTTGGCGCGTCCGAATCGAGTTCACGTTCCAGGTGGCAATCCGCATGGTTCTACGGTAGCCGGATGCGGCCTGGTCGCGGCTCCCCGCAGCGCACGGTCGTATCATGGCAGGGTGACTTCCGCACGCGAACAACTCATTCAGCTCATCTCCGACGAGGCCGTCTTCCACGGAGACTTCACCCTCACCAGCGGCAAAAAGGCGAGCTATTACATCGACCTGCGCAAGCTGTCGCTCGATCACCGCGCCGCGCCGCTGATCGGCCAGGTGTTGCTCGAGCTGGTGGATGAGTTCGGCGATATCGCTGCGGTCGGCGGGCTGACGATGGGCGCTGATCCGCTCGCGAACGCCGTCATGCACACGGCGGTTGCGTCCGGTCGCGCGCTCGACGCCTTCGTGGTGCGCAAGGAACCGAAGGATCACGGTCGCGGCCGGCAGGTTGAGGGTCCGGATGTGACGGGCAAGCGGGTGGTTGTGCTTGAGGACACTTCCACCACGGGCGGTTCGCCGCTGAAGGCAATCGAGGCGCTCGAGAAGGTCGGCGCCGAAGTCGTCGCGGTGTGCACGATTGTGGATCGCGCGACCGGTGCCGGTGAGCGTATCGAGCAGGCCGGCTACCCCTACCGGTACGCGATCAGCCTGGACGATCTCGGGCTGACTCCGCAGTAATTCCGGGGCGCGTGGTGGGAAGTCACGAGTATCGTCGCTCGGCGCAGCAGGGCGGCCCGGGTCAAACCCAGCATCGCCAGCACCGGCTCAACAGGCAACAATGGCGCCCCACGCCGAGGGCACTCATTGTCCCGCTCGCACTGGTTGTGGCCGGTCTCATCATCGGCATGGTGTGGGCGCCGTGGGGGCGCGACCGCTCAGCGAGCGAGCAGACACCCACGCCGACCCCGGATGCGTTTGCTCTCGAACCCGGCGCCTGTATCGGCACGCTCGACACCGGCTGGGAGGACGAGTTGCAGCAAGTACCGTGCAGCGAACCGCACACCGGCGTGGTCCTCGGTACTGTTCCGGTCGCATCCGTGCTGCCTGACACCGAAACCGGCCCACCAGCGGCAACCAGCACGCCAACCGCGGGCACCTCGCAGACGCAACCCGCCGCATCCGCCCCGCTGTGGCCAGGAGACACCGCGCTTGCCGAACGCGCGATGCTCGCCTGCGAGCGGGCCGAGCAGTGGCAGCGCGCGGTCGACGATGAACTCACCGTGGTTACGCGCTGGCCGCGCCAGAGCGAGTGGGATGCGGGCAAGCGCGACTATCTCTGCCTCGCGCGGGTGCCAGCGGTAGCGGTACCGACGCCGACAGTGGCCAAGCCAACAGCGGATGTGCCGATCCGCTCGGTAAGCGCCTCCGCCGGTTCGGCAGTCGAACGCCTCCATTGCCCCGGAGATACCCCGACAACGCGCCGGAACGCGCGACTGAAGGCAGCTTCGGAGCCATAGCCGGTCAGTTCTGCGACCCGTGCCACGCTGAGCCGGTCGTTGACCAACAGCAGCTGTGCCTGCTGCATCCGCAATCGAGTGAGGTACGCCATCGGAGTCTCCCCCACCACTGCAACGAACCGCGCGCTAAAGAGCGAACGAGATACGTTCGCGACCGACGCCAGCGCGGCAACATCCCAGTCCCTGCCCGGCGACTCGTGCATCGCCGCGATGGCAGGACCAAGCCGGTCATCGTTAGCTGCCGTAAACCAGCCTGCGTCAGCGTGCCCGGCGATCCAAGTGCGAATAACCTGAACGACGATGATGTCCGCGAGCCGAGAGGCCACGACGTCGCCGCCCACCCGGCTCGCGGCGAGTTCGTCGCCCATGAGTCGGATTGAGTCGAGGATGCCCGAGTTTGCGGCGACCGATTCGCGTGTCATGACGAGTACCGGCGGCAGGTGACGCGCCATCTCGCGCGCCGCGAGGCTCTCGAACCCGACAATCCCACAAATAAGTCGTGTGGCTGCTCCGCCACCGCCGTGCACAAGTCGAGAGTGCTGAGGGCCGAGGTATTCCTGCGGGAGCTGGTCGACTCGAGGGCATTGCGGATGCGGTGTGTCGGCGCTGTCGTTGACGCTGTGCAGGATGTGGCCGCGACCGTGCGGCACAAGCGCGATGTCGCCCGATCGAAGTTGGAGGCAGGTTTCTCCCTCGAGTGCCAGTGTGCACTCGCCCACCGTGACGACGTGGAAGCTAATCGAGTTGGCGATCGCCGGCATCGTAACCCCCCAGGGGTCAGTGAGTTCAACCTGGCAGTAGAAGTCGCCTCGTAACCGGACGCGATGTAGTAGTTCTTCGAGCCGCGACGTGGCACTGACCGCGGAAACCGGAGATTGCTGAGCCATAGATTCATTCTGGCCAAAAATTGATCGTAACTCCATCATTTTGGCGTTCAAATCAAGATCTTCGGCGTATGCATCATACTAACGAGCACCTTGTATCGATATTTTTGGACTCGTTGCGGTACGACTCGCAACATCCCATCTCGATTGCGGGGTGAGGGAAGCCCCAGCCGTCATCGTTAGGAGTCCCCATGTTTGTCGTATCTGGAGCCACGGGCCGTGTCGGATCAGGCGTTGCTGACCACCTGCTCACTGCAGGCGCCCCGGTTCGCGTCCTGGTTCGTCGTGCCGAAACCGTCACGCAGTGGGAAGCCAAGGGCGCCGAAGTGGCAGTCACTGATTTGCGCGATAGCGAAACATTGCGAACCGCGCTTGACGGGGCGCAGGCATTCTTTGCGATGATGCCCTTCGACCTCACCGTCGCCGACCTTGATGCCTACGCGGGCGAGGTCGCCACATCCGTTGCCACCGCGGTCGCCGCTAGCGGAGTTCCTCACACGGTGATGCTTTCGTCAGGTGGCGCCGACCTTGCCGAAGGAACCGGCCCGATTCGCGGTCTGCACGTCATGGAAGAGCAGCTGCTTGGCACCTCGACCACGTTGACCGCGCTTCGTTCGGGTCATTTTCAAGAGAAGCTCGGCGATGTGATGGATGCGGCAAGCAATGAGGGTGTCTTCCCCGTGTTTTCGCGCACCGCGGATGAGCCGGTGCCGATGGTCGCTACCCGCGATGTCGCGCAGGTCGCCGCCGAAGCACTGCTCGCGGGTGCCACGACGTCGGAAGCGGTGGATATCGTTGGGCCCGCGTATACCGAGCGCGAAGTAGCTGAAGCGCTCGGCGCCGAGCTCGGCCGCGACCTCACCGTCATCATCGTTCCGGCAGCGAGCTGGACCGACGCGCTGACCGAGGCCGGCTTCGACCGCCACATTGCCGAGTCATTAAGCGAGCTGTATCACGCCTACGACGACGGCAAACTCGATCCTCGCGGCGACCGCAGCGTGACGGTCACGACTCCGCTAACCGAAACCATCCGGCGTATGCTCGCCTAACTATCCCGACAGCAGTACCGAGCCGCCAACTAGCAGTTGCGCTCCAGGCCAGCATCGACCAGGTCGAACGCCGTCATCATGCGCGGGTCATCCATGTAGTCGAGCGGGGAGGCGCTCCAGAACACGGTGACCTGCCGCAGCCCGTCAGCACTGGACATCGTCAGCGCCCGGTATCCGAGCCCCGAACCCAGGTGGCCGTACACGGTACCGGCCTGCCCGATCTGAATGTGCTCGTGCCCCTCATACTCAACCAGGCTGCCGGAGCCGGATTCGGGCACCGTGGGCAGCACGTCAAGTCCGGGGTAGCTTGCCTCCGGGTCGGTCTCGAGGGATGGGGATGCGCTCGGTCCCACCGTTGCGGATGCGCCAGGCTCGACGGTGGTCGGGCTGGCGCTTGCCTGCGGTTCGGTGGCTGCGGGAGCCTCCACCGGCATCAGCACATCGTGCGATGCCGCACACTTCGCGCCGCGCCCCTGCACGCCGAGCCCGTACCCGTCGCCGTTCAGCCGCAGCATATAGCCGAGCAGTTCCGGCGGCAGCAGCTGCCCGGTCATCAAACCGCGCATAAACGTGTTGACATCGCTAACGGTCGACACGACCCCGCCGGCCCCGTTCCACAGCGAGTTGTCCTGCTCAGTCACATCCACGGACAGGCCGCCATCGATCCAGTAACCGTGCAGATACGGCGCGGGCATAGCGGTGCCCTCGGGGATGCTGGTCTGCTTCAGCTCCAGCGGCGCAACGATGCGGTCGTGCAGTTCATCACGCAGGGCGTTCCCGGTGATGTGCTCGATCAGCATCGTGATGATCACATAGTTCGTGTTCGAGTAGTGGAAGCTGCCGCCGGGCTCGTCTTCCCACGGCTGTTGCAGCGCGAGGTCCACGAGCTCCTGCGGTTTCTTGCCGTGTTTTAGCGTTTCGGGGACCTCCAGCGGGTCGTCCATGGCGAGCGATTCGACATAGTCAGGAAGCCCCGAAGTGTGGTTCAGCAGCTGCGCGATGGTGACTTGTTTGCCGTCAACAATGCCCGGCAAATACTCCTCGACCGGGTCGTCGAGCTTGATCTTGCCCTCGGCCACCAGTTGCAGGGTGATCGTGGCCACCATCGGTTTGGTCAGGGATGCGATTCGAGCGTGTTCGGATGCGGATGCGGGCGCGTCAGAGCGCACGGACTCCACGCCCTTGGCGTGCGTCCACACTTCATCGCCCTCACGCACTTCCACGAGCACGGCCGGCGCCCCCTGATCGACCATCTGCTGCATCAGCGATTCGAGGTCTTCCGTGTTGAAGTCCGCCGTCGCCGTTGGCCGCAGCGGCACGGCCGTGGGCCCGGGTTTCGCACCACCGGCACAGCCGGTGAGCAACCCGAGCCCGCACAGCAACGTGGCAGCGAGCAGCTTGGTCTTGCGACGGGGGTTCGAGGTGGTGGTTCGCACGGTCGGCATCGTGTCATGCGCAGGTGAGTTTCACGTTAACTGCGAGAAAGCGAAGCGTCGCTGTGGTGGGCTGTGTGCCGCGGCTAAACCTGTTTGGACGTGCCGGCGTCGATAAGGACCTCGGCGCCAACGAGTCCGGTCGTGACCGGCGATGCCAGGAAGGTAATGAGTGCCGCGACCTCCTCCGGCTCAATGAGCCGTCCGGTGCTCATACCGAACGCTGCGGGCATCCCCTGCATGAAGTCGTCATAGGAAGCGCCGAACGACTCGGCCACCAGGGCACCGAATCCTTCGGGGTCCCGCCACAGACGCGTCCCTACTGGCCCGGGCGAGACGGTGTTAATCCGCACCCCTTGCGGGCTGAATTCCTCACTGAGACGCTTGGTGAGCGCGTTAAGCGCTGCTTTGGCCTCGCTATAGCCAACCGGTCCGGTTGCTGGGATGGTCGCGTTGATTGACGACACGTTCACCATCGCTCCGTGGCTGGCAACCAGGTGAGGCAGGCTTGCGCGAGCCATCCGGACCGTGGTGAATAAGTTGCGATCCACCAGGTCGAGCCACTGCTTGTCAGGCACGTCAAGGAATCCCGCGAGCGTCTGGGCGGTGAACTCGCCCGCACCCACGCAATTCACCACAACGTCGATGCCGCCGCCGAGATTGAGCGCTGCCGCCACGACCGATTCCGCGGCTTCAGGAGCGGTGAGGTCCGCAGCCACCACCTCACGGGCCACGGCGGCCAACTCCGGGGTGGGGGTTCGGGTCGCGCCCACCACGTGGGCTCCCTCGGCGGCAAGCGCGCGGGCCGTGGCCAGACCAATCCCTCGGCCAGCGCCGGTCACGATAGCGGTCTTGTCGAGCAGTTGGAGGTCCATGAGTCCTATTCCTTCACTATTTTGGAATTTTGATTACAGAATGAGGGTGTGCGTAGCCAGTGGCAAGGTGGTCGATGCTCAGACGAGAACGGTCAGGGCGGAATCGATGACGCCGTACAGGGTGTCACGGTCGTGCAGGACGCTCATCACGCGCAGACCAGCCAGAGTCGTGCCCAGGTGCTCGGCGATCGCCTGAGCATCCTTGTTAGCGCCCACGTCGCCCTCGATCTGGCCTCGGCGGATGCGGTCAGCGATCCACCCGATGGAGGCATCCTGCATAACCTTTAGGCGGGCAGCCAGATCCGGGTCCGCACCAGCCATTTCAACGATCGTGTTGCCGATCAGGCAACCTCGGCGTTGCGCCTGCACTAAGTCATCGTCCACGACAGCGCGAAATGTCGCGCGCAGGCATTCGACCGTCGAGCCCGGCTGCTCGAGCAATGCGTGCGCCATCGCATCCACCTGTGCCTGATACACGTCCAGACACCGAGAGAAGAGCTCGCGCTTACTGTGGAACGCGTTGTAGAGACTGCTGGTGCCCACGCCAGTAGCCTCGGCAAGCTGGGCGGGGGTGGTGCCGGCATATCCGTGGGTCCAAAACGTCTCCATGGCGCGGTCGAGGACTACGGCCTCGTCGAACTGTCTGTGGCGTCCCATGGGACCATGCTACCCCAATACTGGAATCAGAGTTCCAAATATTTCTACCAGCGACCCGATCGGTTCAACACTTGCCATCGACAACCTTTGGTTGACCGCCCGTGGGGTGAGTCGTTCATCCGGACTCCGCCGCCCTGGATACACAGCCTGCCACCACGCATCCCTGCAACACACGTTGTGGCAAGTTGCGCATCCAGCCCGCGCTCGTACCAGTTGTGGCAAGTTGTGCACCCTCACTCAGCGGAGAAAGGGGCACAACTCGCCACAATCGAGGAGCACGGATGGGGCACGCGGGCGCGGGGCCTGGGACGCGGGGCCGGGCCACTCGGGTGATCCGCGCCCAGGGCACTGACTCAGTTAGGCGCGCACCGCTTCCACCCGCAACCCGTCGTCGCCGAGATCAACGCGGACCGTATCGCCATCGTGCACGGTACCCGCAAGCAGTTCGCGTGCGAGCCGGTCGTCGATCTCGCGCTGCATCAGTCGACGCAGCGGACGCGCACCGTACACGGGATCGTAACCGCGTTCTGCCAGCCACTGGCGTGCATCCTCGCTAACCTCGATCGTGAGCCGTTTCTCAGCCAGACGCGCCTCGAGGGTGCGCAGGTTGAAGCCAACGATCGCGGCGAGCTGTTCGGCCGTGAGCGCATCAAACATGACGATCTCGTCGAGTCGGTTAAGGAACTCGGGCTTGAACGCCTGCCGCACCGCGGCCATTACCGCCTCATGCTGCGCCTGCGGTGCCATCGACGGGTCGATCAGGAACTGCGAACCGAGGTTCGAGGTGAGGATGAGGATGGTGTTTCGGAAGTCGACCGTGCGGCCCTGCCCGTCGGTGAGGCGGCCGTCGTCGAGCACCTGCAGCAGGAGGTCGAACACCTCGGGGTGCGCCTTTTCGACCTCGTCGAAGAGCACCACCGAGTACGGGCGGCGGCGAACGGCTTCGGTGAGCTGTCCGCCCTGCTCGTAGCCGACATATCCCGGAGGGGCACCGACCAGGCGGGCAACGGAGTGCTTCTCGCCGTACTCAGACATATCGATACGCACGATCGCGCGCTCGTCATCAAACAGCAGTTCCGCCAGCGCCTTCGCCAGCTCGGTCTTACCGACACCGGTTGGCCCGAGGAAGAGGAACGATCCGGTGGGCTTGGACGGGTCGGACACACCGGCACGCGAGCGACGGATCGCATCCGACACCGCCGTAACCGCCGCATCCTGCCCAACGACCCGCTCGTGCAGTTCGCTTTCGAGGTGCAGCAATTTTTCGCGCTCGGATTGCAGGAGCTTGCCGACCGGAATACCCGTCCACGCGGCCACGACCCCGGCGATATCTTCGTCGGTGACGTGGTCGTTCACCATCCGCTCGTGCTGCTGTTCGTTGTTTTCGGCCTCGGCGAGTTCGCGTTCCAGGCCCGGGATTTCGGCGTACAGGATGCGGCTGGCCGCCTCGAGGTTGCCCTGCCGCTGCTCGTTATCGGCGCGCATACGTGCGTCGTCGAGCTTGGTTTTAATGTCACCGACGCGGTTAAGGCTCGAGCGCTCTTCGTCCCAGCGGGCTTGGAGCTCATCCAGGCGCGCCTGCTCGCTGGCCATCGTTTCGCGCAGCGACTCAAGGCGTTCCTTGGAAGCGTCGTCGTGCTCTTTCTTGAGCGCGAGCTCTTCGAGCTTCATGCGGTCGATCTGCCGACGCAGCGTGTCGAGCTCGACCGGCGAGGAGTCGATTTCCATCCGCAAGCGCGATGCAGCCTCGTCGATCAGGTCGATGGCCTTATCGGGCAGTTGGCGGGATGTGATGTAGCGGTTCGAGAGGGATGCGGCGGCCACCAGCGCGGCGTCGCTGATCGCGACCTTGTGGTGTGCTTCGTAGCGCTCTTTGAGGCCGCGCAGAATCGCGACCGTGTCTTCAACCGACGGCTCGCCCACGTACACCTGCTGGAAGCGACGCTCGAGTGCGGAGTCCTGCTCGATGAACTCGCGGTACTCGTCGAGCGTGGTTGCACCGATGAGGCGCAACTCGCCGCGCGCGAGCATAGGTTTGAGCATATTGGCGGCCGAAACACTGGATTCGCCGCCACCGGCGCCCATCAGCGTGTGTAACTCGTCAATGAAGGTGATGACGCGACCTTCGCTACCGACGATCTCGTCGAGTACCGCCTTCATCCGCTCTTCGAAATCGCCCCGGTACTTGGCACCGGCGAGGATCGCGGAGATGTCGAGCGAGATCAGTTCTTTGTTTTTTAGGGATTCGGGGACGTCGCCGGCGACGATACGGCGGGCGAGTCCTTCGACGACGGCGGTTTTACCGACGCCGGGTTCACCGATCAATACCGGGTTGTTCTTGGTGCGGCGCGTGAGCACCTGGCTGACGCGCCGAATCTCGGCGTCGCGGCCGATCACCGGGTCGAGTTTTCCAGACCGAGCGATTTCGGTGAGGTTGACGCCGAAGCGTTCGAGTGCGGATTGCGCCTGCTCATCCGGAGCCTGAGCGCCTTGCATATTGGCCATAGTTGGTCTCCTTTCGCTGGCCTGTGCGGGATGCCGACTCAATAACCCTGAGTCGTACTGACTCAAGTTTACGACTTTTCCCAGGTCGCGCAAGGATTATTTTTGCCGGGTCGCCGGCGGCTTCCGCAGCCGCGTCCGCCCTGCCGCCGCATCCGCCCCGCGCCGCCGCATCCGTGCTCTCACCCACCCCCATCCGCGTCCGCCCTCCATCTGCGTTGGGGCCTACTTTGCATACCCCACATCCACCTCACCCTGCTCCCTCCCTGCGTTTGGGCCCACTTTGCACAGTAAGTCGCGGTGCAAGTGTGCGAAGTAGGCCCTAACGCACCCTCGTAACCAGCGTTGTGGCCGACTTTGCACAGTAAGTCGCGGTGCAAGTGTGCAAAGTAGGCCCAAACGCGGGAGAGGGGGGTGGAAGTGTGCAGAGTCGGCCCAAACGCGGGAGAAGGAAGGGCGGGCGCGCGGGGCGTGGATGCGGGGTGAAGGTGTGCGATGCGGGGGTGAAGGTGCGGAGGTTTGCGATGTGGGCCTGAACGTGGGTGTTGTTTCTCGGTTTGGGCCGACTTTGCACGGTAATTCGGGTTGGAAGTGTGCAAAGTGGGCCCAAACGCTGTTTTCTGAGTGCGCGGCGACCGCTGCTTTGGGTGCGCGGCGCATGCCGGTTTTTTGGGGGCGCGGCGCACGCTGGTTTTGGGGGTGCGCGTCGGCTGCAGCGAAGACCGCGACCTAACTCGCGTAGCGCGTGGCCGCATCCGACACCCGCGCCACATACTCCACCGGCACGTTGTACGCATGCACTGCAGCGAGCCAGTTCTCCGGAACCGTCAAATCGCCGCCAACAGCGCACAGGTACGCAGCCGCAGAGAGCGCGGCGTCGTCAATGTGCTGCGGATCGCGCACACCGTCGCCGTTGCCGTCCTCGCCGTACTCAGCCCAGGTCTGCGGGGTGAACTGCATCGGCCCAACCGCCCGGTCAAGCTCTGCATCCCCATCCAATGCCCCACCGTCGGTGTCGCCAATGTGGTCGACCCCGTCACCATCAAGCGGTACACCGACGAGCTCCGGCTCTACCCGCCCGCCGGCAGTGATCTTCCCGCCACGAAGCGTGCCGTGCGCCGATTCGACCTCGCCGATCCCCGCGAGCGTATTCCAGCCGAGCCCGCACGACGGGAACCGTTGCTCAATGGCAAGCGCAGCGCCCGCGTATGCCCGCAGCGCTCGCTCCGGAATGTCGAAGCGAGCGGCAGTTTCGTGCACCCAAGAAGCGTCGGGGAGGGATGCGATCCGCAAGCCGGCAGCGTCCGTTTCGGCGGGGTGCGGCGAGGGATCCGGTCCTGGTTCCGCCAGCTCGGGTCGCTCCGCAGCGCTGGGTGCATTGAGCGCCGCGTCCTGCGCAGCGCCGCCCGAAGCGGGCCAACGTAGTATGCCTGTGGCCGCCATGCCGCCAACGATCATGGCGATCAGTCCGCACACCGCGAGCGCGATCAGCAACACCGGTGGGCGGCCAGGCGGCCGGTGGTGCTCCTCCGCGACCAACGGCGCATCATCCGGGGAGGAACCGCCAAACTTGCCGCTGTCCGCTGGTGCCGTCTCACCGCTCACAATCAGCGGTTCTTCACTCATACACACCACCTAGCGCCACCCCGCCAGCGCGAACCGGCCACGCCAGCACCATCCGGCCGCACCAGCGCGAACGAACGAGACCAGTGCGCCTCGCGAACCGGCCCCACCGCGCAAACGGGCCGCACCAGCGCGAAAACCAGCCCCGCCAGCGCGAACCCAGCACCGAACTCAACCAGCGCAAACCAGCCCGACCAGCACCAAAAACCCAGCACCAACCACCAACATCAACGCGAACCGGCCACATCAGCGCCGCCCTCAGCCGCTGCCGCGAGCGCCCCCATCCGACGCACATACCACCACGCGACACCGGCGATTCCGCCGACGAACGCGGTCGCGCCGCCACCGATCAGCGCACCGACAAGAACCGGATCCATCTCGTCTCGGCGAGCGTCCGCCTCGACGGGTGCATCCGCATCCGCACCGCTACCCACATAGGTGACGCCCTGCTCGGTTTGCTTGCGTTTCTTGTCGGCTTCGGCCTTCGCCTGCTCGGCCGCCTGCGCCTCGGCCTTGGTGACATCGTCGCGCACATCGCGGGATGCGGCGGCCGCCTCGGCCGAGACGCTCACGCCGCAGAAGGCATCGCCGAGCGGCACATCGCCAACCTGGAATACGTAGGTGTGTGCTGCGGTGTCGACCGATTTTCCGGTGCTCGGGTTCGTGGCGGTTGCCGACACGTTGAGCTTGTAGATACCGGGTTTCGAGAACACCCACTGGGCGTGTACGTGCGCGGGTTTGGGCACGTGGATGGTGCCGGACAGCTGGGTGCTTCCGCCATCGAGCAGCGGACTGACGCTGCCGAAGTTGGCGACCGTGTACAGGTGCACGGCGCCCGGTCCGTCGACCGAGTTCACGTTGATGCGCACATCGGTGTATCCGCTGGTCGTGGTTGCGTTGGTGTCCCAGCCCGGCCAGATCAGCTGCGGGTTTTGCGTCACTGGCAGCACGAATCCGCGCGGGGCACCCGGGTAGCCGCCGGGAACGTCGATCTCGGCCTCGGGCTTCACCCGCAGCAGGACGTCCTCGGCCTCGTGCAGCACATGCGATCCGGTGACATCTTCTTTGAGTTGGAGCACGGCGCCGCGCGATGAGGCGGACACGTTAAAGGCGTCAATGTGTCCGGCGTCGAACACGTGGCTCGGCTCGCAGGTTGCGGTTGCGTCGGCTTTCGGGGGCGCGGAAGGCTTCGAACCGGATCCGCCGGCACCACCAGAACCACCAGCACCACCGGAACCGCCGCCAGGGCGCACGACACTTTCACCGGGAGCAGCGCTCACGCGCACACGATCCCAGCCGACAACCTTGCCGTCCTGGCGGCGAATCGAAAGCTTCGCGTCTCCCGGTTTGCCCGGCGCGGTCACCGTGAGGTGCCCATCAAACGAAACCTGCTGCCATCCGGCCCAGCTCGCCCCCGCATCCGTATGCCACCATGCCGATACCCAGGTGCCGGCAAGGGACGCATCAGTAACCTCGGCAACCATCGCACTGCCCGCACGAACCGGCGATTTCGGCGCGCGCACGGTCTTCCCCGCGGCAGTGGCGTTCAGTTCGGATGCGGTGGGTGCTTTGGCGTCGTCGTGGTCGGGGCGTTCGGCCACCTTACCGTTCACGGTGATCGGCAACGCATTGCGTTCGGCAATCGCAACGCTTGCGAATTCATCGTTGTAGGTGGGCACGAACCGGGCGATGATGCGGTGTTGCCCTGGCGCGAGCCCGCGGGTTTCGAGGGTCGCAACGCCGTTGTTCACCGGG
Organism: Pseudoclavibacter sp. Marseille-Q3772; assembly: GCF_916618895.1. Classification (NCBI taxonomy): domain Bacteria; kingdom Bacillati; phylum Actinomycetota; class Actinomycetes; order Micrococcales; family Microbacteriaceae; genus Pseudoclavibacter; species Pseudoclavibacter sp. Marseille-Q3772. Next base: position 1,281,094 of record NZ_OU745391.1, read on the forward strand.
GCGTGGCCGAGGATCGCACCGGTGGTGAGGTCGACAAACTCGACGGCACCGCGAGCGCCGCGAGGGGTCATCTGCGCGGTGAGCCCCAGCGGTTTGCCGGCGTCGATGGTGCCGGTGCTGGCGCTGAAGTTCATTGTGGTGCGTTCGGTGAGCGCGTCAAAGGCGCCCACGTGGAACGAGTATCGCTGTTCGTCAGTGACGGTCTTACCGCCGATGACCGTGCTGCCGCGGAACGTGAGCTCATACCGGCCCGGTTTCGAGAACGCCCAGAACGCGTGGGTGTGCTGGCGCATCCCCATGGTCCATGCCGGCAGTTTGTCACTGGATGAGAACAGTCGGTTGTAGCTACCGAATCCGCCCGAGTTGAAGATTTCGACCCGGCCCGGTCCCTGCACGTCGGTTAGCTGTAGCGAGACTTTGCCGTTGTCGGATGCGGCCACGAGCGCTTCGTTTTCGGTGCTGAATCCCGGCCACAGCAAATCCTGCTGTTGCACCTCGGGCGCAACCCACGCATCCGGCCCGAACGACTGCAGGAACGGCACGTTCTTCGGGGTGGCGATCTTCGATTTGGTACCCAGGTGGAACACGGTGCGGTCGGTGTCAATGCGCTGGCCGGCGACGCCGTCGAGGTCAGCTTTCGAACCGAGTACGAACTTGCCGTCGTCCACGAAGGAGGACACCGCATCACTGTGGCCAGAGGTGAGCACCGTGCGTTTGATGGTCTGCGGTGCCGGTTCGTTGAGTTTTCCGGATGCGGCGTGTGCGGCGCTCGGGATACCGGTGGTCAGCAGCGCAATCGCGCAGATCGCGGCCAGTACAGAGGCGAGCAGACGCTGCGTGTGCCGAGGCGCCCGGCTGTTTCGGCGGATGCGCGCGTGGTGATCGTACCGGATGCTGGTCATGCGGATACCTCCGAGGGAACAGTTGCGAGCAGGGCTTCGTCTTCGGGTTGGATGCGGCCGGCACGCCAGCGTGCGATCGCACCGTGGCGGGGTGCGAAGACCCAGGCGAGCACGAAAACGGCGGTGGCGACGAGCACGATGGTGCCGCCGGTGGGCAGGTCGAGCGACCAGGACAGGTAGAGCCCGATGAGTGCGCTGAGCCCGCCGATGGTCGGGGCGATCAGCATCATTCGGCCGAGCGAGTCGGTGAGTAGTCGTGCGGCGGCAGCAGGCGTAACCAGGAGCGCGAGCACCAGCACATTTCCGATGGTTTGTACTGAGATCACCACGGCTACGGCCACGGACACGTACAGCACCAGGTCGAGGGCCATCACCGGTAGCCCGCTGGCGCGAGCCATTTCTCGGTCGAGGGTGGCGGCGACGAGTTCTTTGTGGAGGGCGAACAGTACGAGCATCAGGATGAGGCCGGTGACGATCACGGTGATGAGGTCTTCTTCGCGGATCCCGACGATCGTGCCGAAGAGGAATTGTTGGAGTGAGCCGGCATATCCCGGCGAGAAACTGATAACCACAATGCCGAGTGCGAATGCGCCGACAAAGAACACACCGATCACACCGTCTTCTTTCAGGCGACGGTTCTGGGAAAGCAAGGCGATTAGCACGGCAGTGACCACACCGGCGATGGCACCGCCGAGCACCAGGTTGCCCTGGATCACGAACGCGATCGCAAGCCCCGGAAACACTGCGTGCGCCACCGCATCCCCAATAAAGGCCATACCGCGCAGCACCACATAGGTGCCGATCACGCCGCACACCACGGCGGAGCACATGGCGATGATGAGCGCTTTGCCGAGGAATGCGAGATCGGGGTTCAGCAGATCGTGGATGAAATCGATCGGGGAGATCACGACAGCACCGTCCGTTCTGATTCGATCCCGCTGGTGTTGGTTGCGTGCGGGGTGGGTTGGGCGGTTGTTGGATGCGGCGTGGCGGCTGTTTGCGTTGTGACCGCTGGCGCGTCCTGATGCGGCGCGGCGTCGGCTTCGCGGTCGATGCCGAGCGCGTGCAGCAGCGGGTTATTGCGGGTGATCGCGAAGGTGCGCATCCACAATTCAGGGTCGTGCAGGGATGCGGGGGTACCGTCAGCAATCACCGTGCGGTTGAGGAGGCATAGCCGATCGCAGATGTGCATGGCGCCGGCCAAATCGTGCGTGGTCATCAGCACCGCCTGCCCCTCGCGGGCGAGCGAGCGAAACAGTTCGCTCAACAGCTCCTGAGTTGGCATATCCAATCCGGTGAACGGCTCGTCCAGCAGCAGCACTTCCGGTTCGAGCGCGAGTGCGCGCGCAACGAGTACGCGCTGGCGCTGACCGCCGGAGAGCTCGCCAACGGGCCGTCGCGCGAGATGGCTCATGCCGACGCGATCCAATGCGCTGGCGGCGAGCTCGAAATCCCGCTGCCCCGGCCGGCGCAACCACCCCACACGCTTCGCGCGGGCGTTGAGCACCGCATCCTCAACCGAAATCGGAAAATCCCACACGAACTCGTGCCGCTGCGGCACATATCCGGGCCGGCCTCCGCGGCAGGTCGTTCGACCGGATTCGGGATGCACCAGCCCGAGCGCCGTGCGCAGCAGGGTGGTTTTACCGGCACCGTTCGGGCCGATGAGTCCCACCAGCTCGCCCGACCGAACGCTCAGGTCGACTTGCTGCAGTACTCGTCGGCCGCCCAATTGGACGGTGAGTGATTCCAGTTGCAGGGCTGCGGTCATCGGGCGGCTCCGGATGCGGTCTCGTCGGTTGCGTCGGGGGTTTCGTCGGTTGCGTCTGCAGTTTCGCGTGGGTTGTCGGGCGTTTCACCTGCCGCGTCGGTAGCGGCCTTGTCGCCTGCGGCACCGTCTGCAGCCGCCTCGGTAGCGGCGCTACCCTGCTCACTCGCGGCACCGGCCGAGGAAGCCTGGGCTGCGCGCACTCGCCGCTTCATCGCCGCGTTCGCGTTCACCATCACCACTACGGCGATCAGCAGCACCACGCCAACACCGGCAATGATCCACCACACGAAACTCGGGATACCGCCCTCATCTCCAGCCGCATCCTCACCAGCAGCATCTTGACCAGCAGCATCTTGACCAGCAGCATCCTGACCGTTCGCACCCGCGGGAGCCCCCGCATCCGCCCCCTGCTCGAGCGGCGCCGCAGCAAACGCCTCTTCCGGATCGGTCGCATCCCCGACCGAGAAACGAAGCGTGTCGGATGCGCTCACATGCGTGCCATCGCGCAGATCAGCCTCGAACTGCAGCTGCACGCGGTAGGTGCCGGGTTTGCTGAACACCCAGTTGGCGTGCGTGTGCGTATTCAACTCAATCCACGTGGACTGCGGCAGCGCCTCGCGTGTGGTGTACAGCACCTCCGGAGCGCCGAAGTTACCGCTCTGCAGGTACACGTTCAGGTCGCCCGGGCCGTCGAATGCGGTGATCGACATGGTGACGCCGAGGTCAACCTGGTCAAGCACCATCGGTTCCTGCGTGTTCCAACCGGTCCAGATCACATCCTGCTTCTGCGTCTGCGGGACCACATACATTTCGGTGCCGGGCTCGGCGCCGAGGAACGAATAGTTGCTGTCATCGGGGACGGCAAGTTTCGCCTTATCGTTGACCTTGATCGCCACATCCTTCGGCATGCGCCAGAACCGGGGGATGCTGGTGTCGTCGTGGATCTGCACGGTCCACTCGCCGGTGCTCAGCGTGGGACCGATGTCGATGTGACCCGCGTCAAGTACGACCCGGTCGGTCGCCTGCTGCTGGTTGGGGTCGATGACCTGGTTCAGCCCGCCGTTGTTGTCGCCCGTAGGCGGTTCGGTTTCGGCATGCGCTGCCACGGGGAACGCGGTCGGCAGGAGCAGCCCGAGCGTGGCGGCGGCGATTGCGGCCGTGGCGCGGGTGAGCTGTGGGACGAGGAAGCGCACGGTGGTGTCCTTTCGGGGCGTGGCTTGGGGGTTGTTCGTTTGGTTTGGTTTGGTTTGTGGCTTGGGTTTCGCGAGCGGATGCGAGCGGCTAGTCGGGCTTATCGCCCAGGCATTCGCGCATCGAATTCGCGTTAAACCGCATCAACTCGACGTAGCTGTGCACCTCCGGTGTGAACGAGTCACTCAGCAGCTCACACACGCGGATGCCTTCGGTTTCGGCGATATCGGTGAGCACGTTGGAGCGCACCGCCAGGTTTGGTTCGAGGAACACTGCCGGGACCTTCAGGTTCCGGATGGTTTCGGTCAAGCGACGGCGGTCGGCAAGGCTCGCCTCCACGGCCGGGTTCGGGGATACGAAGCCGGACACCTTCACGTCATAGGCCTCGGCAAAGTAGCCAAATGAGTCGTGCGTGGTGATCAGCGTTCGACGCGACTTGGGGATCTGGTCAATGGTCTGACGCACCTGCGCGTCAACCGCATCCAACTCGTTCAAATAGGCATTGGCGTTGCGGGTATATTCGGCCGCATTGCTCGGATCAAGCTCGATGAGCTGGTCGCGGATGATCTGCACATACGCCTTGGCATTGTGCACATCGTGCCAAAGGTGCGGGTCGATCTCGCCGTGGACGTGCTTGCCGAGTACCGCCTGCGCGAGCTGATACACCTGTTCGCCCGGGTTGCCGAGGAATCGGTAGCTGGGGTCCGGCGGAATCTCGTGGAGCGCGGTGTTCGGGATGTTGATCACCACATCCTCGAGCGGATAGTAGTCGCGACCCGCTTTGTCGGCGCGAGCCGCCGCATCCCGATCGTGCAAAACATGCAATTTGTGCTCGTGCAGGTCGACCGTGAGGTCGGCGTGACCGGAATCCAGCACGGTGGCCTGCTCGTATCCGGGCACCGAATGGGGGTCGACACCCACCGCGAAGACCACCGAACCGCTGGCAATGTCGGTGGGTTCGGATGCGCCGGGCTCGCGTAGGCGCGCGCTGAGGTCGAGTCGGTACACGCCCGGTTTGCTGAACGCCCAACTCAGGTGCGTATGAGCATCCGGCGGCAGCGAAACCGTGTCTTCGACGTCGCCGCGCAGTCCGTCGCTCGAATTGAAGTACTGCTCGATATCGCCGAAGCTGCCGGTGAGATAGGCGTGCAGCGTGCCGGGGCCGGACATGCCGGTGGCGCTCAGCTCGACGCTTGCCGAGCGCGCCACATCCGCCTGCGCGCCGCCCTCGGCGCGGAACCCTAACCAGACCGTGTCCAGCGATGCATCCTCAACGAGCGGGATGATGTTGGCCGCGTACTTGACGGCTTCTTCAGCGAGGGCAATATTGGCGGAGCTCTTTGGCAGGTTGGCGTCGATCGCGGCGATCAAGCGCTGCTCTTCGAGCATGAGGTAGTTGGTGAACGCGGCGTCGGCGTAGACGATATCGCGCACATTGCGCAAGCTCGGCTCGTACGAGTGCGGGTCGCCGCCCTCCGGGACGAGCGAGGAGACCACCACATGCTCTCCCCCGACGTGCTCGACGAAGTCGGCGATGATTCCGGTGGTGGTGACCACGCGGATGCGGCCGTCGTCGGTGCTTGGCAGTGCCTGCTGGGTGCATCCAGCCAGGAGCAGCGCCGAACATACGGTCGCAAGCAAACGGAATCGGGACACGATGCGCTTTCTGTTGAGTCGTTGGTTTTTGGTTTCTTTAATTAGCCACCCAGGCGTCTCTTCAATCAGCCACCCAGGCCTCGCTCCAATCAGCCACCCGGGCCTCTCTCTAATCAGCCACCCAGGCGTTCGGGCCCACTTTGCACACTTACAACCCGGGTTACTGTGCAAACCAGGCCCCAACCCTGCTCACACCTCCACGTTCGGGCCCGCTTCGCACACCTCACGCCCCTCCATCCGCGTTGGGGCCCACATCGCACACTTCCTCCGCATCCAAGTAGCCAATGTGGGCCTCAACGGTGGTCGCACTGTTGCAGCGGATAGGGTGAGCACAAGCAAGGCAACGGCAGTCAGGCTCCTCGAGTCGGGTTAGTGACGCGCACGGCGAGTGAGCGTGGCCGCACCGACGAGCGCGAGCAACGCAGCAACAGACGCGATACCAAGGAACTGGTCAATCTCGGCACCGGTCTCGGCAAGCTGCGACTTACCGTTGTTGCTGCCCGACGCTTGCGACTGCCCGGATTTCTGCGCGCCCTGACCAGCCGGATCGTTTGCGGCCGGGTTATCTGCGGCCGGATCGTTAGCAGCCGCGTTGTTGTCGTCAGGGCGCTGCTCGGCGCCGATCGCGCCCGGACCCGAGCCGTCATTCGAGCCGGCGTTATCGGCGTCATCGGATGCAGCTGAAGCCGACGGGCCGTTACCAGAGGGCATTGTTTCGGTAGGGGTGGATGCGGTCGGTGTCGGCGTTTCCGTCGGCTCCGGTGACTGAGTTGGTTTGGATGTTTCAGTAGGTTTCGGCGTCTCCGTCGGTTCCGGAGCTTCAGTCGGTTCCGGAGTTTCAGTCGGTTCCGGAGTTTCAGTCGGCTTCGGAGTTTCGGCATTAATCGTGACTTCCTCGGAAGCTACACGCAGCGCTTCGTTCGTGGCGTAGTCCTTGCCGCCGATGGTGACCGCACGGTACCGCTCACCGTCAACTGCTGGAACCGTCAAGGTTTCGGAATTCGCATCCGCAACCTGTTGCCATCCACCGTTCTCGTACTTCTCCCACGTGAGTGTGTTGAACAGGGTCTCGCCCTCGGCAGCGCTAGCCGTGAGCGTGACTTCACTTCCAGGAGCTACCGCATCCTCGCCGCCGGACACCGCCACAGTGGTCGGAGCTGGTTTCACAGTGAACGTGTACTTGGCAGTGTTCGATGTTTGCTTGGCGGAACCGTCGGCTTTGCTGGCAGTTGCCTGCACAGTCATTGTGTAAGTGCCGGGTTCGGTGAATGCCCAGTTTGCGTGCACGTGAGCTGCAAGATCCTGGTGAATGGTGTTGGGCAACTTAAAGCCGCCGTCCTTAAGCAATGACTGCGGGCCGCCGAAAGTTCCCTGTGACCACACATAGACCTCACCCGGGCCATCCACAGCTTGAACATTGATGCCAGCTTTGAGATCGCTGCCAAACACCTCCTGCGCCTGCAGGCTGTCCCAGCCTGGCCACAGCAGAGACTGATCTTGCGTTATCGGCAGGAAGTAGAAGTTGCCAGGAACACCATCTGGCGTGGCGCCTTTGGGCACATTGTTGGCAATCGAATGGTTCGCAACCACGAGCTCAACATCTTCGGGAGCGTGGGCGACGTGACTGCCAGTGACGTCTTCTTTGAGGTTGAGGACCAATTTGCCGCCGTTGACAGCGAGGTTGAACGCGTCAACGTGGCCCTTGTCAAGCTGTACCTTGTCCGCAGCGTTGGCCGGATTGGCGCCGATGAGGGATGCGGCGGCCACCAGCAGCGAGGCAACCGTCCCGCCAAGGGGGCGAAGGAGTGATGCCATCGACGTGAACCTTTCTTCGGGCAGGGCCCGGTAGGTCCGGGGATGGGGGTGGTGCCTCGCCTCGTCAAAGTCGCTCCGTGTCACAGTGACGGCGCTTGTACGCACGTCGCACAGACGCTGCAGCGCTCTGGCGCTCGCTTCGCGATCACCACATCCCATTCCCGGTAATGGGAATGATTACCGTTAGAGTACATGAGGTGTGGGGCGCGCCGCATCCTGCGTTCGGGCTTGCGCCCCTGGCCTACGTTCCGAGTGAAGTGCCAACTCGCGCTGCCGCCTGGGTACCCGCTTGCACACCCGGCGGACATCCCGCCCACGCACGCCCCCACGCGCTTCACGCCTCACCCACTTGACCGCTACCCGGCGGCACTGCCCCGAATGAGTGCCCACTCGCGCTGCCTCCTGGGGCGCTCCTCGTGCACCCTCGCCTGCACACACCGGCACCTTCACACACCGCCACCTCCCCTGCGTTGAGGCCCAATTTGGCTACTTGGAGGCAGGCAAAGGCACCAAAGTGGGCCCCAACGCAGCCTCGCAAACAACGTTGGGGCCGACTTTGCACAGTAGTTCGGGTTGCAAGTGTGCGAAGTAGGCCCCAACACGGATTGGAGGGAGGGGATGGGAGAGGGATGGGATGAGGGACACGAGGTATGCAAAGTGGGCCCGAACGTGGAGGTGTGAGCAGGGTTGGGGCCTGGTTTGCACAGTAGTTCGGGTTGTAAGTGTGCGAAGTAGGCCCCAACGCGGATGAGAGGCGGAGTCGGGGAGCGGATGAGAGGCGGAGTCGGGGAGCGGATGAGAGACACGGAGTGTGCAAAGTGGGCCCCAACGCTGAATGATGATCAGCGTTGGGGCCCACCGTCGCAGTTGGGCACTAGGGCCTACTGGTGCGGTTTTTACTGTTGCGGTTTACGCGGGATGCAGCGGCGAGCCTACCGCACGGCAGAGCTACCCGAGCCCGCACCCGAGCCGGAACCGTCCGAAGCAGCGCCACCACAAGCATCCGCATCCGTGCAATCAATCGGCTCGATCACATCCGCGGAAGCAACACCGTCAGCAGCATCCGAACCACCGGAACCCGAAACACCGTCAGCAGCACCACCCGAACCAGCAGCATCCGCCTGCGCAGCGCCGGTCACGCCCGCAGCGGCCGCTTCCGAGCCAGGCAGCACAATCGCACCGGTACGCGTAAACTCACGCTGAATCTCAGGGTTGTGCTCATAGGTAGCCATGCTCACGAACACCGCCGCGAGCAGCGCAAGGATGAACGCCGGCAGCAGCTCGTACAGACCAATACCGAAGGGGTCGACCGCCTTCCAAACGAACACGGTGGTCGCACCAACAGCCATACCGGCCATCGCGCCCCAGTTGGTGAGTCGACGCCAGAACAGGCTCAGCAGAATCAACGGACCGAAGGCAGCACCGAATCCGGCCCACGCAAAGCTCACCAGACCCAGAATCGTGTCGTTCGGCACAAGCGCCATCAGCATCGCAATTGCCGCCACCAGCAGCACCACGACGCGACCCATCCACGCAAGCCCGCGCTGCGAAATGTTCTTGTCGAACATGCGGTAGAGGTCTTCCACCAGCGCCGAGCTGGTCACGATCAGCTGGCTCGAGATCGTCGACATGATCGCGGCAAGCACAGCAGCCAGCACGAACCCGGCGATGAGCGGGTGGAACAGAATCTGCGAGAAGACCAGCAGCACCTGCTCCGGGTCATCTAGCGGCACTTTGTTGTTGTGGAAGTACGCCAGCGCGACGAACGAGCCGAGCACCGTACCGATGAGCGACAGCCCCATCCAGCCGAGCCCAACACGACGACCAGCCTTCGCATCCTCGGGCGAACGCAGCGCCATGAACCGAACGATAATGTGCGGCTGACCAAAGTAGCCAAGGCCCCAAGCCAGCGCCGACACGATCGAGATGATCACGGCCGGGTTCTCCGCGATACCCGCGCCGAACAGCGACAGCTGGTCGGGATTGATTTCGTTGACGGTGTTGATCACTTCACCGAAGCCGCCGGCCTGAATCACGCCGATAATCGGCAGCACAATCAGCGCAGCCATGATGATCACGCCCTGGGCAACGTCGGTCAGCGAAGCACCGAGGAATCCGCCAAAGAAGGTGTACAGCAGTGTCACGCCACCGACAATCAGCATGCCGTGCAAGTATTCGCCGCCGAAGCTGGCCTCAAAGAACTTACCGCCGGCCACCATTCCCGACGAGATGTAGAGGGTGAAAAACACCACGATCACGATTGCGGTCACGGTGCGCAGGATGTGCGTGTTATCGCGCGTGCGGTTCTCAAAGAAACTCGGGATGGTGATGGAGTTACGCGACACCTCAGTGTAGGCACGCAGGCGCGGCGCAACGATGAACCAGTTGAGGTACGCGCCGAGCAGCAGGCCGATCGCGACCCACGCTTCGATGAGGCCGGTCGCGTAGATCACGCCCGGAAGTCCCATCAGCAGCCAGGCCGACATATCGGATGCGCCGGCGGATAGCGCGGCGGTGATTGGCCCGAGGCGGCGGCCACCGAGCATGTAGTCTTCGTGGCTCGATGTCTGGCGCGCAGCGTAAACACCGATGCCAACCATCGCGGCGAAATAAATGAACACCGCGACAAGCATCATGGCAAGTTCGGACGACACAGTCGTTCCTCCCGTTGTTGGATGTACAAGGTAAATCGGATGCGGGGGCGCGGGTCGTAATGTTCGTTCGTGCGCTCGCACACGCATCGTTGGTAAATTCCGGAGTACCGGTCTCGCTCGCTGCGTCGTCAAATCTCGACGACGAGGGCAAGATCTCGTATCGGCGCGGCGGACAAAATCGGCGTGATCGGGCACGACTGTTCGCTCCAGCCAAACCGGCAACAGTGAGGCGCTTCCGGCCGTTACGACTTGTCCAGGGTACACAGCCAAGGAAACTGGACCTAAACGAGGGGTGGCGCTTTGTGTAAACCGGGTCGGCTGACTTGGGTTTTCTTGTGGGCGAATTGAACGGATGTTGCGATGCGGCTGAACGGGTTATGTACTGCGGTTCAGGATGCGCTCAGTTGGTAGGCGTGCGTGCCTCAGGATGCGGTCAGGCTGTGGATGCGGTCAGGCTGGTCTCAGGCAGTGGGTGTGAAGAACTCAGCGTGTTGCCGGACCACTACCCGCCGGCCCACAGTTGCTGAAAGTCCACGGCACAGAAAGCCTTCAGCCCACCCCCAACGCGCGCACAGGTCACCCTCCACAGCACTGCCAGCCTGGGCACAAACGCCGAGCGCAGGCCACACAGCGCACCCTCGTCCCGCTTTCAATGCGCGCGCAGATCACAGTCCACAGCATTGCCAGCCGGCCCACAGTTGCTGAAAGTCCACGGCACAGAAAACCCTCAGCCCGCCTTCAATGCGCGTGCAGGTAACGATCCCCAGCACTGCCGGCCTGGGCACAGACACCGAGCGCAGGTCACACAGCGCACCCTCGGCCCGCTTTCAATACACGTACAGATCCAGCATTCTCACCGCTCAGGATGCGACCAGAGTGCAATCCGGGTGCCTCAGAGAGCTGTCAGGATCAAGCTCGAGCACGGTCAGAACGAAACCAGAGCGCAATCAGGGTGCAATCAACATCAAGCTCAATGTGCGATCAACGCCCACTCAGGTGGCACGCATCCACCTCCTACCAACACGAAGGTTAACAACCGTTGACTCTTGCGTAACCACTCGACCACGAATCCACATCCCCGCAACCACACCCCACATCCTCACATCCTCACCTTCACATCCGCACAGTGAAGGCGATGTCAGCACGCTCAGAAGGAAGCCAACCCCGAAAGACACCCCAGCCAAGGCTTGCTGTTTACCTTGCGTTAACCTATACTTAACTTAACGGCAAGAATGCCGGGATGAAGCACCCGCTTCAAAACAGTAAATACAACGAATCTGCTTAGGCAGCCAAGCACTCTAGGAGGGGCAAATGTTTGAAATGAATGGAAGCATTGCTCGCAATGCTGATGGCTACCGGGTTTCCTTCTCAATGGATCTCGACTTTGACCGCGCCACAGTTTGGCACGCGATCTCAGATCGCGACGCACTGGCTGGGTGGCTCGGAACTTTCTCTGCACCGCTGGAACGCGGAAACGTTTTCGGCCTTCAGTACCTCAACGACGCCGACTACAGCATTAAGGGCTATGTAGTCGACGCAACCGCTCCGAACTCGCTGGAATACCGCTGGGAGTTCAACGCCGAACCGGAAATGCGCGTGTACTTCACGGTTACGCCAGATTCGGCGAAGGGATCGACCCTGCATCTGTCGGTATCGGGACTTACCGCTGAAAACGCCGTTCGTGTCGCAGCGACCTGGCACGCCCAGCTCGAGTTCCTGCGCGAGTACCTGATCGAAGGTCAGGCACCCGCTTATGCGCTGCGGTTCCGCCGCGACGAGGTGGCACCCGCCTACGCGAAGCAACTTTCGGTGTACGAAGCGCGGCTCGCCGCACTGGAAGCCGAGGCTGAAGCGAGCGGATCACTGCTCGACAATGCCGCCGAAACGCTGAGCGTAATGCGTCAACACGCCTACCTCGCCTAGGGGCGAAGGCGGTTTCCGCACACCGTAACTACAGTTTCAGGACAGTCGGATGCTCGGGTCATGTGCCCGGGCATCCGACTTTTTCTGCATCGTAGCGTTGCCCACATCCGGGTGCCCGCATCGGGTGCCCTGTTCTGTCAGCCCCGCCCTACTCCAGCGTTGAGGCCCACTTTGCACAATAGCCCGAGCCGCAAGTATGCAAAGTCGGCCCCAACGCGGATGGGGCTACACGGTTCGGGCCCACATCGCACAGTAACCAGGCCCGCAAGTGTGCAAAGTCGGCCCCAACGCAGAAGAGAGAGCGCCGTTGAGGCCCGAAGTGGCGGGCAGCAATACAGCGCAACAAGACGGCGGGCAACACGACGCACCAAAACACGGCCGCAACAACGCAGCCAACGCAACCGAACTACGCGTGCTGACTCGACGCATCCCCAGACAGCCGCTGAATCGCAAGCACCGGAATCGGCAACCACTCGGGCCGATGACTCGCCTCATACAGCGCCTCGTACACAGCCTTGTCAAGCTCGTACGCACGCAACAGCACGGCCAGGTCGGCGTCGCCTACCCCATCCGCATCCAGCCCCCCGCCGGCGTAACCGTCCAAGAACGCAGCCCGCGCCGCATCCGCCCACTCGCGGCCAATCTCACGCCCGGCACGCACCGACAGCGCACCCGAAACGTAATCGAACGAGCGCAGCATCCCCGCGAGGTCGCGCTGCGGTAGATCGGGCAGGTTGCGCTCGTCGAGCGACCGCAACGGCTCGCCCTCGAAATCGAGCAGCACCCAGCCACGGTCGGGCACAGCGAGCACCTGCCCCAGGTGATAGTCGCCGTGGATGCGTTGCAGTCGCGGCCAGCGCACCCGCGCGGCCTGCGCGTACACCTGCGTCACCGCATCCCGCATGCTCTCAAGCTCAGGAACCTGCGCGACCGCTAGGTCAAAACGCCGGTGCATCTGTGCGACTGCGGTTTCGATATCGGATGCGATGGGTTCGACAGTGGGCATCACCCGTCCCAGCGTGGCGTGCACTTCGGCCGTCGCCTCGCCCAGCAACCGCGCGAGCTCGTCGAACGCCTCGCCGCTTTCGGCGAAGCGCAGGGCGACTCGCCAGGCATCCTCAACGCCCGAGAAAAACTCCTGCGCGAACACAAAGTGACCGGAAACTTTGCCGCGTTCGGGGTCGTTCCACACCCCGGCTACCTGCCCAAACGTAGGCGGGACTCGCAGGGATCCAGCGGCCGCGAGCGCGGTCTGCAGGGTGACGTCGGGGTTGTCGCCGGGGTGGATGGCGCGGAAAATCTTGATGATCAGCGGGACCGCAGCCTCGCCGTCCTCGTGCTGCAGGTCGCAGATGATCGACGTGTTGGACTGCTCGCCTTGCAGGATGCGGGAGCTCGCGAATTGCGCAACATTCGCCCCGGGCATGGGCTGTCCGTACACGTCCACGCCCGGCGCGCCCGGTGCATCCGCGCCGAGAATCTGCCCCTCGTCACCGATCAGGTCGATGATGGCGCGCGCGAATGCGGGGTCGTGGGCGCCGTCCACGAGGGCTGCGCGGTCGCCGTGTTCGGTCGCCGCGCCGATGTATCCGCGAGTGTCGACGTGCGCGTCAACGTCGCGGATCACCATGGGGACCTGGTAAGTCGCGGCGCCTGGGTTGGCGGCGTCGCGGACGAGGGCGACGGTGATCAGGCGAACACTGTCGTCGTCTTCCGGGGCGGTCAGCTCGTAGCTGCCGACGAGTTGTAGCTGTTCGGGCTGCTGTTCGCCCGCGAACCAGCGCTGCTGCGGCAACCACTGCGCGAGCAGCGACATAACGTTCGACATGAGGCTCTCCCTTCGGCGCGACGTTCGCCCGATAAGCCTATGCAGGCTTTGCTTGGATGCGGGTGGATGCGCAGGGATGCGCGGTGGGGATGCGGGTGGATTGGCGGTTGCGCGCCTCCCCTCCGCGCCCCACCCCCTCCGCGTTGAGGCCCACATCGCACACTTGCAACCCGCATCACTGTGCAAACCAGGCCCCAACCGTGCTGGCCCTGCCGCGTTCGGGCCCACATCGCACACTCCGCACCCCTCCCATCCCCACCCCATCTGCGTTGGGGCCCACATCACACACTTGCAACCCGCATCACTGTGCAAACCAGGCCCCAACCCTGAAACACCATCCACGTTCGGGCCCACTTTGGTGCCTCAACACGGACCCAAGTAGCCAAAGTCGGCCCATACGTTGCCTTATGAAGGCGCTTCGCCCAGCTCGTGGCCCCAAGAGGCCCCTGGTCCGCCCGCTAGGGTTGGTTCATGGCGCTTGTTCAAGTCTGTGTCACCTACCTGCTTCGCGAAGGCGCGAACGGAACCGAAGTCCTGCTGGGCCGCAAGAAGTACGGCCTCGGCGAAGGCAAACTCGTAGGCCCTGGCGGCAAGCTCAAGCCCGGCGAGCATCCACGCATGGCCGCAGTCCGCGAAATCGAAGAGGAGGCGGGCGTGTTCGTCGACCCCGAAAACCTACGCCACACCGGCCTGCTCACCTATCTTTTCCCCACCAAAGTCGAATGGTCGCAAGAGTCTTGGGTGTACCTGTGCCGCGACTGGATCGGCGAACCGGAAGAAACCGTTGAACTCGCGCCGCAATGGCATCCGCTTGACACCCTCCCACTCGATCGGATGTGGTCAGATGCGAGCTACTGGCTTCCGACGGCCCTACAAGAAACGTTCGTGCGAAGAAGCTTCATCTTCGGCTCCGATCTGCACACCGCGATTGCCAGTGACGATCCAGACACCGGCCTTCCACCGCTTCCGCCACCCGACGCACTCAGCTAAATCGCAACTCAACAGCAGCCAACGCCCAGGCACACTGCTCGAGAACGATCGCCAAAGTCACAGACCGCGTCCAGGGGACGCCCGGCGAGCTTCTTAACGTACAACTGAACGCGTCACCGTGAACTTCGAGGTGCGTGCCAGCTGCTCCGTCGGCCCAACGCAGCGTTCTAAGAAGTTTCGGTGACGCAAATGCGAGTTGAAAACAGTCAAGCAAACTCCCCCGCTTCTCAGCATCCGCCCAGCCGACGCAAACATGGTATTCGCCATACCCGCATCCACCTCACGCTGGTCATGAAACGGCGGATTACACAGCACTAAATCCACCGATCCGTCAGTGATTCCCGCACCTGCATCGGCACGCAGCACGCGAACATTCGGCAGCCGGTTCGCGGATGCGGTTGCTACAGCAGATGCGCACGCCGCCCAGGACCGGTCGGTTGCGATCACCTCGGCACCCGGATATGAGCGGGCCAAGATTGCTGCAAGTATGCCGCTTCCGCAGCCGAGATCGACCGCGCGGGTAATGTCAGCCGGCACACGCGCATCCCGCAGCAACCCCCCAGGCAACGCACCGAGCGTCTCCAGCAACGCCCTGGTACCGATATCGAGCTCATTCCCAGCAAACACCGCCCCGTGAGCGCAGACATCCAACTCAAGTTCATCATCGCGACGACACGCCGGATACTTAACGGTCACATCCGCCCTCGGCCGCCTTGCCACCAACACTCGCGACTTGCGGGCGCCGCGCGAGGCGCGAACATCCTCAAAGTGCCGGCTCAGTACGTCGTTCATCGACCTCGCCAGGTGTTTCTCACGGCCGGCCAGCATCAAGGTGACGCGTTCATCAGCGCTACTGGCAACAACCGCCGCGATCTCGTCGAGTTCGGCGAGTGACTTCGGCAACAATCCGACCACTAGCTCGGCACCGGTCGCGACCTCGGGTAGGTCCACGCTCTCAGCAACGGGCGATAGGAATCCGGAGTCGCTGAATGTGCGCAATTGCGCCGGCTCGAGCGCGCGAATGGCCGATGTCACCGCGGCGTCACCGAGGTCGATCACCGCACAGCGCGTTTGCGGCCCGAGCGCACCGGTGTCCGCGATTTCACGCAACAGCACGTCGACAACCGGATGAGGGTGTGCACGTTCGCGTTGCGTGGTCATGGTTCGAGCATCCCATACCGGCGGCAGTGACGTTTACTTACGCCGACACTCAGGCGCCCAATCAGGAATAGAAGGGAGGCCCACACCAACAAGTGTGGACCTCCCTTATTGCAATCGGAGATTCCGACTAGCTATGTACCCTAAGCGTCCTGACGCCGACGAGTCACCAGCAAACCTCCGACAATGAGTGCTCCCGCACCAATCACGAGCAGCCCTGCGACATTCTCAGCACCGGTCTCGGCGAGGCCGTTACCCTTACCGCCGTCGTCAGCCGGCTTGGTTGCCGGAGCAGACTCGGACGGGGTCGACTCGCTCGGTTTAGTCTCCGCCGGAGTACTCTCGGTCGGAGTCGGTTCCGGGGTGCCCGTCGGTTCCGGGGTCTCGGTCGGAGTCGGTTCCGGGGTGACCGACGGCTCCGGAGTCTCGGTCGGAGTCGGTTCCGGGGTGCCCGACGGCTCCGGGGTCTCGGTCGGAGTCGGCTCCGGGGTGCCCGACGGTACCGGGGTCTCGGTCGGAGTCGGCTCCGGGGTGCCCGACGGCTCCGGGGTCTCGGTCGGAGTCGGCTCCTCGACATATACGGTCTGCGCTTCGTCGTCAATATTTTCGTGGGTTGCGACTACATCACCATTCGCGTTGAGAAGCTTCTCGAACACAACGAGCTGCTTGCCAGCGTATCCCTCGGGAACATCGAAGGTCACGTTAACAGTGCCCTGCGATGCCTTTGGAACGAAGCTCGCCTTGGCCGTAATGCCTGTAGCAACGGGGCCATCGTCAGTCTTTTCCATGAGCTCACCGGTAACGGTGTAGTCCTCACCCGGAGTAAGACCCTCGAACGTCACCTTGTCGACTACGGTGCCGCCCTCGGCAGCGATGTTCTTATCGCTATCAGCCTGATCCGTCGCACTGGTTGAAAGCTTCGGTTCTTCGATCTCCTCACCCGTGTCCGGGTTGACGAACTTCGCAGTCAGCAGGTGTTGGTACTTAGCCGCACCGGTGCCTTCCACCTGCGTGAAAATTGCGAGGGTTTCCTTCTCGGGGTCCGCCTGCACAAGCGTCACCGGAGCGTCTTTACGACCGGTAAGAATCTCGGTGGCCTCCTTGACATTGGAGGGAACCTTCGAGTTGAACGTCGCACGGCTGTCAGTGTAGAACCACACGGCGAGCTGTGTAGCAGCTCGGAACTCCGCATCAGTGAGCCCAAGCTTCTCCTGCAGACCAGCCTTGTTGACCGGGTAGCCGTTCTTCAGGGCGTTAAGCACACCCTGTTCAGCATCCTCCCGCGGGTTATCGGCGTAGTTCTTCAGAGGCTCTCCAGCATTGCGTTCGAAGCGAACCGCTGCATCGTTCGTTGGGAATGGCTTCGAGATGTTGAAGCAGTAGACAATTTCTGACTCATTTGGGACCGGTCCGCCCGAATAGTCAACGTCCTCGGGAAACACCACCATAGGATCGATAGAGTTGTAGCTCGGATAGGGTTCTTCCTTGTGGACTACGGGATCAATGACGGCCCGATAGTGTTCAGCGGCCGGTGTCTCAGCCGCCGCTGACTGAACATTAGGCACGAATAAGGCTGCTGCAGCAACAGCAGCGACGAACAACCTCGAAATCGCTTTTGGCATATACACTCCGGTAGTTTTTTAAGTACGTTCCACTCTGTAGATCAGGTGCGTTCAAGCCAGGCCTCGCCGACAACGATAATGACTGAACCAAACCCACTCCGAGCACGTTTGGCCATCAGTTTACTGACAGCCGCGTTCCAAGATAGACCCTGGCAGTGAATAATGCACCTTGTGAATGAAAATCAATCGTTTTACTTGCGTAACTGATTAGATACGCGTAAAGCAGTGCCGCCAAGGACACACGCCGTTAACTCAGGGTCGTAGCATGGTGTGAATACGTCCGATGCGCTCGGATTATTCCCTGTCCGCGCGGCTTTGCCCGCAAACTTCCTGGAGATCACGTGAAGATCGCAATTCTCGGCGGCGACGGCTTCTGCGGCTGGCCCACCTCGCTACACCTGTCGAACCTCGGCCACGATGTTGTCATCGTCGACAACCTGTCTCGCCGCAAGATCGACGAAGAGCTCGGCGCGAACTCCCTCACCCCCATCCGGTCAATCGAAGAGCGCATCGCCGCGTGGCAGGAAGTTTCGGGCAAGACGGTCGAGTTCAAGAACATTGACGTCGCACAGGACTACGACGCCCTGCTCAAGCTGATCGTCGACGACCAGGTCGACGCCATCATCCACTTTGCCGAACAGCGCGCCGCTCCTTACTCGATGAAGTCGCCGTGGCACAAGCGCTACACCGTCGACAACAACGTCAACGCCACCAACAACGTGCTCACGGCCGTCGTCGAGTCGGGCCGCGATGTCCACCTCGTACACCTGGGCACCATGGGCGTGTACGGCTACGGCACCGCGGGCATGAAGATCCCCGAGGGCTACCTCGACATTGAGGTGGTCTCCGACGAGGACGAGCAGGGCAACACCACCGAACCGCACCGCGTTCAGCAGCAGATCCTGTACCCGACCAACCCCGGCTCGGTCTACCACCTCACCAAGGTGCTCGACCAGAACCTGTTCGCGTACTACGCCAAGAACGACCGCCTGCGCATCACCGATCTGCACCAGGGCATCGTCTGGGGCACCAACACTCGCGAAACCGCGATGGATGAACGCCTCGTTAACCGCTTCGACTACGACGGCGACTACGGCACGGTATTGAACCGTTTCCTCATGCAGGCGGCGGTCGGCTACCCGCTCACGGTACACGGCACCGGCGGCCAGACCCGCGCCTTCATCCACATCCAAGACACCGTTCGCTGCATCGAGATTGCGCTGAACAACCCGCCGCAACGCGGCGACCGGGTGATGATCTTCAACCAGATGACCGAAACGCACCGGGTGCGCGACCTCGCGCAGCTCATTGCAAAGATCGCGGATGCACAGGTCGAGAATGTGCCCAACCCGCGTAACGAGGCGGCCGAGAACGAGCTGCACGTGCGCAATGACACCTTCCTCGACCTCGGCCTCAACCCAACCAAGCTCGCCGAGGGCCTCCTCCTCGAGGTCACCGACATCGCCCGCAAGTACGCCGATCGCGCCGACCACTCGAAGATCCCAGCCACCTCACTGTGGACTTCGAACCAACAAGCCGGCGTCCCCGCATCCGTTAACGCCGCGAACTAGCCGCCCCGAAAGTTCACCATGCGCATCGCACTATTCACCGAGGTCTTCCTACCGAAGATCGACGGTGTGGTCACGCGTGTACTGCGCACGGTCGAAGAGCTGGCGGCGCTCGGCCACGAGGTGCTGATCTTCGCCCCCGGAAACCCACCCAGCCACTACGCCGGCCAGCGGGTAATCCGGGTGAACTCGGTGCCAATGCGCCCCTGGTATCCCGAGCTCAAAGTGGGCCTTGCAACCCCGCGCATCGCCCGCGAGATGGAGCAGTTTGCGCCGCATGTGGTTCACCTCGTGAACCCGGTTGTGTTGGCTGCGTACGGCGCCCTGTCGGCGGCTCGTCGCGATTTGCCCATGCTCGCGAGTTTCCACACTGACACGCCGCAGTATGCGGATGCATTGGGTCTCGGTCCGATTCGGAAGGTCGGCACCGAGTACCTGCGCCGCATCCACAATCTCGCCGAGGTCAATCTGTGTACCTCGCCGCAGATGGTGGAGCGCGCCGAGCATCTCGGCTTCGAGCGCGTGGACCTTTGGCCGAAAGCGATCGATACCGCGAACTACCGGCCGGATCGCGCCAGCCAGCAGATGCGCGAACTGCTCACCGACGGCCATCCGAACGACAAGCTCATGATCTACGTGGGCCGCATGTCGAAGGAAAAGAACCTGCGAGCGCTCCTCGGCCCGTTACGCGCGCTGCAGGATCGCGGCGTGCGCTTAGCGATGGTCGGATCCGGTCCCGATCGCGCCGAGCTCGAACGCGACTTTGCCGGCACCAACACGGTGTTCACCGGCTATATGTCCGGGGATGCATTGGCTTCGGCGTTTGCGTCCGCAGATGTGTTCGCGTTCCCGTCGACGACGGAAACTCTCGGGTTCGTGGCGCTCGAGTCGATGGCTTCCGGCGTGCCCGTAGTGGGTGCGCGTGCCGGCGGCATTCCCTTTGCCGTCTCCGAGGGACGCTCGGGGCTGCTATTCAACCCGGCCTCCGAACAGGATTTCATCGCGCAACTCGACCGGCTGCTGTTCGACGATGAGCTTCGCCGCACGATGGGCACCGCCGCGCGCGAGGAAGCGCTCGAAAGCTCGTGGCGAGCGGCAACGGAACGCCTGGTCGAGCTCTACGAACTCGCCATCGATCGGCACTGGCGACGGGCAAACTCCCTGCACACCTATTCGCTCCCGATGCGCCTGTTTGGCCGGCCGTTGCCGCGCCCGCGCGATCTAGCCCCGGCACTGACCCACACCGGAGATCGAAAAGTTCCCCAAACTCAACAAGACCCCTCCGTAGGTTGATTCCAAGTCATCTTTTTGATGTGGATCGCTACGTTCAACCCGTTACTGGGTGCGTTCAATCATGTTTGGCCGTTATGGTGCAGGCGAACGTTTGTTACACAACAGAACTTGGAGTCCTTATGAAAACCCTTCGCAAGCTCGCTGTAATCCCCGCACTTGCTGCCGCACTCTCGATGGCTGCCTGCTCCGGTATGGGCCGCCCCTCGGTCAGTGACCTGCAGGAGGCGATGAAGGTCGGTCTGGAAAAGAGCGGCAACCCGATGCTCGGTCAGCTCGATGATGACGTCACGGACAAGCTCACGCAGTGCATGGCCGAGAAGTTCCACGACTCGGACCTCAAGGACGAAACCCTGCGGAAGGCTGTTGAAGCGGCCAAGAAGGGTGAAGAGGTCGCCGAGGTTGACCCGGAAGAAAAGAAGAAGGCTGAAGAGATCTCGCAGAACGCTGGTATGGAATGCGCAGAGAAGTTCTCTGATGAGATCATGGGCGGCATGGGCGGCGGCATGGACGGTGGCGCCAACGGCGGCATGGACGGCGGCGCCAACGGCGGCATGGACGGCGGCGCCACCGACGGATCCAACGGCATCAACCTGGGCGGTTAATTTCGATACCTCATACTGAATGCCGGGTCACGCAGCAACGCGTGGCCCGGCATTCGTGAGAAAGGATCGCCCATGCGCTTGCGTCGCTACTCGCTGGTTCCCGCCATTGCCGGCGCACTGGCGCTCACTTCCTGCGCACTCGTACCCGAGGACGCCATGCATGATGTGCTGGTGACGGCCGTGCAAGAGCGATTCGAGCAGCTCGGCGACGCGGTGAACGTCACTCGCGAGCAGGCCGAATGCGTAGTGCAGAAACTCGACCAGCAGGGCGTATCGCTCGGACAGCTGCCGAAGATCATCGAAGATCTCTCCAAGGGCGATACGTCGAATGTGTCTGCCATCGGCAACAAACTCAACGACGCGGCAGCCAGCTGCGGTATCTCCACCGAACACACCACGGCGCCGCCAACAAACTAGCCGCAGCCAACCGGCCGTACAGGCACGAGCGGGTACCGCATCCGATACCCGCCCGCGCGACGCAGGTTACGCCTGCAGCGCCGTCAACCGCGTCGTCGCATCCAGGCCGCGGATCTGCTCAAGCGCCGCCTCAGGAACACCGTTCGTGCAATCGGTCACCACATAGCCGTACCCACCACGGGTCGCCAGCTGCTGGCTGTCAATGTTGACGCCGTGCTCACCGAGCACCGAGTTCACCGTTGCCATCACGCCGGGAACATTGCGGTGCAGGTGCAATAGGCGCGTACCCTGCTGGATGCGGTCCAAGCTCACTTCCGGCAGGTTCACAGACATGTAGGTGGATCCGGTCTGGACGTAGTCTCGGAACTTACCGGATACGAACCGGCCGATGTCCTCCTGCGCCTCGGCGGTTGAACCACCGATGTGCGGGGTGAGGATCACGTTCGGGATGCCCTGCAGCGGGGAGACAAACTCGTCACCCTGCTTCTTCGGCTCCTTCGGGTACACATCCAGACCGGCGCCGGCGATGTGGCCAGAGAGCAGGTTGTCGCGCAGCGCGTCGATGTCGACGACGTGGCCGCGTGACAGGTTGAGGAACAGCGAGCGCGGACGCATTTTCGCGAAGGTCTCTGCGTTAAACAGGTTGGTGTTCTCGGGGCGTCCGTCGACGTGTACCGAGATCGTCTCAACCGTGCTCAGCAGCTCATCGAGGCTATTGCAGCGCGTGGCGTTACCGAGCGCGAGCCGGTCGACGACGTCGTAGAAGTAGACGTTCATGCCGAGCGATTCGGCGAGCACGGACAGCTGCGAACCGATGTTTCCGTAGCCGACGATACCGAGGGAACGGCCGCGCACTTCATGCGAGCCCTTGGCTGTCTTGCTCCACACACCGCCATGCATATTACTGCTGTGATCGCCGAGGTGGCGCGCGAGGTTGATGATCTCACCGATGGCGAGCTCGACCACCGAGCGGGTGTTCGAGTAGGGCGCGTTAAACACCACGATCGAATGCTCCGCGGCCGCATCCAGATCGATCTGGTTGGTACCGATGCTGAACGCACCGATGGCGAGCAGTTCGGGGAGAGACTCGATCACGCGTCGCGTGGCCTGCGTCTTCGATCGAATGCCGAGCAGCTGCACCCCCTGAGCGGCCTCAATGAGTTCGTTCTCGTCGAGGGCGCCCTTGCGGGTCTCAACCTCGATGCCCTGGCTGGCGAGGAGACGTTCGGCTTCTGGGTGAATGTTTTCTAGGAGCAGCGCTTTCACCCTTGCCATTGTAGTTCGGCACGATGGATGCACAGCCCCGCGTCGATTCGTTACGTCGCGGTCGGCAGCGTGACCGTGATCTGCAGGCCGCCGTCGTCATTCGGTTCGATCGCCAGCGTGCCATCCGAGTGCTCGACGATTGCCTGCACGATCGACAGGCCGAGTCCGCGGTTTGCCCCGCCAGTGCGTCCCTTCGTGGTCTTGAACGGTTCCGTGAGCTGTTCGATTTGGGCGGATGCGATCGGCTCGCCGGAATTGCGCACGCGCAGTTCGCCGCGCGACAAGTCACCGGCAATCACGCGGGTTTCGATCTCGATCACGCCACCGTCAACATTGTGTTGAATAGCGTTCAGGATGAGGTTCTGTGTCAGCTGGTGGTAGAGCCGCTCATCACCGAATGCGGGCGTAGGCGCCAGGCGCGAGTCGACGCGCAGCCCACGCTCCGCGATCGCATCCTGACTCTCATCCAGCACTGTGGCAACAATCGCCGCGAGATCGCAGTCCACCGACTTGGCGGTACCGGCTTCGAGTTCGGCCAAATCAAGGAGCGATTCAACCGTGCGGATGCTGCGCTCGTTTACCTCCTGCAGTTTCAGCAATACGCTGCGGTCGATCGGGCCAGGCTTGGACAGGGCGACATCGAGCATCGTGCGCGTTGCGGCAAGCGGGGTGCGCAACTCGTGCGAGGCGTTCGCTGCGAACCGACGCTGCGCGGCCACCGAGCGCTCGATGTTCTCCAGCATCTGGTCGAAGGTTTCGGCAAGTTCCGTGATCTCGTCATTCGGGCCGCTGATGCCAACGCGGTGGTCGAGTTTTCCCTCGGCCGCGAGCTTGGCCGCCCGATTCACGGCCGCGAGCGGTTTCAGCATCCGACCGGCCAACAGCCATGCCGCGACCGCACTAAACACGACCAACACCAGTAGCGAAACGATAGAAACATTCAGCAGCAGTGACAGAAAATCGCCGCGGTTATCGACTGCAATTCGCACTTCACTGTCGAGCACGGACGGGTCATCGACCGCAATCACGAGCGGTTCCTCGGTGTGATTGGGGCCGGCCACCTCGAATCCGTAGTCGGGTACGTAGCCGATGAACAGCGACACCATCGCCAAGAGCGCACCGCCGCAGAGCACCATCACCAGCGCGTACCAGAACGCGAGCTGCGCCCTCGCCGTAAACCGTCGCGGTCGGCGGGATGCGAACGAGAAGCGCTTACTCATCGGCCGACTCGCTGATTCGATAGCCCACACCGGGGACCGTGTGAATTACCCACGGATCCCCGAGTTTGCGGCGCAGTGAGCTGATCGTCACCTTCACTGACTGCGTGAACGGGTTGGCGTTCTCATCCCATGCCTCTTCGAGGATCGTTTCGGCGCTAACGACGCGCCCCGGCTCGCGGATCAGCGATTCGAGTACCGCGAACTCTTTTCGACTCAGGCGGATGAAGCGACCGTCGCGAGTGACCTCGTGACGGAACGGATCGAGGGTCACACCCGCCGCTTCAAACCTGGTGGGACGAACCGTGAATTGGCGCCGGCCGAGCGCTCGAACCCGGGCAACGAGCTCCGCGAACTCAAACGGTTTCGTCAAGTAGTCATCCGCTCCGAGCTGGAAGCCGTCGACCTTTTGCTGCGTACGGCGCGCGGCGGTGACCATAAGAATTGCCGGTCGCTGCTCGCGCAGATTCAACTGCCGGCAGACCTCATCCCCGCTCACACGGGGGATGTCGCGGTCGAGCAAGACCACCGCATAATCGTTGACGTCGATTGCGGCGAGGGCATCGTGGCCGTCGCCAACAATATCGGCGGAGATGGAATGCATCGCGAGGCCGTCTTGGATCGCTTCGGCGAGATACGGCTCGTCTTCCACAATAAGAACGCGAATGATTCCTCCTCTAACAGCCGGCACAGCACAGCGGGAAATCCGCTCGCGCGGCACCAAACCGCAGACGCACCGGGGTCAGTCTGGCACGCATCCGGTAAGAGAAACGTAAACGTTTCTCATTACCCTCTCGCAACCGACACCCGAGTGAACTGGAGCATGTCCGAATCGAGTCGTCACAACGACCGATCCCAGCCAACATTTGAAGGGAATCACGACATGCTTCGCACACAGACTCTGCGCACCTCGGCAACAATTCTGCTCGGCGCCGGCGCACTGCTGGCCCTCGCCGGCTGCAGCCAGCCGCAACAGGATGCATCGCAGGAGCCTCGCGCGACCACGATCGAACAGTGGCAGCACGAATTTGACCGTTGCATGAAGGAAAAAGGCGTCAACACCGAAGGCGGCGGCATTCCGGTCAACCCGGACGGTTCGCCACTGGAACCGGACGAGAACGGTGTGGACGTTGATGCAGCAGTACAACAGTGCACCGATGAGGTCGGCGTAGCGCCCGAAGGTGACCCGGCTGATACCGACGAGCTGTACACCGAACAGCTGCTCACCTACGCAAAGTGCATGCGCGAAGCCGGCTACGACGTACCCGACCCCAACCCGAACAATGGCGGCATTGTTGTGCAGCCGAACGGCGGTCCGGATGCAGACCCCGCCGATGTTGAACGCTGCAACGAAGAAGCCGGCCTGAACGACCTCGGCTAATCGCGAACACATGCCTAGAAAACGAACGATAATCATCTGCGCCGTCGCCGCTGCTGCGATTATCGCCGCCGGCGTCGGCTGGACGCTGATCAGTGGCGCGAACGCGAACGAGCCGAGTGCCGCATCCCAACCCGCGGTTGAAACCGATACCGCGCGAACAACCGATCTGATCGAGCGCGTCGAAACCAAGGGAACGCTCAGTCACGGCAAGGCGACCAGCTACGGGACGCAACTTTCCGGGACGATCACCTCGATCGCATCCCCCGGAACAACTCTCACTGTTGGTTCGGAGATGATGCGCGTGAACGAACGGCCCGTGTTTACGATGCACGGCAATATTCCCGCCTGGCGCAACTTCGAAGAAGGCATGTCGGACGGGCAGGATGTGCAGCAGCTCGAGCAGAACCTCGCGAAACTGGGGTACTTCACGGACGAGCCCGACGAGCATTTCGGCTGGGCAACCGCATCCGCTATCGCCGAATGGAATGAAGACAACGGCTTCAAGTGGAGCACCACCCTCGAACTCGGGCGCGTGGTGTTCACCCCGGGCGATGTGCAGGTAAGCGCGCTGAAGGCGAACCCCGGAGACGCTGCCAGCACCGAGGCGTTGGAAGCAACGACCACCTCCAAAGTGGTGACCGCCGAAGTCGAACCGAGTTTGCGCTCGCTGCTGCCGGTTGGTGCCAAGACCAATATCAAGCTGCCCAATGGCAAGACCACCCAGGGTGTGGTTGAGGCCGTCGATCCGCCGGTTGAAAAAGAAGACAAATCGGGCCGGACCACGGTGAAGGTGCCCGTGCGGTTCTCGCTGGCTGACCCGGAAGCCGCGAAGGACTACACCGATGTGACCGTGGGGATCGAGACGCAGCGGACCATCGCGAAACAGGTGCTCGCCGTGCCGGTGCAAGCGCTGCTCGCGGAGCCGGGTGGCGGACATGCGGTTGAGGTCGTCAAGGACGGCACCACCAAGCGTGTGCCGGTCGAGGTTGGTGCATTCGCCGACTCGATGGTGGAAATTAAGGGCGGCGATCTCCACGAGGGCGACACCGTAACGGTGAGCCAATGATCGCGGGCACGCCGCTGCTGACGCTTGAGCGGGTCACCAGGGAGTACGGTTCGCCGCCGACCGTTGCGGTGAAGGACGTTAGCTTCACCGTGACCAGCGGCGAGATGGTGGCCATTACCGGGCCGAGTGGATCCGGTAAGTCGACGCTGCTGAATCTGATCGGTACGCTCGACCGTCTCAGCGAAGGAGAAATCACGCTCGCCGGTCACAAGCTCTCGGCAGCCAGCGACGAAAACCTCTCATCGCTGCGGGCGAACCTCATCGGGTTCGTGTTTCAGCAGTACCACCTCGCCGAAGGACAGACCGCCCTCGACAATGTCGCCACCGGCCTGCTGTACACCGGCATGCCGCTGAACGAGCGTCGAGACCGCGCCCGGATCGCGCTCGAACGCGTCGGACTCGCCGATCGCGCAGCGCACCGACCCCGGCAGCTGTCCGGCGGCCAGCAACAGCGAGTAGCGATCGCCCGCGCCATCGTGGGTGACCCGCCGCTGCTGCTTGCCGATGAGCCGACCGGTGCCCTCGATACGACATCGGGTGCGCAGGTGGTCGAGATCCTCAAGGCGCTCAACCGCACCGGCACCACCGTGTTGGTGATCACCCACGACCGCGAGCTGGCCAGCGGGTTTCCACGACAGATCTCCATCCGAGACGGGGCCCTCGAAGCAGACACACAACACTCGGAAGAGGATGAGCATGTCGACTAAGCGCACCGATTCGAGGTCCGTACTGCGTCGCGACGACTTACTCCGACTTGGCTGGCAAGGCCTGCGGATGCATCCCATCCGGGCCATGCTCTCCGCGCTCGGCATTGCCATCGGTATCGCCGCGATGATTGCCGTGGTCGGTATTTCGCTGTCGAGCCAGGCGAAGATTCAGGAGCGGCTCGCGTCGCTCGGCACCAATATGCTGACCGTGGAGGCGGGTAAGTCGTTGAGCGGTGACTCCACCGAGCTACCGGCCGACTCTGCCGCTCGGATCACCCGGATTGAGGGGGTCACCCAGGTTGGCTGGATCGGCGATCTGCCGAACACACCGGTGTATCGAAACGCGATGATTGACCCGAGTGCGACGAACGGGATCACGACTGCGGTGACCGATACGCAGCTGTTGGACGCGACCTCAAGCGAGATGGATCGCGGCAGTTGGTTCAACGATGCCACGATGCAGTACCCGACCACGGTGCTCGGCGCCCGCACTGCCGAGCGCCTGGGGATCGCATCCCCCGGCGGAACCGTAAACATTGGCGGGCAGAACCACACGGTGCTTGGCATCCTGAAACCGTCACTGCTGGCGCCGCAGCTGGACACGAAGGCGTTGGTTGGCGCACCGCATGCGAAGACCCAGTTTGGCTTTACCGGCTCGCCGACCACACTGTACGAGCGATCCGCCGATGACGCCGTGGAGTCGGTGCGTGAACTCATCCCGGGGACCGTCAACCCGAAGTCGCCGAATGAGGTGGGGGTGAGTCGGCCGTCGGATACGCTCGCTGCGCAGCACGCCGTTGATGCTGCGTTCACCGGCATTCTGGTTGGCATGGGGTCGATTGCGCTGCTCGTTGGTGGGATCGGCGTCGCCAACACCATGGTGATTACGGTGCTTGAACGGCGTCGCGAGATCGGCCTGCGGCGGGCGCTCGGGGCGACCAGGGGCCATATCCGCAAGCAATTTCTTGTTGAGACGGTGATGCTTGCCGCCTGCGGTGGGGCTGCGGGCGTGCTGCTGGGGCTTGGATGTACCACGATCGTCGCGTTCGCGAACGGGTGGTCGCCGACCGTGCCGCCGCTGATCGTCTTGCTGAGCGGTGCCGTCACCATCGTCGTCGGCGCAATCGCCGGAACACTACCTGCGATCAAGGCAGCTAAGGTCTCACCGACCGAGGCGCTGGCAACCTAGCGGCGACGTTAGGCGATGGTTTCGGGGAGTGCTTCGGGTTCTTCACCGCGGTGGAACCGGCGCCCGGTAATCGAGTCGACAGTGATTGCTACGAATACCCGCTTGACCGTGGGGATGAGCGGACGCAAGTCCAATTGCTCAGCGCGAGCGAGCTCATCCTCACGCTCAAGAATGCTTGCGTGTCCGCGCGCGATGACGCTCCATGCCTCGTGGTTGGTGACCCGGTCTGTTTCAACGAGAATTTCATCCGCTGCGACGATGCCGGCCAGTTTGGTGCCCGGCGCGGTGCGGAAGATCAGTCGGTCGCCGTCAACGACGTAGTTGATTGGGAAGATCTCGACTCGCTCCCCCACTCGTTCAACGAGTCTGCCCAGGTGTTGGCACGCGAGCAGCTCGAGCGCTTCCGGTTCGCTCAGTACTTCGATGGCCTCGTCGTAGTCGTTCATGAGCTAACCGTGCCACATCCGCCTGAATGCCTGCCAGGTATCCCCCCGCCCGCAGCCCCACGCACTCACATCCTCAATCACAACCCCTCCTCACGAGTCGCCCCCACGAGCCAAACTGTCTCAGAAATAGCCCGTAGACGACGAAAAACTCCTCATACCCACCAAAACTGAGACAGTTCGGCACCCCAACCAAATCCCGACCCCATCCGGCTCCTCGGCTGCTTATCCAGTCCCTCACTCGGCCCGCCCAAGGGCCGCCCCGATGCTAACGGCAGCCTTACGGGCCAAACTGTCTCAGAAATAGCCCGTAGACGACGAATAACCCCTCATACGCACCAAAACTGAGACAGCTTGGCACCCCAACCAAATCCCGACCCCATCCGGCTCCTCGGCTGCTTACCCAGTCCCTCACTCGGCCCGCCCAAGGGCCGCCCCGATGCTGACGGCAGCCCACGGGCAAAACTGTCTCAAAAATAGCCCGTTAACGACGAAAAACTCCTTACCCCCGCCAAAACTGAGACAGTTTGGCACGAAGGGAGAACTTGGGCCCGGCGGGGCAGGACGCGGGGGTGCGAGGCGCGGGGCAGGACGCCGAGGCGGGGGAGACTCGCCGGGAGGGCTGCACCGTGCGATATTGACGGCAGCCTTACGGGCCAAACTGTCTCAAAAACTGCCCGTTAACGACGAATAACTCCTTACCCCCGCCAAAACTGAGACAGTTTGGCACGAAGGAGAACTTGGGCCCCGGCGGGGCAGGACGCCGGGGTGCAGGGGTGCCAGGAAAGGCGGAGGCGCGAGCGGGAGGGCACCCGGCGGGTGTGCGGGGCGGTGGCGGAACGGATCGAGGTCACCCCCGCGGCACCCGGCGGGTGTGCGGGCGCGGGGGGCGGAGTTCTTGGGCGGAGGGAAGGTGGGGGCGGCCGGCGGGCAGGACGCGGAGGGCGGACGCGCGGGGGCGCGGCCCGCAGCCGCTACGCGGTTGCGGCGGCCGCCGCCTCCGCAGCCTTCGGCAACGCCCGCGCGATCTGCTCCAGCGCCGCGTCATCGTGCGCGGCGACATGAACCACGCCTCGTACACGCTCGGCGGCAGATTCACACCGCCATCGAGCATCGCGTGGAAGAACGCCGGGTACCGGAACGCTTCCTGACGCTTCACCTCGGCCTCGTTCACAGGCGCCGGGTTACCAAACTCGTCCTTACCGGACCAGCCCAGCGCAGCCCCGTCACCGAACGCAAACGAGAACAGGTTGCGCACCCGCTGCACCGCAACCGGCAGCCCAACCCGCGCAAACTCCGCGGTAGCGAGCTCAACCACCCGGTTTGCCGCCGCGTCCACCGTCGCGTAAATATCAGCATCGGCCAGGCGCAGCGTCGTCACACCGGCTGCAACGGCCACCGGGTTACCCGAGAGCGTGCCCGCCTGATACACACCACCAAGCGGCGACAGGTGCTCCATCACCTCGCGACGCGCCCCGAGCGCAGCAACCGGCAGACCGCCACCAATCACCTTGCCGAAGGTAAAGATATCCGCCTCCCAGCCGTCACGGTCATGGTCCTGCTGTTCGCGGCCCCACCAACCCGCAGGCCCGGTACGGAATCCAGTCAGCACCTCATCGCAGATCAGCAGCGCACCGTTGGCGTGGCAGATCTCGGCAAGTTCACGGTTGAACCCAGCAGCCGGCGGCACCACACCCATATTCGCAGGCGAGGCTTCAGTAATCACCGCAGCGATCTCGCCCTCATGCTCCGCAAACGCCGCGCGAACAGCGTCCAGGTCGTTGTACGGCACCACGATGGTCTGCGAGGTGATCGCCTCGGGCACACCGGCCGATCCGGGCAGCGCGAGCGTCGCCAGCCCCGATCCGGCAGCCGCGAGCAGACCGTCCGAGTGCCCGTGGTAGCAGCCGGCAAACTTGATGATGAGGTTGCGACCGGTGGCTCCGCGAGCCAGTCGAATCGCGGTCATGGTCGCCTCGGTACCGGTCGATACCAGGCGCACTTCGTCCAGGGCGGGGATGCGTTTAACGATCTCTTCGGCAAGCTCGACTTCACCTACGGTCGATCCACCCGGGCACATCATTCGCGAGGCAGTCTCGCGCACGGCCTCAACGACTTCGGGATGTGAGTGTCCGAGCAGCAGCGGACCCCACCCGCAGACGAGGTCGACGCGGCGGTTACCGTCAATATCGGTGATCCACGCACCCTCGGCTGAGTGCGTAAACGGCGGGGTTCCACCGACCGAGCCGAACGCGCGCACGGGCGAGTTCACCCCGCCTGGGGTTACTGCACGGGCACGGTCAAACCACTGGGCGGAATCGTTCATTACTCACTCCTCGATGACGGTCCAGACCAACACATCCTACGCGCGCCGCCTACGAACGCAGCGTCTTCGCGTATTCGAGCGCGAAATAGGTGAGCACTGCATCCGCACCGGCGCGACGAATCGACACAATCGACTCGTCGATCGCCCGCTCACGATCGATCCAACCGTTGCGAGCCGCCGCCTCGATCATCGCGAACTCACCGGACACCTGGTATGCCCAAACCGGCACGATCGACTCCGCCGCCGCATCCGCAAGCACATCAAGGTAGCTCATCGCCGGTTTCACCATGACGATATCGGCGCCCTCCTCCACATCGAGCAGCACCTCGTGCAAGCCCTCGCGCCGATTCGCGGGGTCCATCTGGTAGCTACGACGGTCGCCCTGCAGCTGCGAGTCAACAGCCTCACGGAACGGTCCATAGAACGCGGATGCATACTTCGCCGAGTATGCGAGCAGGATCGCATCCTTGTGGCCGGCCCCATCCAGCGCCTCGCGCGCCACGGTGATCTGGCCGTCCATCATCCCCGACATACCGATGATCTGCGCGCCAGCCTCAGCCTGCACCACCGCCATCTCGGCGTACCGCTGCAGCGTGGCGTCGTTGTCGACACGACCCCGGTCGTCGAGAATGCCGCAGTGTCCGTGGTCGGTGAACTCGTCCAGGCACAGATCGGCCTGCACCGTAATCGCGTCCCCCACCTCTTCAGCCACGGCCTCAATAGCGCGGTTCAGGATGCCGTTCGGGTCGGTTGCGGCGCTACCGTGCGCATCGCGAACTGCCGGGATCCCAAAGAGCATGATGCCGCCGAGCCCAGCCTCGGCGCACTCGACGCTCAAACGACGCAGCGAATCCAGGGTGTGTTGCTGCACTCCCGGAAGCGAGGTGATGTCAACCGACGAGTCGATGCCTTCGCGCACAAACGCGGGCAGGATCAGTTCGTTCGGATGCACGCGGGTTTCGCGGACTTGTTGGCGGATAGCGGATGTGGCGCGCAGGCGGCGCGGGCGGCGCATCGGTTCGATCATGCACCCATTGTCTCGCACCCAAGCACAGCCCGCACCCCGAGAACCCCAAGCACCGAAGCACCCAAGCACACCCTGCATACGGCGCACGTCACGCAAACGCCGCGCACCGAGCAGCGCTACCGCAGCAGCGCCGCATTGACGGCGGCGGCAATCGCCTCGGGATGCTTCGTTCGCGCCTCGGCCACCACGCGCAGCCCCGCATCCCGAGCATCCGCAGTGGTGATCGGCCCAAACGAGACCACCGGCAGGTTCGCATCCGGCACCTGCTCGGTGAGCGAACGCGCGATCGACCCCGAGGAGACAACCACCGCATCCGCCGCCGTAATCGTCGCCCGCTGCTGCGCCGTAAGTTCGCGCGGCACCGTGCGGTATGCGATCACGTCGGTAAGCGCGGCACCGATCGCGAGCATGCCATCGCGCACCGTGGGCCGGGCGATTTCAGAATGCGGCCACAGCACACACAGCCGATTGCGATCATCGGGCCACTGTGCCACCAATGCCCGCGCAGTGTGTTCGGTCGGCACAAAATCGGTCGCCACTCCATACTGCGCGAGCGCCTCAGCCGTGGCGTCACCGACGGTCGCAACGCGAGTTTGTTCCGGTACGGTCAACGATCCGGCGGCAGCAGCCAGCGCATGCACGGCTCGAGGGCTAGTCACCACGAGCCACTGAAACGCGCCGCGCCGCAGCTGTTCGGCGGCGGTCATCATCCCGGCCGCATCCCCCGCAACAAAACCAATCAGCGGGATCACCTCGACCGCAACCCCATCGCGTTCAAGCAGCGCCCGGGTGGGCTCTACCCAATCCCCGTCGCTGAGCAGCACCACAGTCGGCATGGCTACTGCGCGATCAGGCGGTCGGCTCCCTGCGCGAGCAGCTCGTCGACTGCACGGCGGGCAAGGGCGAGTACGTCGTCGGATGCGATGGGTCGCGCCGTCAGCGCACCGAGCGCGGGCTGAGGCAGGGCGACCGTACCGGATACGCGCGTCTCACAAATCCGCACAACTCCCGCATCCACACCGTAGACCTGCGCGTGAACCGCAAGTGTCGTACCGTCCACCTGCGCGTGCACACCCACCGGCGCCTGACAGCCGGCGTCAAGACCGTTGAGCACGGCGCGTTCGGCTTCAACCGCGGTTCGGGTGGCCTGGCAGTCCACGGCCGCAAGGGCATCCAGCAGGTAGCCTTCGCGCGCCTCAACCGCGAGCGCCCCCTGCCCCGGCGCGGTGGGAAACTCCTCGATCGGCAGCACATCGGTGATGACCTGTTCGCGATCGAATCGTTCCAGTCCCGCTGCGGCCAGTACGACCGCATCCAGCTCGCCCGAGGTGACGTATCCGATGCGAGTGTCGATATTGCCGCGGATGTCGACGACCTTTAGGTCGGGGCGGGCGCGCCGCAGCTGCGCGAATCGACGCGGCGATCCGGTGCCGACGCGCGCACCCGCAGGCAGCTCGGCTAAGCGAAGGCCGTCACGGGCGACGAGCACATCGCGAGGGTTTGCGCGTTCGGGATGCGCGGCGAGCACCAGTCCGGGGGCTGGCATGGTCGGCAGGTCTTTCAGTGAGTGCACGGCGAGGTCGACGGTGCCGCCGAGGAGCGCTGCGCGCAATTCGGTGGCGAATACGCCCTGGCCGCCGATTTCGCGCAGTGATGCGCGGTTGACGTCGCCGTGGGTTGATACCCGCACGACCTCGTAGTCGCATCCCGCTGCCTCGGCAATGCGCTCGGCAATTTGGGTGGTTTGAGCGACCGCGAGTTTCGATCCGCGGGTGCCGATCCGCAGCGTGTCACTCACGGCTGCAGTCCCGCAATCGCGGGCCGGAAGCCCAGGCGCACGTTCTCGCAGCAGCCGGCACGGCACACGTCGTACCAGGGCCCGAGCTCGGTGCGAGCGGGGCGCTGGTCTTTCGGAGTGCCGTGCACGCGTTCTTCGATCAGGTCGGCGAGCCCGGCAACATAGGCCGGTTGCGTACCGGGGGTCGGCGTGCGACGGAATGCGAGCTGCGCCGCCTGCGCCGAGGCGCTGGCTTCGTTGTCGAGGTCCCACAGCACTTCCATGTGGTCGCTGACGAACCCGATCGGTACAACGATCACGGCCCGTCGCCCGGCGGCCGGCAGGGTCTCGATCACGTCGTTGATGTCCGGTTCGAGCCACGGTTGGGATGGTGGACCCGAGCGCGATTGGAACACGAGCTGCCAGTTCAGCTGCGTGAGCCCGTCGCTGCGTTCGGCGAGAACATCCTTGATGACGACTTCGCTCACCGCTTGGTGCTGTGCCAGGTAGGCGCCCCCTTCACCGAATCCGCGGGTGTCGGGGCCCGAGCGGTTGGCGTCAGCGACCGGTACCGAGTGGGTCGTGAAGAGTATTTCGACTTCGGATGCGAGATCCAGGGTCGGGTCTTCTTCGCGCAGCGAGTCGAGGGCATCGTTCAGCCCAGCCACGAACGTGGCGACGAATCCGGGGTGGTCGAAGTATTGCCGCACCTTGTCGATCTCGAGCTCGCCAAAGAGTTGCTGGTCGGCGAGCGCATCGGCGAAGTCTTCGCGGTATTGGCGGCAGGATGAGTAAGAGGCGTAGGCGCTTGTTGCCAGCGCGAGTAGACGCTTCGCACCCGCATCCGCCGCCTGCCGGATTGCGTCGCTCATGAACGGCGCGGAGTTGCGGTTCCCCCAGTACACGGGCAGGTTGAGGCCGCGGTTTCGCAGCTCGGTTTCGAGCGCCTCGCGGAGCTGCCGGTTCTGTTCGTTGATCGGGCTGACGCCGCCGTAGTGGCGATAGTGCACGGCGACTTCTTCGAGCCTCTCGTCGGGGATACCGCGACCGCCGGTGACGTTCCGCAGGAACGGGATGACCTCATCCTGACCCTCGGGCCCACCGAAGGATGCGAGCAGCACACCGTCGTAGTCGGTGGCTTCGCTCACCCAGGGGTCACCGGCCATACAGCTAGGGGATGCGGCTGAGACGATCGCGCCCTCGGCTAGCGGCGCGTCGGTGGCTGGGGATGGTTTGCGGCCGAGGTTCTCGGCGGCCACTAGTGGTTCGCCTCCGCTGCGGCGAACCGCAGGGCGGTCTCTAGTTCGGCGGTTTCGATGCGACGGCCGGTGTAGAACGGTACTTCTTCGCGCACGTGCAGGCGTGCTTCGCTGTAGCGCAGGGCGCGCATCATGTCGACGAGGTGGATGAGTTCGGGTGCCTCAAAGGCGAGCATCCACTCGTAGTCGCTGATACCGAACGAAGCGACCGTGTTGGCGAGCACTTCCTTGAACTGTGCGCCGAGCATGCCGTGTTCGCGCAGCATTTCGCTGCGTTCTTCTTCGGGCAGCAGGTACCAGTCGTAGGAGCGCACGAACGGGTAGATGGTGATCCACTGCTCGGGTGCTTTGCCCATCATGAAGGCGGGCATGTGACGGTCGTTGAATTCGGCGGCGACGTGCACTCCGGCAACCTGCCAAACCAGTTCGAGGTTCTCGAACATGGCGGTGTTGCGCAGATCGCGCACGGCTGCCTGCAGTGCCTGCGGGTTTTCGCCGTGGATCCATACGAGCACGTCACCGTCGTAGCGGAATCCGGAAACATCGTAGAAACCGCGCAGGGTTACGCCGCGTTCAGCGAACGTTGCGACCAGCTGGTCTACTTCGGTGCGCGCATCGGCGAGGTTTGCCGGGGCCTCGGTGGTGACCGGGCGGCGGAAGACCGAGTAGATCGTGTACTGCGTGAGTGAACGGGTTTCAGCAGAGGTATCCATACCCGGCATTCTAGTCGCCGGGATGCGCCCTCGCAGTTGGCTTGCGGGGCTAGTGTCCGGCTGGGGTTCCGGCCACGGCGGCTTCGGCGGTAGCGATCGCGCGCGGCACCACGGTGGCCAATCCCGTGCCGTCGATCCAGGTGCCGCAGGCGTACACGCGCGGGTTCGCATCCTGTGCCGCTATTGCCCTGCGTACCTGTTCGAGTAGTGCCGGGCGGCCGACGCGCGTGGGTGGGGCGGGCATTCGCCAGATACGCCTGCCGTGGGCGACGATTTCGAGTTGCGAGACGCCGAGGAGTTCGGTCGCATCGGCGCGGGCTAGGGTGAGCAGTTCGTCGTCGGCCATCGCCGCGGTGAGCGGTTGCGCGCTCGTGCTTGCGCCGCGTGCTGGACCGTATGACAGGCGAACGATGTGCTGTGGCGCTGCTGCCTCAGCCAGCCACTGCCACTTCGCGCTGGCATGCGTGAGGGCTTTCGCGCGCACGGTGTGGCCACTCGCACCGGCAGCATCACTGGCGGCGACGAGCACGCCGGTGCCGCGCGGGTGGTCGTCGAGTTCGGGGGAAGTGACCACGAGCGCGACGACTTCGGCGGCAACGGTGTCGGATGCGGCGAGTTGGGCTGCTTCGATGGCGTCGCGTTGGGCAGTAATCCCGGATGTGTGGGCGAGCTCGCGCAGCCACGGGAACTTCGCGCTCGGGGTGACGGTGACGATGACCGCATCCGCTGCGTCACGATTCGGCAATTCGGTGATTTCGGTGTTGGTGTGGATGGTGACGCCGAGCTGTGTGCACTCGCGCACGAGGGCAGCAATTACCCGGTGCATACCGCCGCGCACCGTGTTTACGAGCGCACCGGGGGTGGCGTTGCTGCGGCGGGCGCCGATAACCGCGGTGAGCGAGCCGTGGTTTGCGATCTCGGTGGCGATGCCGGGGAGGACCGCGTTGAGGTCGACATCGTGCGGGTCGATTGAGTACACGCCGCGGCTGACGGGCGCGACCAGGCGTTCGAGCACTTCATCGTCGTACCGGGCGCGGATGAGTTCGGCGAGGGTGGTTGCCTCACTGCCGACGTGCGCGTCAAGGCTCTGCTCGGCGCGCACTGCGGCGATTGCGCGTTCACTGAGGACGTGCGCGACTGCATCCGCATCGCTCGGAATCCCCATAAAACCGCCTCGGGGCATGGGATAGGCGCGACCGTTTGCGTATCCCCAGCTCGGCAGTGGGCGCGGGGCGACGACCTCATCGGTGAGTCCGAGCTCATCGATGAGTGCTGCGACCGCTCCGCCACGCACGGCGAATGCTTCGGCGCCGATGTCGATTGTGCATCCGTCGAGCAGTGCCTCCGGTTGGATCATGCCGCCGGGTTCGCCGCGATCGAAGAGCCGCACCTGTGCGCCAAGCTGTGCCGCGCGTCGGGCGGCGATCAGCCCTGCCGGTCCTGCTCCAATGACGTCGATGCGCATCTGCGACTCCTTCGGGTTGGCAGGCGAGCGTTACGCCTGCGGTGCGTTGGCGGGCAGGGTGTGGATGAACTCGACGAGTCGGGTGAGCACGGTCGGGTCGGTTTCCGGTGGCACCCCGTGGCCGAGGTTGACGATGTGTGCGGGGGCGGCGTAGCCGCGGCGCACGACGTCTCGGGCATGGTCGTGGAGGGCCGTATCGCCGGCGAAGAGGGCGGCCGGGTCGATATTGCCCTGTACGGGCACGGTGCCGCCCAGGCGTGCGATTGCCTCGTCGAGCGGGATGCGGTCATCGACGCCCTGTACGTCGCCGCCAGTTTCGTGCATATCGCGCAGTAGTTCGGCCGTGCCGACACCGAAGTGGATGGCGCGTACTCGTTCGCCGTCCGCGGCGGTGAATTCGGCGGCGCGGCGTAGCGCGATGGCGCTGGATGGGGCGACGGCGGTGCGGTACACCTCGCGCGAGAGCGAGCCGGCCCAGGAGTCGAACAGCTGCACAACGGACGCACCGGCGAGGATTTGGGCTTCCAGGAACGCGGCTGATAGTTCACCGATAGCGGCGGCGAGGTCGCGCCATGCCTCCGGCTGTGCGCGCATCAGGGCGCGGGCACGCAGGTGGTCCTTGGACGGGCCACCTTCCACCATGTACGCGGCGAGCGTGAACGGTGCTCCGGCAAATCCGATCAGCGGGATGTCGCCCAGCTCGGCGACGGTTAGACGTACCGCTTCGGTAATCGGCGCGAAGATCTCCGGCGTCGTTTCGGCGCGCACCCGGCGCGCGAACTCGCGGATCTCATCCGGCGTGCGGATGGGGCCCGCGAACACCGGACCGCGTCCGGGCACGATATCCACTGCAACACCGAGCAGCTTTAGCGGCACCACAATGTCGCTGAAGAACACCGCCGCATCCACACCGTGGCGGCGAACCGGCTGCAGCGTGATCTCGCTGGCAAGCTCGGGGCGCAGACAGCTCTCGAGCATCGGGATGCCTTCGCGCACCTTCAGGTATTCGGGTAGCGAACGGCCAGCCTGTCGCATAAACCACACCGGCAGCGTTTCGCTGCGGTTACCGCGGGATGCTTGCACCAGCGGGGATGAGGCGGTGCGGGTATTGAGCGGGTGATCGGCTGGCAGAACAGTCATACCTCTATATTGCTACACCGCCGCGCGACGCAACCGGCCGCATCCGACCGAGCCGTGTTCATCCCACTCCCCCTGCCCGGCTGACGAATCGCGCACGGGTGGGTACACTGGTTTGGTCATGCTGGTGTGTCTGAGTGCAAACCATCGCAGCGCTGGTTTTTCGCTACTGGAACGGCTGTCTTCGGTTCCAGTTACCGCCCTCGAGGCGGTACTTCGCGATGCTACGGGCGTCGCCGGCGCGGTCGTGCTCTCGACCTGTAACCGCATCGAGCTGTACCTGCAGGTAACGGATGCGGATGCGGTTGACGCGCTGTTCGCGCCACTGTCGCAGGCGAGCGGTATCGGCGAGGAGGAACTGCGCGGCGGGATGCGCGTAGTCGGTAATGACGAGGTACCCGCGTATTTGTTCGCGGTGTCCTCGGGGCTCGAGTCTGTGGTCG
The DNA here is from genome assembly GCF_916618895.1 of Pseudoclavibacter sp. Marseille-Q3772. NCBI lineage: Bacteria > Bacillati > Actinomycetota > Actinomycetes > Micrococcales > Microbacteriaceae > Pseudoclavibacter > Pseudoclavibacter sp. Marseille-Q3772. Next base: position 1,319,900 of record NZ_OU745391.1, read on the forward strand.
TCGGTGAGGCTGAGATCGGCGGTCAGGTGCGTCGCGCCTATCAGCACGCCCGTGAGGCCGGGCTTACCACCAGCACGCTCGACGAGCTTTTCCGCACCGCGGCCGAAACGTCGAAGGGAGTGCGCGCAACCACCGATCTGACCGCATCCGGCCGCTCACTGGTGAGCCTGGCGTTAGACTTGGCGGCATCACAGATCTCAGACTGGTCGGCGGCGAAGGTGTTGTTGATCGGTACCGGCGCATATGCGGGGGCCTCGTTGAAGGCACTGCAGGAGCGCGGTGTGGGCACGGTTTCGGTGTATTCACCGTCGCAGCGTGAGCACACGCTCGGCGAGCGCTACCGCATCGTGCCGGTGACGCGCAATGAGTTCAATGAGGTGCTGGCCACGGCGGATGTGGTGGTGACCTGTACGAGCTCCGATCAGTATGTGATCGATTTCGACCTGCTGCGCAATACTCGCCTGTCGACCGGGTCCTCGACGAGCAAGCTGATTATTGACCTGGGTCTGCCGCGCAATGTTGATCCGCTCGTGGGCAAACTCGACGGTGTCGATGTGCTCGACCTTGAGACCTTACGCTTGCACGCACCGATGGAGCAGCTGGATACTGCCGATTTGGCGCGCTGTATTGTGGCGCGCGCTGCGCTCGAGTTTGATGAGGCGCGTGCAGAGCAGCGGGTATCGGATGCGATCATCCGGTTCCGCAGGCACATGTCTGAGCAGCTCGAAGCCGAGATCGCGCGCTACGCCAAATCAGAAGAGACCGCAATCGCGATGCGCAAACTCGGTGGCGCGCTGATGCACGGTCCGACGATGCGCGCGAAGCAATTGGCTCGTGAGGGGCGCGCTGAAGAGGCCGAGGCGGCGCTTGATTTGCTCTTCGGTGAGCAGGCCGTGTGCCCGGCGATGCCGGCGACTACGGCGGCGATTCAAACGCTCGATTCGAAGTAGCGGCAGCCGGCTGCACAGCCACACTGGTGCCCCGACTCCCCGACTCCCCGGCTCCCCGGCACCCCGGCACCAACCGGCCAAACTGTCCCACTTTCTCCGCTCACAAACCGATATACCCCTCAAACACCCCAAAACTGAGACACTTTGGCACAGGACCAACCAACCTCTTCGACACAAAGCCGACCGATGAAGCGGATTCCGGCACCCCGCCTCCAGATGCTTACGGAAAACCAAAAACAGCCGCCTACCGGATGATGTTCACCTGGTAGGCGGCTGTTTCGTACTGGTGCGCGAGGGGGGAGTTGAACCCCCACGCCCTCACGGGCACACGGACCTGAACCGTGCGCGTCTTCCCATTCCGCCACTCGCGCGCAAGGTTCGAGGTTACCACATCCACGAAAGAATCGCGATGTTCTCCGCCAGGACGTTTCGCGTACTCAATATTGACCACTACTATGCACACTGATGGCCGCGACCGCGGAGCCTTGGTTATTGGCAAAAATCGCACCCCGCGATGCCGATCACCAAACCACAGGCCGCGCCGATGCCCGGTAATCCGAGCAGCAACGCACCAAGGAGACATTTTGGGAATTCTCGACAAATTTGAGCGCGGGCTCGAACGCGCCTTCAACGGCGCGTTCGCGAAGACGTTCAAATCGGGGCTGCAGCCGGTCGAGATCATCGCCGCGCTCAAACGCGAAATGGATACGAACACATCCATCATCTCGCGCGAACGCATCCTCGTGCCGAACCGCTTTCACGTCATCGTCTCCCCCACCGACTACGACCGGCTCTCCGGTATGGGCGACTCCCTGCGCGACATGCTGATGCGCGAAGTTGAAACACACGCCGTCCAGCACCGTTATCAGTTCCCCGGCGGCCTGTCAATCAAACTCATGCACGACGATTCCCTCAGCGAGGGCCAGCTGAGCATCGAATCGCGTTCAGTTGAGGGTCGCGTGAACTGGACCCCGGTCGTCGACGTCAACGGGCAACGGTTCCACCTGCACCGCGGATCAAACGTGATCGGTCGCGGTACTGAGGCGCACATCACCATTGAAGACTCGGGCGCCTCGCGCCGTCACGCCGAGATTGTTTGGGACGGCCAGCGCGCCGGTATCCGCGACCTCGGTTCCACAAACGGCACAAAGTGCAATGGTCGTCGGGTTGCGCAGGCCGCGCTCGATTCCGACTCGCTGATCGAAATCGGTCGCACGCAACTCACTTTCCGTATTGTTCCCGAGGCAGCACCGAGTGACGACACCGGATATCTGCAACGTCCAGGAGGCATCCGATGACCGGTGAACTTACTCTGCTCGTGCTGCGATTGCTCTTTCTCGCAGTGATGTGGATCTTCGTGTTCTCCATCATCTACTCGATGCGCAGCGACCTGTTCGGTTCCAAGTCTCGCGACTACCAGCAGGCACTGGAACAGTCGAGACAACAAACGTTCGGCGGTGCATCCGCTTCGGCAGCTCAGGATGCACCTGCTCCCGCCCCAGCTCCAGTTCCGGCTGCTGCCGGGCCGCGTCCTGCTGCCGCGAGTGCTCCTAGCCCACAACGCCAGGCGTCCTCGCCCGCGTTCCGCAAACTGGTGATTACGTCCGGTCCGAAACGCGGTACCGAACTCGAGCTGGGCGAAGGGCCGGTATCGATCGGTCGCGCAGCGGATTCAGATTTGGTGATTCAGGACGACTACACCTCCACGCGGCACGCTCGCCTGCTGAACTGGGGCGAGCGCTGGATGGTGCAGGATCTGGATTCGACCAACGGTACGTATGTTGATGACCAGCGCATCGGGCAGCCAACGGAGGTTCGCTCAGGTAGTGCGGTTCGTATCGGTACGACGACCTTCGAGCTGCGATGACCCAAGTTGTTCGCGCCGGTGCGGTTTCGCACGTGGGCCGAGTCCGGTCAAATAACCAGGACTCCGGCTTCATCGGCGAACACATTTACGGTGTGGCCGACGGCATGGGTGGCCACGCCGGTGGCGATGTTGCCTCTTCGATCACGGTCAAGTTCCTCTCCAAACAGGAATCTCAGTTCGACACTGTGGAGGCAGCAGAGGCGGGCCTGAGCGAGCTGCTACAGGACGCCAACGAGATGATTCTTTCGGCCGTAGCTGTGCACTCGGAGCTCAAGGGTATGGGCACCACCGCCGATCTGATTACGCAGGTCGGCGATCAGATGGTGATCGGTCATATCGGCGACTCGCGGGTGTACCGCTTTCATCACGGCAAGTTAACGCAGGTCACCACCGACCACACCTTCGTGCAGCGATTGGTGGATGCCGGTCGCATCACCCCAGAAGAGGCCCTGGTGCATCCGCGCCGTTCGGTGCTGATGCGGGTATTGGGCGATGTGGAGACCGAACCGGTCGTTGAAACCTTTGTGGAACCGGCGGTGAGCGGTGACCGCTGGTTGCTGTGTTCTGACGGGCTATCGAGCTACGTCTCCGATAGCGAGATCGCGGCTGTACTTTCGCGCAAGGGTGAGTCCTCGCGCGAAGTGAGTGACGATCTCGTGCAGCTCGCGCTCGATAATGGTGCGCCCGATAACGTCACCGTGGTGGTACTGGAGCTCGGCGAGACGCCGCTTGAGGATATGCGTCCGAAGGTGGTCGGCTCGGCGGTGAACCCGATGCGCTACAAGGCGCAGCCGCCGCAGCGGATGCGCAAACGGTTCCTCCCGGATGTGCTGCAATCCTCGCGCCGCTTGGCCCAACGCCCCGAGAACGAAGAGTTCGTTGTCCCAACCGACGAGATGTTCCAGCGCATCCTCGACGAGGAGCGCCGCCGCAAGCGTTGGCGTCGAGTCACCTGGCTGGTCGGCGGCCTGCTGCTGTTGGCAATCGCCGCCGGTTCGGCCGCCTTGGCCTACAACTGGACGCAGACTCGCTACTACGTCGGTGTCGATAACGGCCAGGTTGTGATCTACCAGGGCGTGCAAGCTACCCTCGGGCCAATTCCGCTGTCCGAGGTGGTTGAACGTTCCTCGGTGAGCATTGATGATCTGCCGCAGTATCAGCGCAATCAGATCACCAACACGATCTCCTTCGACAGCATCGAAGACGCCCAAGCACTTGTCGACCGTTTGGAAGGAGCCAGCAATGCCGAGTAGCACGCCGGTAGCGGCCTTCCCGACCGCATCCACCCCGACAACACCCCAGGTGCCTGGCCGTAAGCGACAGCGCACGCAGGGCCTGCGCAATATGGAGCTGGGGTACCTGCTGTTCGCGTACCTGATCGTGCTGGGTGCGCTACTGCAGGTGCAGCTTGGTGTGATGGGCGCATTCGATTTCCAGCTCATCGCCGTGTTTGGTGTGCTGGTTGCACTCACCCTGGGGTTGCACACGCTGTTGCGTTTCCGCGCCCCGCAGGCCGACCCGTTCCTCTTGCCACTAGCGACCACGTTGAACGGCCTTGGTATTTCGATGATTTACCGGCTGGATCTGGTGAATTCCGATATTGCCGAGGGCTCGATTCCAAACGCTACCGCGCAGATTGCGTACACGGGGCTCGGTATCGGCGTGGGTATCGCGGTACTGATTGCGCTGCGCAACCACCGGCTCTTGCAGCGCTACACCTACATCTTCGGTGCAGTATCGCTCGTGCTGCTGCTCCTGCCACTGGTACCGGGCCTGGGGGTCAGTGAAGCGAACGCACGAGTATGGATCTCGGTTGGTCCGTTGAACTTCCAGCCCGGTGAGATCGCGAAGATCACGATGGCGATTTTCTTCGCCGGGTACCTGGTGACCGCTCGTGAATCACTCTCAGTGGTCAGCCGCAAGTTCTTGGGGCTTCGTCTACCACGGATGCGGGACCTCGGCCCCATCCTGATCGTGTGGGCGTTCTGTATGGGCGTGTTGGTGTTCCAGCGCGATCTGGGTACTTCGCTGCTGTACTTCGGCCTATTCCTGGTGATGATTTTCGTCGCCACCGGTCGGCTGTCGTGGGTGCTGCTCGGCCTGGCGCTGTTCGCTGCCGGAGGCACCGTCGCCGCACTCAATATGCCGTATGTTCACAAACGCATCGAGGGCTGGCTCAACCCGTTCGATCCGGCGTTCTATGACACACCGGGCGGTAGCTATCAGCTGGTGCAGGGCCTCTTCGGCCTCGGAAACGGTGGTCTGGTCGGCACCGGCCTGGGTCAAGGTCGACCAGATATCACTCCGCTTGCCGAGAGTGACTTCATCATCGCAGCCCTCGGTGAGGAGCTCGGTTTGGCGGGTCTGTTCGCCATCCTCATCATGTACTTCATCATCGTCAGCCGCGCCATCCGCATTGGACATCTCGGTGGTGATGACTTCGGTCGCCTGCTGGCCACGGGCCTTGGGTTCGCGATCGGACTGCAGGTATTCATCGTCGTCGGTGGTGTAACCCGCGTGATTCCGTTGACCGGTCTCACCACACCGTTCCTCGCGGCCGGAGGGTCAAGTTTGGTGGCGAACTGGATCATCATCGCCCTATTGCTGCGGTTGAGCGATACGGTTCCCAATAGTTCTGTCGCGCGCTTGGGGGTGAGCAAATGAGCCGCAATATTCGATCGGTCAGCATCATTCTGCTGGCGATGTTCCTCGCGCTATTCGCATCCTCGACGGTCATTCAAATGATCGAGGCGCCGAACCTGGCCGATGATCCCCGCAACCGTCGGGCGGTGCTGGCAAGTTATGACGTCAAACGTGGGCCGATCCTGATCGACGGCACACCGATCGCTTCCTCGAAGCCCATCGATAGTGAGTTCAAGTTCCAGCGTGAATATGCGCAGCCGGAGCTGTACGCACCGGTCACTGGCTACTACTCAACGAACCAGGGCCGCACCGGTATCGAGTCGGCGATGGACACCGAGTTGTCAGGCCGTTCGGATTCGCAGTTCTTCGACAGTATGCAGCGGAAGTTCACCGGTGAGCAGCCTGCCGGTGCTGCCGTTGAGCTTTCAATCAATGCGGCTGCGCAGCAGGCGGCATGGGATGCATTGGGTGAGCTGCAGGGCGCGGTCGTTGCACTCGATCCCGAAACCGGCGCGATCTTGGCGATGGTGTCCAAACCGTCCTTCGACCCGAACCGGTTGTCGATGCACGACGATGACGAGGTCATTAAGAACTACAACGAGCTGCTCGAGGCACCGAATGACCCGCTGCAGAACCGAGCGATCGCCGGTAATCTGAACCCTCCCGGTTCGGTATTCAAGGTGGTCGTCGCCGCGGCCGCGCTCGAACACGGCATCGTCAAACCCGACACACCGCTGGATAACCCAACCGAGTGGAAGCTTCCGGGCACGAACTCGGTGGTTTACAACCCCGCTCACGGTTCAAAGTGCGGTGGTGGCGATAAGACCAACCTGCGCGAGGCGCTAGAACTGTCGTGCAACATCCCGTTTGCGCAACTGGCAGTCAAGATCGGCGATGAGCGCCTGCGCGAGACCGCACAGGCATTTGGGTTCAACGCCTCGTTTGATGTACCGATGACCTCAACTCCGAGCGTCTATCCCGACGGTCAATTGGATGATGCACAAACCGCGCTGACCGGGTTCGGTCAGTACGAAGTGCGCTCGACTCCGCTACAGATGGCGATGGTGTCGGCGGCGCTGGCGAACCAGGGCAAGGTCATGAAACCGACGGTGGTTGAGCGTGTGCTCACCCCCGACCTGAACGAGCTGCAGGGTCCGCAGATCAGCAGTTTCTCGGACGCGGTTTCAGATAAGACTGCGCAACAGGTCGGCGACATGATGAAGGGTAGTGTCGCCAGCGGTGCGGCAACGAACGCCCAGATTCCCGGTGTCGAGGTGGCGGGCAAGACCGGAACCGCTGAGAATGGTGAGGATGAACCGTACTCACTGTGGTTTACCGGATTTGCCGAGTCGGGTGACAAGAAGGTCGCCGTTGCGGTAGTCATTGAAGACGGCGGTGGACAAGGACAAAGCGGTACCGGTAACGGTCTTGCGGCAGCAATTGGAGCAGAAGTGATGAAGGCGGTGCTTGAGGTATGAGACCAGCACAGGGCGTGACGTTTGGAAACCGCTACAAGCTCGGGAGCCGGATTGCGATCGGTGGTATGGGCGAGGTGTGGGAGGCCACGGACCTCGTCATCGGCCGTCAGGTCGCGATCAAGATTTTGAAGGACGAGTACATGGGCGATCCGGGCTTCCTGGAGCGCTTCCGTGCTGAGGCTCGCCACGCTGCACTCGTGAACCACGAGGGCATCGCGAACGTCTACGACTACGGTGAGGAGAACGGTTCCGCCTATCTCGTCATGGAACTGGTCCCCGGCGAGGCACTGTCCACCATTCTCGAACGCGAACGGGTGCTGCCGAGCGACCAGGTGATGGACATTGTGGCGCAGACCGCTGCGGCGCTCGGAGCTGCGCACCGTGCCGGGCTGGTACACCGCGATATCAAGCCAGGAAACCTGTTGATCACGCCCGATCACCGGGTGAAGATCACCGACTTCGGTATCGCTCGTATTGCCGACCAGGTGCCGCTGACCGCAACCGGTCAGGTGATGGGTACAGTGCAGTACCTCTCCCCCGAGCAGGCATCCGGTCACCCGGCAACACCAGCGACCGATATTTACTCACTCGGCATCGTTGCCTATGAGTGCTTGGCTGGTCGCCGTCCGTTTACCGGTGAGTCACAGGTTGCCATCGCGATGGCACACATCAATGATGAGCCTCCGGCGCTGCCAGTGACCGTGCCCACCCCGGTGCGCAATCTGGTGATGTCGGCACTGGCGAAAGAGCCGAAAGATCGGCCAGAGTCTGCTGCGGCGCTTTCGCGTGCTGCCGGCGCCCTGCGCGACGGTCAGATTCAGCGTGCCGCACAGGCGGTTCCCGCAGTGCTCGCTAGCGGTGTTGGCACTGATACGGCACAGCTGGCGCAAACGCAGATGCTCGGTGATGACCCGACGGCGTCGATGAATGCCACGAAGCCGCAACCGCGCGACGAGTTCGACAAACTGTTCGCGCAACAGGGTGAATCATCCTCATCCGTACGTAACGAGGATGCGCGCAAACAGAAGCCAAGTGACGACGACAACAAGAACTGGCGTTGGGTACTGGTCGGCGCCATTGTGTTGCTCGCCTTAGCGTTGGGTCTTTTGGGCTTTGCCATGCTGCAGAACAATGACGAGCCGGAGTCCACCCCGACCGCTACCGCATCCGCCACGCAGGAACCAACCCCCACCGAAACCGAATCGGACACGGTCGAGATCAGCAACGACCAGTTCAAGGGGTTGAGCTATGAGGAGGCGCAGGCGGAACTCATCAAGCTCGGCCTTGACCCGGTGAAGGTCGAGGGCGATCCGGCGAAGAGTGAGGACGAAGTCAACACGGTCGTGGAGGTCAACCCGACCGGCAGCCTGGAAAAGGGCTCGCAGGTTGAGGTGACGGTGTACGGCAAGCCTGAGCCTGCCGAGGCACCGAGCAACCCGCCCAAGGTTGAACAGGTGAACGGCACACAGTTGATCGTGTCGGACTTCTCGGCAACATGTCCGGGCGGTGCAGAGGCCAATAGCTTCCAGGTGAATGTGAACTGGGATACGGGCGAGTCCAGCGGTCCGTTCGATGTGCAGGTGGGTCAGCGTGCACCGGTAACGATTCCGTCATCGGCAAAGAGTGCGAGCATCACCTACGTGCAGGTGTGCGATGGTGAGGCGCAGTCGAACCCGTCCCCGGTGGCGACGTTCTCCGTTGAGCAACAGCAACCATCGCCGTCGGCAACACCGGCATTCGGTGCTGCTGAAGGTGAGGGACAAGAAATTCGCATCCCGTAGGAACTTTCCTGATCGCTCGCGCATCCAAACTGGGACAAGAACGTAACGATTCGGCTGTTCATTCGGCTGCATCGGCCAAAACCGGCGCACCGCTGGGTAAGCTTGCTTCTCATGTTTTCGGATGTGGTGGCAACACCCACTGCACACCGCGACACCGCCGCAACACCTAGCTAGGAGCTAACCAAGTGATTCAGGCAGAACGCATTCTCGCGAACCGGTACCACATTGGTCGCCGGATCGGACGAGGCGGTATGGCCGAGGTGTATGCGGCAACGGATGAGCGTCTGGGTCGTCACGTCGCAGTGAAGCTGCTGCACACGAACCTCGCGACTGAGGAGAGTTTTCGCGCTCGGTTCCGGCAGGAGGCACAGGCTGCCGCGCGGATGACGCATCCGAGCATCGTGCGCGTATTTGACGCTGGCGAAGACACCTTTGTGCGCAATGACGGTTTCGAGATCGTCGTGCCGTACATCGTGATGGAGTACATCGACGGCCGCCAGCTGGTTGATTACATCGCCGAGGGTCCGCTCAGCAACGAGAAGATCGAAAAGTACATGTCGGGCATCCTCACCTCGCTCGAGTACTCGCACCGTGCGGGTGTTGTGCACCGCGACATTAAGCCGGGCAATGTGATGATCTCCACGAGCGACGAGGTGAAGGTCACCGATTTCGGTATTGCCCGCGCGATTTCGGATACGGCCGGCACGATTGCCCAAACAACAGCGATTCTGGGAACGGCATCGTATTTTTCCCCCGAACAGGCGCGCGGTGAGCAGGTGGATGGTCGTAGCGACCTGTATTCGGCCGGCATTGTGCTGTACGAGATGCTCACCGGGCGCGTGCCGTTCCAGGGCGACTCTGCGGTTGCGGTGGCGTATCAGCATGTGACTGAACCGCCACGGCGGCCAAGCCAGCTGAACCCGCGCGTGTCGCCTGAGGTCGATGCAGTCGTGATGAAGGCGCTGGCCAAACGTGCGGATGATCGTTACCAGACCGCTGCCGAGTTCCGCACCGAACTGCAGAACGCGTTCCGCGGGATCGCGCCCGCGCATGCGAGCGCAATGGCCGATTCGGAGCCAACCGAATTGTTCGGCCCCGGCCCGACTGCGGTGGATGCCACCGAGTCGGCATTGAATTCGATGCAGAACGATGACGACCGTGAACCGGATGTGCAGCGTCGACCGCCGGCGATGTGGATTTGGGGTGCGATCGGTGTCGTTGCCGCAGTGGTGATCGGTGTACTCGTGTTCACGCTGCTATTGCCGAAGGACGGCCAATTGCCCGAGGCGAGCGTGCGGGTCCCGAATGTGGAAGGCATGTCGCTCGAAGAGGCAAAATCCTCACTTGAGGAGCTCGGCTTCGTGATTCGAGAAAAGACCGAGGCGAGCGATACGGTCGAATCTGACCACATCATCTCGCAGTCTCCGCCTGCCGACGCGTCCGTTGCCCGCGGTACGACCGTGACGCTCACGGTCTCCAGCGGTAAGGGCGAGTTGGAAGTTCCCGATATTAAAGGGCTGACGTTAGAGGAAGCGAAGGCCAAGCTCGAAGAGGTTGGTTTTAAGGCCGGTTCGGTTACCTCGGAAGATTCGCCGACCGTTCCTGAGGGGTCCGTAATTCGCACCGATCCGGATCAGGGATCGACGTTGAAGGCCGGCGAGACGGTGAACCTGTTTACATCAAACGGGCATGTCACGGTGCCGAGTGATCTTGAGGGCAAGCCCTTCGATGAGGTCGAGTCGGAGCTGGGCGAATTGGATCTGTCGATCACGCCGGTACCGAATCCGAGCTGCCCGGAGACATCGGACCGAGAAGTTACGAACATCACGCCTACCGGTCGGGTGGAGCAGAAGTCAGATATTTCAGTGACGTACTGCTCAGGTTCTACTGCTCCAACGGAGCCGTCACAATCGCCGGATGATGACGATGATGACGACAATGACGACAACGGCCGCTGGGGCAATGATTCCGGTCAGCAACCGGGTGGTCCCGGCAATAATGGCCGAGGTCCACGCTAGTCACAGCTTCGGTGACCTACCTGCCAAGCTCGTAGATCTGAGTAGTGCACTCTGCTAATGAACGTAGTACTATTAGTGGGTCCGATTCTGACGCAGCTCCAATGTGGCCCATGTTAGGTGAATGCAAGGCATGAAGAAAAGCGTTTACGCACTAATTACTCTCTTGGTTTCCGCGCTCTGCTTTGGCTTCAATTCACCACAGCCTGCCCAGGCTGATTCACGGCGCACCTGTCTCAATGTTCCCGGTCACATCAAGATTGAACCCGCACCGGTTAGTGAAGAACAGCTTCTCGAGCAGGGCATTACTGTTACGGTGGAGGGTCTGCCCCCTGGCGTTATTGGTCAAGCATTTGTAGCACGAGGCGAGCTTTATAACCTAGTTAACGAATTTTCGGACTATTACGACAGCGAACCTGCCTTCGCAGACCTAGCGAAGGAGATGCATGCGTACGGCCCCATGCTCGACGAAGAGTCGGGGTTTACACACGCGGGCTATTTTATGACTGACAGCTCCGGGACCGCGTCACTTACCTTTGGAGGCACGCAAAACCAGAAGCAAACATTGACACTCCCATCCGAGTGGAAAGATTCTGGATACAGCCTGCACTACCTTGAACAAGAGCTTGCTCGCTTTCAAGAACGCGCCTGGGATCCTGTACTCCCGGAAAGTGAAACTGGATACGTTGGTAAATACTCAGTGCTTCTTCGAATCGATAGCCGTTTCAGCGCCCACGAACACTGGTTCGCAGACGATGGCGGGACGGTCCTCTCCATGAGTAGCGACCAGCTTGACGAGCACTTGGAGAAACTCAGGAATGAAGCTCTCCAGCGAGGGCTCTCGGAGGAGCTGAGTTGGATGTACGCCGGTGGCAAGGGCGCCCGTGCGGTGTGCAGCGAGTTCAGTGTGATTGAGAAGACGGAACCAACTCCGGAACCAACTCCGGAACCAACTCCGGAACCAACTCCGGAACCAACTCCGGAACCAACTCCGGAACCAACTCCGGAACCAACTCCGGAACCAACCATTCCGGCTAGCAAGCCCGAGAACGATCAAACCAGCGACCTCGCGGAAACAGGAAGCGACCTCATCGCTCCCGTCACCGCCGGCGCAATCACACTCGCAGCCGGAGCTTGGCTAGTCCTCCGCTCGCGACGGAACCCCATGACTCGGAACTAACACCGAATAAACGCCTGGGATATGGCCTATACACTGCTCCCGACGAGTTGGACTGTTTTTCTCAGCGGCTGCAACTTTAAGGGTCTGGGTCCCATCCTGCGCATCGGGGATCACGCCCTTAAGCCGCTGTGGCAGCCGTCTGGTGTTGTATTCGTTGGCAGCGGTGGTGAGATCTTCTAACTGAGGTGAAGGTTTCACCGAGGTACATCTCGGCTCTTAGGTGGCCGAAGAGGTCTTCCATCAGTGCGTTGTCGTGGCAGTCGCCGTTACATGGCTCGAAGGTGTTCCTTGGTGCGCACTCACATACTCCGCCAGGATGCGTGTTGTGTTGGAAGGCTTGCTCGGTGTGCATGCGTCAGCCGGGGGCTGGTGCAGGCTTTCCTCAGGGACGAGGCAGTCAATGCTATGAAGAAGGTGATATCGCTGTGGTGCGTGCGAAGACTGTGCCATCTCGGCAGGGCACATGCGCAATATGCGGTGTTGGGCCTCGAGCGTGACGAACACCTGGACCTTCAAGCGTGTCCTCGACTCCCCCAACTACTCTAGGCAACCATTTTCGGCAAGTAACCGCGCCACTTTACGGCGTGGTCCACCCCCTCGGTGAGGCCTTGAGCTTGGAGGATGCTTTAGGTCTGACTCTCGATCTCGGGTGTCATGCTTCGCCACCACCCTGACCCTAGGCCGGACCCATCTCGTAACGATCTCATCAGCACTCAACTGGTACTCACAACTCCACTAATTCGTCCACGCTGAAGCTCGCTGAACGAACTACGTGAATGGATAACGCTGCTCCCCATTAGTCGACAACTGATCTATCAGGTCCACTCATGGGGAGCAGTGTATAGGCCATATCCCAGGCGTTTATTCGGTGTTAGTTCCGAGTCATGGGGTTCCGTCGCGAGCGGAGGACTAGCCAAGCTCCGGCTGCGAGTGTGATTGCGCCGGCGGTGACGGGAGCGATGAGGTCGCTTCCTGTTTCCGCGAGGTCGCTGGTTTGATCGTTCTCGGGCTTGCTAGCCGGAATGGTTGGTTCCGGAGTTGGTTCCGGAGTTGGTTCCGGAGTTGGTTCCGGAGTTGGTTCCGGAGTTGGTTCCGGAGTTGGTTCCGGAGTTGGTTCCGGAGTTGGTTCCGTCTTCTCAATCACACTGAACTCGCTGCACACCAGACTCGAAGAGTGGAAGTACAAAATTTGCTGCGCAAACTCCATCGCATCGAACTCAGAGGCTCCATGGCGGCTGAATCTTTCAGCCATCTTCTCCACAAGATCTTGTTGCAGTTGATCGAGCTCCTCGTAGCTGTGGGCAAGTGTGACTTCGCCATCGTCCGAGAAGAAGCTAAAATAATTGTCTTCAAAAGGACTCTGAATTGAGACGAGCACGACATAGTTGCCGCGATAGCCGGCCTCATTCGCGGGAAGAGTCGATGTCCACCGGTATTCGTTGATTTCACTGAGCAAGCCTTCGAGTTCGGCACGGTCTCGACCCGATTGCTCCCAACTTGGGGGCATCGTCAGCGGCTGATCCTGGGACTCTTGACCGCCAAAGGTAAGAGAGGCAGCGCCGTCGTCACCGGTAAGGAATAACCCTTGACTGATCACCTCTGCCGGTTCGGTTGACCCCGTCATCGGCATGAGTAGGGGAAGATCGTCAAACGTCTTCAGAAACCAGTCAGGGTAGTATTCTGCTTCTTCGTCGTCAAGAACGCTGTCTCTGTACAGCGGACCATATTGCTGGAGATTACCCGACAAAACGGTCACCGTTCCAACAACGTTTGGAGGCAAGCCCTGCAGATTAAAGGTTATTCCTTGTTCTTCTAGCTGCGATTCCGTAATGGGTGACGGGTTAGCCTGCAAATAGTTTGGCGCATTCAAGCATGCGGAGCTTTGGGCCTGCGCATTGGCTTCTGATGCGGGACTAACAGTCAGTCCCAACAACACTACGGTGATCACGGCGAGGGAGGAGATAAACTTCTTCACAACTATCTATTTCTTAGAATGCCGGCGACTGAAACCTGCGCCGGCTCGTCGTTTATTCGTGGCCTGTTTCTCAAACCAGTGGGTTACATGAGCATCGGCTGAGGCTAGTTCCAAGGCTATCAGCTATGAGCGACCTAGTCCTCGTCAGTTTCTCGCTGATACAACCGGGGCACGTCTTGACTGTTCTGGTCATCAACGGCTCTTCGCCATTCCGAAGCACGCGCGGCATAGTCTCTCTGACTCTTACTAGCTCTCCAACCACGCCCTCGGTCGTTGCAATGTGGTTCTGACAACGAACAGCGGTCCGCATTGTCGACAGTGTTGCCCACCGAAATCCGTGTCACCTCCGTGCCCCGTACTACGCGGCACTTACGGCCAGCGCGCGGCCGTAACCAGCTGCATCCCGACCGTAATATCGTCGCCGGTCTTGAGGAAGGTCTCGTCAACCCAGGGGAACACCCACGTCACCATCGCGTACAGCACCGCGGCAATGAGCACCAGCATCACCAATAGTTTCACCGGCCAGGGGCCGGGAATCGCACGCCACAACGCTCCGTACATCTAGTGCTCCGCTCCACCACCGGTGGTCGCCACCGTCATTGTTATTGCGCGCATCCACCGCGCCCTTAATCTCCGCCGGAGGCCCCTACGGACCGGCCGCTCTGATCGAGGAGTCGCCGGCGAGAAACACTGCCGGAACGCAGGGATGTTCGCGTCTGGCAAGGACGCTTTTCGTTACTACCGGAGCGAACGTTCTTACCGCTTCACGTTCAATCACGCATGAATTCTGATAAAATTTGGGGCGCGCGTTCCGTGTTTGGCACGTTGGCCGCACGGTTCACGGATGCCGAAATCAGTACCCGAAAAATGGCCTCTCACTACGACCATTACCGTACATGTAAGTGCGACCATTGCGCTTGTCGCATACCCCCCCTCGCGTCGCTACTCCGACACAGGTCAGCATGAAAGCGAATCAGATGAAAAAGATACTAAGTGCAGTCGCCGCCCTCTCTTGTATCATGATTGGCGCGTCATTCAGCCCTGCTGCGCCCGCACAGGCGCAAGCACAGACAGGCGCGTGCGTTGACGCTTCCGGCCACATCGGACTCGACCCATCTCCGATCACCGTGACCCAACTCAAAGAGCAGGGAATAACCATCTCGGCCTCTGGCCTACCGGCAAATGCACTCGGTCAGGCCGTCATCGTCAAAGAAGACCTCCGCACCCTGTCTGAGATTTACTCCGAGTACTACCAGGACGAGAGAGCTGCTGCCGTGGCTGACTTCCTTAAGGTAGCGATGTCTCCGCTCCCAGCCGTCGGCTCCCAAGGTTTCGTTGACTGGGGCGACGAAAAGAATGAACACCTCGGTTACTTCATGACCGACGCTGAGGGGAACATGTCGCTCACGTTCGGTGGTAATGAGAAAAAGCAGCAGGAGTTCCCCATCCGGGCCATCTTGGATCAGTATGTCGCCGATGGATATCTGTCGGAGGAAGACATCGAAGACGATGCCGACTACTTTGATGAGCTCACCGAAGAGGTCGAAGCTAATGGCTGGTCGTCAACCCTCCCCGACTTCGAGGATGGCTACGAAGGCAACTACTCGGTCGCTTTTTTACTCGACAACTTTGTGACCGGGGACAGCTACCGATATTTTCTGTACGATGGCACGCTCTTCGCGACCGAATTTGAAAGTGAAGAGTCTTCCCAACACCATGACCGCCAACTTGAACGCCTCATCGAAGCTGGGTTCTCGGAAGATGAAGCAGTCTATGCGGGTGAGGGGCTAGGGGCGGCAATTATGTGCACCGAGTTCACAGTGGTAGAAGACTCGGCGCCGAGCGAGAGTTCGACGCCGGAACCGAGCACCAGTCCGACGCCGGAACCAAGCATCAGTCCGACGCCGGAACCAAGCATCAGTCCGACGCCGGAACCGAGCACCAGTCCAACGCCGGAACCGAGCACCAGTCCAACGCCGGAACCGAGCACCAGTCCAACGCCAGAACCGAGCACCAGTCCAACGCCAGAACCGAGCACCAGTCCAACGCCAGAGCCGAACAGCACCCCGTCACCTGCACCGAGTGCGCCACCAAGCGCATCCGTAGGCAGCACCGGTTCGCTGCCACAAACCGGTGGCGATGTGTACGGCGTACTCACCGCAGGCGGAATTTTGCTTGCGGCCGGAGGAACACTTGTCGTTCTCGCGCGACGTCGCTCAGTGACACGATGAGCGATCAAGCCTAGGCCGCATTCCCGAGGGATGAGGCGTGGAGCCCCGAGCTCCACGCCTCTCTCGTTGTGCACCCAAGCAGTCGCACACCGTCGTGTGACGTTTCGAGGTGGTACCGTTGTCCCGTTATGCACAGCGGCGTGCCACACTCAAGTCTCGACGAAAGAACTCGGTGATGACGTGAAGCGACGGATCCAGCCCTTTTGAGAGCCCACGCCGCGCTGAACCGCATGGTTGACCGGGCCTTTGGCGCGCCTCGCACACGAGAAACGAACGAGCAGCGTTTGGAGGTCGTTTTCAAACCCTACGCTGAACTCACCGCTGGAACGTAGCCGTTCGGCGATGAGGCGGTCGCGTTGCCATCGCCCGATGCCCTCGAGTTCCAATACCCCGCGCGAGCGCTACGGGCGCCACGCCCCCGAAGCAACCAGCTGCATCCCAACCGTAATATCGTCGCCGGCACCAGACACGTTTCGCGGGGAAAAGTATGTGAGGCACAAGCCCTGTTACGCGGGGACTATGTATGAGTCTCGTCGTGACGTTGACTAGACAACAACCTTGGCGTACCGTGGATCGAGATAGATCCCCGGTCAGGCCTCTCGTCCCGTAACGGACAATGCACAAATGACCGGGGCCTTTCATTTTCTAGGGAACTCATGGACAAGCGCTGGCTCAGTTACGACAAACAGGTCGAACTACTTCAAGAACGTGGTCTGACCGTCACTGACACCGCCTCAGCAGCCGAGTTTCTCTCTCGCGTAAACTACTACCGGTTCTCAGGTTATTTTCGTTACTGGCAAATCGCCCCAATGGCCGGTAACAATCGTTTCTTTGATGGCTCGTCGTTTGAGGTGATCCAGCGTCTCTACGAAGCCGAACAAGATCTCGTTGCGGTGTGCGACGAGGTCCTCCATCCAATCGAGGTTCTCCTGAGAACCCGGTTCGCCTACTACTACGCCAACCGGGTCGGAGCGATCGGCGCGTTCGCTCGAGGTGACGGGTTCACGCAATCAGCTGACCCTGATGACAAACGTGTCGAGAAGCATGCCTTGTCGAACCTGGATCGAAGCAAAGAGACTTTCGTTTCTCACTACCGCGATGAGATCAGAACTGGTAGGGCTTACAGCCCCGAAGCATACGCGCGCATGCCCATATGGGTGGCGGTGGAGGCCTTCTCATTTGGCAGCCTGTCCAGGCTCATCGAGGCTTCAGGCAAATCCGAAGTGCTGCACGACATGGCAGCGTCGATGAACGTTTCTCCAGCCACATTGCCCAGCCAAGTCCGATCATTCGTCTATCTACGCAACCGCAACGCCCACTGCGCAAAACTGTGGAACCACGCTGTTCTCGACCGCCCAGGGCTCCTCCCCAACGTCGCCCGACGGGCCAAACGAGACCACCGTAAGTTCAACGATCACTCGATCTACAAGATTTTCGTCGCCCTTGATCAAATCGCCACCCGGGCCGGTCTCCAGCAAGATTGGCTTGCAAACCGCGTTGAGCCGATCCTTTCCGCCAATTCCCTCCTCGCGGCAGGCATCGCAACGCCAGCCCGCTACGGCGAAATGCCACCGGACCTACTCACTGCAAGCGCGCGGCCGTAACCAGCTGCATCCCGACCGTAATATCGTCGCCGGTCTTTAGGAAGGTCTCGTCAACCCAGGGGAACACCCACGTCACCATCGCGTACAGCACCGCGGCAATGAGCACCAGCATCACCAATAGTTTCACAGGCCAGGGGCCGGGAATCGCACGCCACAACGCTCCGTACATCTAGTGCTCCGCTCCGCCACCGGTGTCGCCACCGTCATTGTTATTGCGCGCATCCACCGCGCCCTTAATCTCCGCCGGAGGCCCCTCCGAACGCGGCACAAAGTCAACGAAGGTGTTGTACGCCACCACCCGTTCCTCGGTCGAGTGGAACGGGTTACAGGTCATCAGCAAGAGGATTCGATCCCCACCCTTTTCCTGCGGGTAGCGCGGCACATCCGAAAGAATCGATACCTCATCCGGACCGACATACTCACCCGACCGGAACTGGTAAACGTACCAGCCATCCACCGTCTCGACATAGGCCTTGTCACCGAGCTGCAGATCGGGAACCTTCTGCATCGAAGCGCCGTACGCAAGTCGGTGACCAGCCACGGCGAAGGTACCCACCGCACCGACCGGATCCGACTCCGGGTAGTAACCGATGTAGTAGTCGAGCACACCGTAGCGAGTGATGCCCGTTGCGATCGTGCGTGAATAATCAGCACCCCACGCCGGCACGTACAGCACCGCGAACGGAGTGGCCTCTTCCTTCGGCGCCTTCCGAATCGGAATACCGCTCTCGTCGACCTCAGCCGGAGCCGCAGTCTTTGACTGCTCAGCGAGCTGCTGCGATAGCTGCCCGCCCTGTTCATTCTGCTCATTACCGACGATGATGTCGTTTAGCCAGAACTTCCAGCCCATGAAACACATCATCAGTACGCCAGCGGTGAGTAGTAGTTCGCCGATAACCCCAGAGACGGTTACGCGTGGCTGCCGTTTGGGCGCCCCGTGCTTGGCACGACGTCGGGAACGCTCAGTTGACGTCCCACGCAGGTCATCATTCATGCATGACAGTCTAGGCAGGTAGGATGCATCCATGCCAGAAACTAGCCCGAAGAACGACGCCGACGACTCGGTCGAACTCACCGAAGCCACCGACGCGAAGTCGAATGACGTCGACGACGCTGCGGAGGATGCCGCGACCGACGAGGACACGGTAGGCGCAACAGCCGTAGAAGCCGATGTCGACGAGCCAGCGGACGACGCCGAGGCGGATACGAATGACGCAGATGACGCTGCGGACGATGCCGATGACGCTGCTGAAGACGACGATGCGGACGCAGACGAGAAGGGCGCGGGCGTAGGCAGCAAGCGCAACAAGACGATGGATGCGAAAGCTCGCCGCAAGGCTGAGCGCAAGCGGATCGAGCGTTCCAAGGAGATCGCTCGCGAAGCCACATCCAAGAAATCGAAGGCATCGCGTCGCTCCAAGAAGAAGTCCGGCGACGACGCCTCCCTCACCAAGGAGCAGCTGCGCGCCTCCGGCAGCAAGACCGTTGCCGAGGATGCGAACCCGGTGTGGTTCAAGCCGATCATGTTCGGCTTCCTCATCATCGGCTTCCTGTGGATCATCGTGTACTACCTGTCGCAGGGTCGCCTGCCGGTCGCATCCCTCGCCGACTGGAACATCCTCGTAGCTTTCGGCATCGCCCTTGTCGGCTTCCTGATGATGTCTAATTGGAAATAGCTGAGCTTCACCAGCGCCCGCTGCCACGTTATCCACAGGCAGT